>CAVEUD010000001.1:0-183622 GCA_963618995.1 bacterium
ATGCGGAGCCACGGGGAGAGTATTACTACGTTAAGAAGGTGCGCCGCCACAACAGGCAGCTATACAAAGCGAATTGGCTGAAAGGCGGCAAAAAGAAACGCAACCAGGCAGAATATAAGGTACACGGCTATCGTTTATTCGATAAGGTAGAGTACGATGGCAAACCTTACTTTGTATTCGGAAGACGAGTACGGGGAGATTTTGACATCCGCAATTTGGCAGGCAACAAAGTAAACAAAGGCAGCGTAAGCTACAAGAAGCTGAGATTCATAGAACCGCCAAAAGGGTTCTTAACAGAAATACGTAATACAAAGGAGGGATAGACCGTCTTCCCCCCATGACTCGCTATGCGCCCCTTGAACGGGGGAAGTCACGGGTTCCCGACGGTCAGATTTGATGGAGAAGTTCACGACCGAAGGTATGTATATAATCACCGCACTGCATGAGATCCCTATACTCGCGAAGCGTATAGAGAAGCAGAAGGAAGAGATCCGCAAGTACGCCTCTAATATGGCGGGCTGTATATACTTCGGTTCCATAGATGAGCAGAAGAAGGCGGTCAAGAGCCTTGTGCAGTCTACTATAGCTCTGGTCGAGCGTATGCGCTGGCTGAAGAAGTGTGTGGCGTTCACTAACGCGGTGTCTAAGATCACTATCGACGGCTACACGTACAGCGTGACCGAGCTTATTGCAATGAAGAACGAACTCAGGTCCAACAACGCCTTTGTTCGGAGCTATTCGGGCGGTAAGGAGACGGACCCTGCGAGGGATCTGATCTGCAGTGTGTACGGCTGCCTGAGTAACCAACACGCTGTAGAGATGCTCCAGAAGTTCGGGCGAGACAAGGATAAGGAAGGCTCTATAGTCCTGTTCTACGACGAGGGAGTTAAGAACCGCGAGTACGACAAGCGTTATGAGTTCTCTACGAAGATTACGTCGGAGCTGGAGATCTTCAACGCCCGTACGAAGCTGCTTGATCCGGACGACTGCGAGCTAAGACACAAGATTCAGGTTGAGTAAGTAATCTACCGGGCCGGCGTAAACCCCATGCTCAGGACTTTACGAAACCGCGCGTTTCGTAACAAATGGTGAACATCGCCTCAGAAGCGATTATACTGATAAAGCGAAAAGCCTGAAGCATAAAGACTCATGAGCGCCCTGAGGGTAATATATTCTCGCGTTATGGCAGACTTCTGCGGAGGCTGTATGACGATAGGGCCTTAAGCCTTAAGGTTGAAGCAATAAGCGGCATTAAATCCGGGTTACGTCGATAAGGCTCCTGATGCGCCGGGGGGACGTCCGGCTGCCGGTCCGGAACATTATATATAGATTAGGGATTTATATAGAATATACCACATCCCTAAGTTCTCTCGTAGCAAGCCTTGCACTGACATCTCCGTCCTGTAGGGGCGGGCTTGTTCAAGGCAGGAGACGGCACGCTGATAAACGCGGATATCAACGCGGCGTGCCAGATAATTAAGAAGGCGCTCCCAAAGGCGTTCGCGAAGCAGACACTCCGGGCCAACGGCAGCCTGGGGACAATGCGGGACGCCGGAGGACCAGCGGAAGGGATATGTGGGAACCCTGTAGGTTCGCATTCTTATGGAACTTACGAATCGGTCAAGAAGGCGTTACTGTCTCCGGTGCGCCTTGAAGCAGGAGAGACCAGCGGAGCGTATAAGCTCCCGTAGTACCTGCACTTATGTTGTATATATCACCCGCCGAAGTTAGGGTGGTATATTAGATATAAGTCCCTTAAGTCCTAAGTCCCTAACTGATAGTGGACTAACGTTCTGCCAGGTCTACAGTTTCAGGGGTTTCCCTGCCTTTGCTATGTCTCTTATGGCGGCGAAACCTATACTCAAAGCTGTACTTGCGATAACCCTCTTCGCCGATAGCGGCTATTACGGCGCGCTTGAAGGCGGCACGCTGTTCATTTTCGGATTTCATTATCTCTTCCGGACTTGGCAGTACATACGGCTTCGCAAAATACGGCATACTCAACTACCCCCTCAAGTCGTCCTGGTTAAATTCTTTTGCAGGGTTGTCCCGTTTCAGTTCTAACCTCGCTAGCCCCATTATCTCAGAGCATCGTCTTTCTGTATATTCCAGAATATAGCTATAAAGCTTTCGTTCAGTTGCGTCGTCCATATTGATATACTGCTCCGCTGTTTCCTCGAAGTTATTCATTACTGCATCGCACATATCGTAGATACGACGTACAGGCATCCCCTGCTTTATTATAAATTCGAAGACCGCCTTACTTGACACATTATTTCTGCCTCCAATAGAGAGAGCTGCATCGTCCCTTAGTCCGTATGGCTTAAACGATACTATGTCGTAGACAGGCGTCAACATAAAATTACCATGAGAATATCTGACCGAGAAGTTCTTGATGTGCATATCGCTGTTGCCAATAATGAGTCCGTACAGATAGGCGTCCATGAACTTCTGCATATCTGATTTCGGGAGTAGATTACGCATAAAATCAAAGTAATCCTCGCTGCTGATGGAATAATTGTCCAAGACTGTATCTCCCAACAACATGCCTGTGTCGAATATCAGGTCTCTTGTAACTTTGCCGTCCTCCGACGCGCGAATTCCAAACCGCTCTGTTACAAAGTGTTTCTTACAGCCCCAGCCGTCGTCAGAGTACACGAGCCATGTCCTGGGTACCTCTATGCCGCATTTTCCTGCAAGAGCCGTGCAGAAAGCTTCGTTGACAGCTATACATGGGAACCTGTCCCCTTGAGGCTTCACAATGACGTTGCCAATCTCTTCTTGCCAGTTACTTTCCCGCAAGACTACGCTTTCAAGACCGTATTCCAGCACGGCGGTGAACTTGTCGAAGTATCCTGCGAATGAACCGGGACGAGATCCCGAAGCACGTTCACTGGAGGTAAAGCGATACTCTCTCTGATTTAATGAGTTTTGTATATCGGAACCGCTCATTATTGTCTCAGGTACCGGGGAAAATTTTCGTGTATCACATTTATCTATGCTTACATCACCGGTAAACTCGTCCAGATGGACTGCCATACCTAATATATCAGTGTCGCTCGCTTGTTCCGCAAGAGACTGATACCGGATGCCTTCAGGAAGGTTCCCTTTGAAGAAGTTAAATAAGTTCGAGAATATTACCCTGACGAATTCTTCCGCATCCTCAGGAGAATCGAATCTGTCTAAGTTGTTAATAAAAATTTCATGCGGATCCCTTGGCTTGATATCGTTGACGGTGTGATAGTCCGCTATTGGTATGTTCTCGTAGTATATTGTATGTCTCCGCATTTTCTCCCCTCCACGCTGTTCTATTCTCATTGTATTACACCTTCTCCGATCCTGTATATATTGTGGCATACATATCCCTTCTGAGACAAATAAAACCCCCGCCTGCGAAAGTGCAGAACGGGGGCGGAGGATAATATATCTAACTCAGCCTAGTAACTGGCTGCGCCTTCGTATCCGGTAAGGCCTTCCACGCCTGCCTTCTGCATCAGCTCGTTGAAGTCTACTCCGAGATAGACGTGGGATCTCATCGCGTTGTCCCAGACTATGACTATCTTGTCTACGTCCCTTCTCGTCTTAGAGCTCCAGGTGACCAGGCCTTCCATAGCATAGAGCTTAGGACGGCCCATATTGGGTTCCGAGCTGGTGAATATCACCGACTGGACGGTCTCGTTCCCTCCGTCGAACTGGGAGGCGACGTCTTCTATATGACCGTTATATCTGCCGGTCCACAATATCTGAGCGGGCTTCCCCGACGTTATGTCCTCCTGGTTTACGGTGATAGGCAGGACTGTCTGCGCGAAGGTCTTGCTCCAGCCTATCATAACCTCGTACACAGGGATGCTCATACCCGTGTTGTCGATCTTAGCGGCGAACTTCCTTGCAAGCGCGACTCCCTGAGCGTCGTTCTCGTCCCCGAGCCATTCTCCGCCTCTGCTCCAGTTGCCCGCCGCAGAAGCCATGCAGGCCGCGGCCAGTACAAAGAGTCCCGTCATAAATGCAGTTACAAACCTCTTTCTCATCGATCCTTCTCCTTTACCGCATATTAGAGCATGCTCTTGGCGTCCCCGGAGTTGACCGGGACGATGATACCCTTCAGCATCTCGGGCGAGACCTGCCTGTCCTCTATCTTCTTCAGCGCGTCTCCGTACAGGTCCTTATATAGCCCCTTCGAGAGCATAAACTCTCTGAGCTCGAACGGAGTCTCTACGTACTTGACCCACTCGGGGTACAGATACAGCGGAGTTATCTCGAATATGCCGATACGTCCGAGCGTACCCTTGCCTTTGCAGACCGGGCAGGTATTGCCGTTCGGAAGCAGCCCGCTGCCGCGCCAGTACGTCTTGTGCTCGTCCAGCTGCAGCAGATCCGCAGTGTGCGCGTCTATATTGTATTCCTGCAGGCAGTGCGGGCAGTTTCTTCTGACAAGACGCTGCGCGATGATGCCGGTCAGCGCCGTAGACAACATCTGTTCCTCTACTCCGAATCCTTTAAGACGCTGCGCGACGGAATAGCTAGAGTTCGTATGTATGGTCGAGAGAACCACGTGCCCCGTGTTAGCCAGTCGCACCGCGCTCTCGGACGACACTTCGTCTCGGATTTCACCGAGATAGATGATATCCGGGTCGAGTCGCATCAGAGACCTGATTATCGTATGGTAGTCGCAGCCCGCCGCGTCTCTGACGGGGATCTGCGTAACGTTCTCCAGCTTGTACTCGACAGGGTCTTCGGCTGTATAGACCGCTCTGTGCTGAAGATCCATAGTCTGAAGTATCGAGTATATCGTGGTCGTTTTACCCGAAGAGGTAGGTCCCGCGGCAAGTATCATGCCCTGCGGCTGCTCGCGCATCATCTTCACCAGTTCGAGATCTTCCGGATAGAGCCCCATACTTTCCAGGTTTACCGCGTTATTCTTGTACAGCAAGCGGAGCTGTATCTTGTTGCCGGGATGGTTGACTCCCGCATAGATTGTCGGGATAACCTCGACGCGTATGTCGTAGTTCTTCTTTTCGAACCTAAAGCGCATAACCCCGGACTGAGGGACCATCATCTTAGTCGAGTTCATGCCCGCCATGTTGACCAGCTTGTTGAGCAGGACTCCGTAATCGTGCGGCGAATAGACAGCCGTCCTCAGAGAGTCTTCCAGTACTCCGTCTATACGGTTGCGGATCCAGAGGCCGCCCAGGTCGTTGTACGGCGTAATGTGCATGTCGGAGGCTTTCAGCCTTATAGCCTTGCCTATATAGTCGGACCAGAACTTCTGGGCCTCGGCTTCAGCCTTGTCGATTACGCTGTCTATATACAGTTCTTCCGAGATGTTGCCGACCTCGGAGAGGACCTGAAGAATGTCGCCTTCGTTCGCCAGATACGCCACTACGTCTATCTGAGGCTCCTGGGTCTCGACGAATCCGAACTCGGCCGGTTCCTCAGGAGTGCTGTCCGTCAGGCTGTTCAGGGCGTTGCGCATATCCGTTTCCCTGTGCGACTGCCGCTTCTCGTAGTTGATCTTGCGGATAACGTCGGAGACGAGGTTTATAACATCCAAGACCTGCCACGGGTCGTTCAGTACGACGTGTACCTGGTAACGCAGAAGGATGGACGAGGTATCGGCGCTCTCGTAGTACAGCGGAAGGAACTTCATCTTGTTCAGCGTATCGTAGTTGAACCGTACGAAGAACGAAGACGAGAAGCTGCGCTCCTCCAGCTCCTTCTTATTGAAGTTGAAGATGTACTCTATATCCAGATTGGAAGCGTAGAACTCGAGAATGGTCTTCTCAGAGACGTATCCCTTACGGATGACCACCTTCGTGAAAGACTCGTCGTTAGACTTAGCCTCGTTGTGGCACTCGATCATCTGCTCCTCGGATATTCTCCCGGTACGGTTAAGATACGCCGGGAGTATCTCCAGGGAAGGCAGTTTCGTAGACCAGTGCTCCCTGGCCCTTATTCTTTGTCTGCTGCCCGATACTGATGTTTCAGCCATAAAATATATCGCCTGAACGGCCTCTCCGCCTGTCGGACAAGACCGCGGCTACCTCCTTCGTCAAGATCAAGTTGACACTCCCTATGCCTAAAGGCAGGGGATTCCTGGTTCCCTGAGCACTGCATACAGGCCGTGGCCTATATGTCTTACACGCTCTCCCCAAGCGTAGATTCCCGTGCGTTCCACGGAATATAAGTCCTGCCGGAGTCCCCGGCAGGAATGTTCTCTAGTACAGATACTCGGACAGGCCGGCGCTTTCACTTGCTCCGGCGGCTTCCCGGCTGGCTTTCTCCGCAGCCTCCGCCGCTTTGCGGGCCTCTTCGGCAGCTCTCTCGGCCTCAGCCTTCTTCAGCTCAGCCTTCTTCAGCTCAGCCTCAGCCTTTTTCTCCGCCTCTATCTTCTGAGCTCCCTGACGCTTACGCTCCTCGGCGGCCTTCCTCTCTTCGGCAGCCTTCTTCCTGGCTAATCGTTCCTGTTCCTTAAGAGCCTTGCCGTCTATCGCTTCGGGAGCAAGAGTCCCCGTATCTCCTGTTGACTTCATATCGAAGCCTCCGGACTTAGCCTGAGCCGCCATAGCTTCGGCTTCCTTACGCTTCTTCTCTTCCTCGCGCTTCTTAAGGCCTTCAAGCAGCGCGTCTATACGGGAGTTGTCGATCTTCTCGAGGTCCGCTCCCCTGTCCTTACGGGTCAGTCCGACATGCCCGGTCTCCCCGACCTTGCCCCGTACCGTCTGTCCTTCGTTGTTAACTTCAGACGCGCTGGACGGTACGTCGTCCATATAATCGCGGATCAGCTTCAGACGGATATACACCGACAGCGAAGAATGTACCTTCTCTACGGTCGTGGACTTGAACAGCTCTCCGAAGAGCGGGATTCTCCAGAGGAACGGAACCTTCGCCATGCTCTTGATGTCGCGGTCGGAGAGAAGTCCGCCTATGACCATTATCTCGTTGTCGCGCATAAGGACCGTCGTCTCTGCCGAACGTTCGTCTATCTGCGGAGCCTGGGTGTCGCCGAGAGTAACCGTGTCGGTGATGCTCGCAACAGACGGCTTGACCGTAAGATAGATCTGGTCGTTGTTGAGGACTATCGGAAGAATGTCCAGGGTGATGCCGACGTTCTTGTATTCGGTATTGACTTCGCCGTCCGCGTCCTTGTTCATGATAGGAACCTGGGTCTCGCTGCTGAACCCGGCCGTATGTCCGCTCATAACGCGGATTCTCGGGTTCGAGAGGACCTTGCCCTTACTGTTGCTCTCGGTCATGGAGAGCCTGCCGCTCACGGAAGCTCCGGAGGTACGGCGCATCGTGCCAAGTCCGGTACGGCGGAACACCGGGACCGCGGAACCGAGATCGGAAACTCCTATACTGCCGACGGACTCTTCGAGGAATTCGATCGGCGTAGGCATAATATCCCACGTAATGCCGAAGTTGCTGTCGTTGTTGCTTGTTACTTCCACGAAGACCGCTTCTACTTCGACCATAGGTCTCGGACGGTCAAGATCGCGTATAGCCTGAGCTATATATTCCATAACGCGCGCGTTGGCCGCGTAGACTATGACCGTGGAGTATTCCCTGGTACTGCCGGAAGCGGACGAAGCCGAAGCTCCGCCGGAACCCGCGCCGGTTCCGCCGAGTACGGAGATCGAGAACACAGAATTGGCCTCTTCGCTGAACAGCTTGTCAAGAGCTTCCTGCACGTCGTCCGCGCCTACGTAGTTAAGCACGAAGGTACGGATCTCCCCGTTGGATATTCTGCGCTCCATCGCGTTGATTTCCTTCTGCTTCTCGCTCATGTTCGGGTCGACCTGTTCCTCTTCGGCTATGGTCCTGACTACGAACATATTCGCCTGCTCCTCCACTATGGAGACCTTCGCCGCCTTCGCGATCATACTGAGCGCGTCCTTAAACTTCACCGACTCGAACTCGGTCGTAACGAGAGAAGTCGCGGCCGCCGGAGATATGGCGAAGTTCGCGCCCTTCTTCAGACTCGCCTGAGTCAGTCTGGCAACTGTGGCGAGCACCTGTCCGAGAGGCTTGTTCTCAAAACTGAGAGATAACGTAAGCTCAGACAACGGAATCTGCTCCTTGCCCGCGCTCTTCTTCACCGCCGCATAGGCCGAAGTCGGCTCGAGTATGCAAATCACGGCGAGGAGAAATAACGCCACGTACGCCTTAAACCCTTTGTCCCACATGCCTGTCCGCAGCAACGCAGTCCCCTTCCCTTCTTGATTGTCCCTGTACTTTATTGTCTCCATTTTGAACCTCCCAGGACTTGACGCTTGTCGCGTCACCCCTACTGCGTATGTTTATCATCAATATCCTCCGCTACATCTGAGCATTCCCGATAGCCTGGCGGTCCTGCATTCCGCGCTGTATCCCCTGTATATGAGGCATAGCCTCCGGAGGAAGCGCTGCCTGCTCGACGCTGCCGTCGGGCTTACGTATCGTAACGATTCCGTCGGGGGATATCTGCGGCGTCTCCACAGGAGCCTGCTGCGGCTCGATCTTTATGTCCGTACCGCTGACTCCGCGCCCCGGGTCTCCGGATATCGCGACCATCTTCTCCCCGCCGTCCGGCGTCTTCACGGAGATGTAGGATTGCCTGCGCTTCGTTTCCTTCAGGTCGGTAACCATCTTCTGCGACGACACGCCGGAGATAGGCACAAAGACATAATGCTCGTCCTCGTATCCCTTTACGCCGATCTTAAATCCCGGCAGACCACCGTCGTTCGAAGCCCCCGTCTCGTCCAGGCCGTAGGCGGCAAGCCCTTCCGGCGCGTCAGGGGATTTTCCGTTCCCGTTAAAGGTCCAGTACTCAGTTCCCAGCGGACCTATCAGCGTAACTAACTTCCTGCCCCCGGCTTCGCTTATGCCGGTGACCTGGTAGTTCGGGATAGTAGCCGTAATGGCCCCGCCCTCCATAGCTCCGCTTTCGCCTAAGGCTCCCGCAGTCTGCACCCGGTCTTCCATAAGTGCGATATACCTGTCCCCGAACAGGGTGATAAGCGAGTCACGCCACATCGACTTCTCCTCGTCCGTCTGCGGCTTAGACTTGTTCTCGCTGTCTATAAGAAGCCTGAACGAGTCAAAGTTGAACTGCTCGTACTTCTTCTTCAGCTGGTCGACTCTCGTGTTAAGGTCCCGAGAAGTTTCGGGGATATTGTTGGTTACGACCGACGAATCCAAAAAGTTGAGGAGAGATCTTCCGCCGAATGAAACCCCGAAGATAATCACCGAGAACAGGACTCCGACGCTGAGAACCCTGCGATAGTACTTAGAGAGCTTCTTCCTGCCTGTCCCCCGAGGCTTCGGCCTCTTAGCCTCGCGCAGATCCCCGGGCTTGTCCTGCTGCGTCCTGCCCGGGGAGAACGTCAGGAACTCCCTCTTAGGCTTCTTAGTCCCTTCAGGCGGAATATCCGCCTCGTCCGGAGCCGCACGGCGCTTCTTGCGCCTCTCTTCTGCAATGTTCAGCGCCTCTCGGTCGTCCACGGGAAGCTTGACTCCGCTAAGATCGGGATTAAGCTGCGGGATGTCTTCCTGAGGCTCTTTCTGTCGTTTCTTACCTATACCGAACATAGCCTGCCCTCCCTATTGCTGCCGGACGAAAGTGCGGAAGCTGAACGCCACCGTTGTGTAATCCCTGGAGTCGCCCTGCTTGTAGAGCGCGAACAGCTCGGACCTTCTCTGCGCGTCCAGCTTCAGATACGCCTCGCTGAAGAAGTCCGTCGACCCCTCCGGGCCCCTGACGGTCATATCCGACAGATACCAGAAACGGTCCTTACGGTCGAACAAAGACAGGAAGTCCAGAAGCCTTTCGGTCTTAATACGCCCCGTGACCTCTATCTCTATGATGTCGCTCAGGACGCTGCTGCGCTGTGCCGCCGACCGTTTAGTTCCCTTCTTGGTAACTTCGAACTCTACCTCTACAGGGGTGAACGACCTGACCTCGAGCCCCGCCCGTTCGAAGTCTACGTTTATGTCCTCGCGAAGCGTGTCTCTCGACGGGTACTTCATGGAGTCGATCCTCTGCAGGACCGTATTGATACGGGATTCGTTACTCTCGAGCTCCTTGACTTCCGCGTACAGCCTCTCGTTATAGTCTCTGGCCCCGAAGCTTTCGAAGCCCTTGGACAGATAACCCGCCCCGGCCGTGCCGAAGTAGATCATCGCGAAGCAGACAGCTGCGCCGACCGCTATTGAGAGGTACCGGAATATATAGATGGACCTCTCGTTGTTGTCCCTGATCGACTTTATATTGTTAACGAACGAGAAGTTGTTCAGGATATTGTCCAGCTTGATCATCTCGACCCTCCTTTACCGTCCGAAGGAGACCAGAACATAAAGACAAGCTCGTAACGGTTGGCTCCGCCTCTGCCGCTTCCGGCTCTGGAGGACATATCCAGGAAGGTGCTGAACCGAGTCCCCCGGAACATCGACGCGAAGGTCTTGTTCGTCGACAGTATCCACTGCTCCGTAGTACCGGCTATCTCCCTCGTGAAGCTTCCGTCCACTATCCAGATCCCGTGGACGTCGACGTTGTCGAGCTTGAGCGACGTGGCCGTCTCAAAGGAGTTGCGGACGTTCGACGGTATCGCGTCGGGGTCATGCGTAAGCTTCATACTGTGCGACACTATTTCCGACGAGACACAGAGGTTCACTATCGCCCTCGCCTGTTCCGCCAGCGAGAGCTCCTGCGTGTACATCAGTATTCTGTTCATGCCGAAAGCCCTGCTTATTGACCTGTCGTACCGGCTGATGAGCTCGCCTATCCGGGTCTCTTGCTGCTTCAGCGTGTCCCGGGATATACCGTTCCAGATCCAGAGGCCTTCGCAGATCGCCGCGGCCAATCCCGCCATACACAGAACCGTCGCTATTACCTTGGTCGACTGAGAGATCTCGTCGATACGGACCATCGAAATGACCCTGCGGCGGCTCCATCCCGGAGGAATAAGCTCGACTGCGGGGACCGGAGTCACACTTTCCGCATACGCGGCAGGATCCTTTGCCGGCGTGTCTTTCCGGCTCTCCTGCTTCGGTTCCGGCTCTTCCTTCTTCTTACGGCCCGGACTGAACTTAAACATCAGACGGCCTCCTTATTCGGCTGGGTTATATTGTCCTTCTCAGCTATGTATATCTTCTCCATCTCGAACAGGCCCTTCAGAGCGGCGCCTTCCTCGTGTATCGGATAGACCTCATCCGGGTGGAGCTCTGTGCAGTTCGTACAGACCTCCATAAGGTCCGTCATAGTAAAGAGCCCCGTCAGCATCTTCGAGCCGTCCGTGATGATTACGCCGTTCTTCGGCATCGGGAAGTTGCGCTCCCTGGCAAGGTGCTGTTGGAAGAGCACGAACCGGTTCGACAGCGTGTCGACCGACTCTCCCTTAGGAATAGTCTCCGTAACCGAGTTCAGCGGCGCGTAATGGCCGTTCTTCAGCTTGCACATGTTCCAGATCGTCACACGATCCCCGGACTGCTCCAGACAGGTGATCACGTCCGCTTCCGCAAGCGGGCCGCCGGTGTTCGCGATATATCCCGCTACGTAATTCGACAACGCGGTCACACGGTCTACCACACGGACCGCCATGAAGTCTTCGTCGAATATTCCCGGGCCGATTATCTTGTCTTCGATGTTCCGCAGTACGTCGTTCTTCACCGCGGAGAACAGATACCGGTACTCGCCCTCGGACGAATAGCACAGCGTACTTCCCGCAATGCAGTCTTCCTTGTTGACGTTTATTCCCGACAGCCTGTTGAAGCGCGTTATCAGATCCTCGTCCGTAAGAGGCTTGGGCGAAGATATAAAGTGCGTAGTGCAGCAGTTGCCGAACGGCGTCATGCCGGGAATCAGCACTCCGATGCGCGTAAGGCCTTCCTCCTTGAATCCCCTGAACGTCTCTTCCAGGGAATCGAATGCGGCGGGGCGGATCTCTCCGGTCACCCTGTCCCAGACCGTAGCGAAGTACTTGCCCTTCATGTTGTTGAAGGCCAGGTCTACTGTCGCTTCGGGAGACTCGCGGAATATGCCGCAGGAAGATTCGTCCGCGATAATCCTTTCGACCATGTCACGAACCTTACGGAACGACAGGTAGGAGAAGAACCCGGCTCCCTTGTTGAGTACGAATGAGTTGTTTTTATTCTTTGCCAACTGTATCCCCCGTTCCTTAGGAATAGAAGCGGCGAAGGCCGAAGGTACGGCCCCCGCCCCCGATCGCCTTGATTAGTTGCTGGTCTCCTCGAAGCTGAAGATTATACGCTCCATCGTCCTGTTCTTGTTGTTGGGGTTCGTACGGGCCTGCTGTCCAAGCTGGCACCGGACCTTAAGGGTTCCGGTAGCGTTAGTCTCGTTGAAGCCGTCGACTACGATCTGATAGGCGTTGCCCCACGGATCGGTAAGGTCCTCTATCGGACGGCCGAACATCGTATTGAGAGTATTCGCAAAATCAGTATTGGAACCAAACGCGCTGCCAAGATCTCCGCCGCTGACCGTTCCGAACGAACCGACCTGCGAGTAAGTGGCGCTGACTGCCGTCATAATCGCATCGAGGTCGCTTTCCGCAGTCGCATATCTCGAATTCTCGATGTACGTATTGAATCGGGGCATAACAGCCGCGCCGATAACCGCAAGAACCGCGATGACGATAAGGACTTCGATCATCGTCATACCGGCGCGCTTCTTACCCGAAATAACCTTCTTAACCGCTTCTCTCAACATTACATATCCTCCTTAGGATTTATATACGGACGGCCGCCGTATCCGATCAGCGGACCGCGCCCGACATCGTGAAGACCGTCATCGCAACCGCGCCCGCGAACGACAGCCCCAGCCCCGCGAACAGTCCCGTACTGACCTGGTTGATCGTGACTTTCGCGCCCTCTATCTCGAGCGGCAGATCCGACATAATGTCCTTGCCGCGCTGCTCGAATACCTCTCCCAGAGTTCCGTTGTTCTCGGCGATACGCATAATCGAAGGCAGGTCGCCCTTGACGCCCGCGCGCTTGAACTCATTGGAGAGGTTCATTCCGTTCTTCGTTACGTTGAATACTATCTGAGGCATTACGCCCTTGCCCGAAAGTTCCTTGGGAAGCTCCGTGTCCTTCATAACGTTCAGCATCTCCGTGATCGTCATGCCCGACTTGAGACAGATGCTCGCCATAATCAGCCACTGCGCCCACTCCATCCTCGAGGTCATTTCAGCCACCCTCGGGATCTTGTAGATTCCGCGCAGTATCGTTTCCCTGCCGTTCCCGAAGGTGAAATAGGCGAACAGCAGCACTCCCGCAAGCAGCGCGGGAGCTACGCCGAAGACCGTCATAAGGTCGTATCCGTCGAACAGCATCTTCGTGACGCCGGGCATCTCGGCCAAAGCTTCCTCGAACCGTCCGCCGGATATCTGCATAATCGTGTTGCGCAGCCTCGGCACTATGAACAGCATCATCCCAAAGAACGCGATAATAAGAATCCTGAACATGAACATCGGGTACTTCAGTGCGGCGGCAAAGTTCTTCTTCGCACGCATGACTCCTCTCAGATACTCGATGTACTCGACAAGCGTGTCTCCCAGACCGCCGGAATTCTGCCCGACCCTCAGAATCGAAATGAACTCGACCGGGAAGAACTTCGTCCGGAAGAACGACTCCGCAAGCGTCATACCGTTCATCGTCATATACCCGTACGCCTCCGTAAGAGGCTTCTTCATTGGGCTGGCGTCGTCCGTGTTCTCGACCATCAGCTGCACAGCCTGCGTAACCACCAGGCCGCTCTTGACCAGCGACGCCAGAGACGATATAAGCGCGCAGAACTGATCCATATGGTCCAAGGCCGTGTCGGAACCCTTGAACAACGTCCTCCGCCTGACCTGTGTAACCGCCGGAGCAGCCTCTGCTGCAGCCGCCCTCACGTGTGCATTCGTCTTTACCTGCGGCAATCTATCTCCCCCAATCCTTCCCCTGTCGCCCGGGACGTAAGAAAGTTTATGAACCTGCGGGAGGGGTAAATTTTCGCGTGTCCGCAGCCCCGCCTCCCGGTCTCGGCCCGAACTTCGGGCAAGTCTGCGAATCGCCGTTAAGGAAATTCGCGCTATCGGACAACCTCTTCGGAGAAGCTCGTCTGCCCGTATATCTCTTCAGGCTCTTCTTCGCGGCTTTCTGAATCGACGCCTTCGCAGTCGCAGATGTATGTGTACCGGGGTTCCGGAATATCGGATATGTCCTCTCCGAAGTGGGAGCGTACGTTCTCTATGCCTTTGCACAGTATGCCGAGCTTGTGCTTCTCCGCGGGACTGTCTAGCGTCAGGTAGACTATCGTCTTAAGCCCTTCGGCTCCCGTACGGTATATGCGGTCGTTTCTCTGCTTCAGTACGTCGCAGGTCCACGGGAGGTTGTAGTTCACAAGCACGTCCATGAACTGAAGATTGGTCCCGAAAGCCATAGAGTCCGTAGACACGAGTATCGACCCCGGAGTGTTCCGGCACTCTTCTTCGAGTTCGCTTCTTCTGGCCTTGGAAGCTTCGCCTGTGATAAGCCGTATGTTCCTGCCCGGGAAGTCTTCCTGCAGCATCTCCGCGATTCTCTCCGCGGTACGCTTGAACACAGAGAACACTACGACCCGGGATCCCGCATAGTCCGTCTCCAGCATCTTCCTGAGGAATCTGTACTTGGCGGGCTTATAGTCCTTGAGCTCTTCCGGATCCAGCCCCTCCATGTACCGCGCGAATGCGACTATATCCGGCGAGAACTGCTCCTTGTACTCGTTAGGCCCTCTTCCCTGCAACTTCTGCTCGATATAATCGAACGCCTCCATGCGGGTGGTCCCCGTATCGAGCGCCAGCTTGTCCGCGCAATCCGTCACCTTGCCGTAGGTCTCCGACCGGAACAGTGTGTAAGGGTCGTCCAGCGCGCTGTGAAGATGCGTCAGAGCGGTCATCTGCCACTTGGGCAGCCTGAGCCCCGACGCGGCCAACCGGTCCCATGTAACACCAGATCCGGTTATCGAACAGAGCTCCCTCCACAGGCCGTCCGCAATACGGTTCTCCAGAACGGAGTCCTGACGGCTGAGCCTGAAGTGAAGTTCAATCTTTCTGGATTGCGCGGCTGGAATATTCTTGATGTGACGTATATAGGCCTGAGATATTTTCTCGAAGAACTGCTTCTCGCCCACGTACTTCTTCGTCTCGACCTCTACCGCCCGCTTCTGCGACTTCAGCCATAACTTCTGAGTCTCGAGCACGACATGGTTCTCGTTGAATTCTTTCTCGGGGTATATCGCGGGGTCCGCCAGATGCAGCACGCTCCAGAACTCGTATATGTTCTTCTTCTCGAGAGTTCCGGACAGAGGCGCCGCGAAGTTCGCCATACACGAGACCTTGAACGCCGCGAGGGAAGTGGCGCTCGTATGATTGGCGCACATACTGACCGCCTCGTCGAAGAAGACCACCGAACCCGCGCAGTACTTCAGGAACAGCGACAACGTCTCCTGCTTCCTCAGGTATTCGTAGTTCGTGATGAGAAGTCGGCTCCGGGCCATCTCTTCCTCCAGCTCCTCCATTCCTCCGCCCTTACGGTTCTTCGCGGAGTTCATACGCGCCGCGCCGAATACGCACACGTCGCTCTCGGAAGCGTCGAGTATCTTGTCCGTCCATTCCCTCTTCCAGTGGGCGATATTGCTCGTTTTGGCTACCACGACTATCCGGGAAGCGGCTTCCGCATCTAACGCCAGAGCCCCCAGCGCGAGCGAGCCATACGTCTTGCCTGTCCCCATATCGTCGCCGTTGACCCCGCCGTGCCACCCCTGCTCCCAACGCCGCAGAAGGTATCGCATGGAATCCTCCTGATCCGAGGTCAGAGGCGCCGCGCATCTCGCGAATATGTTCCTGCCGCCGAACCGCACCGTCACCTCGTAAGAGTTCCATCTGGACAGTATCGCCTCCGCGTCGCGGCGTTCGGTCTCACTCGCCCTCAGACTCCAGACCCTTCCCTGCGGAGACCAGCGGAACCCAAGCCCCTTCAGGATCTCCCTCATGCGCAGGTCTGCAGGAGAACATAACGCGCACAGCCTGTCCGAACTCACTTCGCCGGGAAGCAGAACCCTCGGAAGCTGTGACAACAACGCCGACGCGTCCCTCCAGCCTTCGAGCGCCCCCTCAGTACCGGGCTCTCCGGCATGCTCGTATATCTTCCTCGCGTTCTCCATTAGCCACGCGCGAGTAGGCACGAACGAGGTCTTATAGACCAGGTCTTCCCCCGTACCGCTCTGTCTCCAGCCTCCGCACGACTCGAGCTCCAGCGAGGCTCCGCCCTTCACCCATATCGTTATCTCGTTGTTCCCATACGGGCCTCTGTCTACCCACGTCTTCACTACTGTCGGCATCCGTTCCCTCCTCGTCGAATCCGGGCCTCAGTCGTCCGGCTCTTCAGTAAGTCTGTCCGCCGGGCACAGTCCTTAATTAACAAGGGGCAAGCCGCCCATGAATTGCAGGGACTCGGGCGGCCGGTCACTCACAGAGGTTTGCACGGTCTCGGGATCCGGAATCTGAAGGTCTGAGGAAATGCCGGATTACGAAGTCATGCATTGGACAGGGAGAGACTGAATACCCGGAAGGGATATCCCGGAACGTTACTGTTCCTGTATTCAGTACCGGAGATTCAGTAGTGGGAATGAAGTTTTATAAGTTCAATAGTTCATTCCTGTTTTCTTTCCGGGAGCGGTTCTCTCCCTTAGGGGGTAAATCAAGAACCGGGAGATTATATATATTTTCTTAATATGTATTACTACATGATATTCTTCTCTATTCTATATTCTATATATATAGGGGTCTGTCGACCGCATGCACTGTTCAACAGTCCGAATATTCTGTATATTCTTTTAGTTCTTAGAAGTCTGTTTTAAGGCCTCGAATTAACTCTCCGGGCCGTTGTTAAACTCAACTGCATACGCGGTGAAGGCGCCGCGCAAATGAGAGGTGAAGGCGGCGATTATATATTGAGCGACCCGGGAAATATATTTACTCCGGATTATCGAGGTACCGGAATAAGCGGCTCCGACTATGTGGAGACGAGCCGGAAGGCGGCTAAGCGTATAACGAGGTCTCTGTGCGAAGCTGCGGGAGAGGCCGTCGGGCGTGAAGATACCGGCGCTATGGAATATGCGGAGGCAGTCTTGGCAATAGATCTTGCGAAGCCCGCCGGCTATGAAGAGCAGCTGAAGTCCGCGCTGAAGAAAGCGTCTTTGGACATTCCGGTTCCGGAAGGGCTGAAGGAAGACTGCGGGCTTACCGCGTTCGTATCTCTGCTTGTAAGGGCGTATAAGTCCGGAGACGACAAGCTCGGCCGGCTGGTAAGTTCGCTTTCTTCGGCGCTCGCCGCGGAGGGGTTGTCACTCGGGTATTTGACGCTGCTCAGGGAGAGAGTGCTGGACGACAGTCTTCTGAGCTACGTACTCGAGCCTGAAGCGCCGAAGCGGGTCAAGGAGATAGTTTGGCTGTTCAAGGAGGGGGCCGACCCGACCAGGAAGTATGGAGAGGGACGGGCTGTGGACGTGATGATAGCGAGAGGTTATCTCGACTTGTTCAGGCGCGCAGCCGGATTCGACAAGTGCAGGGACGCGGTATTGGACGCCGCGATATCTTATCCTGCCGTTCCCACTCCGGACTCCCCCGAAGGCAGGCGCAATGCGGAGCGGGTTCTCTACTACGCGTTCAGCAGCCTTATTCCGCCGACTTACGACGACGGCAGGTTCTTCAGGCTGTGCGTCATGCACAAGAAGTGGAGACTCGCGAAGCTGGGAATGAAGGCCTTCGTTGGCAGAGGGGGCAACGCGGCGGCGCTGGCGGACTATCTGGTATCTACCGTAGGAGACAGTAAGGGCAGTTACTGCAGGATGTTCTCCTCGTCTCTGCGCACGGCGGAACTGGGATACGAAATACTCAGGAGCATAGCCCGTGAAGCCGCGTCGGAAGGCGTTTCCGGCGAAGTTCAGCTTGTTTAGCGATTCTTCGGTATGCCAATATTTCATGCGGGGCAAGGGAACGAGGCCCCAAATAAACTAACGGAGAGGGAGGAAGCCGGAGGGACTGCGGAACGGTCCCCGGCGCATAAATGCCTTACAGCGACCCGAGCGGGAAGATGGTTAATTTCGCGAAGATGATCGCGGACGAGACGGGATGCGACATCCCCGGAGAGGTAATGAGCGACAGCGGCAAGCTCAAGGAATGGATCAACGCCCAGAGTGCGGGGCTGCCGGTCGATTCGGAAGGGAAGATAAAGTTCAAGCCTTCGATGAACCAGGTGTCCTTCGCAGAGAGGATAGCCCAGGCGACGGGCAGCGATATCCCCTCGGAGTGTTATCAGGATCGTAAGGAGATGTCCGGATGGATAGACGAGCATAAGGGCTCTATGCCTTCGGGACGGCCTACGGAGAAGATGATAGCCGCGTCCAGGAAGATATACGAGTACTGGGAGCGCCAGGGTAAGACGGTACCGGACCCCGCGGGGCTGGAGAACGACTTCCGGGGTATGCGGGACTGGCTTGACGCAAACTATCCTGCGGAATGGCGGAACTGACCGATTACGAGTCTGAAATAGACGCCGGGAGGGAGGAGGAGTTCGGCTGGTCAAGGTCGGACTTCCTCCCCAGGTCGTTCTCCCCCGGGTTCTATGAACGCGTCTCGGAGGTTATAGAGAGTTCCCGGCCAGACAGGGAGCTCTTCAAGGAGACTCTGTCGAGGGCTCTCGGGTTCCGCAAGGATCAGTCCTTGACGGGGCCTTTCTGTTCTTTCGAGGATTTCTGCAAGCTGCTGGGGCTGCTCCGTATGGACGACGAGGGGACGGGCTTCGCCGAGTTCGCGTTTGAAGAGCTGCTGTCCTACAAGGGCGTAGCCGACTTTATCTCGCGCACGCCGAGGGTGTGGGGGCCTCTGTCCGCTGAGATCGCGGCGTCCGGTAAGGTCTGGGGCATGCGTCTTATGTGCGCCAAGTGCCGTGTGAACCCCAGGAAGCTCGACGGCCGTCACTTCGGGAAGCCCCCGTTGTACGCGGCGGCGGAACACAAAGATCTTGCAATGATACGGAGTCTCGTCGGAGACCTAGGATGCATGCCCGACGCGGTAAACGACAGAACCGGAGACAGGGCGCTTACGAGAGCGATACGTACGGACGGAAGCCTCGAGGGCGACTATAAAATACTCGAGTATATGCTGTCCAAAGGGGCGGATCCGAACGTCAGGGGAGCTTATTCCCAGACTCCGCTGATACTTGCGGTCAAGCGAGGTTCGAGAAGAATGGTGGACCTCCTCACCGAATGGGGAGGAAACGACAGTGTGAACGTTAAGGACGACTCGGGAAAGACCCCTCTGCACTACGCGGCGGAGCTGGGAGCGGCCCCGTTGTTCGCGCCCCTTATCCTCGCGGGCGCGGATACGAAGGCGGAAGACAAGACCGGCAGAAGCCCTGAGGACTACGCCGCTGCGTCGGGCTGCCTGAAAGAGCTGAGGGAGACGGAGACACGGATAAGTGAAGGGCTTGCCGCGCTCCATACCGCCTTGGCGGAAGACGAGGATATATACGCGAGAGACGGGAGGAATTAAGGACATGTACAAGATTATGCTGACGGCGTTCGCGCTGTTGTGCTTAGTGTTCCCGAGTATGGGATACGCAGAGAGCGGAGACCGTATTATCCGGGTCTATATATATCACGACTACTACGTCCCCTATATACAGGGAATGGACAACGTGTACGGGGGGTACAGGGTTATCTTGTCTATGGGCGAACAAAACGTCTCCGTGCTGGGACTGCGCAAGACGGCTTACCCGGGAGACTTCGGCGAAGGGACCGAAAACCTGCTGCCGGACAAGCTGACGGAAGATATGTCTTCGTACTATGACGCCCGGAACGTAGTTAGGGACGACGTGTTCATCTTCACTGAGATACCGGAGAAGCCCGACTCGGTCGTTGTGGAGAGCTTCATTACGGGACGCTGCGAGTATATAGTCACCCACAGTTACTACTACGAGTATCCCGTAGCGGCGGCGGGTTACACGATCGACATGAATCCCGTCTACGGATCTGCGGCAGTGGACCAGAACGGGTCCCCGTGGGCCGTGGCGCTCGACGAGAGCATAATGAAGACCTACATGCCCGAGTTTGCGAGGAACCAGCTTATGCCTAACTTCAACGGAGCTTCGCCGAGAGGCTTTGTCGTCAAGAGTTCTCCCGCTCCGGGACCGTATCTCAGGCAGCCGTTGTCCAAGAACCATAAGGTCTACGGAGGGACGGCGGAAGACTCTTTCCGGCAGGGCTCCGGAGGACGTCGCGGCGGACGCTTCAAGCATATCCTGTCCCTGGATCCGTCTAACGAGGCGAACATAGACTTCGTAGGCTGGTGGAACATATTCTCGCAGTCGGTGCTTGCGGGAGTGGAAGACCTGAGGGCGAATCTGGACGAGGTCAAGGACGCGAAGCAGTCTTACGACAACACCATTCCTCCCCCGCCCGCGAACGCTGCCGAAGCGGACATCAAAGAATACAAGATGCTGACCGACGCGACGGCTTCGATATACTTCCAGCCTTCCGACTTTAACGACTACAGGTTCGGCGAGAAGCTGCTCTACTCCGGCAAGCCCGGAGATCTCTGGTACTTCAGCGGGTATCCCGGGTATAAGGCGGCGTATGACCTGTGGCACGACAAGGCCGTCAAGGTAAGGGGAGAGATAGAGGCGGGCCGTTCGACGGGGTGTCCGAGCGTTACGGGGCTTGCGCTGGCGTCTATGTCCACTTCGGCTCCCGGACTATGGAACCTTCCGAGGGCAGACCTTATGGAAAACGCTTCGGCGTATATCTGCTCTCACGACCCGGATATGCTGGGGATATATCCGTTTGCGAAGGCGGTATCCGACCTTTATTATCGGGGGAAGTACAAGTCTCCGGTTATGACGGACGCCGCTTCAGGCACGTCCCCTGATCCTTACAGATCCTTATCTGCGTTCTTGGGACGCACGGTATCTAAGGGATCTGACTTCACGGGTTCCTTTAGGAATAAGGTTTCTTCCGCGCCGTTCAAGGGAGCTTTGGCTCAGAACGGGAGTATTCAGGGCTGGACCGAACCGTGGCTTCCTACGCAGAATCCCGACGGGAGTATCTGGTCATATTGGTATAACAAGGACCTTCCCTTATATCGCCAGGCCGTGGCGAGTTCTTCGATAAAGCTGGGGACCGCGGTCTCCGGCATAGAAGGAGTTACCGCGTGGAACAAGGGAGTCGAGAACAGGCGCGCGCAGAAGGTAGTCATGCGCAGGGTGACGGATATCGACCGCAGAGGCGGCGACGCCTTAAATTACGGCGTACAGAAGCAGCGCGAGCTTAAGGGGCGTTCCATAGGGCACGAAAGCAGTTACGTGACGTATGCGGGAGAGACGCGCAGGAACTCCGTGAACTATGTGAATACGCTCAAGGGGGCGAAGGAGTCCGATTTCGGAAAGATCGAGCTGTACGGCACGGACGCGATTGCGTTCGCCTACAATCCTTCGGTCAAGTACTTCCCTGTACATGCGGTAGGCAGGATGAGCGCTATTACCCGCAGCTTCCCTTATATCGGCAAGCTGATAAAATCTCCGGACTACGGCAGGACCTTCGAGGTGCTGAAGACGTTCCCGTACGACTCGGCGAAGACGGCGGGATTGGATCTCAAGCCTCCGGTGTGGGACATGATGTTCGGAGAATAGGACCGGAGGCAGGAGTTATGGATATATCGCACAAAGTACCTAAGGGGCTGTTCGAGCATACGGGTTTATGGCATGGGATAACGTTGGGACAGATGTTCGTCCTGGCCGGGGCTCTTATGTTCCAGTTTATGATCATTATGGCTACGGGAGAGCTGTCGACCGCGAAGCTGATCATCGTAGGCAGCGACCTTGCCGCACTCTTCTTCGTGATGAAGGTCTCGAACATGAAGGGCAGAGGAAAGCTCAAGGAAGCGGTGGTCTACGCGCTTACGTCGCCGTTCCAACCCGGGAGATATTCAGGCTGATATTGACATCCTCCCACCATTAAAATGGTGGGATTCCATAAGGCGCGGCTTATTATGCCGCTGAGGCTGCGTGGGTATTACCCCGCGTCTGACCTTCCTCCGCTGCTGACGCAGCCCTCATGCCGGACGATGCCCCGCCCGTGTCGGTCCTTCCGACGATAAGGACATGATGGCATACGGTAGGTATGCTAAACAAGATATCTTAACATCTGCTTTCATCCCACGGTTGAAACCATGGGCTTTCCCGCAGATTTTTCTGTAAAGGAGGGGGCTCGGGGCAGAGAGGTCTCCGGGCCGTATTGAAGAAATGGACGGAAAGAAAAAGAAAATGGACGGAAAGAAAAAGACCGGCATAGCGGAGCTTGCGTTCTGCTGCTTTATATTTCTCGCCGGGTGTGCGGCCGGTACCGCCATAAGTTCCGCGTTTGCGCCTGAAGCCGAAGCGCCGGAACAGCTGGACAGGGAGGCCTACAGGAGGATATGCGCCGAACTGGGCTATGTGACGCAGATGTCTATGACTAAGTTCAGGGAGGGGATGACCCTGGGCGAGCTTAATCTGCCTGAGTTCTACAGGGGAGGACAGTTCACTGCGGAAGAAGAGGCAGAGACTGCCGCGGCTGTCTCGCTGTCGGACTTTAAGAAGCCGTATCTGATGGTGACTGTAGAGGCGCCGGGATGCGTCTACTGTCTGGACAACAGACAGGGGGTACGGCGCGTGATCGAGTCCGGCGCGGATATGGACGTGGTGGTTCTGGATATAGCGGCAATGGACGAAGAGGACGCCGGCATGCGTAAAGACGCGTTCCGGCAGCTGTGCAAGGAAAAGGGACTGGCTGAAGAGGAGTATTCCCTGCCGGGAGGTACTGAACTTGTGATGACTGCGAAGCAGAGCGGGTATGTCGGTTCTCAGATGTCTCTCGACGGGACTCCCGCGACGTTCGTATTCGGTCCGGACCGGGAGCTGCTGTTCAGACATGAAGGTTCTCTGTCGGAGCGCAGACTTCCTGACGGAGAGGGCGAGCCGGGCAACGCGAAGCAGTATGACAAGCTTTGGAATATAGTCCGAGAGGCTGGGGGCGTCGTTCCCGGGGAGGCGTAATCTAAACGATGAAACTGCACAGAAGAGCCGGATTCGTACTGGTCGCTATGTTTATGACCGCGGCGGCGATGGTGGGCATGGCGGGTACGTATTTCTTCGTCCAGCAGAGGGAAGAAGCCAGGGACCTGAACACGGCGCAGGCTATGCGGGATCTTGTCGCTTTCGCGGGTGAGGTCAACTCGCATTACATAAACTTCATGGAGACCGTGAACGAGGAGATCGACTACTACAAGACCCACGGAGACGTACAGGCCGGGGCGCAGGGAGCCATTATCGAGGACTGGGACTCTACGGGCGCTTACGTTATAGACGAGCGGGCAGACGTGGTAGAGACGTCGAAGGAGTTCATGCAGAGGCTTGGGATAACCGAAGAAGACGTGGCGGACCCGGCGAACGGCAAGTTCATAGAGTCCTGTACGGTTACTTCGAGGGTGTACACGATGCTGAAGGACAAGGTGGATCTGGACGAGTTTCCGTTCGACTATGTTCCCGGGATATGGATGGTCAAGATAAACCTCCGGAGCGTGCCGGGGTATTACTTCAGTACGGGCGCGCTGTACAGAGCGTCAAGAATGCTGCGTATGTTCGGGGAAGACAACGTCAGCGGCTCGTATGAGAGCGTCAATTTCTCGATGACGAAAGTAAAGACGGACGAGGTGGAGCTTATGTTCATTTATAACCTCCAGAGCAGGGACTTAACATTCTATTAGCAGAAGGCAGGATATTATGATGAAGAAGATAATTCTGGGTTTAATCGTTATAGGCGTCATATTCGGCGGAGCGTACTTCGTAGTCCCGATGGCGACGGGTCCTGAAGAAGATTCCGGCGGCGCCGTAGGGCTGATGGACGACAGCGGCATAGTATTCCCGCAGCTTACCTTCAGCTACGGCAAGTATAAGGACATACCGGCCTCGCCTTTTATGCTGACTGCGGTGACGGAAGACTATTCTCCGGGCTCCGACGAGGTCGGGGACATACTTGTGAACTACAGGCAGGAGTCCGCATATCTCGACCCCAGAGGGATAACGCGTCTGGGTGCGCTTAAGGACGCCGAGAAGTTCACCGTAGGCAATATAGAGTCTCAGGGAAGCCTTATGACGGTGGAACTGCCGGAACCTCCGATGTTCGTGTCGGGCAACGTGTATTACTCGCATTCGGTAGGCATAAAGCCGACTTATACGGCGCTCGAGTGGACGATGCCCAAGGCGAACGATCCTCAGATATGGATGAAGGCCGCGGAGACGGCGGGTCTTAAGACTTTCACTGAAGCGAACGTTATACAGAGAAACGAGGAGACCGGGACCGAGGTCTGCGTCTCTAACTACAAGAACGGGGACGGTTCTCTGGTAATGGAGATAACCTGGGGCCGCGCCTACGTCAAGGAAGAGATCGGAGAGACAGTAGCTTCGAAGAAAGAGGTTCCTAAGACCGCCGAGGGCGAAGAGATCGCTCCGGCCACGCTCAACGTCAAGTTCATGGTGACTGCGAGGGCGGACAACGCGGTGCGCAGAATGTTCGCAGGCGACCTGAAGAGCATATCCGAAGACATTACTTCCCGCGGGGCCTTAGACATGCTGGGATTTGAGTGGCGCAAGCCGGTGACTATCCCCTCTTTCAAAGTTTCCGCTAAGAACTCCATGTCCGGAACGGACTTCCTGACTCTGAGCGACAAGAGATTGTTCGGGTATGAGGACGCTCCCCTGCTGTCCTGCTATATGGAGGTCTGGAACAACTATATCATCAGCTGGAGCGCGGTCTTGTTCGAGTCCGACTGGAACAAGGTCAGGGCCGGGTTCCTCAAGGAGATTTCCGGCAAAGACTCTCTCACCGCCGAAGAGATGGAGAAAGGCCTCAATACGGAGAACGGCATAAACATCGTCGTACGAAGCGCGGACGTCTTCGGCAATTCCAACGAGAAGCTGGTCGCAGTCATGATTTCCGACCGTTTCGCTGACAATCTTATATCGTCCGCGTTCGAGAAGTATTCCTCGGTCTACGTGGAAGGGCTCAGGGCGTCCGCGTCTGAACAGTACCGCGCGCAGAACGAGCCCGAAGAGGCGAAGCCTGAAGAGAAGCAGCCCGAAGAGAAGGAACCCGTAAGGGTACTGCCGCCGAAGGCTCCCTCGTCTGAAGGTAAATAGTTGAGGCTGGGGGCCGGGCCCGGCCGTTTGGTAATTCTACTGAGAGGAGGAAGCCGATTCCACAACTTATCGGCGAGAGTTAGATGAGCGAAGCGGAAAACAACGTAAAGAAAGAATTCACCGGAGGATTCTTCGAAGAAGACGAAGATATCAAGACGCAGGTCAAGCTGGACGTAGAGGCAGAAGACTATCCCGACAGTACTGAAGAGATGGCTCAGGTCGTACGGGACGAGCTCGGAGAGGCGCAGCCGGAATATGCCGACGAAGACAGCGACAGGCTGCTGCACGATCCTGCGGACGAAGTATGCCTGGACGCGTTCAGGAACTCGGTCACTCTGCAGGGGCGTATCTATTACAAGAACCGTATGAAGGTCTTCGACAATACCAAGTTCTCTACGAAGAGGGCGCACTATAACATCCTGATCAAACGCAAGACCAAGAACGGCATACGCGGACATCTGATATACGCCCGTTCGTTCGGGGACGAGATAACGGAGCGTCTTGCCAAGCTCAGGCTGGGTACGTGGATTCGCGTTACCGGCAACGTAGAGGCGTATAAGGGGCAGAACTATATCAAGGTCAGTTCGTTCGAAGAAGTCTCCCCGGAGCAGCTGAAGTCTATGTACGGAGAGACGGATTACTTCGGCAAGCCCGGAACGGTTACGCGCGCTCCCGAAGAGCTCGAGCCCGAGACAGTTCCGGATACCGATACAGATACGGAGCAGCCGTTGTTCCAGCAGCCGGAAGTTACGAACGAGATTCCCGTGCTTGAGAAGGAGCCTGCGTTCATGGCTGACGAGCCGTATAAGGAAGAGCAGCCCGCGAAAGAGGACGACATAGACTTTGCCGGGATAACCGACCGTGTAAAGCTGATCTCAGGCGAAGATACCGCGAAGGAATATAACGAATACTATCCCGAAGAGGAAGATACGGACGAGCCTGAACAGGCTCAGGAAGAGAGGGCAGACTTCCCGGCAGACGAAGCTCCGTCTATAGAACCGCACTCGAGGCGCATAGCTCAGGAACAAGAGCCGGAAGAGGAAGAGGAACACGACCCCGACTCGTGGAGCAATCCTCCGGAGGCCGCGGCACACGTACAGCCGGAACCCGCAATAGCGGCGCAGCCTGTCCAGACGCCTCAGACTCATATCCCCGTCCGCAGGGCTTATGTACCGGCGGGCACTCCGGGAATGAGAAGGGTCATAGTCCGCAAGGAAGAAGAACAGGAGGAGAAGCCGAAGTTCAAGTCCCGCTTCTCTTAAGCAGAACCAAGATATACGCAGTATCGGCTCTCGGAGATGTTCCGGGGGCCATTTTTTATGCCCCGAGCCTCGTCTGGGGGGCGGAATTTCCGGGAAAGCGCTGTTTATAGACTTAGAACCGAATGCCCGGAAATTACGACGAGGAGGGGGATAAATCCGCTTAGACGGATAAATCATGAAACGAATACTACTGTTGCTTGCGTGTATCGCGGTATTGGCGACGCCTGTAACGGCCTTAGCGGTCCCTGTCAGCAGAGTTGACTTATTCTGCGAGAAGGCTATCGCCGCCCTGCAGCTTGAAGATCTGAACTACGTCAGAGAAGTACTGACGAACCTCGAAGACCTCGAGGCGATCAAGGGTCTTCGGACTCTGGCTTCGGACGTGACGGACCTTATAGAGTTCAGTGAAGGGCTGGACAGCCTCGACTCCGACATCAAGACGTTGTCCCGAACGGCAATGAAAGGAGTCCATCTTGGGAAGACCTCTGCGGAAGACCTGGCCGAGGCGGTCAATACCGGCAAGATGAACGGGAAGGATCTCGGAGGGCTGCTCGGAGATATCAACGGCACGGTCGGTGAAGAGGGCGGCAGCCTCAACGAGGTGCTTGTGCAGAGCGGCATAGACGGCAACGCGGGAGGAATAGCGGTAGACCGCGCGTTTGCGGCTTTACTCGCCGAGTATGGCATCACTCCCGGAGAGAATACGAATACCGGAGCCGGAAAAGACAACGGCAAAACGGACGAAAAGGACGTGGAAGAGGTCGTCAGCAAGTCTCTCGAGCTGGCTATAGAGACGGTCCCCATGAGCATGCCTAACTCCCAGAGGGCTGTTACGGATATAGTGGGCGCTACCGACTCCACTATGTATGAAAAGAGAGTCTACTCCGGGAATATAGCCGACGCGTCGAGGACGTACGCCCTGTCCAGCATAACTTCGGCAATGGCGCCGTATATGCTGAAGGAGGGCAAGGGATCTTACCGCGAGATTATCAACAAGATAGAGGAACAGTCGAAGAAGTCCCTCGAGAAGACGACCGAGCTGTCTAACGGAGGCCCTTCTCAGGCTCTGCGCACAATAGCGGCGCTCTCTGCGGTACAGGTGGAACAGTCCGCGCTGCAGAACCAGCTTCTTATCTCGATGATCGACATTATGGCGGACGAGATAAAGATGATGGGCATAAACGCGATGCTCAATATAGAAGGCTATACCCAGGGCATGCACGAGAATATGCTCCGATATATCGAAGTCCAGGAGCAAATCTCCGCGGGTGACTAAGATGCCCGGATTCGGCAGGAAGCTTATAGCGGCGATATGCCTCTTCACCCTGTCATCTCCCGCGTACGCCGTCTCTACGTACAGGACCGACAAAGGGATAGTAGAAGAGGTCAAGCTCGCCATACAGGAGTCTAAGAAGCAGCTGGAACGCTACGTCGTCAACAGTCTGGACGACCTTGAGGCGATAAAGCAGCTGAAGGGCCTGTCTATGGACTATGGCAAGCTTATGAGCCTGGGCGGAGACCTCCGGGAGTTCCTGTCCGAAGCAAACTCTATGGAGTTCGAGAACAGCATATCTCCGGAGTCGCTGCTTGACAGTATCGTGGACGTAGTTCAGGAGACAGACGGCATTCAGGGAGGCCGCGTAGAGGGCGGAACGTTGTCCGGCAAGTCCGGGGATCTTAACGATATCGCGAAGAAGGAAGGATATGCCACCGCGCTGTTTACGGCTGTGAGCAGAGCTTCCGAGATCGCAGAGATGCGCGCCGGGGAACTGACGGGAGAAGGAACGGGAGTCGCCTCGGGCAGCTCGCATACCAGCCTTGCGGATAAGGTTGCGGCTCTTCGCGCCAAGCAGAAGGCGCAGACCCTTACCGCAGACGGGACCGTGTATATCACAGATAAGGAATCCGGGACTGCGATACGCAGGACTCCCGTAAATTCCGGGAGTGCGGTCCGGAGTTATAAGATAGACATAATCTCCAAAGATCAGGCAGAGAGAGAGATAAGTGCGAAAGGCAGGCTGACTGAGACTACAACGGCTGTAGACTCGGGGATATCGGACGCGGCGGAGTACACTGTAGCTAAGGCAGCTGCAAGGGCTAAGCTGGATAAAGCGTTCCCCGCACAGAATCCCGCGCTGATAGGCACTTCGGTCGGTCTTGCGACTTCGGGCGGATACAACACACTGGGACAGGTGGCGGTAACTGTAGCCGCTGCGGACGCGTCGAAGGTCTCCATGGCGGGGGCCGGGGCCGAGATACAGGAAGCTTACTTCAACGAGGAGTCGAAGGTCGGTATCAAACAGGTAAAGGAAGAGATAAACGCAGAAGTGAAGTCTCAGAACGAGGCTCTGTCCGCGGGATCCGGCGACGGAGCCGAGATAATGGCCGCCAGGGCTCTCGGGGTATTGGTGCGCCAGCAGGCCGCGATGATAAGTATGACGAAGCAGATCGCCCTCCAGCAGATGGATATAGTCGAGCTGTCGGGGTTGACCGCGAACGTGGCTTCGATGAAGGCGTCGAACAAGATGATCCGGTCGATGATAAACAGAATCTCCGCGGTGCAGTCGCTTCCGGCTGAATACTATCTGGAGAAATCCCGGGAAAGGGAGGCTGAGGCGCGATGAAGCATAGGCGCGCAGTATCCGTATTGGCGACGCTCTTGTTGTGTGCCGCGGCGGTCTCCGCTTCCGCTTTCGGAGGTCTGACCATTGAGGAAATGATCGAACGGTACGGCATCAGTCGGCAGGCCGACCGAATAGTCGACATCCGTGAAGTGATGATGAGTTCAGCCGAGCTGACGGATCTTATTCCGGAGCAGTACCGCTCTCCGGTTCTTGACGAGATTATAGGCGACGAGTCTATATCTTCGTTATGGAAGTCCTGGGAGAAGAACAGGGAATCTCTGTACAAGGCCGGAACGACCTTCTGGCAGGAGCTTGCCGGTATCTCGCCGAAAGAGATTACGGGCTCCGCTATGTTGAGTTCCGGAGTCGGGTCAGGCAGCGAGCATTCTATCCTGAAGAACTTTGACTGGCAGAAAGACTCGGTCAAGCAGGAAGCCCCGCGCAGGACGGTCAGGGAATACTATACCGCGAGCGGAGAGAAGTCTGAATTCCAGAAGGTGAACGAAGAAATAGACGTACTGGATATCAACGCTACCATAGAAGAGTTCGCAAAGGAGTCTATGGGAAACGGGTATACCGAGAGTATGAAGGACTTCGGCGCGGAAGCGGCGACCTCGTCTGCGGTGGCCCTGGCGGGTATAGCCCGGCAGCCTTACGCCTTCTCGGACACTAAGGTACAGAGGGCCCACTTGTCGGACTACACGCTGAACGCCGGAGGCAGGAAGATCGAGAAGATAGTAGATATACTCGCGGAAGCTGAAAATATCCGCAGCGCTACGGTCAAACAGTTTTCCGACAGACTGAAGGAATCTACTGAATCCTATACCGCAGGATACGACGAGTTCGGCGGGCAGGGCGGGGCCTGGAAAGCGACGGCTGCGGGATACTCCACTATCGCGAGACACAATCTGGACAGGCAGATGCTGATAGCTCAGATGTATAAGTTAATGGCGCTCAACATAAGGATGCGCAACCAGTACTTCTCCACCTTCATGTACGACTATGTGTCGTTCACAAAGAACAGACTCGATGAAGTACTGGAAGAGGAACTGCAGAACCAGGGAATAGACTAATACTAATTCAAAGTTTCTCACACAAGACGGGGACCCCCGAATTTACGAGGGCCCCCGTTATTTGTTGTATATAGAGATTGTTATCTGCCGGGCATGTCCTGTGTCTGGTCTTTCCGGGCGCCTTTCCTGGGAATAAGCGCCTCCTGCTGCTCGCGCTGTTCGACCAGAGTGTCGTGCAGTGCTTTGGAGAACGCAAGGGCATAGTAGGACATGTTGTTGAGTCTCGGACTTCTCTGCTCTCCCTCTTTCAGAGGGCTGTTCGGGTCCGGGTTGAACTTCTTTACGATCGTGGAGTTGCCCTTCTTGTAGCTTACTCCGTACTTCTTGAGGACTTCGGTGCGCTGCGGGTGCAGGAAGCCGTTGATTATGTCTATAGTGACTTCCTGGCGGAACGCCTTCTGCGGAACCAGCATCGCGAGCTTCATTATGTCGTCCAGCTTCTCTCCGTCTATAGGCTTACGGGTGCGTCTCGCGTCCTCGAACAGGGCCTCGTAGCAGCTCTTTATACCGTTCTTGTAATAGGCTATCGCGGCTGCGGAGCCCATATCCTCGCAGGGCCACAGTTTGTTGTACTGCTCCTCGAAGTCTTTCTTGCTGAGGAGCTCCTTCCTGACCGTAGCGAACGCGGGATTCTTCTCGTTGAACTGCGACGGATCTACCGACTCGCCCTTCTCCTTCAGCCTCTTGAGGTACAGGCGGTTCTTCGCGTCCACAAGGTCCTGGTCGCAGTCCGCCGGAGAGTCAATAACGTAGTATTCCTTGCCGGTGTCTTTGTCCGTATCGATATATATCGACGTGTTGCCTCCGGCGAGTTCTCCCGAACGGTTCGTACTGTCGTAGACACGTATCGCGTCCAGCATGCCGAACTTCCTGGACATCTTCAGAAGTTCGTCTATAGAGGTGAGGTTGACGTACTTGATATAGTAGTCGGCCAGCTCGGACGCCGCCTTGGCCCCGACTATACGGCTGCCGGAGGCGATTATCTGCGAGCGGCCCATCTCGCGCATTCTCTTGTTGTTGAACGAGTCCATCGCGAACAGAGGCTCGAGGTCCTTGATGAAGTTAGTCCAGGTTCTGAGGTTCGGGGAGATGCCTCGGCCCCGTTCCGTGCTCTTGGTCAGACGGTACTCCTTGCCTTCTTTGGTGTTCAGGAAGGAGATAACGAAGCTCGCGGCCGCCGCCCTGTACTTGTTGCCCATAGTCTCGGGGTCGTGGGTGATATAGTTCTCCCAGCCGACCATTATACTTTTCGGGTCCAGCATATACATTATCTGAAGACGCGTCTTCTCGACGTGCGACAGGGCTTCAACGTTCGCGTTGTCGTTCGGGTCGTCGTTGCCCGCGAATACCATCAGCATAAGCGGGTGCATCTTAATGCCTTCGGTCAGAGTACCTTTCTGAGTAACGGTAGCGAGCTGGTTATGCACCGCAGGATCGTTCGCGGCGGTGGCTTCGTCGAACAGGCAGAGCCCGGGCTTGTTGACGAGAGGCTTCATACCCGCGGGCATGAACTGCATGGCCTCGTCGTTCTCGTTGACCGCCATAGGTCCGCTGAACTGCGAAGAGTCCATGTGGGGGACAGAGAACGTTCTGCCGAAGAAGTCGTTCACTACGCTGTCTATACGCTTGATGGTAGCCTCTACTCCGGCGGTCTTGCCTATACCGGGAGGTCCGAATATCGCGGGGACTCGGCGATCCTGTACCTTCTCGAGCGTTTTGAACTGGTGGGCCAGGATATTCGAGAACAAGATCCCGTTGAGACGGTACTTCGACTTGAAGTAGTCCTGGGTCTCGAATCCTATCTCGTCCTTGACCGCTGTCTCTTCCTGACGTTCTGCAAGGGCTTTCATACGCCCCATCGCGCTCGCCTGTCCGCTGGTTATCTCTTCTTCGGTTCTGTAATAGATATCCGTCTCTTCGTCGTAAGACTTCTGGTACTCCGGATAGAGCTTGGCCGTAGCATAGATCAGCTTCGGGCCGTCTTCCAGAATGTCTATATACTGGCGGATCCCCATAGTGAGCATCTTCTTTACTTCGAGTGAATCTATATCGCTCTCGTAGACGCTGGACTCGGCGAACTTGAGCAGGTCTAAGTACGTCTTCAGGAACGACGGGACGCAGCCGTACTTCTCCATATACTCGGCGGCCTTGCCCTCGTATTCCTTACGGCCCTCCTCTGCCATCTTCGGGATGTAGAAGATATAGGGAGCGTAGGCGGCGGTAGTATGTTCGTCCACGCCTTCGGCGGTCATGCGCTGCAGAGGCTCGTTGAGTGCGGTAAGCTCCCCTTCGAGACGCTGCTTGTTGTTCTCCGCCGCGGTTATCGCGGCTTCAAGCTGCTTCTTCATCGAAGAGTCGGAGTCCTTCATGGTCTCGTACAGTGACTTCTTGCTGCGAAGGTCCTTCTCGGCAGAGTCGAGCTTGCTTCTCAGGTCGTCTATTACGAGCGGAGTCTTCAATGCCGGCCGGCGCATATATTCCGCGCGCTTGTCCAGTATATAGGCAAGATTCTCCGCCTTGCGCTGGACTCCTCTCGCGAACTCTATCTCGTCAAGCCATTCGTTTTTATTCGTCTCTATGGCGTCCTGGACAAGAGTCTCCAGCAGGGCCGTATTCTTCTCTATTGCGTCCTGGGCCATGCCTGTGCTCTTGATGCCGTTCTTCTTCATAATCTCGTCAGTAAGCGTCGGAACGAAGTGCATAAGATATCTGTCCTGCAGCATCTGCTGTTTCGCGTTGAACCCTACGTCGTACAGAAGCGTGGCGTTTACTTCGGCGATAGTGCTGCAAACCTGTCCGTCAGCGGTCTTTATTATCTGTTCGGGCATTTGCCGTTCCCTCCCCGTATTATTTGCCGAATCCGTTCGGACTCTGAACTTTAAGTATATAAGCGCCCTTAGGCCTTATTCATTAAGTTAAGTATCGAGCTTCCCGGAATCCCTAAACAAGCTTTGCACGCAAAAATTTACCCCAAAAACAATTCCTACACTCATGCACAGGCTAGTCAATAAGGCAAAGGAGGAACCCGGATGGCGGAAAAGAATATGCCGGCTGAGAAGAAAAAGTTCAACCCTGCGCGGTTCGTGTACATGAACAACAGGAACGAGAAGTGCATGGACCTTCCGGCGCGTCTTATGTGGTTTTACGAAGATCGTCCAGGCTGGCGCATCACGCTGGACGGAGTCAGAGCTATAGGCGTGGAGAGGTGGGTCGACCACGAATACGTATCGGTGGAACACCCGAACGAACCGGAGACGGTTCGTGAGAAAGAAGTCGAGAACTACGTAATGGGGTACTTCTCGATCATCAATGAAGAGGGCTACAGAGTTACTACTACGGGCGCGAGCGTACTGCTTACGGGCGGGGACTTCATGGAAGAGCTTATGGAGAAGGGCTACTTCCTGCTTCTCGATTTCTGCGGCTACAGCCCGTACAACATCTCGGTCGAAGACTGGATGAGGCTCGCTCAGGAACGCGGCGTAGAAGCCGTACGTCAGAAGCAGGAACTCGACGCGATCCAGGCCCGCTTTAAGGAAGAGGTCAAAGAGGCTGCCAGGAAGCCTAAGGCGGCGGCTCCGAAGCAGATGAGACAGAACGACGATATGTTCGCTCCCGAGACTCCGGCACGCCGCGAAAGCGCTCCTCTTATCCCGGACGAGAGCCGGCGTCCGGAGGGACAGACTCCTTCCGGCATTTCGGAGAGCGTAATCCGTATGGAGGACTGCTCCAAGGAGCAGCTTCTCGAGATATTCAAGATGACGCTGGGCTCGGAAGACCTTGCGGAACTCGAAGACAACGCCAAGGAGCTTAACGACAGGTTCGACATGCTGTGCCTTAAAGAGGCGGGCGAACCCTGGGCCAGTATCAAGGACAACCCCGCTTCACGCAAGGTTCTGGTAGAAGCCCTCGAGAACAGACTGCGGATGCAGAAGTCCGGAGGAAGACGTTAGTATGCGCGCCCGTCCGTTGCTGCTTACGGCGGCTCTTATAACGGCGGTATCGGCCGCTCCCCCGCTTTATGCCGCCCCGAGGTCCGGTACTGCAGTCCCTTCGGTTTATAACGCTCCGAACATGGAAGACATGCAGGCGTCTGCGTCTGAAGACTGGGTGTTGGGCGTGTTGGGCGGAGACAGGACGAGACTCGACCGGGTCTTCTCGATCTTCAGGGGAGCGGGAAAGAAGCTCGATGCCAAGGTACCGAACTTCCTGTTCCTGAGGGAGAAGTGCTGGCCCGCGTCCACCTGGGCGTTAAGCCACGGGAAGGTGTCGGAGATTCGCAAAGAGGCGAAAGGCGCTGAAGTGACGGTTTCCTGTCCTGACGTAGAAGGCAGGGTGCTCGAGGCCATGAAGAGGTATGAGGGCGCTTCGCCTGAGGTCGCAAGGATACTCGCGGAGTGGAGAGTCGACTGCGACATGGCTTCGATGAAGGACCGGGATATGGGCCGGATTAAGCTGACCCGCAGCGCTCCTATCAACGCATACGGGAAGCTGATGTTCGGGGAGAACCGGGCGGAAGCTCTTCTCTCCGCTCCCGAGCGGGCTATGACCGAAACTCTGAGATACGTCAAGGCGAAGAAGCTGAAGGGTTCGTACATAAGAAGACAGGTCAACGGGCTGAGAAGCGAGATAGAGAGTTCTTCGACGATCAGCTTCAGCCCCGAACTGGTTAAGGCTCTCAAAGAGGTGGAGCTCTGATGCTGAGGTCTGTGCTGAAGAGAGCGTCTCCGGCGGTAATGCTGGGAATTATGGCGGGAAGGGCTTACGCCGCGACAAACAGTTCGTCGACCGAGCTGCAGCAGCTTATGAGCATCGCGGGCAAGATAATCGCCTTCTGTCTCGTCGTCGGGGCCGTGTTCAGCATACTGGCCCTCGTCAAGGCGGGATACGCGATTGCGGTCGAAGACAACCCTCAACAGGCCAAAGACAGGCTTAGGAGGGCGCTGGCGGGGGTAATCCTTATGGCGATAGCGGTCCCTTTCGTCGCGTTTATTTGGTTCAACTTTATGGAACCCTATGGATACGAGCTGCCCAACTTCAATCCTTAAGTCTGAGAAGCGGGAATACACAACTGACACGGAGGAAGATATATGAGATATGCGTTTATGTTGAGACCGGCTGCGCTGTCCGGCCTTGGATATGAGACTTACGACTTCTGCTCGGAGATCTTTGCGAAATTCTCCAAGCCATGCGCGGTACTTGCGTTTATGTACGCGCTGCTTACTAATCCGGCGGCTGCGCTTGCGGCTGATCCGAACGGCTACGGTACCGGCGCGGGCGGAATTATCGGCACCAACGGGAAACTGAATGGTATAAGTCTTTCCACGGGCAGCGACGCGGGAAGCAGGTTCGTAACGATACTCGAGCGTATAGTCGCGTTCGTAATGGTCTGCGGAGTCGTGGGCGTAATCATTGCTCTCGTCGGCGCGGGATATAAAGCCGCGGTTCAGCAGGACAACCGCGAAGCTCAGAGCATCCTTGTGAGGGCTCTGCTCGGTTCTATATTCGTCGTAGCTGCCTACGCGCTGGCGAACTACCTGCAGTACTCCTTCGGAGAGTAACAGAGAGGCGTGCCGCTTCCCCGCGGGGGCTGTGTCCGGTTCCTGCGGGGGAGTATTTTCATCAGAGACGGAGGGAACGGATTGCTGCTTATACCCGCGAAGATAATTAACAAACTGACGGAGAGGCTGTTTGGGCTGAAGAAGCCTCCGTCCGAAGAAATTGAAGAAAGCGTCCTGGACAAGATGGAAGAACCCGCCTACCGGAAGGCGCAGCCTCAGGTCGGGGCGGACGAAGCTCCGAGAGCGGCCGCTTCCCTGCCGGATCCGGACGCGTATGTAGAGACTATCGCGCTAAAGTGGCCCCTCAAGGTCTCCGCAATGGTAGACACGGATTATTCCGAGACCGCGAAGCCTTCGGACGGCGCGTTCATGCCGAGAGGCGTAAGGAAGTTCGGGGACGACCGTGTCGAGACCGAGAGCCAGATCAAGGGGCTGCTTGAAGAGACAGACGTACTGTATATTCCCCCGTTCGAGATGGTCCCGGTGGTTAAGCCCGTTATGCAGGACGAAGACCTTACAGGAGTGGATATACTCTCCGCGAGAGGGATATATATCGGCTTCAGGCCCAGAGAATATGCGGCTGCGGAACTTCTCGGGGACGTGCCCGATAAGCGGAGGCGCAAGGCGGAACCCGTGGAGAATACCGCCCCCGGCCTGCCGGTATTGGAAGAACCTGAAGTTCCCGAAGCTCCGGTAAAGCCCAGGGATCCGGCCGGGGATCTACTGTACGGTGGGGTGTTTGAACCGGAGAAACTGCCCGAGCATAAGGACATGTTCGACGTATCGGACGCGGAGGCAGACCGCGGGGGGCTCATATCCGCATTCAGGAAGAAGTTATAAGGCGTGTCCACCTATAGGCCACGGCCTATATGCAGTGCTCAGGGAACCAGGAATCCTCTGCCTTAGGCATGGGGAGCGTCAAAGCCGCACAGAAAGGATTTGTTAAAATTGGAGGCCGTCATATTGGGCACAGATTTCAATAGCTCCGACGAAGTTATATTCGACCTTAACGACAAATACATACATGACAGGGCGATGACAGCCGCGGAAGAACCCGAACTGCGCAGGAAGCGGAAACCCGGGGAGGAAGAGCCGGTACCGGAAGTGGACATTCCCACGGAGAAGCCGTCCGAGACATACGCCGGTACTGAGATCTACGCAGATAAGGGTGGAAAGCCGTCCTACAGGCTGTTTGCGGCGGTGACTATAGTAGTCGGCCTCGGAGTGCTGTTCTTCGGGGGACTGCTGTTCACCACTACGTTTATGACTAAGTCCATTATGCAGACCTCGACGCAGATTGCGGGCGGTTATATGCACGCGGCTTCGGCAGTCGAAGCGCCGGCCTCTCTGGGGCAAAGTGCAGATAAGGAGCCGGAAGCGCCTGTGACCGGGAAATACTTCGTGAAGGCGTTCAACCCCGACGTAAAGGGTGCGGCAAAGATGCTGAAGATCGACGAAGCCGCCCTTAAGGAGTTCGACGAATTTGTGTCGTCGGTTATGGCCGTGAAGCCGCGTCCGGTGCTGCGCAGCGTATTCGAGAACGCCTCGGCCGCCTCTCTGCCCGTGATAGCCGACACGCACAATATATACAGGTATATCATGGACGTTTCACAGTCCGCGGGGCGAGACATATCCCCGGAGGCCGCCCTTACAGAGGCGAGCGCTATAGCTTACTACTCCAGAGAGTACGGGCTCAGTACCGAACTGGTCGTAGGGGTTACCCAGAAGGAGAGCGCCTTCAACCCGCTTGCGGTATCGAGTAAGGGCGCTGCCGGTCCAATGCAGGTAATGTACAACATACATTACAAACTGCTCGAGAACATTGGGATAACCAGGCGTGAAGAGCTGCTTACCCCGGACTACGGAGTAAAGGCGGGATGTTACCTGCTGTCGAGATATATCAACGACAAGAAGTCCGTTACGGGGGCGCTGCGTTCGTATTACGGAGAGCTTAACCCCGGATATGTGAGCGGCATAATGTCCTACAGACACGCTTACGAGCTGTTCTCGCAGGGGATAAAGGAAGATCCGATAGTCATGTCGTCTACGGAGAACGTGGACTGGAAGAGGATGACGAACAAGACCCAGCCCGCCAAGGCCAGTGCAGAGAAGTCGGCTTCGACGGCAGTGCGCGCGGGCAAGAATCAGAAGACCAACTCGGGCTCAGGTACGCTGACCACGGTTTACAACAACACCGAAGGGCGCATAAAGATTCAGCGTCCGGACGGGTCGGTGCTGATACAGAAAGTTATTGAATAAGGAGATTTGCGGATGTCCAACGTATTCGCACACAGCCTTGCGGACGACCTTGCATACGAAGATATCGTAGACGACGTAGTCATATACTCCGACGGGTCGGTCGGTATAGGTTATTCCATAGATACGGTATATATAGACAACATGGATCTCGGGGAGCTGCTTTCGCTGGAGCGCAACCTCTCCGCGTTCCTTCTGGGCATAGATAAGGACGTGTTCGTACAGGTCCAGTGGAGAAAGATAGCCGGGAACATTCCTGCGCTGGACAATCACCTGGGCGGCATAGAGACGGGCGACCCGATCGTACAGCAGATGTGCGAGAACCGTCATGAGTTCTGGTCTCACAGACGCGACATGAAGGCCGTCTTCGGCTTTACGTGTGAGATCTGGTTCCGGAAGCAGTACCCTCGTTCGTTCCAGGGCAAGTTCAACGAGATCTGGGATATGGGTATAGACGAGGACAAGCTCGTGGTCAAGTACATGAAGGAACAGAACGAGATTGCGGGAAACTTCAGGGCTCTGACCGAGCGCATTATGGTCCCGTTCAAGTCCGTAGCGGGACGGGGAATACACCGCATGACGGCGGACGAGATCTACTTCAGCATCAGGTCGTTCCTTACAGGGGACTATCACAACGTCTACGAGTACAAGTACGACAAGCCTCTTAAGGAGAAGTTCCGCGGTATAGACGTGTCCCGCAAATGGGGCTACTTCACTATAGGCAACAGGGACGAGAAGATATTCTCTATACTCTCGGTGAGGGACCTGCCGGACAGAAGCCAGATGATGCTGATCAACTATCTGTTGGATATAGACGCGGAGTTTTGTATCACCGTGAATATAGCGGCTATAGACCAGGGGCAGAAGAAGGACGAGCTCAGGAAGCAGTTCCGCAGGCAGATGTCGGTCCTGAACTCGAGCGTAGACCCCGAACTGGGGACGCAGGCGGGAGAAGTCTCTCAGCTGCTTCAGGAGCTCCAGACAGGCAACAACGACCTTATGGACTTCGAGATGTTCATTACTATTAGCGAAACGAGCCTTAAGAAGCTTGACTTCATAGTGAAGCACTTCATAAGCCATGCCAACGCGAAGATGGGAATACGTCTCGAGCAGGAGAAGGCAGCTTTGTGGCCTATATTCAAGGTTACGGTCCCGGGCTGGTGCATATGCGGCACTGTGTCGCGTCAGTGGACTGTGAAGACCGAGAACATCGCGGACTTCCTGCCTCTGTACGGGCCTATGAAGTCGTCGTCCAAGAGCGTTATGCTGCTCGGGGCTCCGTATCAGTCGTTGTACGGTTACGACCCGTTCGACTCGAGGCTGCCAGCCAACAATATGCTGATCTTCGGCGGTACCGGTTCGGGTAAGTCGTTTACCGCGAACCTTATGATGGCGTCTATGGCGGCGCAGAACCCTCTCATATTCATAGTCGACAAGGGCGGCTCGTATAAGTCACTCGTAAATATCCTGGGAGGGACTTATATAGACATGTCGTCGCACGACGGTTCGGTCTCTTTCAACCCTCTCGAGGGCAAGAAGGACTGGAAGAAGAAAGAACGTATGTACCGTACCATATTGGGCGAGTGCATCAAGACCGGCGCGAACGACGAGATAACGGCTTACGAAGACACTCTGCTTACGAGATGGGTCAACGCGTTGTTTACGAGATTTACGCAGGACCCGAAATATATGGGCAGAGAGCCGACCTTCAGCGACGCATATACGATACTCGAGAGCAACAGGATGTACAAAGAGGACGAACCGCTGGGAGAGACGCAGCGCAAGATGCTGGCGTGCTTCTCGAAGTGGACGAAGGCCGGAAGCCGGAACCAGAGCGTCGTCGCGGAGTATATAGACAACGAGAAGACAAATATCACGCTCGATACCGACGTGGTAGCCTTTGACCTGCTGGGCATAGAGAAGAACCCCGAACTGATGGGAGTTGTCTTCCTGACGATAAGCAACCTCATTATGAACAAGGTTACAGATCCTGCGCTGGTGTCCAAGCCTAAGATCATCGTGTTCGACGAGTGCTGGTCTTATCTGAAGTCCCGGATGGCGGCGGACTTCATCAACGAGCTTTACAGGACTATGCGTAAGTACAAGGCTATGGTCGTATCCATATCCCAGAACATTATGGACTTCGCCAATTCGGCGGTGTCAGACGCGCTGCTGTCGAATACTTATCAGACGATAGTCCTGAAACAGGCCCAGCCTACGCTTGCCGACAAGATCGGAGAGCTGATGGGGCTCAACAGCTCCGAGATAGATATTATCAAGGGGCTGCAGCAGTCCCCGGGACAGTACTCGCAGATATTCCTGAAGCTCGCTCAGGTAGGTTCGGGACTTATGTGTATCATGCCCTCCCCCGGAGAATACTGGCTCGCCACGACGAGGGCTGACGACAAGAAGATACGTGACCAGTATGTCGCGCAGGGATACTCGATCAACAAGGCCCTGGACCTGCTTGCGGACAAGTACCCGCATGGCTGCTTTGTCTAGTTGTTTAGCTATACGTTCGTATGCCATCATGATTCTTGTCGCAGACGGGAGGTATGTCGATGTTCATTAAGGCGGAGCCTGACTTTGCGGACGGTTTTGAGGGATCTGTCGCTCTGAGGCTGGTGTTCTCAGGCTGCCGTAAAGGCGCTTCAGGCGATCCTTGTAAGGGGTGTCACAATCCCGAGCTATGGAGTTTCGGCAACGAAGGGCCGGCTGTCTCAGATGAAGAGTTCACGAAGACGCTGAAGTACTGGCGGGGTCATGGGTTCAGGTTCGACTGTATTTCCATCGTAGGAGGCGAGCCGTTAGACCAGAATCCTGGAGAGTGTTTTCGCATACTGGATATGGTTCGTGACGAGTACGGAGGAATCCCTGTGATTACTTATACGGGGTATACGGAAGAGGAAGTCAGGGATCTGAAACTGGAAGGGCATCCGTTCGTGGCGGAAGCGGGATACGTGAAGTTTGGACCTTATGTTGAGGGCCTTGGGCCGAAGGGCCGTCTTGCGAGTTCTAATCAGAGGATGACGAAGGCGGACAGAAGTTCCGGGGATATTAAATTTACGGAGATTGAATTCTGAGATTAACTTGTAAAGGAGGAAGCCGGGCATAGGAGATCGGACCCGGCGGGATATTGACGATGAGATACAAGACGCCCACATTCGCTAAGTTCAGTATATTGGGGAGACTCGGTTCTGCGCCGCAGGTAAGGACAATGGTACGGAACGGCACTCCCAGGAAGTTTATGACGATCAGCCTTGCTGTAGACAACTCGCATAAGGACGCCCAGGGCAACTGGGTCAGAGAGTCCTCCTGGATGCGTTTCAATATTTCGCAGGATGCGTTTATTCGTGACTTCGAGAACGGTCCTGCATGGGCCCCGGGAGATCTTATAGCGGTACAGGGAACGATAGTTGCTAAAGAGAAGACCGAGCCTGACGGCAAGAGGGTTACGTCGCACTACTTCAACCCGTACGAGATATACAACACGTCGGAGGTCTATCGTAAGAAGCTCGAGAGGGCGGGACAGTCGAGAAAGGACTACGCCCCGCAGAAGCCTGCGCAGCAGTACGACGCTGTCACGGATGATCTCGATGATCTGGATCTGAGCGGAGACGGATTCGACTTAGGAGGACCTAAGGACAAGCCCCTGCCGTTCTAAAGCCGGAGTGGTCGTGAGAGGGAGGCGTATGCTTCCCTCTTTTTTTTATTAGGGATCTGTACCATTACACTTAATTCCGGGGGAGATCTAAATTGGCGGACCAAGAGACTGTTCTCACTAAACATAACTATACCGACAGAGAGTTCATAACGAGCCGGGCGGCCGCGGGACATAACTCCTCAAAGCCGAAGCCTGACAAAACCTTCCGTACCGGGCTATGCAACGAGCTGTCTAAAGTCATAGAGACGGCGGATGATCCGGATATTGGCGCGGTGGCCTGTGGGAACAGGATTAGGCCGAGTGCAGTACAGGCGCTTCTCGACGCCGTGCCGGAAAGGCTTCATAACCTGAGGCGTCCATACGCGAGGCGCGACGGAAGTATCGCGGAGCTGCCGGATATACTGCTTCCTATGCGGGTGCGGGACGCATCGAGAAAGAAGAAGGGAGCATGGATACGCGACGCTGCGGTCAAGATATCATCCGACGCCGTGTTCTATACAATCTGTCCTGAGACGGCGTTCGAAATGATCAAAGTACCGGAGGCGCGCGGGCTGTCTTTGGACCAGCGGTTTAAATACGAACCGCAACAAAGTAAGCATCCGAATAGTTTTGCGGTTTCTAATCGCAAAAGCTATTGATTTTCGAGAAAAATTAGGAGGAATAGATGTGACAGATCAAGAACCTATAGTGACTCAGGACAACTACACAGACCGAAACTATATCACTAATCTAGCTTCCACAGGATACGACTTCCTTAAGACTACACAGACTCAGAGGTGGACACAGCCCTCCAGCGCGCTGTCCGGAATAATCGAGACTGCGGATAATCTGGATCTCGATGCGGTGAAGTTTATCCTCGATACAAGTGACCGGACTGACGACCCTCAGGCTATACCCGTACTTCTCAAGTCGGCGCTGAAACGTGAGCATGTCGGGACATATGCTGTGGACAATGGGACTATGGCCGAACTGCTGGATATGTTGCTCCAGAGATGGGAAGATCCAGAGAAATCCGAGTGGGTGAACAAGCTTCCGAGGCAGTTGGCCGCACATGCGGTGGCACGGGCTATGGACCCGGTGAGCGTGTATGACGTGTTCAGGGTACTGGAGAAACATGGCTTGGATCTGAATCACAGTGACCTCTACGAGCATACGCTGCTGCATCTGTTCTCCTTTAATTCCAGGATAACGAAGTATCTGATAGACAAAGGCTTCGCCCCTGACCGGAAGGAAGGCAGATACGGACACACTCCGTTATGTACACTATGCGGGTACGCCGCTAAGACATACAGAGAGGATATGTACAGCGACATTGTGCGTTCGGCAGAGTTCCTGATTCAGCACGGAGCCGAAGTCAATCTGACGGCCAGGGAACCTATAGCCGCTTATGTGTTTGGGATAATAAGGGAAGGTCTGGAGGTAAGGGAAGGTCTGGAGCTGGAGACCCCGCTGCATATGGCGACCAGAACGGTGATGAGCCAGCCCGGACATTTAGTCGAGCTGCTGCTGGAACACGGTGCGGACCCAAACGCGAGAAACGCAAAAGACCAGACAATGCTGCATATCTGCATATCCGGCAAGGATCCCGAGACCGTAATCCGCAGTTATGTCAGATATGGCGGAGACGTCTGCGCTATGGACTACAAGCATAATACCGCGCTGCATCTGGTCGCAGAAAAGTACGGTAAGACGCCTTCGGAACGTATGGCGGACGTCTATAAATTACTGCTCAAGTACGGAGCGAACCCTGAACTGACGAATTGCGAGGGGCAGAAGCCGAGGGAGATGTGCAGCAAAATGAAACAGAAGGTGCTGAAAAAGATCGAGAAAGAGTTGTCCTATACGGCTTGGAATATGGACATACTCAGTACCGAGATAGAAGAGTTTGTGCGTTAAAGGGGGGACAGCCGTCTTGAATTGCGGGGCGGCGAGATAGATGAGCAGATACTTACAGGATAAGGATCCGGTGCAGAAAGCGATATTTGCGAAGCTGAAGAAGGCGATAGTATCCGGAGTCACCGTGAACAAATTTAAGAAGATGCTGGAAGAGGCACAGAATTCCTCCTTCGATATACAAACCCGGGGGGACGGCTACGGTACGGACAATACGTTCCGTAAGGACTGTACTCTGCTTAACTTCGCCTATCTGGAATGCAGGTTCGATATAGCGGAATATCTGCTTGACACAGGGGTGAAGAATAATATCGACGAACTCTGTGACTTACTGGGATACGAGTCTCACTTCTACAATTACGCCAACAACGAAGAGAAGCGGAATACGACCGCTCGCATCAGGTTTCTGACAGACTATGCGGACTCTCATCCCGAGGTAAGAGAGCGCAACGAAGAGAGATTGTCCGACACGCTGACCTTCGTACTGGGCACTATTATTTATGTGGGCGACAGCCGAATAAATGTGCCGTTAGTTGAGAAGATGTTCAGAAGCGGCGCGCGCCCTAACCGGAACCTATGGCAGAAGTTGGCAGCATGGTTCATTACGGACAGTCTGGGCAGTAAAGACAACGACTGCGAGTCCTCCTTCGACACTTTCAAGAAGTTGGCAGACCTCTTCATTTTATACGGGGGCGCAGAATGCGGCAGCTCCGGGGATGCTCCGCCGAAGGAAAATCCTCTACTGAAAGAACTCCTCGAATCTATGAATCAATCTATGCGCCCTTCGATAAGGAGGCTGCTGTCCAAGCTCAGATGCAACTCCGCAAGCAAGGGGGGCACCAAAGAGCAGACGGCTATACTCGACGTTATGGAGAGGGCTCAATGCTATCTTATCGATAAGTTATATGCGGCAGGGACAGATATAAATAAAGCTGACGAACGAGGAGAGACGGCCCTGCATGTAGCCTGTAATTCGGTCTCTATGCTGTGGGACGATACGCTTTACGGATTCGACGTCGTTACGAAGCTCCTCCGGTACGGGGCGGATATAGAGGCGATAGACGCGGTAGGCGACACGCCTGTGGAGAAGATCGTCATAGGCGACTGGGGGAAGACGCGCAACCTCATAAAGAAGGTCGCAAAAGAGATCAAAGAACACCGCAGAGATACAGAACTCGCGGACAAGTATGACGAGCTCAAGTATGCAAGATGACAGACAAAGGCTCGCTTCCCAGCGAGGAATCCGGAAAGGTAAGAGGTGTGCCGAGTGACTGACGGACTTAAAATTCATACTTATAACCGCTTATTGGATTGCTTCAAATTCGGTAACCTCGATAAGTTCATGAAGTGTCTGGACGAGGGGGCGAAGGAAGGATTCAGCCCTGCGGGAACATTCAAGAGCCAGGGTACAGGGTATGTCAACCTGATATCCCTTATACTGAATCAAATTATTACGGGCAGCCGGTTTGACATGAACTTCGATCCCTTCCCGTTCCTGGACGCCGCTCTGTCATACAGCAGGGATATAGACACTCCCGTCGTAATCGACTATGAACGTAAGAATCTGATTAAGCACGCAATAGACCTTGACGGGGACGTGCAGAAGAAGTGCGAGTGCATAAGGCTGCTGGCAAAGCATGGGGCTAATATAAATTCTTCAGGAAACTCTGCCGTCTACCTCTACCCGCCTCTGTTCTATGCCGGAGAGAGCGCGGTCGTAGAGACTCTGCTCAGGCACGGAGCCGATCCAAATTATATGGCATTCACCTATGATATTCCCGGCGCTCCCAGAAAGGGAGAATCGGTCATAGAACACTTCTTAAAGAAACATATAACGAAGCCGAATATACATGCCAGGCGCATAACCCGGGATTATGCCAGGATGTTCGAGGACGCAGCTAAGTCTATAGAACTGCTGATAAAGTTCGGAGCTCCCGTCAATACGGACGAGACGAATCTCTCTTCTCCGCTTATGTCTTTGTGCGAGCTGAAGCAGGCTATGCTGGCCGTAAGGCTCAGATACGCGGGCAAGTCCAGGGAAGACGTTACTCCTGTAATGGACGGATACCTTCCGTATCTGGACGCGTTCCTCGAACGGACGTTCGATATGCTGGTGGACGCAGGAGCGGACGTTAATCACAGGGACTGCACAGGGAACTCCCCCGCGACTGTCTGTACCAGTTCGAAGTTGCTCAGGAAGCTTATGGAGTCAGGATATACCGGGGACGATATGTACCGTCATGACAAGCCTCTGATCAGCGGCGTAATGGACAGGATGGAGGAAGACTCGCTGTATCACACGTTCTGTGACGACGAGGACGGCTTGATAGAAATTTTCCTTGAGCAGACAAAGCTTCATAACAGAGATCCTTTGCTGGTTAAGACTTACGAAGCCGTCCTGCCGAAGGCGGTTAAGTACGGTTGCACCGGGATAATCAGAAGGCTTGTAGAAGCGGGGGCAGACATAAACTGCCGCAACAAAGTTACCGGCAAGACTCCTCTGTTCAGCCTCTTCTTATTAGCTCCAGATCTCAAGACAATGTGCGATACCGATGTCCTCAGCCTTATGCGTGATCTGGGCGCCGATTTCAGCGCGGCCGACAAAGACGGGAATACCCCGCTGCACTTCTGTGCGACTCTGTTTACCGGCAATCCTTCGTATGTCCGGGCGGGATGCCGTTTCGACGAGACATTGGACGCATTAGTCAAATCAGGAGCGGATATCGACGCGGTCAATAATTCAGGATACACCCCTGCCGCCATACTGGTTAAAGGAGCCGGACGCAATGAATGGGGAGACGTTATGCCGCTCCTGGTCAAGATGATAGAACTGGGAGCCGATATGTACAAAGGCGGGGAGTCCTCCGCAATGGAACTTATTGCCGTAAAGAAACACAGGAGAGAGCTTGAACGCTGCATAGAGCAGAAACGCCGTGTCAGCCATGTTATGGACGACATGATAGATACGTTCGAGAGATAGGGGGGACGCAGAACCGACAGCAGGCAGAATAAGTACTGCAACGACCTGAAGAGGTTGCCTCCGATATATCCGCCTCTTGCCTGAGCAAATATATCGAGCGCGGATATGCCCCGGGTTACATCGCTGCCGGACGTTCTTCCCGCCGGACCGAGACGAACCTGCAGCCTGCGGTAATACCCGCCGTGCGATACTCGTTCGGCGAACAGGGAGACACGTAGGCATCCCCTGACTCTTGTCTTGCCATATTGTAGTTATACTGCTGCACGAAGGACATTATCTTCGCGAACCTGTCCTTATCGACGCTCTTGCCGAACATAACGGAGCTGCGTATCTCCGTGTACCAGGCGTTCTTCATATCCGGCGTGTCGTCGTCCTTTATCGGCGTGAACTTGAAGTAGAACGAGGCGTCCGCGGTGACTCCCCCGTTCTCGAATATGAACCCGTGTATCTCTATGTTGTCGAACTCCAGACCGCACATATCCTGCAGCGAGCGTATCTGTACCCACAGGCGCTCGGCTCCGTCCTGTTTATCCTTCGCCACCAGGCACTCCTCCTTATCTGTCGTATATATTCATATCCTGGTCCAGCGTATCCTTCGCCAGCCGTCCCTGCTCTATCGCCTTGCGTATAGTCTTAGGCAGCGTCTCGATCGGAGTCTGCCCGTCGTTGTTCCGTACATGAGTGTCCGCGCCCAGCCCTTCCATATATTCGATCAGCTTGCCGTAACGTAGGGCTCTCTCGGAGAAGTCGACCTCTGAAGACTTCTGCTTCTGCCAGTTCTGATACTCGAAAGCCAGCGTGCCGCACAGTAAGTGCAGAGGCGTGTCCCCGTCACGATTCTTCTCGTTGATTCCTTCAGGATAGTTCCGGTACAGCACGTCCAGGAGCGTTTTGTACTCCTCTTCAGGCAGATCCAGAGGGCCGCGCCATTCCCGGAATGCCACAGAAAGGTTCTTCTCCCTGTACATATATTCCGAGAAGCAGTGCCATACGTTGTTGCCCTCGCAGTCACGGACAGAGAAGTCTATTCCGTGATCCGCATACCAGCCGAACTTCTGCGCCAACGGATACTTCTCGTGATGCAGCAGCGGACGTATAAGACACTCATACCCGGAATCCCGGTTCAGAGGCATGCACTTAGATAAGAATTCTTCCAGCCTCTCCCAGTACGGGAATATATCTTCGTCTACCTTGACGACCGAAGCCATTCCGGGCCAGTTTTTTACAAGAGCCGTCTGCGTTATCTCTTCCGGAGTCAGCCTGCCGCAATAAAACTCCAGAATCTCGAACAACGTCTCTATAAGCTTCATGTCGCACTTCTTATTGATAGATTCGCACAGTTGGTGAAATATATTCTCGAGAGGGGTCTCCTGCGCCGCCTGTGCGTAACTGATTCTCTTCTCTTCCTTCTCCTCGCGGTTTCTCTTCCCGGTTATAAGCGACACCCCGGAAAGTATATTGCTGCGGTCCCTGGCAGGAGCCTTCTCCAGGCTCTTCATGATCATATCTTTCAAGGGAGATATCTTGTCCGGGTATTTTGCGGACAGCCAGAACATAGCCTGCATAAGCGCCATAAACGGAGACATATAGTCCGTTAAACGCGCAGATTGGAAAGACACGCCGGAGAAAAGCACTACAAGGAACGGATCGGCTCCCGCATCGATAAGGAAATCATAGTAGTCGCGAATCTCTCCGAGGGCTATATCGAGGCATTCCTCCCCGTTGTCGTAGCCCTTAAGATTATGCGAACGGTATATGATGGCATGAAGATAATTAACCAGCCCTGCCAACGCGGTGTTCGTGCTGTAGTACGAATCGTCCATTCGTATGGTCGGATGCTTCACTCTATGGTCCGGGGACTCCCCAAGACTCAGCAGCAGTTCCATTATCTCTCTATGAACAGGCAGGTAACAGAACGCCGCCAGCTTACAGCTGCTGTCCTCATAACCGATAGACGAGAATAAGCGGCCGACCCTGTCTTCCCTGTCGTCGTCATTCAGAGACAGTTTACCGTCCTTAATCGTCATCCTGTAATTGTGATAGTAGCAGGGTTTGTAGTCGCTCTTGAGATAGTCCTCGTACAGCAGTTCCGGCCGGTCACTCAGTATCGCGCGTACCGTCTTTACGTCACAGTCGTGTATAGCGCGTATAATCTCGTCCTTTAACAGCCTCTTCTTAATCATTTCTCTGACTAAAGTCATGCCCCGAAGCCTCCCCCAGCCTCTCTCGTATGTCGTCTATATCCGCGTCCTGCGTCCTGTCCTGCAGCCGCTTCTGCCCGACATAGTCTTCTATGAACTTAGTTATCTCTTCGACCCTGACCCGGAAGGGGTGTAGTCTACAAGAAAGTCCTTGCAGTCAGGGCCCGGCAGCAGCGAGTACGCCTTCTCTGGCTGTCCGGTCAGGATATAATCCCTAAGCTCCCGATACTGATTGTTCCGGGACATTAATCGATACCCAGCCCCTGGAACATAGACTCGCGCGTATTGCGGATAATGGTCTGTACCTTGTCTATCGTCGGGAACACCGTCAGACAAATATTGTCTCCCTCGAAGTAGGCTTCCGGGACCTTGCGCAGTATCGACTCCCGGATCTGCTCGTAGAAGTAGTTGTTCCTGACCTCAGATGACACGGGTATCTCTACCGTAAGTACGGGATAGAACATCAGCGAGCTCTGCAGGTAGTCGATCATGGACTTCTCGAACTCGTCGGGGTCCCCGATAATGATTCCGCTGTGCGCGGGGATTATATAACGCAGAGTGCGTATCCCGAACGAGAACCTGCGTCCGCCCCTGTTGAAGGGGATCTCCATCCTCGGATAGTCTTCCCCGAATATTTCTTTGCCGAAGGGCTCTATGGTGTAGAGTATCTTCTGCACACCCCGGGACTCCCCGGTCTCGAGCAGATCCCGCCACAGCTCTTTCTGGTTGGATTGTCTCTTGCGGTTGTGTTCCAGATCCCGGAACACCCTCGCGTAACTGCTCTGCGACTCGCTTCCCTTGACCATAGACATGCCCGTCTCCGGGGTCGGAGATATATAGGCCATAGAGAACCGCAGGAACTCCACATACCGCTGAAGCTGATATATTATCGTCTCCTGCATCTGCACCGCGTCGAGCGCCCTCTGGTTGATAAGCACCGCGGCGGAAGCGCTGCCCGAACCGATATGCAGCAGCAAAGTAATTACAATAGGCAATATAGGCATAAGTCTCTTGTTCATATATTAAATCGCGGGAGTGCCCGTACCTCTGCGCTCCCGCATATCTCCTTGTTCTTAGAAGTTGTAGACGCGTACTCCGTCTTCGTCGGTGAGAATCAGTTTTCCGGGAACCTTCTTGAAGCGGTACTCCTTACGGACTACGCCGTCCCCGTCCTTGTCCATGCGCTCGAGTTGGTCGAAGAGCCTGTCATAACGTCTCTGGATCTTCTCGAACTTATCAAACATCTCCTGCATCTGAAGCATATCGCGATAGGCTTCCGGACGTATCCGGTCCGCCCTTACGGGCATCTCCGGCGGATATATCCTGCGCGGGTAGACGTCCCGCTCGGACTCCTGTACTATCCTCTCCGCCTTCACGGGCTCAAGCATGGTCAGCTTCGCGGGCTTAAGCTCCTTCAGGCTGTTCCCGGGGAGCATGATAAGTATGAACAGGAACAAGACCAGCATCCCGGTAAGTATGTACATTCCCTCTACCTGAGACTTCAGCCTCTGGATCTCACTGTCCTTATTGTCCCGGGCCGAAGCCGCTTTCTCTTCAGGCTTCTCTTCTTGTTCTGTATCCTGTGCCGGATCTTCCGGATATTCAGGTATTTCCTCGGGTCCGAAGACTTCTTCCTCTATCGACTCGTTGTCGGCCTGTCCGGCTTCGGCCTCGGGGTTCTTTCTGACTTCTTCCATTGCAATTCCTCCATGGGCAATAATTTCTCTGAAGTATGGCGACTTCGCCCTGTCCTAAATTTTTTGGTAACACGCGCCTCAGCGGATATAGGCCTCGTCTATGAAGTCCCGGTCGGCTTCAACTGCCTCGTCGTAGTCCTCGTACTTCTTCGCGGACTTCAGTATCCCCAAGACCCTCTTCTCGCTGGTCATATAACCCTTCAGAATATCTATCGTCTTTTCGCGGTCTTCGTCCACTTCCTGAAGCAAGGCCTTCCTGAACGAGGGAGATTCCTTGACGAGGGCGTCGATCATAGCCGCATAACGGGAAGCATACATATTCGCCTCACGGTTCGTCCTGCACCGGCAATACCTGAGAGGCAGCAGAGAACACGAGACCGCGCTGAGTCCTTCTTTATCGAAGCCGTGTCCGGCCCGGCAGCACTCTTCAACGGTCCGGGCTATCTTATGAACCAGCACGTTCGTCCAGTAGCCTTCCTTAAGCGGAACCTCCAACATAACGTCAGTGCGCAGGAGGTTCCCGAGCGTATCTCCGGCGAAGAAGTTATGCAGACAGTCGGCAGACTTGAAGTACGGCCCTCCCGGCCGGTAGAGGCTGATATTGTCCGCCATTCCGCCGTAATTACTCATTATATTGATACTGCTTTCGACATACAGCGTCTTGTCCATAGTTGCAGGATAAGCCTCTATGTTCCCGGACTTGTCCGTAGAGTAACTGTCCGTGATGAGGCCGCTGTTCATATAAGCCAGCCCCTTGCCCCAGCCACCGGTAATGTTCCCTATATACCGGCAGTCCTTCATCTTGCCTTCGAGCGCCCCCGCTATACCGGCTACACAGTTTACCCCGCTGCTTGCCTGGTCGTAATCCATATCGACCTCTACCTTGCAGTTCTCTATCTCCCCGTTCTGGGACACATAACCGGTAAGACCTCCGGCTACGACGTGTACGAAGGCGGATCTGACGTCCGGCTTGTCGCATATAGAGGCGTACCCGCTGAGGGTAAGGTTGCGTATCTTAAGGTTCCCGGAAACGTTGAACAGATACCCCATAGGCTGCACGGTCAGCAGACATGCCTTGGGGGCGGGGAAAATCTTCATGTTAAGCAAACACTTATTCTCCGTGCTGTACTGCAGCCCTTTAATGGCATGCCCGTCTCCGTCGAATGCCGGAGTCTCTAAATTCTTGAACGGTATGAACGGTATTTTGCAGACGCCGGGACTCCACATTCTCTTATACAGGGTTATCGAATCCCAGTCTATACCGGTCATGTCTATATCCCTCACGAGATACGCGTCCGGTATATTCCCCGTCATATCGTCCTCTGCAATCCTCTTGTACTCCAGCAGGTCGCCGGACGACGCTATCCTGAAAGTATCCCGCATCAGATCTCCTCCTCTCTATCTGTCATAGATCGAGTCTATGAACTCTTCGTCAGCCTCTAAGGCGCTGTCGTAGTCCCGATACCTCTCCGCGCATACGAGCAGCCCGTAATCTTCCCGTTGTTGTTGATAACCCGCTATACCGCCCGCGCCTATAATGCCGTCAGGGATATCTATATCCGTCTCTATACGGCAGTTCAGCACCGTACACTCCCGAGCGATAAGCCCGGCAAGCCCTCCCGGGACGAGGTTGTCCGGCACGTCATGGTTGCGTTCGTCGATCGTCAGCCTGCCTTGAACCGTAAGGTTCGCTATTCTGCTTACGGGAGCCGCGGCATAGAGCAGCCCTGTGATAGCCTCGTTCGGCTTGTGTTTGAAGAGGTCCGTCGCGAATGGCAGTTCGATAAACGACTCGGTCCGTCGCGAATGGCAGTTCGATAAACGACTCGTTCTGCCCGAAGACGTTTATATTCTCGGCCTTAAGCCCGGTTATTGAGTATCCGTTCCCTTCCGGCGTGTCTCTGATTTTCCCGGGCTGTATCTCGAATAATATCGGGCTCCGGTCTATTCCGGTCATATCTATGTTCCCTGTCAGTACTGCGTCAGCCACGCCGTCGTGCCGGTCGTTCTCGAGGATTACTTTGTACCTGAGAAGATCTTCCGGCGTACGTATCTCAAACATTATCATCACTCTCCTTTCAGTATCTTGCGATAAGGAGACATTGCCAAACAAGCTGTTCCGCATGAGTTAAGTATGTCGGCGGCTCCGGCGTTTGTTTAGGAATTATCAGATGTGTTAATATCGTCTTATGAGGGGAGGGAACGGCGAGTTCATGCCGAATCAGCTATGGTATTGAGACTGTATCATGGATCTAAAAGAGGCTTGAGAGGCAGAATAGTTCCGGTATATCCGGGAAGCGCTCTGCAGGCGGATATAACGCAAGATTTCGGCCCGGGGTTCTACTGCGGATCTCAGAAATATACGGCAGTCGAATGGACAGCCAAGACGGCCCGTCATGCTACGATTACGTCTTTCGACATAGATGAAGCTATTATGGACGACCCTCGTTATAGGGTACATAGGTTCGCTGATGATCTTGACGGGAGTATTGAGTGGGCTTTGTTTGTGGCCTGCAACAGAGGGTGGTTCGACAAGCCGTATCACAACCTGGACGGTACGGAACTCCGCCCTGAAAAAGTCTTTCCAAACGTATTCTCATACTTCAACGATCTTAGTTGCTGCGATGTTATTATCGGGCATATTGCCGACGACAAGATACAGGAGTCGTTCAATAGTTTTATGGACTGCTCTATAGGCATAGCTGCTCTAAACGAGTGTCTTAAAGCATCCAACCTGGGAATTCAATATGTCTTCAAGACTCAAGCTGCCTGCAACATCCTTAACGACAAGTGCAGGTCAGTAACCAAGGGTTTCCAAGAGTTCCTTCGTACCGACCCGGGACTCTCGAATATGACGGCTCAGCAAATTATTCGCCAGCGGGAACGAAAGTTCGAACTGATGAAGAGTCAGATAAGCGTTATTAACCGTAGGTATTGGAACGCTCCGGGGCAGATCAATTTCGAAGAAGCATTGTCCCGCCTGGAAGATATGCTTAGATCAAGAGAAGAAGAGATGCAATTCGACGACACATCCTTCGACGACAGGGGGTAACGATTATGAACAAAAAATATCCCGGACGGGAGAACATAGACGGCTATATAGATTTCCGAGCCTGGAAGAAAGGCATGATCTTCAGACAGCTCTATAGGCTCGGCTATACTCCCGAAGACTTTGTAGAGAAGTTCCAGACCGGGCCTCTGTACAGTGAGTGGGATATGGACGAACGTACCGAGTACGTAGACTGGTCCGACAGGGCTGCGGCTCAGGGATTCGTCCGAGATCTTCTGGAGCGCGGTATATCCCTGAAGAAGCGCGCCCCCGGAGATATATCCGTCGCGGAAGACGCTCTCGAGTGGATCGGTACGGTGTACGAGATGTGGGCCTGTTATACCGGCTTGTCGAGTAAAGAGGTCTGCGAAGCCCTGGGGTTCAGCGATATGCTCAATCTCTGGGACTACTTCGGGGGCAACGAGCCTTATTCCGCAGCCAAGGCCATATCCGCCAGCCCGCCCGAGTTCTCGGAAGACGTGTTCGACCGATAGTTGGAGGCTTCTATCATCAGGAAGTTCAGCAAGGATTTCATTCTCAAGAGATTCGACCGGCCCGCGCTTTCGTTCCGCTTCAGGGACGACGGCTGGGGCGAAGTACCTGTGCTCGATGAGGTCTACAACTATTCTATTCTGCCCGTGTCTTTGCCTTTGCATAAGGACGACGGGGCTGACGCCGCTTCGCGTAAGCTGGAAGTATGGCTTACAGAACGGTTCCTGCCGCCTCACAGGTGGTATGCGGCGAGATTCCTGGATATATTCAAGATAAGACGGGGAGACCTGCGTCCGCTTATAGAGATCTCTCTGGGCCTGTCTGTGAACGACTGCTTCTGGATCGTGCCCGAGGACTTCGAGCGTAGGTTCGACGACTACACACTGTACAATCGTTCTTTCTCCGATGAGGGCGTCCTCTCCGTGCTGATATCCCCCGGGCCCGCGCTCAACGCCCCTTCGCGCAGGAAGCCTTACCTCTCTCCTGAGTTCACCACCCACGGAATGATGCCCAAGTTCTGGAGGCGCGGTTCCGATACGTTGTCCCTGTACAAGTCGGGGCTGCCCGCCGAGTCCGGGATGGGCCGCGAACCCCACAGCGAGTACTTCGCCTCGCAGCTCGCCGACTATCTCGGTATAGCTCACGTGCGTTATGAGCTTGATATGTTCAGGGATGTGTTATGCTCCGTATGCCGGCTGTTCACCGGCACGAAAGTCTCGTTTGTCCCGTTATCGGGGCTTATACCGCAGGACTCTTCTGAGGATATGTCGGAGATAGTAAGGTTCGTATCTTCTCTGCCGGAAAGGTTCAAGACGCAGCTCAGCGATATGCTGCTCTTCGACGCGCTTATCTGCAATACTGACAGGCACTTCGGCAACTTCGGCCTGCTGCTCGACAGCGAGACGGACTCCCCTATCTCGTTCGCGCCGCTCTACGACCACGGGCTGTCGCTGCTGCACAGGACTCCCGAATACAAACTGAGCAATTCGAGCTTCGAAGAATTCGACGGGATACCGGCATGCTATCCGGACTTCTTTACGCTTGCGGCAGAAACGGCAGGAGACCGGCAGATAAAGATGCTTAAGAAAGCTCTGGAGTTCGAGTTCACTCAGCACCCCTCGTACCGGGTCTCCGACCGCCGCATCCGCTTCCTCAGTGCCTGGGTTATGCGCCGTGCCAGGAAACTTCTGGAACTGATCTTGCGCAGAAGCTAGAATATATTAGCCGCCTTCTGCAAGTACGCGACCGTCTGGTCAGGGTTGCGCACTCCTCTGAATACTATCCTCGGAAGGCTTCCGGACATCACCATAATGTCCCCCGTCCCTATCGCCCTCTGCCACAGGCTCTCGGACGTCTCTACTCCCGTTACGCGAGTCAGCGGCAAAGACTGCGTATCGCGCCTGAAGAACCCCGACCGGTACAGAAGCCGGTCGTCGTAGACGTATAACTTCTGACAGATCCCGTATGACAGGAACGGCGACAGTATCGCCAGGAACACACAGGTGAACACCGCTCCCATACAGACCCGTATCTTCAGCATGTACGGCTGCACGAACGTTAGATACTCGAGGAGCGGCCCTAAGACATACGCGCACGCCCCTGCGAAGAAAGCCGCGCATAAAACCGACTCGACAAAGTTCAGCTTGCTCGTCCTCACAACATATAACAGCTCAGGATTGCTCTTGTTCTCTTCTTCCATAATGACTCTAAGCCGGGACTCGTCCTCCCGCTCAGCCCCTCCTTTATTTATTGCTTCTGCTCTAAGTATGCCCGCCGAAGCGACGTGCTATACCGCCGCAGCGCCAAGATGGTTCCTTAATTATTAAGCCGAACGGCTCCCTTAATTGCTGTCACTCTGAGCCCCTGTTAAGGGGCAGGAATTCCTTGTAATACTATATACAATACACACTACGCGCGCACCTGTTCCCTTAATAGTTACAGGCTGTACTTCGCGCATTCTGCGTCGAGCCTGAGTTTCTTGCTGTATCTTATCCAGTTGTCCGTTGTTATAGGCCCGGACAGAGTCCTTATCTCAGTCCCAGGGGTCTGTATGACTTTCCTTATATCCACGTCGATATATTCGGCGAGGTCCGCTACGGACTTCTTGCGACAGAGCGCGGCGGGGCTTGCCTTCTTCTTCTCCTTGAAGAACCAGTTAATGCGCGGATCGAGGATGGTCAGAGTTCCCCAGTCGTATTCGGAACGTTCGAGGCGGCCTACAGATTGGGCCAGGGCCACCAGCATAAGGTTGATCGAGTGTATCCTCTCGTTCACGTATGCGCTGCGCTTCATCAGCATCTGCAGCCGGGCCTGGAAACTATTGGAACCCGGATTCCGGAACGGCAGCTTGTCTATAATCACCCAGGTCAGCTTCTCCTCAGGAGCGTCAAATCCCTCCCGAAACGAATCGCAGGCCACCAGCACAGGCGAACTGCTCGACATGAAGCTCCGCACCAACTTGGACCTGGTCTGAGTTCCCTGCACAAGCAGCGTCTTCCCGGTCCTTTCTATATAAGGACGCAGAGCGTCGGCCACCGCGTTCATGCGCTTCACCGATGTGCATAATATAAGGACTCCGCCCAGGTCTTCCTTAATATACGGGGGAACATACTGACGGCAGAAGTCTATAACGTCCTTAGTATGCTTCTTTATATTTATAGCCCTTGGTATCTCGGAATCTTCCTTATGTTTATCAGGAAGCCACAAGCTTATCATCGAGTGCCTGTACGGCGAGGGTACAGTTATTCCGCGCTTAAGTCCGGTGACTCCGGTCTCCAGCTCGAACGTCCTGGACGAGCTGCCTACGAACAGAGTGCCGCTCACGAATCCCAGATACTCCATATAAGGAGCCTTTCTCGCCATATCCTCTTCGAACGAGCGTTCCTTATATACCGTGAACTCTATCCCGTCTGAGGAGACGTCTATCTTGTCCTTAATGTTCAGCATGCCGCCTTCGACCGCGTTCACGAACTTCTGCCAGAAGTTACGAGTCTCTAAGGCGGATATCCGCAGGTCGTCCGTATCTTCCGACAACGCGGCAAGTTCAGCCGTAGTCTCCCGTATCTCCTTATAGAGCTCCTGCTTCTTCTCCTTGCTGAAGAACGCCATATCCCCTGGCTTAGCGGTTCCGCTCTTAATCTTTTCGAAGTCTTCTTCTATCGCAGTGAGAGTACGGTTCCATAGTTTCCAGATTGCTTCACGCGCCGCGAACAGTGCGGTTCTGGCTTCAACCTTCATGTATGAAGGCACGGGAACGGACATCGCGGACATAAGGTCCTCGGAGTAGAGCGAGTCTTCGGATATATCGGGAACTCCCGCGCTGTAGCCCATAAGGTGATGTGCCTCGTCGAAGATATAGTTCTCCGCAAGTAAGATATTCGACTCCTTAGACAGGTCGGTCTTGGGCTTATTCCCTTCCGTGTCGGAGTCGTCTTTGCCGGATACGGGACTGTCGTCGTTCTCAAGCATATATTCCAGCAGCTTATGATTGATTATGATAAGGTCGTTGGATATCCTTCTTGCCTGAAGGTACGGGCACTTCGCCTTCATATAGGGACAGTCCCCGCTATTCGAGGCTTTAGCCCTGTCGCAGTTGTACGACGACGCGCGCAGAAGAGGGTACATAGGATCGTCTTCGAATATAGTCCCGGTACGGTCCAGGTCCCGGATGCCCATTACGGACTGCTCTATCGCCATAAGCTTGGACGAGCTGATAAGCACGGTCCCGGAGTCCGACCACGGCAGTTTATAGACCAGATCTCCCGACTTGGCTACGGCGTTCTTGTATTTGTTCAGTATAAGCGGGCACATATAGTTGCCCTTACCCTTGACTACTCCGTACTTCCACTTCGAGACCCGTTCCGCGTCGACTATACCCTTCTTCGCGGACACGTCTTTCAGCATCCTCACAAGGTTGGGCAGGTCCTTGGTATATAACTGATTCTGCAGTACCTTCGTGTACGTAGATATGACGGTCCTTCTGCCGTATAGATACCAAGAACAGAAGGCAAGGATGAGCAGTACGTAAGACTTGCCCGTACCTACGGGAGCTTCCGCGGCTCCTATCCTGTAAGGCAGTATGCCGGAGTCTATTTCGACGCCGTCCGCCGCTTCGTCCGCAAGCCCCGCGCGGTTCACCCTCGCCTCGTCCATCCCCTCTGCCATATACTCGAGCATAGCACGCTGACCGTCTCTGTTCGCAAGAGGCAGAGAATCGTAGACCGCGAGCGCAAACTCCTTGATAGTCCCTGTGCAGGGGAACTTCTTCTTACTGATCCTGCGAAGCTGCGGGGCCGGACTGTATGCCCCTTCCGGACGGGGAATCTCCCCGAACACGTATGTTACATCGCGCTTCGTATCCGGAACCTTATTCGGGACAGGTTCGCCGCGCTTTCTTTTGTCAGTTACCGGAACAGCCGGCTCCGTATCTGTATAGGACTCGGGCTCACTGTCAGGATCTGAGATAATATAGCCCTCCCCGAGAGGTTCTTCTTCCTCTTCCTCGGAACCTTCGTACTCGAACATGACTTCGAGAGCGTCCTCGTCCGGCTCCCACGCAGCAGGCTCCGGAAGGTCTTCCAACCCGGGATCGTTCTCGTTAACGTTATATTCTTCTTCGTTATTTACAAGGATCATGCGGCTCTCTCCATTCATCATATATAGTGGCATACGGAGGCTTCCCGAAACAACTTGTTTAGCCTCTCCGCCGCATGCCATAATCCTTATTGAATTGAGGTCACGGGAACGTCAGGCCCGGACGTACAAATAAAGGAGGCCGAGAGCCTGAATGTCTGTTGCACCTGAGAGTTATAAGCCCGCAAAGATGAAAGAATTCTTCCATGCGTTATACTCTCCGATATTGTCAGAGTCGTTGTCCGACGAAACGCGGATCGCGGGTAGCCTGCAGATAGGTTCGCGATGTTCCGACGCCCCTGCGTTAGGGATGTCTTATATTGGGGAGGACTGGAGTCCTTTATCCGATCTGGATTGCTGGCTGGATCTTGTCCGTAAAAGGTTCACTAAACTGCCGCACTGCTGCAACTATACTATTACGCCGAGAACCAGGTGTTCTACCAAGAAGCAGTATGTCGCGGGGACTGCCGCGTTATGGTGCGATATAGACGGGACCTTATGCCGTGACTGGCAGTCGTCGGATCTGGCTAAGCTGATACGCATAGGCCTGGCTCCGAGCGCGGTTGTAGATTCGGGCTGGGGAGTACATCTGTACTGGTTCCTGGACTCTTATGTTCCGTTCGCGGACTATAATGACTCGGCGTCCAGGGTCACCTTCTGCAACAATATGCTGTCGTGGCTTACCGAAGGGGACTTCCAGACCTCTTCGCCCGAACATCTTCTCCGCATCCCGGGAAGCGTAAACTGCAAGGCCTATCCGTACAAGCATACCGAGATAAAGATCCCGAAAGAATATGTACGGTACGGATTCGAGGAGATGTACACTCGTCTGTCCTCGTACAGGAGCAAGTTCATGGAATACTTAGAATCGAACGACGCTCCGGGTTCCAAAGAACATCTGGCAGCGCTCGAGAATATGAAGAATAAGGACATACCGGCGCTGCGTAAGACTTACAGCGGGAACGACAAGGTCATAGAGGCGGCGCCCGGCGAGATACTGGCTAAGCTGACCGAAGCGGCGGAACGGTGTCCCCTGCTGCATAACGCGGTATATAATCCCGGGAGGGTACCTTATTACGACTGGATCAGCGTAGGAGCCGCCCTCGCGCAGAAGTTCCCTGAAGACGCCGCGTATAAGGTGTTCTACGAGATATCCGTCAGAGGGAATAAGTCGCCGGACCCGGACGCAGATATACGGAGACACTTCGAGTCCCTGTGCAAGGATAAATTCAATCCCTACGGATGCGCGAAACTGTCCTCGGGAAGAAGCTGCACCTTGCTCAGGGAGAACAAGTGCGGGATACTCTATAACCTCATTAACCGAACCTTCGCGGATCGCAAAACTAAGTCAACTACCCGCCACTTACGCGCTAATAAAAGCGCTTAGAAGCGGGGGGCTTGCTAAGGCAAGAGGCGCCAGCCGGTAGTTGAGCGAAGCATGACGGATGCGCTTACACTTAGAGGTTTCCCCAGCCTCTAACCCTGTACAGCGTCCGCCGAGCTTAGGGGAACAGTATCGCCGGCCATACGCAGGCTTACACCCGATGACCGTATGGCGCCTATTAAGGAGAATCGAATGGAGTACATCTGCGTACAATCAGCAGAGGGCAAACCTCTTATGCCGGGACGCCATTCATCTTCGCGGTGATCCCGTCGGGCGTTTTTCTACGACGGATCACATGCGAACCCGCCTACACGTTGTTTAGAGGCGGGAGTCTTCTGGCGGATTGATGATAAACTAAAGCCCCGGCAGTAACACCGGGGCTCTGTTATTATCCGGGATTAGAACGGTTCCGCAAATTCCATCTCCGGACTGAAGTCCTTGAAAAATTCCCCCAGGTCCAGCTCCTCTATAGGACTCCCGGACTTCTTCCCTCCGGATACTTTCGCTTTAGCTGGTCTTTCTTCTGCTTCTGCTTCCGTCTCCGGCTCGGGCACTTTCATTTTCTCAGGTTCGGGCAGCAGTATGGTTTGTATCTCTTGAGTCTGTGCTTCTTTTTTACGCGGCTTCCCCTTAGGCTTTGTCTCTGCAGCAGGCTCTTCGGGTGACATAGACTTGAGATTTTTCCAGATCTCTCCGGCTCCGGCTCCCGCCAGAATATCCAGTCCTATCGCCTCCGCCCGCTTGCCGCCTTTCTTGGCTTCGCACCATTCCTGCCATAACCCCTTAATAGAGATCCCTTCGGAGATCGCGGTAGGGGCCGCAATACGCTTCTCTACGGTTCCGGGTTCTGCCGAAGACGCGTCGAACGCGACGAACGGATACGTCGCCGGACGTTCGGTCGTTATTTCGAACTCCTCGCGCAGCTCCTTGGCGACCCGGGCTATGTCTTCTTCCCGGTACGAATGCTTCGGAGCCGTGATACGGAACAATGTGGAGGAGTCCTGCTGCAGTGCATCTCGGGCTTCTTTGGCGAACGAGCCGTCGGCTATGGATTCCGATACGTTCTCCAGGCTGAATGTCTTCAGGGGGCCGCTCTTGACCTGTATGTCCCTGACTTCGAGCCTTCCGGTAGAGTCTTCATAGTGCAGCATCCACGCCCCCGTACGGCTTGCGGATTCTCCGAAGGTGTTGCGTATCAGAGCTCCGGTATAGTATGCGTTCCGGGCTCCTTCTATTCTGTCGTGGATATGTATATGTCCCAGGAACGCCTTCTTTATACGCGGGTCGTTCAGCGTATCGAGCGGTATAGCCGGCTCTCCCGGAATATCGCCTTCCGCTCCGGCATGAGCCGCCAGTATATAGCCGTCGCGGCCGTCTGCGTTCATCAGGGATCTGATGACTTCTCCGTACCCGCCTTCCGGCAGCTGATAACTCTTCTGGTACGGAACCGCTAATATCGGATACGGAGAGGCTTCTATTATCGTCGGAGTCTCCACGAAGACTATATCCTTGCGGAACTCCTGGAATATCTCAAGGCCCGCCCAGTCGTGGTTGCCTTTCAGTATGACGAGATTCATTCCCTTACGGCAGTTCATTATCTTCTTTACGGCTCCGCTGACCTGCTTGAAGGTCTTGTTTCCAGGGTAACGGAAGCTCTCCGTTATGTCTCCGGTTATAACGGTTGTCTCCGGCTGATACTCTCCGGCCTGGCTTATAAGCTGGCGAAGGGATTCGTCCAGCTCCTCGGTACGGTCTACACCCCAGGATACGAGCCCGCAGTGCCAGTCTCCGGTGAATAATATGTTTGTCTCCACCTATACCCCACCATCCCTTGTGCTTTGTTCTCTCGTTAGTAGTATAGTGGCATACCTCGTCAATCCGAAACAACCGGAATCGGCTGGCTCAATCTTCGCCTCAATTTCATCTCAGACCGGTTTCTATACTTCATCGCAAGCTGGCAGCCTGGCTGTAAGCGAAGATTAAATGTCGCGGACAAGTCGACGTAAAATTTCGGAGGTAACTCATATTATGGCGAAGAAGAACCCAACGTTAGCTGAAGACCAGGGAAGATGTATAGACGCGGCCGTCTGCATATCGAGCGGGGCCAATCAGACTAAGACTGCTGATTCCATAATCACTCCCCTTCCTCCCGCATATTCTATTTATCTTACGATACCGTCGTTCGGAATGTATCTCGAGAAGGGGAAGGCCTGGGGAGAGACGCTGATAAACGCGATAGAGTCGGTCAAAGGAGCGCAGCTGGTAGGGCTTACCCACAACGACAGGTACTCCGACAGGTATCAGTTCTGTTTCAGCAGCACGACCAAGATGAACCCCTGGCCGGAGCTCGAGCAGAAGATAATGCAGATATTCGAGACTGTCGCTCCGTCCGTTATGCCGGAACAGTCTTACGGGAAGTGGCGTGCGGAGCTGCTTAAGTGCGCTCCTTCCAAGTCGCGATCCGAAGTCGCGAAGGAACTTGTGGCTAAGGTAATGAAGGCTAAGGAAGCGGTATCCCGTCTGAGAGCGGGAGGCGACAAGGCGCTTCCCGAATCGGCGAAGGAAGCGATAGAGGCGGTAGAGTATCCGAATATCTGGAAGATCGCGACACTCAGGGACCGGGCAATAGATACGCTCCCGTCCGACGCAGCTCAGTTAGTCAGGGACGCGCAGAAGACTATGAAAGAATACTCCACGGATATGATGAAGCTGACCGAGGTCTGGGCCGCGAGGGCGTTCCTTCCGTTTGCGGCTCCGTTTGCGGTTTCCTTCGTCAGGGGAAGCGGATACGGCGGAACTCAGCAGGCTATCCCGGACGAGCCCGCGGCGTATTTGGATATGCTGCGCAAGAAGGCCTTCAGCGAGATGTTCTCTAAGGACTGTATGAGTCTGGCGAGGAACGCGGTTCTCTCCGTGAAGCATTTCCCGATGACTCCGTTCAGGACGAACAACGTGGCCCCGTCTGCCTACACCAACGGCAAGGAGCTTCGTATCTTTATGGGCTGGTCGCAGTGCAGGCTTCATAAGCTGCTTGTCGATGAGCTTATCACCCAGCTGTCGGGCACGGCGAAGAGTCCTATCCCGGAGGTAAGCGGCCTGTTCAAAGGCGCTCCGGTTGTGATCGACGGCAGAAAGCCTTCCGGGGACGGGGTACGCAGCGGTTCTATGGTGAACGACCCTTACGGTATGGAGAAGCTGTACAGTATCTCCGTAGGCGGGCCTGTAGAGGGTGATCCGCAGCAGGCAGAGGCCAAGGCCCGGTATCTTCTGTCCAAGCTGTTCGGCAGGAATTACGTTTACGACTGGAGAAACGGCGAAGGAACCTGCAACTCCCCCGAGGAGGCTTCCCTTGCGTTGTCTCCTGAAGACAGGGCTGCGATAGACAAGGCCGCGGAAGCGATGCTCGATACGGTGAATATGATCGGAATCGAGAGGGAGCGTGTCCGCGAGGAACGTCAGAAGGCGACGCATGTACTGAACCGTGTAGTCCCGCTCGCCAAGGGGAGCAAGCTGTTCGTGCAGATAGCCGGCCAGGATATTCCTCCGGCGGTGACTCAGGCAGTAAACAGCCTGAAGGAGAAGTACCCCAACAGCTTCGGAGAGGCTGCAGTAGTCCCGACGAGGGGCGGACTGTACTGCTCGTTGTATATCAACGCTCCTGCGTCTTCGGAGGCGGTAGGACTGTCGCATAAGATCAACGCGGCGGAGTACTTGACCGAAGAGATCAACAGGAACCTGGGAGAGCAGAAGTTCAAGACAGCCTGTCCGGACGACGGCATAGGCATAGAGACGTTCATCCGCGGTACGGACGAGAAGCGTCTCTGTGTGAAGTATCCTCTTGTCGCGAAGGAAGGCGGGGTCGTGGAATCTATACTGGAAGGTATGGACGAGCCCGAGGAGCATCCGGGGTATGAGGTCAAGGATCCGATCTCGAAGGCGGTCTGGGCGTTCCACTCCTCGTTCGGCAAGACGGCCAGACAGATACGCAAGTACGAGCGCGACCCCGAGAAGAAGGAGTTCCTGAAAAGGTTCGAGCCTCTGGAAAGGTTCGTCCCGGCGAAGTCGCAGTTAGAGAAGCATACGAACACCGTAGCCTACGTACTGCCGCAGGACCAGAAAGAGGCCGAGAAGGAAATCCTCATGCTCAAGGGACTGCTCGAGGAGAAGCTGCGGTATATAGAGGAGTCCGACCCCGAGAATACCTCTACCATAGAGTCGTGGCTGGACTACAGGTGGATGCCGGATATGACGGCGAAGTATATGAAAGAGGTCAACGACGACGTGCGCAAGTACAGCGCGGGAATAAGTACTATGCTGCTGGAATCGTCAAATAAGTATATTTCCGACTCGGGTCTGGACTTAGACGCCGAAATAGAGGCGGACCTGCCGGAAGCGTTGTCCATAGAGCATTAACAGATTACTTCCGGAACCGGATTCCCGGGATGTAAGCGGCTGCCGCGTCTGTCTCGATGATGGGCGCGGCTTAATTTTTGTAATTTCCCGGTTACAACGTAAGCGAAGAGATTTAGACTATCCTGTGCTCCAGAGATAGTTCCGGAGGGTCTTCAGGCTGCAATTTCGGCCCGGGCGCGCTGACATTACTTAACTACGGATATGGAAATGGTCGATTTGGACATCCTGAGCAAAACAGAGCTTTGTCAATGCGCGAGGGAGCTCTATTGCAATCGTTTCCAAATGACTATTAATTCCTTGATCCGGAGCATCAGGAGACTAACCGGAGTATCGACGTACACATAGGTAATGCTGTGCCGGTAGAATTAGGTCGTGCAATCGGAACGAGCATCTTAAATCATCTACATAATTTGGGGGTGGAGTGATGGCTCTTGTGAAGTCAAAATATATTGATCTTTCTGCCGCTCCTTGGACAATGCATGAATTCTTTGCGGGCAGCGGTCTTGTAGGCTATGGGCTAAAAGGAATGTTTGCGCCTATTTGGGCGAACGACATTAGCGAGCAAAAAGCCGCTGTATATACCGCAAATTTTGGAGACGAGCATTTTTTGCTTGATGATATTAAGAATATAAACGGCTCAGAGATTCCATATGCAAATATGTCTTGGGCAAGCTTCCCGTGTCAGGACTTATCCCTTGCGGGATCGTTGGGAGGGATTCACGCCTCGCGCAGCGGTCTTGTGTGGGAATGGCTTCGCATCCTAGACGAGATGATTGAACAGCCTAAAATACTTGTGCTTGAGAACGTTACAGGTTTGTTGTCCACAAACAACGGCGAAAACTACAGTGTCCTGCATCACGCTTTAACAGAACGTAATTACAAATGTGGGGCAATCGTAATTAACGCTTCGCATTTTGTTCCGCAGTCGCGTCCCAGAGTTTTTATTATAGCTGTGAAAAAGGACTGCGGAATACCAAATGATTTAATTGGCGCCGGTCCGTGCTGGCTTCATAATAAAGCGGCTGCTGAGTTAGGCGCACGTTTACCTGATTGGATTTGGTGGAATACGGATAAGCCGCCGCGCCGCCATCAGACGGTAAAGGATATTGTTGATGAAAACGTTCCATTCGACAAGGATGATGTTTTGAAACTCGTGCCAGAGCGCCATAAAGAAAAACTTGACGCACATGAGACAGTTTATGCTACAGGCTATCGTCGCACCAGACACGGTGAACAGCAGTTAGAACTGCGTTGCGATGGTATTGCCGGATGCTTGCGAACTCCAGAGGGCGGTAGCAGTAAACAATATTTAGTTGTCAAGAAGGGCGAATCAACTCATGCAAGACTTCTAACCGTTCGGGAAGCTGCAAGATTGATGGGCGCGCCAGATACTTTTAAGCTGCCTGGAAGTTATAACGACGGTTACAAAGCAATGGGCGACGCCGTGGCTATGCCAGTGGCTCAATTCATTGGAGAAAAGTTTTTAACGAAAATTGCGGAGGTGATTTACAATGACTAACCCCGAAACTCGATTGAGAGCTTTTCAAGCTGAAAATAACATTTTCACGAAAGGTCCGCTTTCGCTCGTCATTCAGTTTACTCGATTGATACGAGATCAAACTTTCCCCCTCAATCCCGATGACTTTCAGACAAGCGGAAAAGGACAGGTCGCAGGGCTAGGCGGCGGGAACTTAAACAAGTGTATGATCAGCATGACATACAAGCCTGGGCCGAAACAATTTCGGGCAGCAGCAGTCTTCGATACTTCGACCCAGAGGTGATTGGATGTCATTTGCCGACAGAAGAAGTAAATGGGAACAAGCCCGCTATAACAGACGGACCTATGAAAGGCTGATAAGGCTGATGAAGCTGCTCAAGTGTGAGGCGACAAACACGAATATACGTGACAGCCGTTACTGCAGAGACTTTATCGGAGACTTCAAAGAAGCAGTCCTGAACGGATATCCGCCGGACTTCACTCCATCCCCCGGGCGGAGCACATTACTGTCTTATGCGACAAACTGCCGTTACTGTCGGCGGTCGGCCATTATCCACGCCCTGATACAGGCTGGAGCAGACGTCAACCGTCCGGATCGGTACGGGGAATCAATGCTGCAGCGGTATATTAGGGGCTACATAATAGTATTCAGCTATTACGGCCGACAGTACTATTCGGGAATAGACGAGCATGAGGCAGGAGCGGTGTTCTCGGAAATTCTTGAGAAGACTGCTGATGTAAACTACATTTCCCCAAGCGGCGAAACTGCCCTATCCCAGCTATGTAAGCGATTCCTCTGGCTCAAGGCCCGCCCCGCCATACCTGACCTTCATTCCCGGGAACTGCTTGCTGCCCGTATCTACGAATTGCTGGACGCGGGCGCTGACTTTGAAAGTTTCAGAGAAGGACAAGACTCCAGGTCTGAAGGGATGCAGGACTTAACGCGCATGGTCTACGAGTACCGGGCATACAAAGACATGGCCGAAGACGTGACTGAACAGGATTTAGCCGCGTTCGCGAGATAACCGTCTCACCCGTACATATCATCCCCCGGATGCCCTAATCTAAAGGAACGACAGAATGTCGAACGGCAGGGCTCCTGTGAAGAGTACTCCGGCGCATATCGCAGTGCAGAGCGCGCACATGGAAGCTACCGCCTTGCCGCATCCTGAGGCCGCGGCGCAGGTGAAGTATGCCGCCGCAGGGGCTATCGACAACTCCCTGTTGAGCCAGGCGTAGAACAGAGCGCCATAGGCACAGGCGAGCAGTACCCAGCCCAGCCATGCTCCTGCGCACGACAGATTGAAGAGGGAAGTCGAGGGTCCGTAATACACGTCCCAGGTCAGGCTCCTGAAGCCTATCTTCTTGCCGAAGAACTTCACTCCGCCCTGGATGAAGTCGCCGCACAGATGCGCGCACCAGCCCGCGGATATAAGGGCACATACGACCAGCAGCTTATATATTCCGAAATTATTCAGCAGAGATCTTACGGAGTCCGCATTAACCGGCGCCTTCGCGGGATACGTCTGCTTGAATATATATGCGGATACGGCGAACAGAGCCGTAAAGAGCAGCGCATAGCCCATGTTATGCGCCGGGCTCTTATATCTGTGCCCCTGATCGTACAGGGATATGTCCAGGTCCGGGAGGAGGCTCCCGAAGAGGAACGGAATATATGCGTAGCCTCCCAGTGCGGAGACGGACGGAATCGAGACCGGCAGCAGCAGGGAAGAGCAGAACAGCGTAGTGGTAAGGTTTATGTGATCGCGGTGTACCATTGTTAGCCCCCTCACGTGTAGTATCGATATTGTCATGATGGCATACGAAAAGAGAGCTAAACAACAGATACAGGGATCTGTTCCTACAGTTTTGTTCAGAATCCCAGACAAAATATGCGTTCTCCCATGGTAGAATTGCGCCGGGGAGGAATGGACATTGTCTAAGCACGAGATCAACTATCTTGAAGTCTTTGAGGTTTGTAAGAAGTTATGGATCATGCAGGCGATTATAATTCTGGCCGGCTTATGGATTGGGCGTTACCTTTATTGGAACGTGTGGAGGTAGCGGCTATGCTTGCAAGAATAGGCAGAATGGAGAGAACCGTAGGCCGGACGGTCTCATGGATGTTCAACATCTTAGTCCTGAAGGCGCTGTTGGCGGTATGCGCTATTCTGGGGATTACAAGCTACCTCTGCAGCGCGACCGAGCCAAGCGGGTGGTATACGCCGTCGGAGTATTCGGACGCCACGACGGCTCATTCGATCCTGTGGCTGTTCATATTCGTATTTGTTATAGGCGCGATAGCGTTCTTCTTCAACATTATCATAGCCGTCTACTGTCTGGTGGCGTGGGTACTGATTCTGGGCTGGATAATCAGTACGATAAAGTCGGCTGTATCCCCTCAGGACGGGGAAGCGGGAGGCCCTAAGCTGGCCCTGCATGCGCTTATAGGGCTGAAGGTGAGCTGCACGGTGATGTGCATGAGCAAGGGGCATCGTCAGGAGTCGTATATTATATTGTATATGTATATATTCCAGTTCATCATGGCGCTAGTCATAGGATTCGCCTATGTGCCGTTCTACCGCTTCTGGCTGGGCTGGCTGAGCGCCTTCAGATTCTTCCCCGAAGGAATATTGAGAACCATAACATACAGTCTGATAGATACCATGTACTATGCAGGAGTGTTCGTACTGTTCCTGCTCTAATATCGTCATACACCGGCTTTCCTGCCGGTTTGTATCATCACAAGGCTAAGGCGGGGGACCATTGAGTCTTCCCGCCTTATCTGCCAATATATTCTTCTTTTCAAAGAATATTCAAATAAAACGATATTCCATGACACTCAACCAACCGCAACATATAGCGTAATATCAGTGACCGTCTAAAGGCTGCCATGGAAGCCCGTGGCATAACACAGGCTGCTCTTTCTAGGGCCTCCGGCATCAGTAGCGGCAACATATCTAAATATCTTTCAGGCGTCATGCAGCCAGGAAATGACACTCTTGCATTGCTGGCTGCCACTCTTAACGTGGAACCCTTATGGCGTATCGGTGAAAAGGAATCAGATAACAGTGCCGCAAGCCTTAGTCTTCTTTACGATAAGCTGGATAATGATGACAAAAAGCGTGTCCATGGACTTATCGCAGCACTCCTTAAGAACGAGAAGTACCGCATACAGTCTTAAGTTATCCGAAAAGCTCATTTTTTTCAGATAGATCTATGAGCTTATCTATGTATGCGCCTCTTGGCGTAACTGTTTTTGTAGTATATTTCTTTTTAAGACCCTGATCTTGATTGCGCTTAGAAACAGGTGATACGTGGATAATGTACTCATAATCATTATCTTTGGGTTTTACACAAGCATTTTTGATAAGTTCCGGGATGTTCAATTTTGGGACAGGCGTCACTTCTTCGCATTTATCCTTTGTGATAGTTACCTATTTCCTTTTTAGTACAACATCATACCCCAATGCATCTGCAATTAATAATAGATTCTTCAATGACGGTGCATATGCTCCGTTTTCTATTCGAGGAATCGCCTGTTGAGTAAGCCCTGTGCTTTTTGCAAGCTCTTTTTGAGAAATATGCTGCGATGCACGAAGACTCGTGAGTGTTGATGCTGTTTCTAAATGATTAACGTTCAAAGTCGTCATCGGGTTCATATTTATCGCGCTCACACTCTTGTATTTCTTCAAGTTCATCGTTTCCAAGTATTAATCCTGTCTTCTCAAAAGCTTCTAAAAAGTGTTCTGCCAGGACATCAACATCTATCAGTTCATCCGGTTGATCGTGAATAATGTAGTCGAAGTGTTCTATTCCCTTATACTGTAATGCGTTTTGCAGTGAGAATTGCGTTGATGAGCTCAATTCGTCATAATAATGATTAATAATAAAGGTTACATCATATAAATCACGAATTATATCTCGTTGCTGATAGGCATTAGCCTTCATCATAGCGAGCATATCTATCGTATACACACATATGCCATTAATCTTTGTAATTTCACTTTGAGAGATGTTTTTGCGTCTGGCAGACATTTCCACCTTCAGTGGCTTGATTCCACCATAATGCAGCATGCATCTCTTTACTGTATCAGTGTCTTTTGCAACTCTGCAGTCATAACCTCTTTGTTCTGCATATCTTTTGCATAGCTCTACGATCATTTCGCCACGACCGTCTAAATCTATATCCTCGGAAAAACGATCCAGCCCATAACATTTAGCCAATGCGGTTCCGCCTTTTAAAATATATCTATCCGTCTGCTGATTCAATTCACGGAGAAAGTCATCAATTACTTCTCCATGCGCTTTTCTCCAATCCAATGTCGCCATCTCCTTCCGTACGTTTTTCTCATAAAAGCCTCTATGTCATTATTCGGCAATAATTCATATACCTTTTCAAAGATTTCTTGCGTATATGAGTCATTGCAAATAAAATCATCTTTAAAATTAGAAATCAAACTAAACTTTTTCTCTGCGAGCAAGTCTAGGATTGCGCGAATATGGTTTGCCACATTATATCTTTCTTTGTGCTCAGGAATTGTCTTATTTGACTCTATGCCGTAATCTCCAAATATAGAGTCCTCGCTGTTTTTTAAATGTAATTTATGCCAATCCAATGCCGATGTATGCCAGTCCCCGCATGTGTCAAGCAGGCATGGTAAATTTAACGCATGTAAATTCGTCAAATATAGCATTAGTCATCACCCTCTTTCTAACGTCATTATACATCATTAATCCGGAGTTAATCAGCAATGAAGCGTGAGTGTGACGCATGGAATGCAGGTGCAAATCCTGCGGCAGGTCCGTTCCCGCAATAATGCGTTTCAGCTTGTTGTTCATGTTCGTTGCGAGATAGAAACCGCCGGACTTGTTTGTAAAGACCAAATCGGCGTTTTTCCATTGCCCGCCCATTCTGAACCGCTGTTCCGTCTGCAATGCCCTGTGCCGTTTCAGCAGTCCGACAATGTACTGCGGCAATACAATTCTGCGCGTACTGTCCGCAAATACGACCTGTTCCCGGCGTGGGTATACTATGACAGCTATTCCGCACGGTACTTTGTGGAAGAAATGCAAATACAGGGCTTTAACAATGGTTCGCTGCATACAGGGCGCGAAAACCCTGTCCCTGCCCATACAGACGTTGGGCGCGGACTTGCAGGCGCATAAGGTGATTTATAACAACAATCCCGTCCTGAAATGGTGCCTGACGAATCCCGGCGTGCAGACCGACCGCAACGGCAATATTGTCCCCATAAAGAACCAATCACCGACATGCTTATGTTCTTAAAGATGCCTTAATGCTCTACGCCGGTATCGCAACGGTGTTTCTACTCTAGTTAAGTCTGTCGCAGCCTGCAGCGCTGTTCACCGGCGCATTTGCCGGTCTGTATCATCACAAGACTAAGGCGGGGGACCATTGAGTCTTCCCGCCTTATCTGTCTGTCTCTATATATTCTTCGTCCCTTCCGGTCCACTGTTTCTCGAACTCGTCGAGAACGAAGTCCTCCATCATGGAAGCGGCTGTCTCCCTTGCGTACCGGTCTATGCTGGGACAAGAGTTGATGAAGTTCGACTCCGTAATCTCCCCGTACAGGGAAGACTTGTTCATCACCGCTATGAATCCGTACATTAACGCGTTGTTCTTAGAGAAGAACTCCAGCGCCGCGGCTCTCGACCTGTCTTCCGCATCCGCCCCGTCCGGGTACTTTTCCAGCAGCCTGTCCGTTATCTCCGAAGCCAGCCCTCTGTAGAACTCTTCAGTCCCGCAGAACTCTCCGTGGCTCTCTATCGAGCTCAGTCTGGACTTGTACTCGGAGACCGGTATATTTCTGACTTTAGTCCGTCCCGGAAGGGATTTGAGCCAGGCCGCTATAAGCCTGGGATTGTATTGTGTGATTCCGGCTGCAGGCTTCTTGCCGGCCTTCTTTCGCAGTATCCGCACTCCCTTCCCTGGCGTTGACTCTGCCCGGGCCTGTGCGTCTGCTTTAGCCCCTGTCACTTAGTTCATAGTCTTCCCGTTCTGCCATCTGCTGCCTTATCATCTGCGCCTTCTCTTCCAGGGTCATTCTCCGTTCTTCGGACTCGGAAAGCTCCGCGGCGCCGATGGATTTGACGACGGCGCCGAGCGCGCCGCCCGCCACCGTAATGAGAGATATCGGTTCCACGTCTATAGCGTTCAGGTTGTACTTTGCGACCGTTTCCTTAGTTGAGTACTTCTCGGCAGCCTCTCTGACCGCCTGTCTGGTCTCCTTGACGAGCTTCCTCATAGAGGAGGAGTCGTAGTATTCCTTGGACGAGTCGTACATCCTGTCCATCATGCCCAGCAGGACGTTCGCGGTCTTGACGTTCTCGTTCTTTATAGCCTGAGAAGTCAGCGACGCTGTGGTGACCATAGTCTTCAGCATATCCTGCTCGCGGTCGTATCCATCTCTCTTGCCGAGGAACTTCAGCGCCGCCTTATACGAGTCTTCTATAGAGTAGCCGGAACTGTCCGAGTACTTATAGTTGTTGCTGACTTCCTTGACGAAGAGATTTACATCCTGCAGCTGGGACTTGCTCAGCCCCGTTCCCGAAGTGGCGTTGTTGATCTGCGCAAGCACCGCGGACTCTACCTGATTCGTGCCGCCCATCTCGTGAGCCATTACGAACGTTCTCAGGGCTACCTCTCTCCCGTCGGGGGACAACGCTTCGAGCGCGTTCGCCATAGCGCGTCCCGCCTTCTTTACGCGGGCTGTGTACTCCCGCCCGTCCTCGTAGCCCCTCTTCATACCTGAAATCGTATCGTCGAAGGTGTCTTGTATACCGTTCCTGACGTTGCGTCCGAGCTTGTCTCCGAAGTATTCCCCGTCAAAGTCGAAGTCGAACTCACCGTCGCTGTAGGATACGCTGGTACTGGAAGCGATCGCGCTGAGAGTGCCCGTTACGAGTATTCTTCCAAGATCCAGGGCTTCCGCCTCTTTCGTCAGGGAGAACTTGCCCGGAGCTCCGATCAGCATAGACGCCATAAGCGCCGCTATAGTGAGCTTCTTCGCGTTGTGCTTGATAGTCTCTACGAACGACCTGGCACGCTTGCTTATGTCGGGATTGCCCTGCACAATCTCCTGATACTGACCGTTGTTGAGATCGAGCTCCTGAATTGCCGTATGGGCCGCTTCTGCAACGTCCTTGCTGCAGCTGTCCCTGTTCTCCTCCCGTGCGGGGAGATAGTCCAGCGCGGCCTGTATCTCTACGCACATGGACTCGCGGTTGTCCCTCTTCTCTTCCGGAGTCTCGGCCTTGTCTATCCGTTCCTCCTTGAGAGATGCGAGATATTCTTTATACTCATCGTCGCGCCACTTGGGATCGCCGACAGCTTTGTTTATAGCGGCGTACAGCTCCCCGCTGATGCTGCTTATATCTTCAGGGATACCGTAATATTCAGTCTTAGTCATAGTTTGTAAGCCCCCCTTGATCTTCTGGAGTTAAGTATATAAGTTGCTCTGAGCAGGAAGGCTCCGCTCTGAGAGGCCGCTTACAATAAGAAAGCGAAGCCCCCTGAAACAGAAGGCTCCGCAAGTATCATATATGTCTGCGTCAGCAATACCGCCTAGAACTTGATCTTCTCCTTATCGAACAGTTTCAGGATGTCGTTGCTTATATCCGCTTTGACGCTCACCGCGACCGTCGAACTCTTGGGCAGAATTATCGTAACGCCCTTCCTGTTCGACTCGAGCCACTTGTCCATGACCGTTCTGAGCCTGTCTGCCACAAGGCCCGATACTCTGGCATATTCTACGTTGTACCGGTGATCCAGCTCTACACGCCGGGTCTCTATCATAGACGGACCCTTCTCGGTCTTGGCATACTCGTCATAGACCTTTTGAAGCTCCGTTTTGAGCGCGTCTACATACTGCTGAGCCGCCTTCCCCGGAGTGCTTTTAGCGACAACCCCGGGAATATCTACAACCGCTGCTTCTCCTGCAACGGCTGGGGAAACCTCTAAGTGTAAGCGCATCCGTCATGCTTCGCTCAACTACCGGCTGTGTTGCCTCTTACCTTAGCAAGCCCCCGCTTCTAAGCGCTTTTAGCGCGTAAGTGGCGGATAGTTGACCTTAAAGAGAAGGGCAGTCTCCCCATACACTCTTGATATACTGGCTTGCACCCATTACGTCAGCGATATACTTAAGTTCCTGTCTCGCGTATTCGATACTCTCGTTGGTATCCTGAGCGAGCCCCCTGATCGAACTGGGCTGCGCGGAGCTGAAGTACCCCAGGCCGTGACGCTTGCAGAGATAGTAGTACTCTTCCTCTGTGAAAGTATCCAGGAATGCCTGATGAATAACGTCCATAGCCGCGTCCTTGCCCATCTGCGTTATGACGTTCTCGTTCTCGGTCTCTTCTCCGTCCGACGCGTTCAAGGACTCAGGCGACACTATGCCTCCCGTAGTAGACGGATCCTCAAGCTGATCTATAAAGACCGGAGTACGGGCTATCGCGGCAAGCTCCTTGACTCTGTTCAGCTTGTCCTTAGGGATCTCAGATTCCTTGCCCTCCAGGTACATCCGTATATACGAACTGAGAGTGTACAGCGAAGCTCCCGCATAACCGGGAACAGTGAACGCCTGCTTGTGCTTGTACATAGCCCTCTCGATCGCGTTGCGAATCCATATAACCCCGTAAGTGGAGAAGCGTGTCCCTACTTCGGGATTGAACTTCGAGACCGCGGTCATAAGCCCGAGATTGCCCTCCTGGATCATATCGAGATAGTCCAAAATACTGTCGTTTCCGGTTCCGAACTTCTCGGACATACGTCTGGCACAGGCCACCACCAGCGTAAGATTAGCCTCGGTCAGTTCCTTGAATGCAGCCTCAGACTCTTCGGGAGTTCCGTTCTGTATAAGACGGCCAAGCTCCTTCTCCCTCTCGGGGGTGACTCGCGGATACTTGCGAAGATATAAACTATATGCCCTGAACGCGGACTGCAGAGTAGAGTTGTCCTCCTTGTCAAGTATTTCCTCTATATTCTCCGCGTCGTTGATTATCTCCTGAGCGTCTTCGTCTTCTTCGACGTTCTCGCCGTCAGGCGTATCTTCGTCCTGATCCTTCGCGGGCTTTCCCGCCGATTCCTTCTCCTTCTTCGGCTTCAGGAAATATCCCAGTTTAGGGCGGCTCTTAACGCCCTCCGTCTCCTCTGCGGGTTCTTTCTCAAACATTACTTCTTCATTTTCAGCCAATCTCTGTGCCTAATCCTCTGCAGGACAGCCGGCTCCCTCCTTTATCTCTATATATGCCGCGCCTTTATTTTGCATTTGCATTTGCAGCTGCGGCGTCTTCTGATTCGTCGTCGTCTTCTTCGAACGAGGTCAGGGATGAACAGAGAAACCCGATCGTGAACGGGCAGAAGAACTTCAGCCCCAGATCCTTCTTCACCCTGGCCCACTTGAGCAGCCATAACAGGACCGCAGCGCAGATTATCCCCGTTATGGGAATCCAGGCTCCCGCCGACGCAGGCAACGTAAAACAGAGTATAAGCCCCGTCTCCAGCAGGAAGAAGAGCACTATGGGCCAGTAGTTCAGGAACAGAAGCTCTACGGAGCTGCCTCCGTTCCTCTGAAGCCTCATATTCTCAGCCCTGAACGGATACCTCTCCGCCGCCTTCATAAACCCTTCGAACTCCTCGTCCGTCATACCGAAGAACCTGTCTTCGGCCCGCTTCTGCATATACGGGGGGGACGAAGGAGGCACGACTGTATAGGTCAGCGGGGTTATGCCCGTAACCCTGTAGAAGAATCCCTTGCGGCGGGCCTTGTCCCGTTCACGCAGCTCCCTGAAGTAATCTCTGTAACGTTCAGAGTCGAGTCCTTCAGACTCCGCATGAAGATACCGGTACTGCTTGTCGCTCTTCTCGGCAGTCTCCCGCGCGAACTTCTTCCGCCCGGAATCTATATTCTCGACGAACTTACGAATACGGGACATCGCCGGGATCTCCTATCTTATAAAGAGTTCGTCCGCCAATGACGGCTCAGGCTCCGAAGGATCGTAGCCGCCTATGAACTTCTCTACCTTACCGTCTTCATAGACTGCGGTGTAGTCAGGTACGATTCCCAGAGCCACCTTGCCTTCCGCGACCCATTCGCCCTCATACTTGCTCAGGAACTCCTGCGGGCTGTAACCCATAATTTTTACGTTGTCGAAGATCGGATACTGCGACGCGATATAGGCGGCCAGATACAGCAGTTCCAGTCTCGACGCGTTGCATACGAACGACAGCTCGCGCTTCACCCCGCGCAGCTCCTCGCCTGTCATATCGACCCTGATCCCGCTCTTAATAATGAAGAACACGGAGGAAAGTACCTCCTCCGAAGGCTCCCTGCTGAGTCTGGACGCGGACCCGTTGATGAAGTTATACATCGCGGCGCGACAGTCGGGCTGCGAATATACCGCGTCATACTTCCTGTGCAGCCTCAGTGTCCCTAAAGACAGATTATCCCCGGCAGCGGTGTCCGTAAGATTCTGCAGCGCCTCGAGCAGCGTGTATGTGTCCATCTCGTCCGCGAAGACAGACCTCTCTATCTCCAGGACTTTACGCCCATCTTCGATCTTCTTCTTCAGAATCAGCCCGGCGTAGACTTCCTGTACCTGACCGGGCTGTGCGGAAGCTATATCAGACATAGCCCCGTACGCCTTCGCGCCGTGCAGCCTCATGTCTCCGGCAAGGTTCTCCTTTACCCTCTTCTTCAGAGAATTTATAACTTCTTCTGTATCGAGTTCGTCGTCGACCACATTGACCTTGAACGCAGGCGTAAAGAGCATCCTGACCGCGTCCGTTCCGTCAAGCGAAGTAGAAGCGGCAGCCCTCAGAATAAGGCCGTACAATATATCCGACGCGTCCTGTTCCCAATCCATACCCTTCATACCGTTCAGGTTCAGGATGACCCTTCCGTAGTTGCTCAGGAACAGCCCATCCGCAAGATACTTGGAAGCGATCTCCTGCAGCACCGCCCTCTTGTCGTAGTCCGGATGCTCCCGCCAGATAAGCGCCGCAAGCTGCGCCAGCCCGTATGTGACTTCTATATTCTTGTTACGCATACTTATCTGAGTTACCTCCCCGTCCGCAAAGCCGAGATACCACGGCCTCCCGTTGACTGTACTAATATTGGCATACAGAAAGATTCCTAAACAACCATTTAGACGTCGAGTCCCGCAAACTCTTCCGCACCGTGCTCCATAATCCAGTTCCTGCGAGGCTCCACGTCGTCTCCCATAAGCAGGTCTATAGACTTCGACACCTTCTCCCAGTCGTGGATAGTCACCTTGCGCAGCGTCCTGTGTTCAGGGTCCATAGTCGTGACCCACAACTGCTCGGGGTTCATCTCTCCCAGCCCTTTGTATCTCTGGACCTTATAGTTCGGCGTCTTGCCTCTTTTGGCGCATTCCTTGCGGTACGCCTCGGTCTTCCTGCGAAGTTCCTCATCTGAGAACAGGTATTCCGGCCCTGACCGTTCCTTCCGGAACAGATAGAGCGGAGGCTGAGCCACGTATATGTGTCCGTTCTCGAGAAGCTGGGGGATAATGTTGTAGAAGAACGTTATAAGCAGGCAGGATATATGGCTGCCGTCTACGTCCGCGTCCGTCAGGAAGATTATCTTGTCGTAACGCAGCCTGCTCTCGTCGTAAGTGTTCTTCGTGCCGCAGCCGAGTATCTGTATCATCGACTTGATCTCCGCGTTCGCTACAATCTTATGCAGCTCAGCTTTATGGCAGTTCAGTATTTTGCCGCGGAGAGGCATGATAGCCTGATACTCCCGGTTTCTGGCCTGTTTGGCCGATCCTCCCGCGGAGTCCCCCTCCACTAAGAACAGTTCGCACTTGGACTTGTCCCCGGAAGTACAGGAAGCTAACTTCGAAGGAAGTTCCATCCTTTCGTGAAGGCTGTTCTTGGAAGCGCCGTGACGGACAAGTTCCACCGCTGCCTTCGCCTTCTCCCTCGCCTTTCTCGCCGAGAGGGCTTTGTCCGTAATCGCCTTTATCTCCTTCGGGTTCTCGTCGAAGTACTTAGCCAGCGCGTCGTACACTGCCGTGCTGACCTTCGCCTCTACGTCCCCGTTGCCGAGCTTCTTCTTCGTCTGCCCCTCGAACTGCGGATCCTTGACGAATACGCTGACTACGGCAAGCAGTCCTTCCTGGAGCTCCGAGCCGGTCAGGTTGGAGACCTTGCCCTTCAGGATGTTCTTCTTCTTGGCCGCGTTGTTCACGCACTTGGTCAGCGCGCCCCTGAAGCCGGTTACGTGTGTGCCTCCATCGTCCGTGGGGATAAGATTGACGAACGACAGCAGGGTCTCCTTATACGCCTTCACGTATGCGAACGACACGTCCGCCCGGAAGTCCTGGTCTTCGTAATGTGTCGAGAATATATTCCTCTGGGAAGTAACGAAGTTATTGCCCTCTGTATCGAACTTAAGCTCCGCAATATCGGTCTCCCGGCCTTCGGCTATATCCTTGACGAGTCCCGCGGGGCCCTTGGTGCTGCATATAGTCCATGTCTGCTTCTCTTCAGGGCGGTCGTCCGTCAGCGTGAACTTGAGCAGGGGCAGCAGATAGGAGATCTCCTTGATACGTCTCAGTATCTTCTGACTGTCGAATCCTTTATGTTCGGTGAATACAGACAAGTCCGGAAGGAACTCCACCGCAGTGCCGCGCTTGGCCGAAGAGTTCTTCTTTGGCTTCAGATCTCCCCGGGGCACGCCTTTCACATACTCACGCTTCCAGACATACCCGTCTCCGTGCGCGATAGTAACCTTGACCCAGTCCGACAACGCGTTGACAACGGAAGCCCCTACGCCGTGGAGTCCGCCGCTGAATCCGTAAGACTTCGAGTCGAACTTGCCTCCCGCGTGCAGCATAGTGAAGACTACGTCCACAGCAGGAATCTTCTTGACCGGATGCATGTCTGTAGGAATGCCTCTGCCGTCGTCGGTTATAACTACCGCGCCTGACTTCTCTAAGACGATGTCTATCTTGGTACAGTATCCTGTAAGCGCCTCGTCGACCGCGTTGTCAAGAATCTCCCAGACAAGATGATGGACGCCGGACTCGCCTACGTCGCCTATATACATCCCGGGACGCTTACGAACCCCGGCCAGCCCTTCCAGGACGGTTATACTCTGAGCATCGTAGTTATCGGTATTAGCAGTCAACTTACAGCCACTCCTTCATGTTCTCTGTCTCTTATGTTGGCATACTCCGAGGCAGTTAAACAATCACCGGGCCTGAACCGCCGTATGTTCGCGCTCCGTTTGTTTTGGAATCTGTCTGTATGCCAGTATTAGTGGATTGACATACTCCCCATAGCTAAAGCCGGGGAATTCTGAGATATTAGCGAACCTTGCCTAAGGGAGGACTACAGTATGAGAACACTGTGAATACTAAGGACAGGACCGCCTTCAAGTCCCACGCATTGGACTACGCAGGATAGCAACAGTATCCCCTTCTCATAGTGTGCAGCCGTGCGTTGTTGTATAATGCTGGAGTCGCTTGTTGCACACAGCGGCAGCAGATTCCTGAAGAGGAGTGTCTTCGGTGAGAGAAGAGATAGCGCGCAAGCTAAAGGAAGGGACTGAGCAGCAACAGGTAGTCGGCCCACTTGTAGAATACCTGTTGGATCTGGGGTGGAATATAGACCAGATTATCTTCGGCAAAGACGAATGGAAAGTTCCTCAGACTCCCTCTGATGCGTCCAGGAGAGAGGCCGGCAAGTCGTTCTCGTACTTTCCCGTCGACGTCGCGGTATTTGAAAGCCCCGAAACTACAGGGGACTACAGACATCTTCTGTTTATCATCGAATGCAAGCAGCCCAAAGTTGGGGAAGGTCTTCAGCAGCTTGAGGCATATATGGGCCTTGAACCTCATGTAAAGCTGGGAATATGGGCTAACAGCGCAGACAAGACTGCGGAGGCATTATTTGTGTACAAAGGCAGTAAAGGGCTGGAGTATCCTAAGCATATGTTGGTAGGAGATATTCCCTCGCAGGGCGCCCCTATTTCTCCGGAGAAGGTCAAGTACACGTTTGCTGACCTAAAGGTTCCATCTAAAGACGTATTGTATAGTGTCTTCACAGATCTGCTTAACGTTGTGGTAGCACATGACGCTAACGTTACCCGTAGAGAGGAACAACTTGACCAGCTCTGTAACCTGGTTCTGCTTAAGTTGGACAGCGACAAATACGGGAAGCTGGCGTCGAATGCTGAAGTTTACTTCAGGACGTTTGCAACTCCCAGCGCTACGGCGGCATATATCAGAGATAGGTTCAGTTCGTTCATAGAAGTCTATCCCGACGTGTTTACAACGGACTCAGACAGGAAAATCTTATTCGACGACGTAACCGTTCATAGAATTGTCAACAGGATCTCCAAGTTTAACTTCATAGACGTTGGGGCCGATACCGTTTCCATTGCATTTCAGGTACTTCGGAGTGCCGCGCTTAAACAGGAGGAAGGACAATATTTCACGCCGCAACAGGTTATACAGGCCGCGGTACGGCTGATGAATATATCCGTAGACGACATCATTATAGATCCTGCCTGTGGTACAGGAGGATTCCTTATCGAATGCCTCCTGGACATGAAGAAGCGTTATTCTGAAAGCAATGAAGAGGTGTCGCGTTGGGCGCAGCTGCATATATACGGTATAGACAAAGATGCGATCGGCATAAAGCTGACTAAGGCGATTATGCAAATTCTGGGGGACGGTTCGGCTCATTGCGTCAGAGGAGACAGCGTACTGACCCATACATGGGAGTCAAAGTATCCTCACCTGTTGTCCAACTCTTTTAAGAACAACAGGTTCACAAAGGTACTGACCAATCCTCCCTTTGGGGCTCCTCTTAAGATCAGTTTTATTGAAGCAAAGAAATCAGGACTAAGCATTACACGTTATATCGACAATAACAAAGACGTCGAACTGGGTCTTGCTATGTTCAATCGGTGTTGCGACCTTTTGAAGCCTGGCGGAACCATGTGTATAGTACTTCCTGAGACATACTTCTTCTCCCCCTCCTATGCATATGTCCGCAGGTGGGCGCAAGACCACCTTAAACCTATATGTGTCGCCAACGTTCCTATGGAAGCCTTCCAGGGATTCTGCAGAGCTAAGACTAACCTGTATGTATTTGAAAAGCTGGATAAGGACAAATCCAATCTTGATCTGGATAAGGATACTGTAACCATTCTGACCTCCAGGACATGCGGTATCTACAAGAACGGCAGCGACAAGTATGTAGTAGATAAAGAAGGACGCAGAACGAACGAGATAGATAACGAATTGTGGAGCCAATGTTGCAGTTACTCCAAAGGGGAGAAACATCTGTTTAACACCGTACGCTTGAGGTCTGTTTATGATAAAGGGGTTTTAGTCCCCTCTTACCATGACGTGTCTTTAGATCAGCCGTTTGACGATCTATTGCATAAAGAGGGGTTAGGCGGCATCTCTCTTGGAGAACTTAGCGACGTTGGCACAATATCTATCTTTAACGGACATGGAAGCCCCGGCAACGACGTAAGGAACGGAACAATCCCTTATGTGAAAGTTTCTGATATACGCGATATGCGTGTAAACGTCAACCCGACCAATCTGATCCCTATAGAACTGGCCCGGAAGTATTGGAAAACTAAAGACGGGAAAAGTAATCTCCGTGCTTGGGACCTTCTGTCTCCCAGTAGGGCAAGCTCAAATATAGGAGAGTTCTCTATTCTAGTCCCGGGTGAAGAACAAATAGTCCTTACGAAAGAAGTTCTTGTAATCAGGGCTAATAACGACGAATATTCTCCATTTTATCTTCTGTGGGCATTGTCTCTGAAGGCGGTACGGCTGCAATGGAGAAGGATCACCTTAATGCAGACTAATAGAGAAGATATAGGCCAGAGATACAAAGAAATCAGGATACCTAAGCCCAAATCCAAGGATTGGGCGGATAGTGTCTCGACCCCTTTCCGGAAGTACTTTCATAGCATTGCGGAGGCTAAGGCAGACTTTATCTCAGCTGTTTCTGAAGATAAGTACGATTACGTGGCGAACCTCAGGTAACGCTTAACTTCTCTCTTGCGCGCCGCATGATCCGTTTGCTATCATTCCTTCAGCGTCCTGAAGGAATGAGGCATGGCTATGGATGGATCTTACATTTTACCGGACAGTGTAAAGGCGTCGCTGGAGAAGATCTGCAATTCCTACAAAGAAGATAAAGTCCGAATCAGGGAGAGAATAGGACTCTTCCTGCAGTATAACAGTATTAAGAATCTGACTCTGGGACAGATCAAGAAGATAATGCAGGATCCGGCCACGCATCCTCCAGTTCTTATGCGTATTGCCGCGCCTCTTGGCCCGGTTCATAAAGCCCCTACTTCTGAAGATATATCTCTTGAAGAGACGAAACCCCAGGAACCAAAGAATTCCAAGGACCGTCTGTGGTCAGTCACGGAAATAGCCATAGTCCTGCAGCGTGACAGGACTACCATGCACTACAATATCAACTTGATGGAAGCCAACCCGGTATACAGGGATAGACTGAGAAGCGTCAAGATTGAGTCTAAGAAAGGCTACAATAACTATTTGTACACAGACGAAGTCTTCGATCTCTTACTTGATTGCTTCTCCCGCCAGTGCATCACAAGAAGGATCATCGTCGCTAAATACGGAGAAGAGCCTCAAGACACAGGCAGTATATGCGCCATACACGCGATCTGGGAGTACTGGAACGACCTCATAACCGATACCGGCGAATCGTCGTTCCTAAGAGTGAAGCCCCCGACTAAAGACCTCAGCTACATGGACGACAGGTGTAATTCCCTGATATACACTAAAGAAGCCAACGAGAAAGGATACTCGATCCCCTCTTATATCCTGTCAGAGGCGGACGTTCCTAAGTCTCTGCCTAAAATAGGCTCCTCAGAGATCCCTGTCCAGATAAAAATGCTGCTGAAAGACTGTATATCGATAATCTGTACGAACAAGTTCCTCTCCGCAGCTGCAGCCCTGCTGGTCAATCTGGCGGACTTGAAGGGCAACGACATACGGGCCTTCTATATAGTCCCTGCGATTGTAGCGCCGACTATAGTGGTGATGTTCTATAAGGCCAGGGGGGAGGCAGATGTAACCAAGAGAAAGAGATACACTTCCTACCTTGCGTACGGGCTTATAGCGGCTGTAGTCTGGGGATTCAGCTTCAGTGGACGAGCCCTGAACGGAGACCTGTCCGAGAGCGCGCTGCCCGACATGGCGCAGAAGATAGAAAGGCTCGCTAAACAGCAGGACGAGACCGCCGCAGACGTAGCCCGTATCAGCGCCAAGATAGGCGAGTTCGAAGAGAAGGCGGAAGTCCGCACCGAAGCCCGTAAGGCTAACGTTACGGGGTTCATTGCAGAAGCACAGTCATTCATAACCAGGGCGTCAGAAGATATGTCCGGGATAGACTCCTACGACTACGAGAGGATGATCGAGGGCTGCACTAAGATGCTGGACACTATGCCTCTCGGAATGCCGGAAGAACGTGCGAGACTCCTTATCGCACAGGGAGACCTGTACCAGCTATGGGGCATGACCGACGCGGGTACCGCTTATTCTAAGTACGAGAACGCGGTCTCCGCACTCGTCAGGGCATCTGAGGTAGAGAATATCTCCGACGACGCATACACGGTCATCTACGCAGGATTGGGGAACCTGTACGTTATGATGGGGGACCTTAAGAGCAGCGAGAAGAACGTCAAGCTGGCCGAAGAAGCCTATGCCGAGGCGGAAAAGTACGTGGACGGTGCGTCAGACAGTGCGAAGATACTCTACTATATCGGCCTCGGATCGTTCCTGACCGCCCATACCGAGACGGGCAGACTGACAGACGAAGAGACTCGCAAGTCTCTGGAACAGTCGATAGAGACCCTGAATACGGCGGAAGAACTTGCCGTAAAGAACGGCAGCACCAGAGACCTTCAGATAATCCGCAGCGAGACCTCTATCGCGGAACGCAGGTTGTCGGACCTTCTGCTGACGGTAGACAGAGATGCGGCGGCCAAGCTCTGCCGGGACTCCCTTGCGGGGTGCGAGAAAGAACTCGAGTCCCTGAATCTCGAAGAAGAGCCCTACAGCTATGTCTATCTCAAGCTCAGGATAGCGGAACTCTCCCTACAGCTGGACGACGTACTAAGTCACAACTTAAACGACCTGCTTAAGGAAGCTAAGCCCGACGAAGCGGCTGTAAAGGAAGTGTTGGACGAGAGGCTGAAGATACTGGGAGAAGGGGCTTCCGCAGTCGATCAGGCCCGTAAGTTCAATAACGGGGAATATGTCGACCGGGCGCAGATATACTACAAGTCCGCGCTGATTCTGTCCAGGTACGCCATACTCAAGGACGACAAGGAACTCTTCGAAAATGCGGTCAAGCTGTTCGACGCCGCCCTGAAAGAATATCCCGAGAACGAGAGCCTGCTCCGCAATATAGAAGTAGCGGCCAATAAGGTTATAGTTCTCTTCAATGCCGGAACAAGCATGGAGATAGACGAGTACCAGGAAGAGGCCGGAAGAATATCCGAACTGTACCTCAGGGAATACTCTTCTACCGGATACGATCTGTACATGGATAAGTTCCGGGAGATTGCCGGGCTCTGTAAAGACTAAGGCAGGACTCTCGATCCCGCCTGTCCAGCGTATATGGCTGTAATTATTTGTCGTATAACAACGTACTGAAACATAGGGAGACTGTTTCAGCCGTAACAGGTTGTCATACAACTGTGAAGCACAGGGGGTTATCGCCGACTCTGTGCAGCAGAACTTCGTATATGTGCCAGTCTTGAATTCTATCCGCCTCATCCCGGAGAATACTGAGACTTAGAGGTATTAAATTGATGGGTAATATCTTACTATTGCGACTTTAAGGAATATTAGGTGCTTCTGGGTAGTTTCAATCGGTTTCGCTGGGTTAGTCAGAATTTTTTGCTACCGGGATGATACCGGACCATTTCCGGAATTATTTTGAGATAGCAATTCTGCGGCAATCTATGCCATCTGGCGTAAAAGTTATGGTTAAAAAATAAAAGAAAATGCTCTCCCGTGATTGACTGGAAGAGCTTAATTCTTAAAATAGGAATAGAGGAGAAATGTGAGATCCTGACAGGGAAACTACTCCCACTGATTTTGTAAAATGGCGGTCCTAACGAGATTCGAACTCGTGTCGCCGCCTTGAAAGGGCGGTGTCCTGGGCCTCTGGACGATAGGACCGCAGTGGTGAATCGCCCGGGACTTGAACCCGGGACACCCGGATTAAAAGTCCGGTGCTCTGCCAACTGAGCTAGCGATTCACTCGCACATCACAAAGAGGTATTCTACAGCATTTTTTGATTTTGTCAACACATAAGTGCGCGGAGTTTTAACGCAACCCCATCACCGCGTCGAATGCTCCTTTCGCGCGGCTGACGGCTTCGTCTATCTCTTTTTCGTTGATTATAAGCGGAGGATTGAAGTATATGACGTCGCCGAGCGGGCGCAAGAGCAGTCCTCGTTTGAGGGCTTCTTTGTATATTGCGTAGCCAGTGCGCTTTTCACTGTCGAAGGCTTTTTTCGTTTTTCTATCATCAACGATTTCTATCGCGTTTATTAGCCCGATATGGCGGATTTCGCCTACGTTCGGATGCGCGCCGAAGGTCTCGTTGAGCAGCGCGTTCAGGTACTTCGCGCGCGGCGCTGTTTTTTCTATTATTTTCTCCTCGCTCAGTATCTTCTGTACGGCGAGCGCCGCAGCGCAGCCGAGCGGGTTGCCGCTGTAGGTGTGGCTGTGCATGAAGGCCTTGCCCTCGCGGTAGTCGGCGTAGAAAGCATTGTAGATTTCGTCAGTCACGACCGTTATCGCCATCGGCATGTAGCCGCCGGTCAGCCCCTTCGATATACACATTATGTCGGGGCTTGCTCCGGCATGGTCGAAGGCGAACATCTTTCCGGTGCGTCCAAATCCCGTCGCTATTTCGTCGGCGATCAGCAGAACGTTGTGCTCGTCGCATAGCGCACGCAGTTTCGTCAGGTATTCAGCTGGATATATCCTCATGCCTGCGCTGCCCTGAAGCAGCGGCTCGACTATGACGGCGCAGCATTCCGCAGCCTGTTCCTCAAACAGCCGCTCAGCGAATGCGAAGCACTCTACGGCACAGCCGCCGCGCTCTTTGCCGCACGGGCAGCGGTAGCAGTCGGGGGCCTGAATACGCTCCACGTCCATCAGCATGGGCTTGTACAGCTTCGCGTAAAGGTCTAGGCAGCCGACGGAGAGCGCGCCTATCGTCTCGCCGTGGTAACCGTCCGAGAGGCATATGAATTTCGTCTTTTCGGGATGTCCCGTCTGGTGCTGGTACTGAAATGCCATCTTGAGCGCGCATTCTACGGATGCGGAGCCGTTGTCGGAGAAGTTGAACTTCGTCAGGCCGTGCGGCACGATTTCTGAAAGCTCCTCGCAAAGGCGTATCGCCGGCTCGTGGGTGAAATTCGCAAATATTACGTGTTCAAGACGCGCCAGCTGTTCTCTGACGGCGGCGTTTATCACGGGGTTGCAATGTCCGAGCAGGTTACACCACCACGAGCTGACTATGTCGATGTATTCTTTTCCATAAACGTCGTAGAGGTGAACGCCACGCCCGCGTGCTATCGGTATCGGCGGCAGTTCCTCGTAGTCCTTCATCTGAGAACACGGATGCCAGATGTGGAGCAGATCTCTTTCTTCAAGCGTCAATTTCAGCCGCCTCCCCGAAAAGTCCGCGAAGCTCTTCAAGCGTGATATGAAGTTCCTTGTCGCCGCGCTTGACGCAGGCTGCGACATGGACGCCCGTGAGCTCCTCTATCATTTTTTTGTTGTCTCTGTGCGTAAGCTTCGTTTCGTCGTAGCCGTTCATGATTATTCCGCGCACCGCTATTCCGCTTGCGCGCGCATACCCGGCGGTAAGGACGGCCGAGTTTATCGAGCCGAGGCCCGACGGCGAGACTATCACGACGGAGAGGCCGCAGGCTTTGATTATGTCTTCAAGCATAAGGCGTTTGTCATCCCAGCGTATCGGACATACGATTCCGCCGCAGCCCTCGACGCAGAGGCAGTCGTATTTCTTGAGCGCGAGTGCGAAATCGCGCTTTATAACGTCAAGCTCCGGCGGGTTGCCTTCGATTTGCGCGGCGAGATGCGGCGAGAGCGGATTTTTATAAACGTATGAGACGAGGCTCTCCGGCGCTTCCCTCATGCCGCTTTCGTGCGCGACGAAATCCGCGTCGCCGGGGACGAGTTTCCCGCCGCGTTCCTCCGCGCCGCTGAGCGCGGCCTTGTAATAACCGGCGCTGATTCCCGCGCCGCGCAGCCGCTTCACAATAAGCGCCGTAACGTAGGTCTTCCCCGCGTCCGTTCCTGTTGCGGTTACGAAAAGCGCGCGGCTCACGGCCTTTTCACCTCGCAGCCGAGTTCTTTTATCATCTTCATGTCCTCCTCGACGGAGATGCCCGCGGTCGTCAGCATATCTCCCGATATTGCGGCGTTCGCGCCCGAACGGAAGGCTGCGCGCCCCTTGTCAGCCAGCAGGCCGCGCCCGCCAGCCATGCGTACCGCCGCGTCCGGCAGTACGAAACGGAAAAGCGCCGCGGCGCGTTTTATATCGCCGTAACCGAGCCGCGGCAGATTTTCGTACGGCGTGCCTTTTATAGGGTTCAGCACGTTGAGCGGCACTGATTTCACGCCTAGGCAGCGCAGTTCGAAGGCAAGCTCGACGCGGTCGGCGAAGCTCTCGCCCATGCCTATTATGCCGCCGCTGCAAACCTCAAGCCCCGCGCGCACGGCTGCCTTTATCGCGGCGATTTTGTCGTCGTAGCCGTGCGTCGTGCAAACGTTCGGAAAGTTGCGGCGCGAGGTTTCAAGATTGTTGTGGACGCGCGTCACGCCCGCCGCCCGAAGTTTTACGAAATCTTCGTAATCGAGCAGGCCGTGCGACGCGCAGAGGCTTATTCCGCATTTGTCACGCAGCGCTGCGTATACCTCGCAGACCTTTTCAACCTCGGATTTGCTGAGCTTTCTGCCTGAGGTTACGAGCGCGACGCGGCCTATGCCGCTTTGCTCGCTGCGGCACGCCTCGCGCAGCGCTTCACCGGCGCCGATCAGCTGATATTCCTGTGCGCCGGAGCGGTAGGCAGCCGACTGTGCGCAGAATTTACAGTTTTCCGTGCAGCGCCCGCTCTTAGCGTTGATTATCGTGCATACGTCGAAGCTTCCGCCTGCGAAGCGTCTGCGTATATCGTCGGCGGCGCGCGACAGCTCTTCGACGTCAGCGGTTTCGAGCGACAACGCTTCCTCCTTCGTTAGGCTTTCGCCTGACATCACCTTTTCTTTAAGTTCTTTGACCGTCATTACAATTTCCGCCTCCGATACGGGGAAGAATTTTTGCGGCGAGCATCGCAGATACAAAGCAGAGCACGACGTCGCCCGGCGCGGCGAGTACGAGGCCGTAAAGCAAGAGTGCGGAGACGGCTACCGGCGACCCCACAAAGTACGACGCCGCGAACCAGTAGTATGTGACTCCGAAAACGTAGACCGCTGCGATATTCGCAAAACTCGCGGCCAGCAGCAGGGCGAAGCTCCCCGTCTCACGCGACTGCGCTATCCTACCGGCGAGCCACGCGCCTGCCGCGAAGCCGATTATGTAGCCGAAGGTCGGGTTCGTCACGTACCACAGCCCGCCGCCTTGCGTGAAGACCGGGATACCTATCAGCCCCGCGATCATGTAGACGCCGACCGCGGCAGCGCCGCGCCTCGGCCCCAACAGGAGCCCAGCGAGGTTGGAAAATAAAAATTGCAGCGTGAACGGCACAACTGGAACCGGAATCCTGATGAACGCCCCGATCGCCGTAAGCGCCGCGAAAAGCGCGATTAGCGCCATATCTTTGCTTCTGCATCCAGCCTTTTTCATTCGTCCAACCTCTCATGTCAACTATAACGCCACAACAGTGTGACATAAGATTGTTATAATGTCAACTAATATATATATTATGATTGACGTTAAAAAATTCCGATGGTGTATAATTTCGTCGAAAGATTATGTGTGGAGGTGTCGCTTTGTCCTTCGGTCCCGAACTTATATGGAGCTGGAGCCGCGAGCTTTCGGCGCTCGCGGGTCGTCGTGTCCAGCGCGTCGAGGGCGGCGGAAGCGCCGTGATAATATCTCTCGCGGGAGGCGCGGAGCTGCTGCTTTCTTGGGGAGCTCAGAACTGCGGCGCCGCCTTGATAAGCGCGCGCGACAAAAAATCGCTGCTTGCCGTCTCACGCCAGACTCCGCCGATTACGAACGCGCTCAAGAGCCATCTAACGGGCGCGCAGTTAGTCTCCGTTGCACAGCTCCGCCGCGACAGGATTCTCGAATTCACATTCAGAAAGACGATAGGCGCGGGCTTCGCGACCGGACGGCGGCTCGTGCTCGAAATAATGGAGCGCTTCAGCAACCTAGTCATGACAGACGAGAACGGCCTGATAATAGAGACGGCGAAGCACATCCACCCCGCGGACAACAGCTTCCGCACAGTGCTGCCAGGCGTGCCCTACCACATGCCGCCGCTGTTCGGAGGCGCAGCGCTCGAGGAATGGCTTGCGGAGCCACGCGAGGACACGCTGATGAAGGTCGTCGGCGTAGGCAGGCCGCTGCTGAAAATCCTCGCCGCGTACCCAGCCAAACTCGCCGCGGAATACCTACGCGGGCTTTACGACGACATGAGCGCGCCGATGACGGCGCAGAAGATTGGCAAATATGTAACGGCGCTGCCGGAGCTCTTGCCAAACGCTAAAAAACAGCCCGACGGTTCGACGGGCATACTCATCGCGCTCGCGCCGATGAAGGACGGCTCAATAGAGAACCGCAGGAAAAATATAGTCAAACACATAGAAAAAGAGGCGAAGCGCCGCGAACGCCAGCTCGCCGATATCCACGGCCTGCTCTCGGACGACAGCCCGGCGCGTTTCAAGCTATGGGGCGAGCTCATCGTCGCGAACATATGGAATATAAAGCGCGGGGTGTCCGAGGCGGAGTTGAGCGGCTACGACTCGGAAGGAAACGAAATTTCTCAGAAAGTCCCGCTCGATCCGCGCATTTCGCCGTCGCAGAATTCGGCGGCCTATTTCGCAAAATATAAAAAAATCGTCTCGGCGCAGGAGCGCGCTGCGTCGCTCGTACAGAAGGTCGGGGAGGAGCTTGACGACCTGCGCGAGGAGCTTGCGCTCGCATCGTCGGTAGACGACGCTCAAGCGCTCGTGATGCTCGAAGAAGAACTCGGCATGGCGAAGACGCAGCAGAAACGCGGCGGCAAAAAGGAGCCGCAGCTTCCGCCGCATGTTCGTTTTGAATTTGAAAAGGCGATTGTCTGCGCCGGACTCTCTGCGAAGGGCAACCGCTGGCTGACCTTCCGCTTCGCCTTGCCCGACGACTGGTGGTTTCACGCGCAGGGCGTGCCCGGCGCGCACGTCATACTGCGCCCGACGGTCGCGCTGACTGGCGGCGAATTTGAAGAGCTCGCGGCGTTCTGCGCTTCGCTCGCGGTTTTCTACAGCAAGGCGAAAAACGAGCCGCGCCGCCGCGTCGACTACACGCGCCGCAAATACGTCAGCCCGATACGAGGCGGCGAAGCGAACGTAACGTATAAGGAATTTTCGACGGTTGCCGGAGAGTCGGCGCTGTGGAGCGAGAAAGCGCCTAAATAGAGCCTGTTCCCGCGCGCAGTCCACGCAGGTACTCGACGAGCTCCCGCGGCAGCGGCCGGACGAAGCGCATCTCTTCGCGAGTCCGCGGATGTACGAAGCCGAGCCGCCACGAATGGAGGAACAGCCGCTCTGGGCCGAATGGCGACGGGCGCGAAGGCGCGTAGAGCCTGTCGCCGACGAGCGGGCATTTTATCGCCTGCATGTGCACCCTTATCTGGTGCGTCCGCCCGCTGTGCAGGCGGCAGATTACGAGCGACTTTCCGCCGCAGCTCCAGAGTGTTTTATAATCCGTCCAAGCCTCGCGCCCGTCCTCGACGCAGGCCATTTTGAGGCGGCTGTACGGGTCGCGCCCTATCGGATATTTTACCGAACCTTCCCCGCGCGGCGGCTCGCCCCAACAGAGCGCGAGGTATTCTTTGTGTACGCGCCTTTCCTTGAAATCCTTGCAAAGCCCTTCCTGCGCCAATCCGTTGCGCGCGACGACCATCAGCCCCGAGGTCGTCGCGTCGAGCCTGTGGACTATGCCGGGCCGCTGCACGCCGTTGAGCGCGCCCAAATCCGGGTAACGGAACAAAAGGCCGTGGACGAGCGTGCCGCTCCAGTGGCCCGGCGCAGGGTGGACGACAAGCCCGGCTGGCTTGTTGACGACTATTACGTCCTCGTCGTCGTAGACCACATCGAAGGGCACGTCCTGCGGTTCAAGGTCCAGCGTTTCCGCTGGCGGCACGACGACGCCGAGCAAGTCTCCCTCCGCAACCTTGACCGAGGGCTTTATGCGCCGCTCTGGCGTAAGGCGCGCGTTGCCATCTTTGATAAGCTTCTGCGCGTAGCCGCGGCTGATCCCCATGAGGCGTGAGAGCGCGAAGTCGAGCCTGTGCCCGGAAAGGTCGGCGTCTATTGTAATTTCCTGAAAAGAAGAGGGAGCGGGCGACGCGCCCTCCCCCTCTTCTTCAAGACATTCCTTTATCGAAAATTCTTCGTTATTTTCCGACGACATCGGCGCAGCGGTCGCAGAGACCCTTTTCCGCTACTTCATGGCGGTGTTTCCAGCAGCGCGGGCATTTCTCGTCCTTCGATTTGCTGACACCGACTGTAAGGCCCGTCGTCTCGTCCTCGTAGACGTTCTCCGCGCCGGAAACTTCGCCGACGACATGGCAGGACGACACGATAAGTATATTCTCCCATGTTTCGTCGCTGATCTTGCCAGCAAGCGCCTTGTAGTAGTCGCTGAGCTTCACCAGCACGTCCGCGTCGAGCGGATGTCCGATGATGCCCTTGCCGCGTGCCGCCTCAAGGCCGCGCAGGACGCCCTGGCGCGCCAGAAGCAGAAGATCCCATTCTTCTTCGACGGCGGGATCGATGCCCTCAGCGAGCGGCTCCGGCCAGTCGGCGAGCAGAACGCTCTGCGCGAGCGTCGGATCCATTTCACGCATCTTCTGCCATATCTCTTCCGCTGTGAACGAAAGGACGGGCGACATCATCTGCGTGATGGTCTTGAGCACCTGCCACATGACGGTGCGTATCGAGCGGCGGCTCTTCGCGTGCTCCGCGTCAGCGTAGAGCTTGTCTTTGCTCACGTCGATGTAGAACGACGAGAGCTCGTTGTCGCAGAACTGATGGATCAGCGTCATCGGCTGATGGAACTCATAGTCGTCAAAACCGACCGTTACGCGCGAGCGCAGCCGTTCGAGCTTGAGCAGTATGTACTGGTCGACCGGCGCAAGCTCGTCGTGCGGCAGCATATCAGCAGCTGGATTAAAGCCGGCGAGGTTCGCTAGCAGGAAGCGCGCCGTGTTGCGTATCCTGCGGTAGGATTCTATAAGGTTGCGGAAAATCTCTTCCGAAATGCGCACGTCGCCGCGGTAATCGGATGAAGCAACCCAGAGACGCAATATGTCCGCACCGTTCTTCTCGATTATTTTCTCCGGCTTCATGACGTTGCCGAGGGATTTAGACATCTTCTGCCCATCCGGGCCCATTATAAAGCCGTGCGTCAGCACCATCCTGTAGGGAGCTGTGCCGCGCGTCGCGACGCTGTTCAGAAGCGAGGTCTGGAACCATCCGCGGTGCTGGTCGCTGCCCTCGAGGTAGAGATCCGCCGGCCAGCTGAGATCCTCCCAGTTGTCGAGGACGGCGGAGTGGCTCGTGCCGGAGTCGAACCAGACGTCCATGATGTCAGAGTCCTTGCGCAGGTGCCTGCTTCCGCACTTCGGGCATACCGCGAGGTCGCCGACGAGCTCTTCGGGCGTCATAGTCCACCAGCAGTCACTTCCATGCACACGAACCTTATCCGCGACGCGACGCACGCGGTCGCCTGTGAGGATGACCTCGCCGCAGTCCTCGCAGTAGAAAGCCGGTATAGGGACGCCCCACGTGCGCTGGCGGCTGATGCACCAGTCGGAGCGGTCGCGCACCATGTTCGTAATGCGATCCTTGCCCCAGTCTGGTATCCATTTGACCTCGTCAATGCATTTGAGCGCCTGGTCGCGGAACTCCGAAACTGCGACGAACCACTGGTCGGTCGCGCGGAAAATAACCGGTTTCTTGCAGCGCCAGCAGTGCGGATAGGAGTGGGTAATTTTCAATTTTCCAAGGAGGCGGCGCGATTCTTCGAGAAGCTCGAAGACCTTCTTCTCGCCCTCGGCGAGCGACATACCGCCGAAAATCGGCGTGTCGGCGTAATAATGTCCAGTCGGGTCTACGGGGTTGTAAACCTCTATTCCGTAGCGTACGCCAGTCTCATAGTCGTCGCTGCCGTGTCCCGGGGCGGTGTGGACGCATCCAGTACCGGAGTCGAGCGTGACGTAATCGGCGAGCACGAATGGGACGGCCCTGTCGTAAAACGGATGCTTCGCGAGCGAAAGCTCGAGCTGCTGTCCCTTGCATACAAGTATTGGTTCGCCGAGCTTGAGGCCGGTAGCCTTCTCGACTTCGGCCTTAAGGCCGACTGCGATGAGGTAGATCTTGCCGCCGCATTCGTAGAAGCCGTAGTCGTAGCGAGGATGTACCGCTACCGCCATAGAGGCGGGGAGCGTCCACGGCGTAGTCGTCCAGATTATGACGTTGACGTCTTTTCCGGCGAGTTCAGGGAAGACCTTCGCGGCGTCGGTATATTCATACGCGACGAAGATAGAGGGCGAGGTCTCGTCGCCGTACTCAATTTCCGCGGCGGCAAGCGCCGTCTGGCAGTCGGTGCACCAGTAGATCGCCTTGCGTCCCTTGTAGACCAGGCCCTTGTCGACCATCTCGGCGAGGCCCTCGAGCTCCGTCGCCTCGAAAGCCGGGACGAGCGTCATGTACGGGTGCTCCCAGTCGCCGATGACGCCGAGGCGCTTAAACTGCCCCGTCTGCACATCGGCGAACGAACGCGCGTAGGCGGCGCACTTCTGGCGCAGCTCGACGGGCGAGATTTCGTCCTTGCCGACGTTCAATTCCTTGAGCACCTTGAGCTCGATCGGAAGCCCGTGCGTGTCGTAGCCCGGAACGTATGGCGTGAAGTATCCGCGCTGCCATTTATATTTTACGATGAAGTCTTTGAGAATCTTGTTCGTCGCGGTTCCGATATGGATGCTCGCGTTAGCGTAGGGCGGCCCGTCGTGAAGGATGAAAGAGGGCTTGTCCTTGTTCTTTTTCTTCAGCTCGCCGTAAACGTCGATGTCGTACCAGAACTTCAAAAATTCCGGCTCCCTCTGCGACAGATTCGCGCGCATCGGGAAATCCGTCTTGGGCAGGAACAGCGTGTCCTTATAGTCGTTCGCCATAAAAAAAACCTCCGTCTAAAGAGAATGGAATCCCCACGGAACTCCATAATATACAACTTTGTTATTATAGCGAAACGCGGACAAATATACAAACACGCGGCCTAACGGCGTGCTTATTTTTTCCGCGGCGGTAAATATACCCGTCGAGCGCGCGGCTGCCTTTGCTATAATTAGCGCGAAGCTCAGGCTTCGGAGGTGTGCGCGTTGGAGCAATGGAAGAACGGTAATCTATACAATAAGACGCTTTATTCGCTGAACGGCCTGCGCGTTTCGTTCATGACGGAGAAGGCGGTGCGCAATGAGTTTCTCACGGCGGCTGGGTTCGTAGCGCTCGCGCTGTTTTGGGGCTGCGGCCTCGGCGACGTATTCCTCGTATTCCTAACGTCGCTATTCCCCATCGTCGTCGAGCTCATCAACACCGCGGTCGAGCGCCGTATAGACACGAACGACGGCCCGGCGTTCCGCGAGGACGTGCGCATACAGAAAGACACGCTCTCCGCCGCAGTCTTCCTGAGCCTTTTCATAGCCTACGGCCTCTGTCTGAAAATCATATTTTTTTAAACGGTCGGCATCGTTGAATCACGAATAAAAATATGCCGCTCCGGATATTTTCGCCCGGAGCGGCCTGTTTTTGCTTTGCCCGATGAACCGTACGCACGTTCTTCGCTATACGGTCTTGCCATCTTTGATATACCGCCAGAGCGTTTCGCGGTCTACCGAGATAAATTCGCCGGCTGGCAGTGTTTTCAGCGTCAGCTTGCCGATTTTGCGGCGCAGCAGACGGCGCACGTCGTTGCCAAGCGCGCGCGCCATGATGCGGATTTCGCGTTTTATCCCCTCGCCGAGAACCACCTCGAACCAGCACTGCATCGGATTGCGCGCGAGGCGGCGCACCGAGAGCGGCTTGAGGAAGATGCCCTCCGCATCGACGCCTTTCGTCCAGCGTATCAGCGTAGGCTCGTCCATCGGGCGGCGCAGCTCAACCTCGTAGGTCTTCGTGAAACCGTTGCGCGGGTGAATCAGCTCCTGCGAGAACATCCCGTCGTTCGTCAGGATTATCAGCCCCTCGCTGTCGCGGTCCAGCCGACCAACCGGGAAGAGGCGCAGCCTGTCCATTAAGGGCGGCAGAATGTCTATGACCGTGCGTTCTCGTGAATCCTCGACGGCGGAGAGGACGCCTTTCGGCTTGTTGAAGATCAGGTACGCCGATTCCACCGGCGAGAGCTCGCGCCCGTCCAGCTCCACGACGTCGCTGGGAGCTACCTGCCGCCCGGGCTCCGTCACTGTCTCGCCGTTGATGCGCACGCGCCCCGCCGTTATGAATTCCTCGACCTTGCGCCGCGCGCCAGCGCCGCACATCGCGAGGTATCTGTTGAGCCGTATCGTTTCCTCACTCATCGCCGTTCGCCTCCTCCGTCCTTCCTTCTTCCGGCGCGCCCTTTTCCGGCTCCGGCCCGTCCGTTCCGTCGTCCTCGTATTCTCCGCGAAGCTCTTCGAGCGTCGGGAGCGCGCTTATGCTCGAAAGGCCGAATATTTCAAGAAACTTGTTCGTCGTTCGATAGCGCCGCATGGATTTTTTGCGGCTGTCGTTGCGCGGCCTGTCTATGAGTCCGTTTTTCAGCAGCGTTTCGACAACGCGGTCGCAGCGCACGGAGCGGATTTCCTCTATTTCCGACATCGTTATCGGCTGGTTGTATGCAATTACGGAGAGAGTTTCCAGCGCCGCGCGCGAAAGTCTTATGCGCTGTGCAGACAGGAAAGCGGCGAAGCTTTCGACCGTGTCCGCCAAATCGGGCGCTGTCGCCATCTGCCAGCCGCCGCCCAGGTGAAGCAGCGTTATGCCGCGTCCCTTCGCGTACTGCGCGCGCAGCGTCTTTATCGCGCTTTCGGCGCGTTCGACGGAAATCCCGAGATGCGCGGCTATCGCCTCCGCCGATACAGGCTGAGGCGAGACGAAAAGCAGCGCCTCCACCTGGCGCTCAATCAAACCGAGCTGTAAATTTTCGTCAACTTGCTGCAATTTCAACACCTCCGAGAGTCTCTGGCTGGATTATATGCACCATGCCGAGACGCGAAAGTTCGAGCAGCGCGAGCAGCGTCACTATGAGCGTTTTTTTATTGCGTTCGGCAAGCAGCTCGCCGAGCGGCAGCCGCCGTCCCGCGACTATGCGCATCAGCTCGTCCATACGTTCTTCTATCTGGCGTTCCTCCGGCACGGCGTCGGGAATTTCGTCCCATAGCATCGTATCTTCCTCGTACTGCGCCGCGGCGCGGCTTTCCTCGATACGCGCCTCAAGCTCCCACCATTTCGACGCGAGCATCTCAAGGTCGCCTATATCGTAATAATAGTTATCCTCCTCGTCCGCCACACGCAGGAAGCAGTGTTCGCGCTCCTCCTTCGCGGCGGCGAGCCATCGCGCAGCCGCCCTGTACGGACGGTAGCGGTTCATGATGAAGGCAAGCTCTTCCTCGGATACGAAATAGTCTTCCTCCGGCGCTATTTCTTCCGACGCGGGAGCGCGGTCGGGAAAGAGCGAGTCCACCTTGCGGAGCAATAAGCGGCTTGCGAAGGAAAAAAAGTCGGCGAGTTCGTTCAACGTCGCCCCTTTAGCCCGCACGAGGAAATCTATATACTGCGAAACCAGCTCCGTCAGGTTCAGCTTCACGGCGTCCATTTCGCGCGACTCGACCAGATGACAGAGCAGGTCGAGCGGGCCGGAGAAGCTGCCCAGATGAACCTCAAAGCCAGCTTCTTTGCGTTCTGCGTGAACCTGCGCCGCGTTATCTTCCGCCAAAGCCGTCCTCCGAATCCGTATCCTCCTCGCCGACGAGAGTCGCTGGAAGCCCAGTCTGTTCCGAGACGAGGGCCGCAAGCGCCGGGAGCGACACGCGCTCCATCTCGCCGTGGTCGCAGGCTGCAACGCAAAGCCCGGCCTCCAGCGCCTCCTCCCGCGGATGGTAAGTCACGTCGGCCGTGATGAAACACTGGGCTCCGCGCTCGCGTGCCTCGGGCCAGAAGTCCATGCAGGCCCCTCCGCCGAGCGCGACGCGGCGGACGCACCGTTCCAAATCGCCGCCGAGCGAGGGCGCAGACAGATTCCAGCGCTCCCGCAGCAGCTCGCCGAGCGCGCTGAGGTGTACGGCGCGCGGCAGGTCTCCCACGGCCCCGAGCCCCCACGCGCCGCTCTGCGGCGAAACAAGAGGCTCTATGTTTTCCAGCCCTAGCTCCGAAGCGAGGACGAAATTCACGCCTTCGGGCGAAGAATCCCAGTTAGTGTGCGCCGCATAGAGCGCGACGCCGCTCTTTACCGCGGCAAGCAGCGTGCGCCCCGCGTGGCAGTCGTCGACGATGGAGCTGACTGGGCGGAAAATAATCGGATGGTGCGTGACGAGCAGGCCGCAGCCGAGTTTCGCCGCGCGCGCGACTGTGCGCGGCGTAGCGTCAAGCGCCACTGCGATCTTCGCAACGTCCGCCCCGCGCTCGCCGGCAAGCAGCCCCGGATTGTCCCACGATTCTGCCCACTCTTTAGGCAGCCTTTTCTCTATAGTTTCAGCAATTTCATAAAGTTTCATGACGACACCTCAAATTGTCTGACTGAATTTATTTTATAACGGCGCTATGGAGAACGTCAAAGCGCGGGCGCACGACCGAGGACGGAAGTTTGTCCGAGACATAAAAAACCGCGGGCCGTTTGCACGGTCCGCGGCGCAGAGCAACCGGTAAGCCGGGTTTTGTAAGGGGGCGTTCCCCCGCCAGCCATTTATCTAATCCCGCGCTTGCACGCGGGCTTCAGCGATCGTACCCGGGAGTCGGCGGGCCGCCTCATCCTCCCCTATTCGACCTTGCTCCTGATGGGGTTTGCCAGGCCCGCGGGTTCCCCTCGCGACCGGTGGGCTCTTACCCCGCCTTTTCATCCTTGCCGCTTTCGCGGCGGTTTGCTTTTCTGCGGCACTTTCCCTGGGTTCGCACCCGCAGGAATTTCTCCTGCATCACGCCCTGCGGAGCCCGGACTTTCCTCCCGCGCTGTGCGCCGGCGGCTGGCTCGGATACTCTGAATCGTTATTATAACACAGCGCCGTGCGGCTCAGTTTGAGAGGGCAGCGTGGACTTCCCTGAGCAGCCGCGATATTTCCAGCCCCTGCGGACAGTGTCGCTCGCACATACGGCAGCCGACGCAGAGATCGGCTTTGCGGCTGCCGACCATGTAGGCTTTTTTAACGCCTTCGTCGTGGGTCCTCATGTAGCGGTTGTAGTAAGCGAAAGCGCTCGGTATGAGTACCGTCTTCGGGCAGGGCAGACAGTATTTGCAGTCGGTACAGCCGATGAAAGCCTGCGCCTCGAAGGTCCTGCGCAGCTCCGTTATCAGCTTCTCTTCCGCTTCAGTCATGACGTTCGGCGCTGCGCGCTCGAAGATGCGGAGTTGGTCTTTCAGCTGGTCGAGCGTCGACGTTCCGCTCAATATGACGCTCGCCTCGGGTTTGCTGTACAGCCAGCGCATACACCATTCGACGAATGTTCGCTTCTCTGGGTATTCTTCCATGAGCTTTCGCCCTTCGTCGGAGAGTTCCTCAACTAGCGAGCCGCCGCGAAGCGGTTCCATGATTACGACGGGCAGTCCCTTCGACGCTGCGTATTTGAGCCCATGCGTGCCTCCGGCCTGGTTGTGCTGGTCGAGGATGTTGAGCTGTATCTGCGTCATGTCCCAATCGGGAGCGCTCGCTATTATCTCTTTAAAAGCTTCGAACGTGTTGTGGATTGAGAAGCCTTTGAAACGTATCTTTCCTTTTTTGCGCATTTCTTCTAGGAACGGTATGCCGTCGTATTTTTTCACCTTTTTCCAGACGCCTGGGCTGAGGTTGTGGAGCATATAAACGTCGGCGTGATCGGTCTTTAGACGGAGAAGCTGTTCGTCTAGGAATTTTTCAAAATCGGCGTGAGATTCCGAGTAGATAACCGGGCATTTCGTCACGAGCGTAACCTTTTCACGGTATCCGTCAGCGAGCGCTTTGCCGAGCAGTTCTTCGCTTCCGGCGTAGATGTAGGCCGTATCGATATAGTTCACTCCATGGTCTACCGCATAGCGCACCAGCTCTATCGCTGCCTTTTCGTCAGCCGGCAGGCGCATCGTCCCGAGGCCGAAGCGCGAGACCTTCAGCCCTGTTCTTCCAAAGTCTATGTACTGCATGATAAGACCCCTTCCAACACACCATAATTATACGTCCAAAGGTATAGAAAAACGACGCGCCCGAAAGCGCGCCGTGCGGGAAAAACGTGGTGCCGTTTAATGGTTTCTGACTATTTCTTTGATGACCATGAGTCTGCTCAAAGTCGAGCGTTCCATCTCTTCGAGCTTCATCGAGATTGAGCGTATCGCTTCCGTGAAGGAAGGGATCATGACGTGCTCGAGCGCGTTGACGCGGCGGCGCGTGCGTTCTATTTCAAGCGCCATCGCGCGTACTGCCTTTTCCTCGGCGGCCATGTTGACGAGCTTCGGCATCACAGCGAGGAATTTTTCAAGCGCGACATCAAGACTTCCGGGCGAGGCCGCAAGGCCGTAGTTAAGCTCTGAGTGCTGTTCTGGCAGTTCGTACTCCGGCACGCGCACGCTCATGACGTTTCTGTATTCGACGTTGACGCGAAGATCTCCGCTCGCCGACATCAAGGTCTGTTCGAGCACCTGCGGGAGCGTCTGAGCGCGCGCGAGCAGAAATCCGCCGTAGCATTCGCCAAGTTCCTTTTCTACGCTTAAGCGCAGCTCGTAGGCAGACCTCGCGCGGACGAGGAATTCTTTGACGAGCGCGTCCTGCTTGTCCTTCAGCAGCTTATGGCCGCGCTTCGCGACTATAAGCTGTCTTTTCAGCCGCGAAAGCTCCATTCTGTTGGGGTTGACGTTAAGCGCCTTTGCCATTGAAGGTCCCCCCCTCCCTACTGTTCCTGGCGCGCGAGTTCCTCTTGTGCCTCTAGGAGCGGCTTAAGGTACTTCTCTATGTACTCGTCTCTGACGCGCTTTAGTTCTCTGACCGGTACGACGGTGAGTAGGTCCCAGCCGAGCTGTAGCGTGTTCTCAATCGTGCGGTTGTCGTATTCGCCCTGGCGCACGTATCTGTCTTCGAACTCGTCCGCGAATTTCGCGAAGGCCTTGTCCTCTTCAGAAAGCGCGCCTTCACCGAGGATGACGGCGAGTTCCTTAGCTTCCTTACCGCGCGAGTAGGCGGCGAAGAGCTGGTTCATAAGGTCGGCGTGGTCTTCGCGCGTTTTCCCTTTGCCTATTCCCTTATCCTTGAGTCGCGAGAGCGACGGCATGACGTCGACCGGCGGATAGATACCCTTGCGGTGCAGCGTACGCGAAAGGATTATTTGCCCTTCCGTGATGTAGCCCGTAAGGTCGGGAATCGGGTGCGTCTTGTCGTCTTCGGGCATCGTCAGGATAGGAATCTGAGTGATGGAGCCCTTCTTGCCGCGCAGGCGTCCGGCGCGCTCGTACATCGTCGCCAGGTCGGTGTAGAGGTAACCAGGATAGCCGCGGCGGCCGGGAACTTCCTTACGAGCCGCGGAGATTTCGCGAAGCGCTTCGCAGTAGTTCGTGAGGTCCGTCAGTATGACGAGGACGTGCATTCCCTTTTCAAACGCGAGGTACTCTGCCGCAGTCAAGGCGAGGCGCGGCGTCGATATACGCTCGATCGCCGGGTCGTCTGCAAGGTTGACGTACATAACGGTGCGCTGAAGAGCGCCTGTCTTACGGAAGTCTTCCATGAAGAACGACGCTTCTTCAAACGTAATGCCCATCGCGGCGAAGACGACGGCGAAGTCGGAGTGTCCGCTGATAACCGTCGCCTGACGCGCTATCTGGGCGGCCATTCTGTTGTGCGGCATACCGCTGCCAGAGAATATCGGGAGCTTCTGCCCGCGGACGAGCGGGTTCATACCGTCGATCGTCGAGATACCTGTCTGGATGAATTCAGACGGGTAGTCACGCGAGAAGGGATTCATCGGGTTTCCGTTGACGTCCAGCGTCGTCTCTGGGATTATAGCTGGGCCGCCGTCGATAGGGTCGCCGCGTCCGTTGAAGATGCGCCCAAGCATGTCGCGCGAGACAGGCAATTTCAGAACATCTCCGAGGAAACGAACCTGCGTCGTGTTTACATCGATCCCGCTGCTTCCCTCGTAGACCTGGACGAGGGCGCGATCCCCGCTGATTTCGAGCACGCGGCCGCGGCGGTGCTCGCCGTTGGCGAGCGTTATTTCGGCAAGCTCATCGTAGCTAACGTTGCTCACCTTATTGACCATCATCAGCGGGCCCGAAAGGTTGGAGATGGTCTTATATTCCTCAGGCAACCTCATTGTGCTCACCTCCCATTGCGAGCAGTTTTCCAAGTTCCGATTTTATTTTGGTTTCCAGCTCGTCGAGCTTCGCCAGTTCGTTCTCCTCCGTGTAGCGCATACGGGAAATCTCTTCGCGTATAGGCAGCTCGAACACAGAGCGCATCGTACCGCCGCGTTTTAAGACCTGCATCCCGAGCGAATGGAATGTGAGGATGTTGCGCAGCATTTTGAACTGCTTATCCATCGAGGCGTAGGTGTCTATCTCATGGAAGGAATTCTGGTGCAGGAAGTCTTCGCGTATGGACTTCGATGTTTCGAGAACCATGCGCTCTTCTTTGGAAAGCGCGTCGACGCCGACGAGACGGACGATTTCCTTAAGCTTGTCTTCGTCTTCAAGCAGCGACATCGCTTCCGTGCGATAGACACTCCATTCCCCGTCGTAGAAGCCGTCCCAGTACTCTCCGAGCTTCTGCGCGTAAAGCGAGTAGCTATTGAGCCAGTTGATCGCCGGGAAGTGGCGCTGGTAGGCGAGCTGCGAATCGAGTCCCCAGAAGACCTTCGTGACGCGGAGCGTGTTCTGCGTTACAGGCTCGGAAAGGTCTCCGCCTGGAGGCGAAACTGCCCCAATGACAGAAACCGCGCCTTCGCGTCCGTCCTTGCCGAAGCATATGGCGCGACCGGCTCTTTCATAGAAGGAGGCGAGGCGCGTACCAAGGTAGGCGGGGTATCCCTCTTCACCCGGCATTTCTTCAAGGCGTCCGGACATTTCGCGAAGAGCCTCCGCCCAGCGTGATGTCGAGTCTGCCATGAGCGCGACGGAGTATCCCATATCTCGGAAGTACTCGGCTATCGTGATGCCCGTGTATATGGACGCTTCACGCGCCGCGACGGGCATGTTCGATGTGTTCGCGATGAGCAGCGTTCTCTTCATAAGAGGCTGGCCGGAGCGCGGATCTTCAAGTTCGGGAAATTCGAGAAGAACGTCCGTCATCTCGTTGCCGCGTTCGCCGCATCCGATGTAGACGACGATTTCTGCGTCCGCCCACTTTGCGAGCTGGTGCTGAATGACCGTCTTACCCGAGCCGAACGGTCCGGGAACGCAGGCGGTGCCTCCGCGCGCTATCGGGAAGAATGTGTCGACGACGCGCTGTCCGGTCGTAAGGGGAACCTCAGGCGGGAGGCGCTTGACGACCGGGCGCGGGGTACGGACCGGCCAGCGCTGGAGCATCTTGACCTCGTGGTCGCGCCCCTTAGCGTCCGTGACGACGGCGATCGTCTCTTCGACTGTGAACTCGCCGCTCTTTATCTCCTTGACGGTACCGGCTACCCCGTGCGGGATCATAATCCTATGCTCGACGAGGACGGTTTCTTTTACAATACCGATTACGTCGCCTGGGGCAACTTTGTCTTCGGCCTGCGCTTTAGGTTCAAAATTCCATTTGCGCGTGCGGCTGACGGCGGGAACGCTGATGCCTCTGAGGATGTACGGGCTCTGCGCCTTCTCCTGGATGGCTTCGAGCGGGCGCTGGATGCCGTCGAAAAATTCCTCAATGAGCCCGGGAGCCAGCTCGACGGAGAGCGGTTCTCCGGTGCTGACGACGGGCTCGCCTGGCGCGAGTCCGGACGTTTCTTCGTAGACCTGGACTGACGCCTGGTCGTCTTTGAGCTCTATTATTTCGCCGACAAGGCCGGCACGTCCGACTTTAACGACGTCGAACATACAGGCTCCGGCCATGCCGCCGGCTATTACAAGCGGTCCGGATATCTTTTCAATATATCCGGTAACGGCGTTTGGTGTGGTCAAATTAAATCGCCTCCATCATAATCATCATTTATCACCGAATATGTCCATTCCAACCGCGCGTTCGACGTCGCGGCGTATCGACTGAAGCCCTGCGTGCATCGACCCTGTCTGGTTGGGCACTGGTATTATGCTTATATCTGAATATTCGTTTATTTCGTCGACGGTCTCTCTGTATTCGGCATAGAGCGGCTCTTCAAGAAAAAGCGCAGCGTAGCCCGAACGCAAGAATTTGCTAAGCGTCTGCGGGACTGCCGCGTGGTTTTCCTCAGTGACCACCACGACGTCCAACCCTATCGCCTTGAAGGGTAGTATGCATTCATAGCTGCCGACCGCCGCCATCGGGGCTCTCTGTTTATGCGCAGACATTACGCAGAAGCCTCCTTATTTGATCGCTGTTCTTGCCTGTCGACTTTGAGACGACGATCATGCGTATATTTTTGACTTCGAGCTCCTTCGCCCAGAGGTACGCGACTATGTTGCCGGGGGCGTTGGGGCTGTAGCGGCTTCCTGAGATGGAGCTCAAATAGTAGTCGTCGAGCGCCTTTTCCAGCTCCATCGTAATATCCGCGAACGCCGCGCCCGCGTCTAACGACGAGAGCAGGCCCGCAAAGTCGGAGTAATCTATCATCCTTCCCCACGTTTCAAAAGGCTCTGCAATCATCGGGGCAAGCGTTCCGGCATCCACGTTGCCGCCTTCGTGCAGGAAGGATGCCGCGCGCGCCGAATCGAATCCGAAGCGTTTGAGACGCATAAGCGAGCGGATGTTTTCTCCGTCTATACGCGACTTTACCCACGCGGTTATCGCCGGAATGGAGAGCTTTTCAGCCTCTTCAAGCATTACGGCGAACATCTGCCTGTCGAGAAGCTTTTCCGTCTCGAGCACGTCATGGCTCTGCTCCCACGCGGAAAGGCATTTCGGGAAGAGCGCGCTGAGCCCGAACGGGAGCAGCTGATAGTCTTCCGTTTCTACGTCTGAGATCAGCTTGTCCACTGGGTAAGACGCGAGCGAGGTAAGGAGGTCCCATCTTTTCTTTCCGCCGCTTCTCATGCTGAAGATGCTCTTCAGCATGACCTTGGCGTTGCTAAAGTCATACGGCAGCCGAAGCAGCGCGACAAGCTCCTTCTGGGGCACGAACGAATTTACCTCTTCATAGATGCCGTGCAGCACTGTTTCAAGGACTTTATCGATCCCGCCTTCGCCTGAGACTGATGTCAGCGCTGCCGCATAGGAAGTCTCGCCGAGAACCTTCAGTACTGAAGCAGTATCGTCGGCGTCAAGCATCCTCGAGAAGACCGAGACGTCAAGAAGGCGCAGCTCCATAGCGCGTATACGCGCTACGGCATATCCGTAAGCCTCCTTATATGGCATCAGACCACCTCCCTCTTCACGCGGACGGGAACAAACGCTTTACAACGTCAGATTCCTGTTTTTCCTGAGAGACCTTCAGAAGCATCTCCCACGAGCAATTTACGCTTATTCTCCCTCTTCTGAGGATAAACCCGCCCGATATCTCGGCACGCTCGTCGGCAAGCGTAAGCTTCGTGCCGTGGGCGGCGTTGTAGGAATCGAGCCACGCACCTTCGATGTACTTTTCGTTTTCACCGACTATAACCTGCTCGTCCTTCGTGGAGACTCCATCGTCTAGAATGTTCGAGCAAAATGCGAGATACTCGTCCTTCGGCAGAGCCTTCATCTTCTCAAGAGCGCCACGATAGACATCCTCAATAAGTTCGCGCCTTGCGCTGAGCATCATCTTGCTGACGTCGATGTCGGCGACTATCTCCCTGCGCTTTAGTATTTCCGGACGTTCCGCTCCGAAACGGTCATCAAATCCAGCCTGTATCTCCGCGCATTCCTTCTCAGCTTTACCCGTGAAGGAAGCCGCTTGAGCCTTGGCTTTGGAAATGATTTCGTCCGCTTCTTTCTGAGCGTCGTTCCTTATCTTTTCTGTAATCTGAGCTAAAGACATGACGTTCAGTCTTCTTTGCTTAGAGCTGAATTCCGTTGAGCAACAGAATGCTTATAAGGAGGCCGAAGACCGCGTAGGTCTCGCACATGGCGGGGAGGATGACGGCCTTACCTATCTGGTCTGGGCGCTTGGCTATCATGAGTATTGAAGCGGCGGACGACTTACCCTGCCAGATGGCGGAATAGAAGCCGACTATCGCGATGGGGAGACAGGCGAAGCAGATGCCGAGGCCTTGCCATACGCTCAGATCGACGCCGCCGCCGAGGAGTCCCGCTTTCTGCATGGCGAGAACTGCGACGAGAAGGCCGTAGATACCCTGCGTTCCGGGGAGGGCGAGAAGGACGAGCGCGTAACCGAATTTTTTCGGATCCTCGGTCATAATGCCGGCCGCCGCTTCGTTAGCGAGCCCGATGCCCCACGCAGAACCCGAACCTGCAAAGCCGACTGCAAGAGCGGCGCCCAGGATAACGAGCATCTGTCCAAGCTGATCACCCATTGTTGCGAGAATTGTTTCCATGATAAACTTTACCTCCTTGAAAAATTGTGCTGCTTGTCAGCTAATTTGAAGATTTTTCGGTAATCTGTGAGTACTGTGCGGCGTTGCTCAGCGGGGTGAAATCATGCCCAGTCGCGTCGTAGAACTTGCCGAAGAACTCGACGTACTGAAGCCTCAGCGGGTGGATAAACGCGCCGAGGAGATTCACCGCAATGCTGAAAAGATGTCCCACGACGAAAAGAAGTACGGCAAGCGCTATTCCGACGTAGGGGACATCCGCGACGAGCTTCGCCAACAGGTTAATAACCATGCCTACGGCGGCGGAACCGAGGCCGAGGGCCAATAGGCGGCTGTAGCTCAGAACGTCGCCAAGGTAGCCCGTTACGTTGTACAGGCTCATGACGCCGGAGAATATTTTGCCTACAATGCTCGGCTTTTCTCTTCCCTGCGTAGCGACGAGAATAACCGCTCCAGCTGTCGCAACGACCTTGCCCGGCAGAGACAGCGACGCCGGGAAATATCCGGCGGCGGCGCAGCCAAAGAGCACGAGGCCGCAGAGGAAGAGCATCCATCCGCCCTGATCCGCGCATGCTGCAAACTTGTCTCCGGCCTTCCAGTTCTCCATGAAAGCGATGCCAAGCCCATAAAGAATCTGGATGAACCCTAGCGCGAGCGAAATCATTAACAGAGTCATCGGATCGCCCATCGGGTTGAGCAGCTGAATCTTCTCAAGCGCTGGAGCGATTCCGCTCAGGAACGGGAAAGCCGTGACCGAATCGCCGAACCACGAGAGCGTTATCGCTCCGAAGGCGACGGAGAAGCCCATGCCCGCCGTCACCATGATAAAGAATTTGCGCAGAGTATCCGGCAAACGGTACCGCGCAAGGAAGTAGCCGAGTATACCTGCGACGACGAGGCCGTAGCCTGCGTCTCCGAAGCACATCCCCATGAAGAGGAAGAAGAACGGAGCCATAGGGGTCGTCGGGTCTACCTTGCCGTAGGTCGGCGTGCCATACATTATCGTAAGCGGTTCGAGAGACGACGACCATCGCGGGTTCTTGAGGAGCGTCGGAGGCTCCTCTCCATCGTCTGGTCTGATCTCCGCAAACTCTGTGTACTTCTCGTAGCGAGAGACAACGGCTTTCACACGGCTGAGCTCAGACTTAGGCGTCCAGAACTCCCAGATAAGCACGTCGTCGGTCGGCTCGCCAGACTCCATCGCCTCGAGCCTGCGCGCCATGATGTTCCAGTAGTCGCAGTGGTCGCGCGCCGCGGCAAGAGCAGAATCCGCACGAGCCGCCAGCTTTTCCGTCAATTCGCGCTCTTTTTCCCCACATTCAGCTATCTTGGCAGCTATCCGCTTCTCCTCTTCGGCGGAGGTCAGAGTGAAATCCTTAGGGACTTCCACGCGCGACGCCCCGGATTCCGACAGAGCGTCCTGAAGTTTATCCGAGTCGCACTTCCTGTAAAGCAGCGCAAAAACGGTGTTAGGGTCTTTCTCCGCGCCTGGAATTTCCTGAAGTTCCGCCATCTCGCCCAACTCTGCGGAAATCTTTTCACGTAAAGCCGTGGCTGCGTTCTTTGAAACGCTGTAGATGGCGCCGCTTATCGTTTCAGTTCCAGTTGTAAAAAATTCAAGCGGATATTTAATTTTGCCGAGCAAAACCGCCTGGGCGAGAAGTCCCTTCTGGCGTGAGAGCTCGGCCCTCGTCTCCGTGAGGTCTTTTTCTATCTCCCTCAGTGAAGATGTCATTTTCGCAAATTTCTGTTCATCAATTTTCGCGGACAGTTCGCCGAAGGTGAGCGACGGCGCGCCGCTCAACATTTTGTCGAGACCGCCTTCGCGCGTTTCGTAAGGCTCCATGAGCCGAATTACGAATTTCGCCTCGCCGATTTGTTCCTCAATGCGGCGTTTCTTTTCACGAAGCGGTTCGACGGCTCCGGTCTGCTGCACCGGTTCGCCGCCTTTGGCGGTGAACTCGCAGCACTCCAGCGCCTGAAGGCTGGCCGCTAATTCATCGGCTACGGATTTATGGACGGCAATCCGTGCCTTACACATTTCAGCGAGAGCCATAAGACGCCATCACCTCTCTTACCAGCCAGTCTGCAACCTCGTCAGTGTCCTTCTTCTTACCTGCGTAAAACGCTTTCGCGTCTTCTTCGCCTTTTTCCGTTATCTCAAGAGCCTTCGCCTCGGCCTCTTTTTCGGCTGCGGCGACTCTTTCGCGCCACTGTCTGTGGCACTGCTGTTTTTTGCTCTTGACAGACTGCTCCGCTTCGGACTGAGCGGCGGCGATTATCTTCGCGGCTTCAGCTTTCGCGTCTGACACGATGCTCCTTGCCGCGGCTTCCTGCTCGCGAATTTCCTGTGCAAGATTATCCGCCAATCAAGTCACCTCCTCCCATACTCCTATAAATCATAAGATATTCCGCAGTACAGTTTAGAATTCTACTTGCAATCTTAAATTGCGTCAATTTTCACACATTAGTATAAAATATAGCCGCGTGACAAAAAAACTCTTTTTATACGTTCAATAACACAAATACTGCCCGTCTTAAGCAATATAATTAAATTCACATGAAAATTCATAAAAAAAAGCTTTCTCTTTATCTACTTAACTAAAGAAGTAATTATTCGTAATTTATGCAGATTGACCCTTGCAAAAAACGCATTAGTGTATTTCATATCCAGTAGCTTTTCGCCGCTACGCGCATGACCCCTTGGCAAGGATTCCTCCCCTCGCAGCTGCACGCACAAAACCAGCACTCTGATATTTTTTATCTTTTTGGTCCTTAGAACAAAGTCAAACAATTCGTATACGAGGTGAAATACAGAGAAAAAACTTCTCGCTCAACAGACTGACGGTTTCAGTAAATTTTATTAAACACCAAAAACGCAAAAAGCGGAAAATCTTTCGATATTCCGCTTCAGCTTTATGATGGCAGTCCCTAGGAGATTCGAACTCCTGTTAACGGGCTGAGAACCCGCCGTCCTGGGCCCCTAGACGAAGGGACCGTCTTACAAATAAGTGGCTGGGGTACAAGGATTTGAACCTCGATTACCTGATCCAGAGTCAGGCGTGCTGCCGTTGCACCATACCCCAATCGGGCCGGACGAAGAGTATTATATATGAATTCGCTGTATTGTCAACAATGAATCATAAAAAATCTATGACGACCTTCCGGACACGGCAAACTCCCTATGCCGCCTGAAGCGCGGCTCCGTTGACGCGTCCATGCGCTTTTGATATATTCAGAGCATTACACGGCAAATTCATCGGGGGGACAAGAGATGCACGGCATCAAGTGGATCGAGAACACAATGCCCAAGGACGAGGACAAAGAGCTCAATATCATGGCGGCCGCCAGCGTCGGAGCGGCGCGCGCCTTTCACCAAAGCTTTCCGCAGTACGCGCAGACGCCTCTCGCAGAGCTTGACCGCCTCGCTGAGTTCCTCGGCGTCGCGAAGCTCTGCGTCAAGGACGAGTCGTACCGCTTCGGCCTCAATGCCTTCAAGGTGCTCGGCGGCTCCTTTGCGATGGCACGTTACATAGCAAAGCTCACAGGACACCCGCTTGAAGAGCTCAACTATGAAGCGCTCGCCGCGCCGGAGCGCAGGAAGGAGACGGGGGAAATAACGTTTTTCAGCGCTACCGACGGCAACCACGGCCGCGGCGTCGCGTGGGCCGCGAGGGTGCTGGGACAGAAAGCCGTCATCATGATGCCGAAGGGCTCGCAGTCGGCGCGCTTTGAAAACATCCGCGCCGAAGGCGCGCTTACGACGATAGAGGAACTCAACTACGACGACTGCGTGCGCAAGGCGGCGAAGGCCGCGGCGGAGACGCCGGGCGGCGTGCTGATACAGGACACGGCGTGGGAGGGCTACGAAGAAATCCCGTCGTGGATAATGCAGGGCTACGGAACAATGGCGATGGAGGCGGACGAACAGTTCGCGGCGGCGGCTGACGCCGCGCCGACGCACGTATTCGTACAGGCGGGCGTCGGCTCGCTCGCGGGGGCGGTCGTCGGATACTTCGCTAACAAATATCCAGACAATCCGCCGGTCTTCGCCGTCGTCGAATCGGACCAGGCCGACTGCCTCTACCGATCGGCCTGCGCGGGCGACGGAAGCATCCGCACCGTAGGCGGCGACATGCGCACGATAATGGCGGGGCTCGCATGCGGCGAGCCGAGCATAACCTCTTGGCAGATACTCAAGGACAAGGTCGCGGCCTTCGCCTCATTGCCCGACCGCGTCGCTGCCGACGGCATGCGCGTCCTCGGAGCGCCGCTGCCCGGCGACCCGCGCGTCATCTCGGGCGAATCGGGCGCGGCCCCGCTCGGATTCCTCTACGCGCTGATGCGCGACGAAGAATCAGCGCCGCTGCGCGAAAAGCTCGCGCTCGGCAAAAATTCGCGCGTCCTGCTCTTCTCCACCGAAGGAGCGACGGATCCGGAAAATTACCGCAAAGTCGTCTGGGAAGGGGCGTGCGGAGGGCGTTAAAAATACATATTCTAAGTCATAATCAAGAAAAACCGCCGCGTGCTTGTCGAGGCGGTTTTTCGTTTTTTGAAAGGCCTAAGAGACAGCGCACCTCTAGCCAATCACGCGCAGAGCACGGCTCCCTTGACTGAGAGTTTCATGCCCGTCGGGAGTCACCAGCACAGTGTCCCTGACCATTGCTCCATAAGCCGCGCCGTAAGCTATGCGCGGCCCGACAGACAACACCATGCCAGGGCGTATAACATCCCTGTTCGTCATAGAAACATCTCCGCCTTCGACGATTTCAAGTCCAACCGAATATCCGATGCACGGGGGCATAGAATCTCCGTAGCCTGACGACATAACAACGGCCCGAACTGCATTATAGACGTCGCAAAAACGCACGCCAGGCCGCACAGCTGCTTCGCCGACAACCGTCGCGGCAAGCGCCGTTTCGTATATGTCGCGCTGACTGACACTGAATTTTTTATAAAAGAACGTCCGTGCCGCCTCCGCGCAGTAACCGCCGCAGACGCTGCCCGTTCTCAGTACTATCGAGCAAGCGTCGTCAGGGGACGTCCTCCCGTGTGTGTAATGTGCGACTGCGCTGTTGACACCGTAGGCTACGGTCGGTTCGAAGGCGCATCCATCAGCACCGAGATTTTTATATATCCCGGTCAGCGCGCGCGCCGCCTCGTCCTCGGAACATCCGCCGCGTATATATTCCAGCAATTTTTCAATGGCGGCGTCGTTGAGGCGAGCGCTTTCGCGTATCATGCGGATTTCGTCATAGTCCTTTATCATCCTGACGCCGCGCATTATCCATGATACGTCGGAAAACTTCAAATTTGAGTAAACTTCGTTCAGCGCAACAAGAAAGCGCGACGGCAGAAGACTGTCGACGCCCAGCGTCCTGCATGCGTCAACAACGGAAGAAACAGCCCTGCGCCATTCGTCCTTCGAGGCGCACGGGAACAGCGCCGCGCCGCAGACGGAGGAACAGTACGGCATATTGTCCGTAAACAGCGAACAATCCCCGTTATCGCTGATATAAAGAGCCGCCTCCGCGCCGCCCGGCAAAGCTGCGCCGGTCAGATAAAATACGGACGCAGGATTGCACACTGCCATCCGGCTTATGCCGTGTTCGTTCATTGCGGCGGCGACCTTCGCTAAACGTTCTTTGTTCATTCTTATACAACGCTCCCTCGTCAGATTTTTACAAGGAGGGGCAAGGCGCGGCGGCCTTGCCCCAGTTATGAGAGTTTTGCTCCGAGGAGCTTTGGACTGATGTATGCTTACGAAGCTTTTTTCTTTCCGACAAGGCTGCAAACGCAGATGTCGCGATTAAGCACGCCATCCGAGGCTGCGATACATGTCGCCGTCACCCAGTCGCCGAAGCAGTTCGTCGGCGTGTGGCACATATCGCAGAACTTATAGACGCCGACGATGAGTCCTATCGCCTCTATCGGCAGGCCGAAGCTCTGCAATACGGTAATTGCGATGACGATTCCCGTATTCGGAACAGTCGAGCAGCTAATCGCGAGAAGACAAGACTCGACGACGAGCAGCACATACTGCGGTATAGACAGCTCAACGCCCATGAGCTGACAGGTGAAAACCGTAATTATCGAGAAGAAGCCAGACGTCCCGTTCATATTAGCAGTGCTTCCCAACGGTATTACAAAGTCGGCTATTTTTGCAGGGACGCCGATTTTATCGCGCGCGGTCGCTGTCGCGACGGGAAGCGTCGCAGTACTGCTGCATCCCGCTACTGCAATAATAAGCGCCGCTTTGAACTGACTGACGAATTTAAAGAAATTGACTTTACCGATAAACGTAAGCATCATAAAATGCGCAGTCAATATTCCTATAGTAACAGTAATCCAGTCGCACGCGACAAAAATTAAGAGACCGCCTATTACGGCAGGTCCGTGATAGGCAAGAGCGTGTGCGATGAGGCAGAATACGCCGTATGGAAGCAGAACCATAACGTATCCGATAATTTTGAACATCGCCAGCTCCGTTTCGCGCAGGACGTTCGCTATAGTCTTGCCTCGCTCTCCCAACGCGAGAATGGCAGCGCCGAAAAACGCGCAGAAAATAATTATTTGCAGCAAATTAGTCTCTGCGCAGGCAAGCACTATATTTTCGGGGAAGAAGTCAAGTATGGCGTTTAAGAAATTCGCTGAGTCACCGTTAAATGAAATATTCTTAAATTCTTCCATAGTGAATGCCGCGCCAGGTTTGAGCAGCTTCGCGATAAAAATACCGATTATAGAGAATATACACCCCGTGACAAAGAAATATATAAAAGTTTTCAGCCCAAGAGTGCGCAACAACACAATTTCTTCCAATCCTATAATAGCATTGGTAATACAACAAAATACAAGCGGGACGACTATCATTTTCAGAAGACGCAGGAAAATTTGCCCCAGGAGATCCATATATGTCAGAAGCGTAGCAATCCAAGGGGTTTCTCGCCCGCCAAGGAAAACCAGTAAAAGCCCAAACGCCGCGCCGAGAACAAGTCCAATCAAACCCTTTATGCCGAGGTCTACCATCCGTTTATCTTCACTCACACATCTCACCCTTTCCGGTCGTTTCAATTCCACACAAAAACGGCAAAAAAACGCCGTAAGCTCTCACGCAAAATACGCGACAGTCACATCATACAAATATCATATCAACAACAAAATTATTGAACGTAAGCGCAAATATTCCTCTCATTCTCCGACAAGCGGAGATATAAAAAAGCACAAGGCCGGCGTGAGAGGCCGCCGGCCTTGTGTTGTTATCGGTGCACTTTGTGATGCTTGACGCTGAAGTCAGGCGGCAATTATATAAAATTGTCGGTTGCTGATTCAGAGCGAATTCGTTTAGTCGTAGGTTACCCCGTACTTCTTCGCGAATTCGCGGTACTTCTTGATGAGCATCGTCGCGACTTCGTAGCTGTCTTTGACGTTCCAGGTCGGCATGTCGATGCCGAGGACGTTCTTCAGAACTTCGTAGGTGAAGTCGGAGTAGTGTACGAGACCGCCTTCTTCGATCTTCGCGATACCGTCGAGGTACATCGACTTTTCGTTAATGTCGATGGCCTGCTCGCGAGTGATGCCTTCAGGCAGAGCAAGGCGCGCGCCCTTGTCGCTGATGAATACCGGATAACCTCCCGGGAGTCCTTCCGGCGCAGGCGAGTGGGTGTAGATTCCGTTGGGATCCATAAGGGCGTACATGTTCTTTATCGTCGAAGCTGCGGAAATAACCGTGAAATCCGGCCCGGGGTTGTAAAGTTCGTCGGATTCGATAAGTATTTCTCTCGTGTCGAACTGGCTCGTGATGTCCTTATCGTTGTGCATTATCTTCATCCAGAACGGGGCTTCCTGGATGTTAGCCTCACGGCGGTAGACCCACCATACGTGGTGCGCTACAAGGTAGACCTGTACGGAGCTGACCGGCTCGCCGAGGCGGTTGGCGACTACAGTGCGGCATCCCGGCTGGAGAAGCTCAACGTTGCCGATACCGATGTCCGGCGGAAGGCCGACGGATGCGAGCATCGGGTTCGATTCGCATGACATGCAGGTGTTGATGACGCGAGTCTTGATTCCGGCCTGCTTGATGGCGAGCATGAGGCGATAGCCGAGGGCGACCTGTCCCGGCATCCACATGCCGAGCGTTCCCTTGCTGACCGCGGCGTAGACATCCGGCGGGAGCTGGCGGATGACATGCCATGTCTGCATAACGGTGCAGTTGATTACGACATCGGGCTTGAAATCGGCGAGTATCTGCGCCGTCTCTTCTATATTAGAGAGGTCGATTTTCTTGAAGGAGACCTTCGGATACATGCCCATAACGACGGCGTTCGATATGGCGGCGTTTACGCGCCTCTGCGCGAAATCTTCCTTAAAGTCGCCAACGAGTATTTCCGGACACTTCGGGTCGCGGACAAGGAAATTCAGAACCTGCTTACCGATATCGCCCATTCCAACTATCATAACCTTACTCATAAGAACTTCACCCCTGTTTATTGAATTTGTCATCCTTATCGGATGTTGAGTATATATTAAGATTCGGCGCTCAAATCCGATATGGCGAAGTTCGACACGACAACGGCGATATTTGGTATATCAGTGTGAATTTTTTACAAAATTATCGCTTTATTCTAAATAACACAAAAGAACGCTAAAATTTATTATATGAAAATAAAAATTTTATCTATAAAGTTTACGTTTCTGCGAGGTACTCTCACTTTACGGACGCTTTTCTTCTCGCGATGTAGAGAGCCAGCTGCGTCTTGAAATCGTGCAGGGAAATGCCAAGTTCCGCCTCCGTCATGTCGCTGTACTTCCGCGCCGTGTTGTAGTGGATGTTCAGCTTTTCTGCGCATTCCGTAAGGTTGAAGCCGGAGTCCGCAAGCGCGGCGGCGAAGCTGTCGAGAGCGACGGACGACCTTTTTCCATGTTTCGCGAGCGGCTTCCAATATAGTTCGTAAAGCGCGGCGGCGTCTTCCGTTTCGAGAATTTTTTCCAAAGCCAGCTCGAGGATGACGTCTTCGTAGACTACGACGCCGTCGGCGAAGACGCGCCTGCGCATGTAGTCAAGGACGCGGCGCGCCTCGCGGAATGAACGCGGGACTTCTTCTATGGCGTGCGCGACGGTTCCGAGCGCCGCGGGCTCTCCGTACTTTTCCAGATGTTCGAGGGCTTTTGCGTTGGCCTCCGCGCCGCCGCGGCCGCTTTGCCACGGTATCAGAAGGATATGCAGATTGCCTACGGAGCAGTAGAAGCGATACGGCACGTCGCCGACGCCGATCAGCTCCGAAAAGGCATCGCGGCGCGGCATGACGGCTATCCGGCACGGAAGCGGACTGACGAGGTCCCATTTTCTGAATGTCCTCATCAGCGCGTCGGGGTCGCTGTACGCTCCGCCGACAAGGCGTTCGACCGCCTGCGATATTTCGCTATACTGCTGCGAATAGAGCGCCGCCTGTTCTATCAGCAGCGCTTTGAGCGCGGACACGGCGCGCTTGATTATAATTTCGTCGCGGCGCGAGATTTCGTCCGCTTCTCCGCATACCACGTGAAGTTCAAAGTAGGGCTGGTTTTCCGCAAAATATATGTACGTTTTGACGCCCGAAGCGAAGTCGCGTTTTTCTTCGCGCACACATAGATATTTAGGAATTCCGGGAAGCGGGCGCGATTCTGTGACGCGGGCTTTTACGTAAGTTTCTTCCGAGCCGCGCAGCGGGGAGGCGAAGTCGCGGGACGGGAAGAAGGCCGCGCCTTCGCCGTTTTCCCGCGTCGAGAAGAAAAGCGGCTTGCCGATGTTCGAGGATACGGCCTGAAGCAGAGAGCCCAAGTCACTGAGTTCTTCGAGAAATTCGCCTCCGCCGGTACCGTCCTCCGCCCGGTCCGCGCGATCCACCTCCGTCTGAAATTTGTTGATGACGCAGACCCATTTATAGCGAAAGGGAATGCGGAAGACCGGAAGCCCCAGAGAGTCGGCGACTGACGATATTTCCGCCATGTCGGCAAACGCCGTGAAGCGGTCGAATTTTATGCCGACGGCCGCGACTCCCGACTCCTTCATCTTCTCAAGAAAGGCCGGGATCGCATTAACGTCGCCTTTGAATATGAATCCGTTGCCTATAATGAATTCCCCGCCGCGCAGCCAATAGCTCATGTCCGGTGCGTCGAATACGGCTATGCGCTTGACCTCCGCCTCCATGCCTCCGGCTCCGCCTATCAGTTTGAAATCGGGGAAAAGATGCGGCAAAGCTATATCTTTGACTTTCATAAAAACCGCCCCTATATAATGTTTTTGTCATGTACGCAAAAACATTATATAGGCACGGGCGCGGCAAATAAAGCGGCGTTTTGCCCGATATTCGCGGACAACGCAAAGGCCGCCCTGCGCGGCGGCCTTCCGTGTCTCTGCGGTATTTTTTCTATGCGGCTACTTCCCCACGCTGCGCGCCCATTCGAACATCGCGAGCGCGGCGGCTACCGAGGCGTTGAGCGAGCCGGCGGCGCCGCGCATCGGGATGAAGCGCACGTCGTCGCAGGCTTTCGCCGTCGCGGCGCCGAGGCCGCTTCCCTCCGCGCCTACAACTATCGCGCTGCGCGGCGGAAGGTCTTCGCGGAAGAGCGTGTCGCGTCCGTTCATGTCGAGGCCCGTCACCCAGAAGCCGGCCTCCTGGAGTTTGCGCACGGTCTGCGCTACGTTGCCGGCCAGCGCGACGGGAACGCGCAACGCGGCTCCGGCGCTCGTCTTGATTACCGTCCCGGTCGGCAGACAGCCGCCGCGCTTCGGAATCAGGACGGCGGAGGCTCCCGCGGCCTCAGCGCTGCGTATCATCGCTCCGAGGTTGTGCGGATCCTGCACGTGGTCGCAGAGCAGCAGCATGACGGGCTCGGGCGCGGCGGGAAGTTTTTCGAGAAGCTCGTCCGCATTCCACAGCTTCGCCTGCGTCAGGCAGGCAGCAACGCCCTGATGGTTTTCGCCGTTCGTGAGGCGATCGAGCGCGGCCTGCCCCGCGTTCTGGAATACTACGCCCGCCTCGCGGCAGAGCGAGATTATTTTCGTTTTGACGTGCGGCTGCATCGTCTCGGAGACGAGCACCTTCATGCATCGCTCGGGCGATTCCTCAAGCAGCGATATGACGGGGTTGCGCCCCCAGCAGAGCTCCCCTTCCGGCGCGGCTTCGCGCTCGCGCAGCTTTTCGTTCTTCTTTCTGAATTTATCCATCGTTACGCTCCCCTTTTGATTTCTTTCAAGAACTGCGCGAGATACTTCGAGGTCGGACCGTTCGACTTCGCGACCTCCTCGGGCGTGCCTTTCGCGATCAGTTTGCCGCCGCCCCTTCCGCCCTCGGGGCCGAGATCCATGATGTAGTCCGCCGAGGCGAGCACGTCGAGGTTGTGCTCTATCGCGAGTACGGAGCTGCCCTGCTCCACGAGCTTGTGCAGCAGGACGAGCAGCTTTTTAACGTCGGTGTAGTGCAGCCCCGTAGTCGGCTCGTCGAGCAGATAGAGCGTGTTGCCGCGAAATTTTTTGCCGAGCTCGGTCGCGAGTTTGACGCGCTGCGCTTCTCCGCCAGACAGCGTAGTCGCGGGCTGCCCGAGACGTATGTAGCCGAGCCCCGCCTCCTGTATCGTCTTGAGCTTGTTCGCGATGCGCGGCACGGCTCCGAAAAACTCCGCCGCTTCGTCCACCGTCAGCTCGAGCACGTCGGCGATCGAAAGCCCCTTGTATTTGACCTCGAGCGTCTCGCGGTTGTAGCGTTTGCCCTTGCAGACGTCGCATTTGACGTAGACGTCGGGGAGGAAGAGCATCGAAACTTTTATGACGCCGTCGCCGTTGCAGGCCTCGCAGCGTCCGCCCTTGACGTTGAAGCTGAACCGCCCCGGCTGGTAGCCGCGCAGCTTCGACTCCTGAAGTTCGGAGAAGAACTCGCGTATATATGTAAAGACGCCCGTGTATGTCGCTGGGTTGGAGCGCGGCGTGCGCCCTATCGGGCTTTGATCCACGAGCACGATGTTGCGCAGCGGTTCGTAACCAGTTATAGATTCGAATTTGCCGGGGCGCTCGCGGAAGTCGCGGTCGAACTTGCCCCGCAGCCCTTTGTATAAAATTTCGTAAAGCAGCGTACTTTTTCCCGAGCCTGATACGCCGGAGAGGCAGGCGAAGGTGTTCAGCGGTATGTCTATGTTGAGCTTTTTGAGGTTGTTTTCGCGCGCGCCGCGCACCTTGACGAAGGACGAAGGCTTGCGCCGCGTCGGATGCGGGATGTATGTCCCGTCGGCCTCGCCGCGCAGGTAGAGCGCCGTGCTGGAGCTCCCCTTCATTATCTCTTCCGCGCTGCCGTTCGCTATCAGCTCTCCGCCGAGCTCGCCGGCGCCGGGGCCCAACTCGAGTATGTGGTTCGCCGCCGCCATAGTGTCGCGGTCGTGTTCGACTACGAGCACGGTGTTTCCGATGTCGCGTATAGCGCGCAGCGTGTCGAGCAGCCTGTTCGTGTCGCGCGGGTGCAGCCCTATCGTCGGCTCGTCGAGTACATAGAGGACGCCCGTGAGCTGAGAGCCTATCTGCGAGGCGAGGCGTATGCGCTGGCTTTCGCCGCCGGAGAGCGTATCAGCGCGGCGCGAGAGGCTGAGATAACCTGCGCCGACGTCGTTTAGAAAGGCGAGGCGCTTTTTCACCTCGATGAGCGCGACGCCGACGATCTTCTGCTCTCGCGCGCCCAGTTCCAGCCCGTCTAGAACCTTGATCAGTTCGTCAACAGGCATTTCCGTAAGCTGTTTAATGTTATAGCCGCCGAGCGTGACGGCCAGCGCTTCGGGCTTGAGCCGCGCGCCCTTGCATGTCGCGCAGACGTCCTCGACGCGGTAGCGGTCGAGCTCTTCTTTATAATTTTCTGATTCCGTTTCGTTGTAGCGTTTTTCTATCCACGGGATAAGGCCGATGTATTTGCCGTTATATTCCCAGTCGCCGCTGCGATCTGTGAAGACGAGCGGCAGCACTTCGTCGGAACCGTAAAGCATCGCCTCCTGCGCCTCGCGCGGCAGCTCGCCGAAGGGCTTCGATATATCCCAGCCCTTTTTCTCCGCGAGCTTCTCGGCCTTCTGGATCATGTGCTTCATCGACTTCCACGGGATGAAGCCGCCGTCCGCGATCGGGAGCTCCGGGTTCACCGCGAGCTCCGGCGAGAAGTGCATATGAAAGCCTAGGCCTCCGCAATCGGGGCAGGCCCCCGCAGGCGCGTTAAACGAGAAAAGGCGCGGCTCGATGTCCGGCAGGCTTATTTCGCAGACTGGACAGACGTACTTCTCTGTCAGCTCGTTGTCAGGCATTCCCGCGGAGACGAGCAGCACGAAACCGTCCGAGAGCTTGAGCGCCATTTCGACGGCTTCGCTGAGGCGCGAACGGTTGTCCTCGCGCACTTTCATGCGGTCGATGAGACACTCTATCGTGTGGCGGCGTTTTTTGTCGAGCTCCACCGCCTCTTCGAGCCAGTAGAGCGTGCCATCGATGCGCGCGCGCATATAGCCCTGCTGGTGCAGCTTCAGCAGAAGGTTCTTGTATTCGCCTTTCTTGCCCTTGACGACGGGCGAGTATATTTCGAGCGGCTTCCCGTCGTATTCCTTGAATATCAGGTCTATTATCTCGTCGACGCTGTAACGGTGGACCTCGCGTCCGCATTTCGGGCAATGCGGAGTTCCGGCCCGCCCAAAGAGCAGGCGCAGATAGTCGTATATCTCCGTGACAGTGCCGACCGTAGAGCGCGGGTTGTGCCCCGTGCCTTTCTGTTCTATAGATATAGCGGGCGATAGCCCCGTTATGTCGTCGACGTCGGGTTTGTCCGACATACCAAGAAACTGGCGCGCGTAGGACGAGAGCGACTCGACGTAGCGGCGCTGCCCCTCGGCGTAAATCGTGTCGAAGGCGAGCGACGATTTGCCGGAGCCAGACGGCCCCGTAACCACGACCAGTTTATTTTTGGGTATTTCTACGCTTACGTTTTTTAAGTTGTGCTGCCTTGCTCCTGTAATTTTTATTTCCTGTTCCAATCGCGTTTCCGCCTTTCAGTCTCTGTATATCGTCCCTGAGCTGAGCCGCCGTCTCAAAGTCGAGCTTCTCCACAGCCTCCCACATCTTCCGCTCCAGCTCGGCTATGCTTTCCTTTGTCTCGGCAAGCGGCGAAGCGACGCGCATTCCGGCATAATGTTTCTCGTTATCGTCGGTGAGTTCGTCCGGGAGAAGATTTCTGACGGATTTTATAATGGTCTTCGGTTCTATGTTATGTTCTTCGTTGAAAGCAATCTGCGCCTCGCGGCGGCGTTTCGTCTCCTTCATCGCGAGTGCCATACTGTCTGTTGTCACGTCGGCGTAGAGTATAACCTTTCCCGCGCTGTTGCGCGCGGCGCGTCCTATCATCTGTATCAGCGAGCGGTGCGCGCGCAGGTAGCCCTCACGGTCGGCGTCGAGTATCGCGACAAGCGAGACCTCCGGCAGATCTATGCCCTCGCGCAGAAGGTTGACTCCGACGAGCACCGCAAAGACGCCGAGGCGTAGGTCGCGCAGCAGTTCGGCGCGCTCGAAGGTGTCGAGCTCCGAGTGGATGTAGCGTACTCTGATGCCGAGGTCTGCCATGTACTCCGCTAGGTCCTCGGCGGAGCGCTTTGTAAGCGTCGAGACCAACACGCGCTCGCCGCGATCGATTATCGGGCGTATCTCGGCGAGCAGGTCGTCGACCTGCCCCGTGGCCTTGTGAACCTCGACCTCGGGGTCGGGGATTCCGGTCGGGCGTATGAGCTGTTCAACGACGTGATCGGAGTGCTCGAACTCATAGTCGCCAGGCGTTGCGGAAATAAAAAGAGCGTTTTTCAGCACCGGCTCGAATTCATCCCACTTCAGCGGTCTGTTGTCGAGACAGGAAGGAAGACGGAAGCCGTGCGCTACGAGTATCTCCTTGCGCGCCCGGTCGCCGTTGTACATTCCGCGCACCTGCGGCAGCGTCATGTGGGATTCGTCGATGAAAAATAGCGCGTCCTTTGGGAAGAAGTCGAGCAACGTACCCGGCGGATCTCCCGCTTCGCGCCCGTCAAGGTAGCGGGAATAGTTCTCTATGCCGGAGCAATAGCCGACTTCGAGCAGCATTTCAAGGTCGTATTTAGTGCGCATGCGCAGCCGTTCCTCTTCAAGGTACTTTCCCTCGCTCGTGAAGCGCGCGCAGCACTGCTCCATCTCTTTCTCTATCGCCCCCGCGGCGTTCTTTATAGCGTCGGGGCTCGTAATGTAATGTTTCGACGGGAAAACGCCAGCCTTCTCCTTGCGAGTTATGCTGTTGCCGCTGACAGGGTCTATCTCGTCTATCCGCTCTATCTCGTCGTCAAAGAAGTATATACGCAGCGCCGTGTCGCTGTAAGACGGGAATATCTCCATAGTTTCGCCTCGGCTGCGGAACGTTCCGGGAACGAGCGCCATGTCGTTGCGCTCGTAGTAATTCGCGAGCAGCTTCATCATGAAGCCGCGCCGCTCCCAGCGTTCTCCGCAGGCGAAGCGGAAGATCGCGTCTTCGTAGTTCTTGCGCTTGCCGAGACCGTAGATGCACGAGACGCTCGCGACGACGACGACGTCTCGCCGTTCGAGCAGCGCCTTCGTCGTCATGAGGCGCAGCTTCTCTATGCGCTCGTTGACGGACGCATCTTTTTCGATGTAAACGTCGGAGGCCGGCATATACGCCTCGGGCTGATAATAATCGTAGTAGGAGACGAAGTAATTCACGGAGTTTTCGGGGAAGAACTCCTTGAACTCGCTGTAAAGCTGCGCTGCGAGAGTTTTGTTATGGGCCAGGACGAGCGTAGGGCGGTTGAGCCGTGCGATGACGTTCGCCATCGTGAAGGTCTTGCCGCTGCCCGTGACGCCGAGAAGCGTCTGATGCGCCCCGTCCCTTTCAAGAAAGCCGCGCACAAGCTTTTCGACGGCCTGCAGCTGGTCGCCGGAGAGGCCAAACGGCGCGGTCAGCTTAAATCTGTCTTCCATTTTGTCTTTCGCGCACATCCTCCGCAATCTAACTAAAACCGTTAAATTCTAGCACAAACGGCCAAGTTGTGCGCGGCGCATAAAAATCGGGCCGCTCCGTAACTGAGCGGCCCGTGTGAATTTTTATTTGCTTTCGTCCATCGGGGCGTTGAGCGTCTTTTCGTCGACTTGTTCGATGTCGGGAAGCTCACGCACAACTTCTTCTCCTAACCCTGAAGAGGAGCCGCCGCCGTTTTCTTCTTTGGGCGCTTCTCCGTCCTCCGCCGCGGCGTTTTTTTTCTTGTCGCCTTCGGTTGGGTGCTCCTTCTTCGGATAGCCGAGCAGCTCGTCGAGTTCGTCTCCCTCGAGCGCCTCTTCCTTGAGAAGCCGCTGCGTTATCTCTTCGAGGCGCTCGCGATTCTCTCTCAGTATCTCCTGCGCCTTGTTCATGCAGCCGTCGATTATCGCGCGGATTTCAAGGTCTATGGTGTGCGCGACCTCTTCGCTGTAGTTCCTGTCGTCTACTATGTCGTGGCCGAGGAATACCTCGTGCTGCTTGCGTCCGAGCGTGACAAGGCCGAGCTTCTCGCTCATGCCGAACTGCGTCACCATCTGGCGCGCTATCTGCGTAGCGCGCTCAAGGTCGTTCGACGCGCCGGTCGTCACGTCACCGTAGCGTATCATCTCCGCGACGCGGCCTCCGAGCAACACGCAAATCCTGTCAGAAAGCTCCTGCTTAGAGACGAGGAACCTGTCCTCTTCCGGCAGCTGGAGCGTATAGCCGAGCGCCATATGTCCGCGCGGGATTATCGAAATCTTGTGGACGGGGTCTGTCCCCTTTATCTTCGCCGCGACGAGAGCGTGTCCCGCCTCGTGGTAGGCGATTATTTCGCGCTCCTTCTCACTTATGACACGGCTCTTACGCTCTGGCCCCGCCATGACGCGATCGATAGCCTCTTCAAACTCCGGCATTCCAAGCTTCTCCTTGTCGCGGCGAGCCGAGAGAAGCGCGGCTTCGTTGACGAGGTTCGCGAGGTCGGCGCCGACAAAGCCGGGCGTCCTGCGCGCAATTACGTCAATGTCGACGTCGTCTTCTATTTTCTTGTCGCGAAGGTGGACTTTCAAAATGTCGCGGCGTCCGTTTACGTCTGGGCGGTCGACGACGACCTGCCGGTCAAAGCGTCCAGGGCGAAGAAGCGCAGGGTCGAGTATATCGGGGCGATTCGTTGCAGCTATGAGTATTATTCCAGAGCCTGCCTCAAAGCCGTCCATCTCGACAAGCAGCTGGTTCAGCGTCTGCTCTCGCTCGTCGTGCCCGCCGCCGAGTCCCGCTCCGCGGTGACGTCCGACAGCGTCTATTTCGTCTATGAATATTATGCATGGCTGATATTTACGCGCCTGTTCGAAAAGGTCGCGGACGCGTGCAGCGCCGACGCCGACGAACATTTCGACGAAGTCGGAACCGCTGATGCTGAAGAAAGGCACGTCGGCCTCGCCGGCAACGGCTCTCGAAAGAAGCGTTTTACCCGTTCCTGGAGCGCCGAGCAGAAGCACGCCGCGCGGTACCCTAGCGCCGAGTTTTGTAAATTTCGTGGGGTCTTTTAGGAACTGCACTACTTCTTCCAGCTCTTCCTTAGATTCGTCGCAGCCCGCTACGTCGGCGAAGGTGACCTTCGGTCGGTTGTCAAGGAAGAGCTTCGCCTTGCTCTTAGCGAACCCCATGACCTTGCTGCCGCCGCCCTGCATGTTGTAGATGAAGTAAATCCAGACGCCGATGAGCAGCAGCGTCGGCAGCAGCGAGGTAAGCAACGCCGTCAGCCATGAGTTCTTAGGCGGCGGCACAACTTCGACTTCCACCCCTTTTGCTGAGAGGATCGACGGGAGAGAGGCCGCGTCAAGGATAAATGTTTTGAACTCTCCGCCAGATTTAAGCGTTCCAATCAGCTGCTCGTGGTCGATGCGCACATTCGTTACGTTGCCGTTATTGACCTCCTGCATCATGGTACTGTACGGCATGACGTTCGTCTGCGTTGATTTCTGATTGCTGTCGGGACTTAAGAATACATTGACGAGGCTGACCACTAGCACGATCAGGACAATGTACATCCCCACATTCTTAGAAATTTTTTTCAATTTCTCTTGTCCTCTCTTTCGTTTTCTTCCTTTTTATATTTAAATTTAGTCTGCTGGTTCAGCTATGTGTATAGCTGGAAGCTGGCGGAAGCGGCCCGCGTAGTCGAGGCCGTATCCGATGACGAATTCGTCCGGGATGACGAAGCCGCAATATTTCACTTCTATAGGTTGCGTGCGGCGCTCCGCTTTGTCGAGCAGGACGCATATCTCAAGCGACGCCGGGCCGCGCCCGCGAAGCAGCTCGCTTATATAATTCAACGAAAGCCCCGTGTCGAGGATGTCTTCGACTATCACGACGTGCTTGCCGCGAACGTCGGTGCTGAGGTCCTTCTGAATCTTTACAACTCCGCTGCTCTTAGTAGAAGCGCCGTATGAGGCTATCGCGAGGAAATCAAGCTGCACGTCGACATCAGGTCCAATCTCACGTATCAAATCAGAGAAAAATACGACCGCGCCTTTCAGCACACAGACGAAGACGACCTGCTTACCTGCATAGTCCCCGCGTATTCTTGCGCCGAGCTCTTTGACTTTGTCTCTTATCTTATCGTCCGGTATCAGCGTTCTGCCTATTCTATATTCCATTCTCACGCACTCCTTCGCGGAGGAAAATAGTCTGCAACAATAGAGAATAATACCACACTTTTAATTATCCCGCCCACCAAGGCAATGAATTTTCGCCGCGGCTTTTGGCGCGCGCGCGCGCCTTCTCGACGTCGGCGCGCCGCAGCCATCCGACGCCGCGCTCCGAATGGCAGACCTCGACATCGTAAGCCCATTGGAAGCGCCAAAAGCCTCCGCGCCTGATGAGCGACGCGAGCTCTTCCGTGCGCTTACGCGAAAGCACGGGAAGCGAGAGCAGCGCGCCTTGTACGCGCAGCATTTCGCAGAGCATGCCGTCGGCCAGTCCTTTCAGCGGAGCCGCGTGCCACGCGGCGAGCGCGGGAGGCTGCGCGTAGGCGACGGTCTCGAGAGCCCGCAGCGCTTCGGCGCCGCGTTCCGCGGTTTCGAGCGTAACCTGCCGCGCGAGGCCGAGCATGACCTTTTCAAAGCCGGGATTGAGGTTGTCCTTTATCCAAGGGATGAGTATGTTGCGGATTTTGTTGCGCATATAGTCGGATTCGTCGTTCGTGGCGTCGTCGCGCCACGGGATTCCGTTTTCTGTAAGAAGCGCGCGCAGCTCTGCGCGCGTGAAATCTATGACGGGACGAATGATGTCGCCGCGGCGCTCCGGTATTCCGCGAAGCCCCGCAAGCCCGGTACCGCGCGCTAGGTTCAACAGCTGCGTCTCTACGACATCGTCTGCGTTGTGGCCGACGGCTACAAATGGCAGTCCGTAACGGCGCGCGGTCTCTTCAAAATGCTCGTAGCGCGCGCGGCGTCCAGACATCTCGAAAGACTCGCCCTTCTCGCGCCGTTCATGCACGTCGACGACCTTTACCGCGCACTCTATCCCCCACTCGCGGCAGAGAGAACGCGCGAACTCCGCGTCGCGGTGCGACTCGCCCTCGCGCGTGCAGTGGTCGAGATGCGCCGCGACGACGCGCCCTTTGAAAAACTCTTTAAGCATCCACAGCGTCGCAACCGAATCGCCGCCGCCCGACAGGGCGCAGACGACGCCTCCGGCGTCAGCCCAGCCCTGCCGCTTCGCGGCAGCGAGGAATTTTTTCCTGGCGTTAGTCAGAGACGGCTTCAAGCTCTTTCTGTCCCAAAGGGCACCACCGTATTAAAGCACATTCGCCGCAGCGCGGCTTACGCGCATTGCATACTCCGCGCCCGTGTTCGAGGAAGTTCAGGTGACCGCCGCGAAAACGCTCCTTCGGCAGCTCGGCCTCGAGAATCTCCTGGATCTTGTCGGGCGGCAGCTTCTCCGCCGCCCAGCCAAAGCGTTTGCTGAGGCGCGTGATGTGCGTGTCGACCGGGAAGCCCGGCATATCGAGGTCGAAGCACTCGACTATCGCAGAAGTTTTCGGCCCGACGCCGGGAAGCGTCGTGAGGTATGCACGAACCTCAGGCTGCGTCCAGCTGCGGAGCTCTTTTATCGAATAGACGCCGAACTTGTCTTTCACCGCCGAGAGTATCTGCTGAATACGCGGCGGCTTTGTGCCGCTCATGCCAGCGATGCGCAGAACATCCCTCAACTCTTCAATATCGGCGGAGGCGACCTCTTCCCACGACGAATAACGCGCCTGCATATTCGCAAAGGCCTTGTCACGCAGCTTGTCGTTGGTGTTCTGCGACAATATCGTCAGTATCAGGTCGTCCAGCGGCTCTTCATAATAAAAGTCGCTCGCTGGACGCGTTTCGTTGCCATAGAGCGCTTCGAGCCCGTCGAGAATGTTCTTAACGTCGTGCAGCGCCATCACTCGGCCTCTTTCTCGCCTTGCTCAGGCGTGCTCTCGGCGGCGGATTTCTTCGGCGCTCTTTTTTTCTTCGGCGGATCCACCCTGTCGCTTATGACTTTCTTGTAGCGGTACGAACGTTCAAGCCAATCCTCAAGCGCAGCCTGCACACATCCGTGTACACTTTCCTTCGGGTAATCGCCGTTTTTGTCAGGCGTTCCGGCCGACACGCCAGTCAGTATCTCTATCCCCTCGTCTATCGTCGATATGCTCCATATATGGAACTTACCCTTTTTAACTGCTTCCGTGACCTCGTGACTCAGCATGAGATGCTGCTCGTTCTGTACGGGAATCATGACGCCCTGGCAACCAGTCAGCCCGTTGTGCTTACAATAATTGAAGAAGCCCTCTATCTTTTCGTTAACTCCGCCTATAGGTTGTATGTTGCCGCGCTGGTCGACAGAACCAGTCACCGCTATTCCCTGATTGAGCGGAATCTCGGATATCGCCGAAAGCAGGCAGTAAAGCTCTGTAGACGACGCGCTGTCGCCCTCGATGCCGCCATAGGTCTGCTCGAAGGCTATGCGCGCGCTTATCGAAAGTGGATATTTCTTAGCGTACATGCGTCCGAGATAGCTCGACAGCGTCATAAGCCCTTTGTTATGTATCGGCCCAGTCATGCGCACCTCGCGCTCTATATTGACGACGCCCTCAGTACCCATAAAAACGTTCGCCGTTATGCGCACGGGCGAGCCGAACGAGTGATCAATGAGCTGCGAGACCGTCAGGCCGTTTATCTGACCGACCTCGTAGCCGTCGGTGTCTATACGTATGACGCCGTTCTTGTACTCGTCAAGGACTTTTTCTTCCCACATATCGTAGCGTAACATTTTCTCGGCGAGCGCGTTCCTGACGTGATCGATACCGACCTGACGCTTGCCTTCGAATTTAGCGCGCGCCGTCGACTCGACGAGTATTTCCGCTATCTTATTGAGCTGTGTCGAAAGTTTGTTCTTGTCCTCGACGAGGCGCGCGGCCCATTCGATTACCTCGCCGACCGCCGCAGCCGTGAAATGGAGCTTTCCCTCACGTTCGACAAACCCAGCGATAAAGCGCGCTATCTGCATCTCGCTTTCGTCGGTGCGCGCCATCTCGGAGTCAAATTCGGCCTTTATCTTGAAGACCTTGGAGAATTCCGGGTCGTATATGTTCAATAGATAATAAAGGTACGGCGTGCCGACGATTACGACCTTCATGTCGACCGGTATCGGTTCCGGGCGCAGAGACGAGACAGGAATGTAGCCCAGCTGCTCCGCGAGGTTTTCAATGGCAAGCTCGCGATAGCGCAGCACGCGTTTCAGCACGTCCCACGACATGAACTGGCGCAGAAGCTCGTCGGCATCTAGAAGCAGGAAGCCGCCGTTGGCCCTGTGCATCGCTCCGGGCGTTATGCGGCGGAAGTCCGTGTACAGGTTTCCCTGCCGGTTTTCGTAATCCACCTTGCCGACAAGGTTGTAGTATATCGGGTTCGTCTCGCTGATGACCGGAGCGCCGTCGTTCGGGTTGTTGCAGACGAAGGCGTTCACTTCGTAGCGCGAGAAATCCACGTCGGCCTGATCGTCGCGCACCGCGGCGAGGAAGACGTTGAAGTTCGCTATGATGTCCTCGGAGAAATCGTCGAGCCAGCGCTCCAGCTTTTCGTTCGGATGATACTTCGCGCGCAGCTCCGACATGACCGGAGCGGTGGCGCCCCGGCAAATCTGGCTTTCTAGCTCGTGTATCTTGTCTTTGAGGTCCTTTTCCTTTTCGCGAATTAGGCGCAGTTTTTCGAGAGTTTTCTGCGAAATTTCCTCAGAGGCTTTTTGCAGTTCGGCCTGCTGTTCTTCGGTGAGCTTTTCAAATTCTTCCTGCTGCATTTCGCGCAGCACGGGCTCCTGATCCTTCTGTTCTTCGCCCTCAGCCTGCTCGCCGTTCTGCGGGACGACGGGCGGAGCCGTTATCAGCGGAAGGTTGACGAAGCCCTGCGGCGTACGCTTGATTGCGAAATTCTTCGACTCGGCCCATTTGCGCAGTTCGTCCATAATCGAATTGACCTCGTCTTGGAACACCTTAACCAGATGCGCCTTGCTGTCTTCGAATTCGTTGTTGTCGAATGCTTTAGATAGCGCCGTTTTCAGTTCCTCGACGGCGTCAGATGCGTCCTTAGCAAGCTCGCGCCCCTTGCCGGCGGGCAGGTTGATCGCAAGAGGGACGCTCGGGTCGTCAAAATTGTAGACGTAAACCCAATCGTCCGGCGCCGACATCGACGCTGCGGCGCGCTTCAGCTCTTTCAATGCATAGGTGGTACGACCGCATCCGGGCTCGCCGACCATGAATATATTGTATCCTTCATTTTGCACTGATAATCCGAAATTGACGGAACGCACGGCGCGCTCCTGCCCGATGAGCCCAGAAAGTTGATCAAGCCCCTTCGTCGTCCTGAAGCCAAGGGCTTTCAGGTTGGCCGTGCGGCGCAGGCTGTTCGCGGAAAGTTGTCTATCTTCAATAAGGGACATTAAGCTCCTCCTGAGTTCCCGCCTTAACGGCGGCAAAAGTTAATATTAGTCAGATGTTGATTATAACACAACAAAAAAACTGTTGGGGGCAGACATCTTATATCCAAACGGCAGAATGGTATAAAAAATAAGGGGAGAACGTCAAGCGCTCTCCCTTTCAAATCGATTTCTTTATATCTATAATAAATACGAAAGAAATACTAGCTGATGAAGCTTACAGCTTTTCAACGTTAGAAGCCTGGGGGCCTTTGCTTCCCTGCGTGATTTCAAAGCTTACTTTCTGGCCTTCGTCAAGGGTCTTAAAGCCCTCACCCTGGATTGCGCTGAAGTGTACGAATACGTCGTTGCCCTCGTCAGTGGTGATAAATCCGTAACCCTTCGTCGCGTTGAACCATTTTACTATGCCGTTGCTTTTCAAGGTGTTGCCTCCCAACAGGAAATATTGTATCATCGGCTTACACCGACTGCTTAACCTTATACTTTTATTATGAGCTTGTCAAGGAGAATATCTTAATTTTCAGCTTTTTTCATCGTTTTTCATCAGCTCTCTGATTCCATAAAAAACTGCAGAATAAATCAACGCCCCTATGCAAAGTTCAAATAGTCATATATTTACCCCAAAACCCTGGGAATTTTATTTGTAATTTTTTCAAAAAAACTATTGTTTGATATTCGTTGATGTATTATAATATCAGCGTTAAGTCAGTATTGGTTAAATACGACTGACAAGGAGGGATCCACATGGATATGAATAAACTAACGCAGAAGTCGCAGGAAGCCTTTTACGACGCACAGAACCTCGCAGTCCGTTACGGGCATCAGGAGGTTGACGCTGAAAACATAGCCCTTGCGCTTATAAAGCAAGAGAACGGGCTTATCCCGCGACTTCTTGAAAAAATGAACGTTCCCGTCCGCAACATCGCGGGAGCCATAGAGAACGAGCTTAACCGCAAACCGAAGGTCTCCGGCGCGGGGCAGGAAAGCGGCAAAATCTATATTTCCCAACGTCTCTCGAAGATTCTGGTGAGAGCGGAAGATGAGGCGAACAGCCTCAAGGACGAGTACATATCGGTCGAGCACATTTTCCTCTCTATATTATACGAGACGAAGGGCAGCCCGCTCGGCAAGATCTTCGAGACCTTCGGCGTCACGCCTGACAACTTCCTTAAGACGCTTTCAGAAGTGCGCGGGAACCAGCGCGTGACTAGCGACACACCGGAGGACACTTATGACGCGCTAGAGAAATACGGGCGCAACCTTGTGAAGGCCGCACGTGAGAACAAGCTTGACCCGGTCATAGGGCGTGACGAGGAAATACGCCGCACGATACGTATTCTGAGCCGTAAGACGAAGAACAACCCTGTGTTGATAGGCGAGCCTGGTGTAGGCAAAACGGCCATAGCTGAAGGACTTGCTATGCGCATCATGCGCGGCGACGTTCCGGAGAATCTCAAAGACCGCGTCATTTTCGCGCTCGACATGGGCTCGCTGATCGCTGGGGCTAAGTTCCGCGGCGAGTTCGAGGAACGCCTCAAAGCCGTGCTCGACGAAGTGAAGAAGAGCGAAGGACGCATCATTCTCTTCATAGATGAACTACACACGATAGTCGGCGCTGGAAAGACCGATGGCGCGCTAGACGCAGGCAACATGCTGAAGCCGCTGCTTGCACGTGGCGAGCTGCACTGTATCGGAGCGACGACGCTCGAGGAATACCGTCAATATATAGAGAAAGACGCGGCGCTTGAAAGACGTTTTCAGCCTGTGCTCGTAGAGCCGCCGAGCGTTGAAGACACTGTCTCTATTCTGCGCGGCCTCAAGGAGCGCTTCCAGGTCCACCACGGCGTGCGCATCAAGGACAGCGCGCTCGTCGCTGCGGCGGTGCTCTCAAACCGCTACATTACTGACAGGTTTCTGCCTGATAAGGCTATTGATCTTATTGACGAAGCCTGCGCAATGATACGCACGGACATAGACTCGCTTCCCGCGGAGCTCGACACGGCTAACAGACGCGTAATGCAGCTTGAGATAGAAGAAGCCGCACTGAAGCTCGAAAAGGACAAGGCGAGCATGGAAAGGCTCGACCACCTCCAGAAGGAACTTGCAGACGCCAAAGAGAACGCGAATACACTGCGTGCGCAGTACGAGGCGGAAAAGCAGGACATCTCGAAAATCCGCAATGTGCGCGAAGAGATCGAGAAGGTACGCCATCAGATAGAGGACGCCGAACGCAGCTATGACCTCAACCTCGCTGCACAGCTCCGCTACGGCACATTAAACAAACTCGAAGCTGAGTTGAAGGCCGAAGAGCAGAAGCTCCAAGAGGCCGACGGCGGTAAGCCAAAGCTTTTGCGCGAAGAGGTCACTGAGGATGAAATCGCTGAAATCGTATCGAAATGGACAGGCATCCCCGTCGCACGTCTTGTTGAAGGTGAACGCGAAAAACTCCTCCATCTTGACAGCATCCTGCACAAGCGCGTAATCGGGCAGGACGAAGCGGTGAGCTTGGTCGCCGACGCAGTGCTCCGCGCGCGTTCTGGAATTAAAGACCCGAAGCGTCCCATAGGTTCCTTTATATTCCTCGGTCCGACAGGCGTGGGAAAAACGGAGCTGGCGCGCGCGCTAGCCGAAGCGCTGTTCGACTCGGAAGAGAACATTGTCAGAATAGACATGTCCGAGTACATGGAGAAGCACACCGTCTCGCGCCTTGTTGGAGCGCCACCGGGATATGTCGGATACGAGGAGGGCGGCCAGCTTACGGAGGCAGTGCGCCGTCATCCGTACTCGGTGGTGCTGTTCGACGAAATCGAAAAGGCGCACCCCGACGTCTTCAACATCATGCTCCAGATACTCGACGACGGGCGCGTCACCGACAGCCACGGGCGCACGGTGAGCTTCAAGAACTGTGTCATAATCATGACGAGCAACATCGGCGCGCAGATACTGATAGAGGGCATGGACGATAAGGGCGAACTGCCGCAGAGAGCGATAGATGAAGTAATGTCCATCATGCGGTCGAAATTCCGCCCTGAGTTCCTGAACCGCATAGACGAGATAATCTGCTTCAAGCCGCTGACGCTTGAGAACCTGCGCGAGATAGTGCGCCTAATCTTGCGGCAGCTTGAGCAGCGCCTCAACGACCAGGGCATAAGGCTCGACGTTTCAGACGCGGCGCTCGACCTGTGCGCCAAAAACGGCTACGACCCGGTCTACGGCGCGCGCCCGCTGAAGCGCTACGTGCAGAAGGCTCTCGAAACGCGCATCGCACGCGCGATAATAGGCGGCGATGTAGGCGACGGCGGCACGATACACGTCATCGACAATAACGGCAAACTCGACATGACGTTCGAGAAGGCGCCGAAAGAAGACAAATAAGCGGCTCGCCGCTTAAAGCATAAAAGACCGGACGGCGGCAATTCAGCCGTTCGGTCTTTTACGGCCCGAGCGCCACGCGGAAGCTGTGAAAATGCGATATAATAGACGACTGAAAAATTTCGGAAGGGAAGATACAGATGGCTGAGAAAATGGAATTTCAAAGCGAAGCTAAACAGGTTCTGGAGCTGATGATCAACTCCGTCTACTCAAACCCTGGCATTTTCGTGCGCGAGCTCGTCTCGAACGCCTCCGACGCGATAGACAAGCTGCGCATCGAGAGCTTAAGCGACCAATCGCTCGCGGAATACGCTAAGAACGGCCGCATAGACATAACGATAGACAAAAAGGCAGGGACGCTGACCTTCTCCGACAACGGCGTCGGCATGAGCCGCGACGACCTCGTCTCCTACCTCGGCACCATAGCGCGCAGCGGCACCGGCGAATTCATAAAGGCGCTCAGCGAGGCAAAGAACGGCTCCGCGGGAGACCTAATCGGGCAATTCGGCGTAGGTTTCTATTCAAGCTTCATCGCCGCAGATAAAGTCACCGTTGATACGCGCAGGGCAGGTTCATCTGAAAGCTGGAAATGGGAATCAACCGGCGACGGCACCTACACGATAGACAACGGCGCGCGCGATACGAACGGCACGACGATAACGCTGCACATGAAGCCTGCCGGAAAGGACGAAGATGGCGAAGAGCTAAAGGACTACCTCTCCGAGTGGACGATACGCAGCGTCATCAAAGAATACTCCGACTTCGTAACCTACCCGATTTACGTCAAAGACGCCGAGGACGACAAAAAGGACGAGAAGGAAGAGCCGGTCAACTCGATGAAGGCGCTCTGGGCGCGCCCGCAGAAAGAGATAACCGACGAGGAATTCAACGAATTCTACCGCCACATCTCCCACGACTGGGAAGACCCGCTCGAACGCGTTTACTACAAGGCCGAGGGCGTCAGCGAATTCCGCGCGCTGCTCTTCATCCCGTCGCGCCCGCCGATGGACATTTTCTATCAGGACGGCAAGCACGGCGTGCAGCTCTACATCCGCCGCGTATTCATAATGAACGACTGCAAGGAGCTCATTCCTGAATATATGCGTTTCATCAAGGGCGTAGTAGACTCAGAGGATCTTTCGCTCAACGTCTCGCGTGAGATGCTCCAGCAGGACCGCCAGACTGCGCAGATAAAGAACAGCCTTACGAAAAAAGTGCTCGACACACTCGCGAAGCTGCGCAAAGACAAGCCCGATACCTATGCAAAATTCTGGCAGACCTTCGGCGTCGTCCTTAAAGAGGGCATAATCTCCGACACGCGCCACCGTGAAGAAATAATGAGGCTCTGCACTTTCGAGACCTCCGAGGGAGAAAAGACTACGCTCGAAGACTACGTTATAAAAATGCCGACTGGGCAAGACAAGATATACTACCTCACCGGCTCGTCGCTCGGCAATCTGCGCAACTCGCCGAAGCTCGAAGCCTTCAAAAAGCGCGGCGTCTGCGTCCTGCTCTTAAGCGACCCAGTCGACGAGATATGGGTCAACAACGCGCGCAAATTCGACAAATACGACTTCGTCTCCGCGTCGGCCGAAAACGTCGAACTGCCGAATAGCTCCGACAAGGAAGAGGCTCACTCAGAGGAAATTGAAAAAAGCGGCCTCGTCAAAAAACTCAAGGACGCGCTTGGCAGCCTCGTAGAAGACGTGAAATTCTCCGACCGCCTCGTCGACTCCCCCGTCTGCTTTGTGCAGAAAGGTGAGGAAATATCGCCGCAGATGCGCAATTTCTTCAAGGCGATGGGGCAGGAGGTCCCTGAAGAGAAGCGCGTTATGGAAATCAACCCCGGCCACGCGCTCATCAAGAAAATCGCAGAGGAGTCCGAAAAACCGGACTTCAACGCGAGCGACTGGTCGAGCGTCCTGATGGGCCTCGCCTCGATAGCTGACGGTCAGCCCGTCCCCAACGGCAAGGAATTCACCGCGCTACTCAGCAGAATGCTCGAAAAATAACGGCACGCAACAAAAGCGCCCTCCGTGCGGAGGGCGCTTTTTCTTATATTCAGACTCTAATCCTGTAATAGTGGATTCTTATGGTTTTACGCTGCAGCGCAATACACGCTCAGCGGCGCTCGGCAGGGCGCGGCGTGAATAGGCGCCAGTATTTCCAGTAAATCGCAGCAGCTGCGGCGAATACGAGCAGACCGGTGAAACGGTAGGTGTTGCTTACGCCAAGCGCAGGCGCTAGGAAACCGCAAATCAGCGGGCTGATTATCCAGCCGACATCTATGACGAGCAGGACGAGCCCCGTCGCTTTCGGGTGGTACTGCGGCGGCATGAGGTCGCCGACGAGCGAGAAGTTCGTCGGGTACGCTACGCCGACCGCTAAACCGAAGAGCACGCCGAAGCATGTGAAAGCCAGAGCCGAAGAACAAAAGGCAAGTCCAAAGAGCGAGAAGCCCATAAGAGCAACGGCGGGAGCCGCAATCTTGACGCGCGGCGCTCTCGACATTAGGCTGAAGCCTAGCGTACGTATTGCGACCGCCGCGACGGCGCTCGCAATCATGAAGTACGAGACGGAGACACCGCGCTCTCCGGCAAGCGACGCTACTGAGAGAGTGCCAGCATCGGCGAAGGACATCGTTATCGCGGTGAGCATGAGCACGGCGAAGCCCTTAGTTTGAAAAAGGCCAGAGTAGCTTCCCCACGCGCCTTTTTCCTTGCCCATGTAATTTTTTAGGTCGCTGACCATCCAGCCGACGGCGGCGCAGAGCAACGAAATTATGACGGGCGTCCAGACATAGAGCCTGCCGAAGCCGCCGTTTATGAACCATTCGCATAGCGGCACGACAGTGGCGAGCGGGAGCATTGAACCAGTCGTGAAGAGCGCGAAGCCGATGCCACGCGATTTGTCGTCGAGCAGTATCGACTGCGCCGCGACAATTGCCACTATAAATACGCTGAAGAATATGCCGCTCAGCGCGCGGAATACGAGTAACGAGGCTCCGTCGCCGAGCGTGAGCGCGATGCCGGCGGTCGATGCGGCGCAGAGCAGGGCGCTGCCTATCAGAGTGCGCCTTATATCGAGCCGCTCCATCACAATACTGCCCAACGGGCGACAGAAAAGCGTAACCATATAGAAGGCGCTAAGGAAGAGCCCCGCGCGCCGCGGAGTGGCGCCGAGCGATTCGTAAAACGGGCCGAAGAGGAAGTAGGCGTTTGAGACGCAGGTCATACCATAGTAGGCCAAGAAAATAAGAAAAATCTCGCGGCTGTTTTTATTCATACGTCTCATCCTTCAAAAAAGACGCCCTCATGCGAGGGCGCCCCGGTCTATTCTGCGAAAATATTATTCTTCTTCGTTCTTGCGTTCCTGGGCGGCCTGCTCGATTACCTTCTTCGCGATGTCGCCTGGAACCTCTTCGTAGTGGCTGTACTCCATTGAGAAGGAGCCGCGCCCTGATGTCATCGAGCGCAGGATTATCGCATAGCGGAACATCTCAGAAAGCGGGCACTGCGCCTTGACTATCTGGAGCTTTCCTTCGCTGTCGATGCCCATGATGCGTCCGCGGCGACTGTTGAAGTCGCCCATTACGTCGCCGAGGCAGTCCTCAGGGACGGTGACTTCGACGTTCATGACCGGCTCCATGAGCACCGGGTTCGCCTGCTCCATGCACTTTTTGAAGGCTATCGAAGCGGCGATTTTGAAGGCCATTTCCGAAGAGTCAACGTCGTGGTACGATCCGTCAAATATCGCGCAAGAGAAATCGGTCGCAGGATATCCGGCAAGGAATCCGCGCGCCGCGGCCTCGCGAAGCCCCTTTTCAGCCGCGGGGATGAAGTTCTTCGGAACCGCGCCGCCGACTACTCTGTCGATGAATTCGATGCCTGCGTTCTTCTCAAGCGGCGCAAGCTCAAACCAAACATCGCCGTACTGGCCGCGCCCGCCGGATTGTTTTTTGTGCTTGCCCTGCGCGCTTGCCTTCTTCTTTATCGTCTCGCGGTAGGGAACCTTCGGCGTGCGCGTGTCGAGGTCGACCTTGTAGCGCTCCTTTATCTTCGAGAGGACGATGTCGAGGTGCATATCCCCCATTCCGGAGACGACGGCGTCGTTCGTCTCAGGGTTCTTTTCATAGGAAAGCGTGCGGTCTTCCTTAAGCATCTTTGTAATGGCGTTCCCGAGTTTATCTTCGTCAGCGCGGCTTTTCGGGAAGACGGCAACGCTGTAAACCGGTTTCGGGAATTTTATCGGGCGGAACTTGAGGACCTCGCCTTTCATGCCAAGAGTGTCTCCGGCTATCGTGCTTTCAAGCTTCGGCATAGCGACGATGTCTCCAAGTATTATCTCTTTGTCCTCTGTGCTGTCCTTGCCGCGCATAAAGCGGAAAGTGCTGATGCGCTCTTCGGTATCTTCGTTGACGTTATAGACCGTTTGGTCGCTTGTGAGTTTGCCGGAGAATACCTTAACAAAGGAAAGCTTGCCGACATATGGGTCGACCATGACCTTAAACACGAATGCAAGGAACTTGCCGTTCTCATCCGGCGGGATGTTGACGACCTCGTCCCCGTTGAGCGCCGCACGGTGGAGCATATCCTTCGGCGACGGCATGTAGTCGCATATCATATCCATCAGCTGCGGGATGCCGACGTTTAGCGTGCTGGAGCCCGGGATTATCGGGAAAAGGGTGCGGGCGCAGACAGCCTTGCGCAACACTCCGAGAAGCTCTTCCATCGAGAGCTCTTCCCCGTCAAGGTAGCGCATCATGAGCTCGTCGTCGGCTTCGATTGCGCGCTCAACAAGCGTTTCGCGAGCAGCCGCTATTTCGTCGGCCATTTCAGCCGGCGCGCTGCCCTCGGAAAACTCCTTGCTTCCGTCTCCCTTGTACACGTAGGCTTTTCCTGTCATGACGTTGACGATGCCTTTGAAATTTTGCTCCTTGCCTATCGGCAGATAGAGCGGCACGGCCTTGTCCGAGATGTTTTCCTGTATATCTGCCACGACTTTGTCAAAGTCGGAATGTTCTCTGTCAAGTTTGCTGATAAAGAATATTGCGGGAGTCTCGAAGGTCTCTGCAAATTCCCACACGTTGTGAGTTTGCACTTCGACTCCTGATGTGGCGTTTACGAGGACGAGCGCGCCGTCCGCAACGCGCATCGCGCAGCGCTGTTCCCCGACGAAGTCGGCGAAGCCAGGCGTATCCAGAATATAGAATGTCTTGTCTTTATAAGGAATCGTTGAAAGAGAGGTGCTGATGGAAATACCACGCTTCTGCTCTTCCGAGTCGAAGTCGGAAACCGTGTTCTTGTCCTCTACCCTGCCCATGCGATTGATAAGCCCGGCATCGAAAAGAAACGCCTCGTTAAGAGTGGTCTTCCCCGCACCTCCATGTGAAATGAGCGCGATGCTGCGAATGTCTTCAGGTTTGCGTGTCCCCATTACTTTCACTCCTTCTGTGCTTTGAAGCATGAGATACAACTGGTTTAGTTATGACTTTATGATGATACTTGCATTAAAGACTTCCGTCAAGAAACGACGCGCTAGAAAAGCGCGGAATCGTATATACGTATATAAATGTTGCGTATTAATAAGACGCCGCGCCTAGGCAGCAGTTCGCCCCGGAGAGGCGGAAGTTTTCTTTCAGAAGCTGTATGAAGGCTTTCAGGATTTTTGCTGAGGGCTGCGGTTTATAGTAAACGCCGAAGGAAACTGGCGGCGCGTCTGTAAGCGGGATTTTTGCGGCGTTCAGGCTTTCAGGCAGGCACAGGTCCGGTATGACGGAGATGCCGTATCCAGCGCACGCAAGAACTACCGCCGCTTCGCAGGTGTCGCAGAAATAAAATTCCGACGGCGCGCGACCGCCCATAAGGCGGCCTTGGATTTCAGAAACTGTCGGAGATGTGCTATTCGGCTCAAAAAGCACTAGGCGTTCGTTTTTCAATTCTTCCTGCGCTACGCCCGCGCGCCGCGCGAAAGGGTGCGAAGGAGCGCACACGCAGACCAGCGGCGCTTTCGCAAGTTCTTTATACACTGCCTGTATTTTCATTGTTTTTGATTCGCGGAAGCCGATTACGGCGTCAAGTTCTCCTTCTGCAAGAATGCGGTAAATTTGGAGAAAAGGCACGACCTGAAGGCTTGGATGCAGATTTGGAAACTCCGACGCGAGCCTTTCAAGAGTCTCCGCCATAAGGAAGAGCGACGGAGTGTTGAGGCATCCGACAGAAAGCGTCGCTATTTCGCCGCATGGCTTTTCAAACCGTTTTTTCGCGCGCCTTTCTATTTCAGATATGCGGCGCGCGTCGTGGACGAAGCTCCGCCCTTCCTCTGTGAGCCGAACTACCCGCGTCGACCGTATGAAGAGCCTGACGCCGAGTTCCTTTTCGAGCGAGCGTATCTGCTGCGTCACGGCCGGCTGCGTTACGTGCAGCTCCTCCGCGGCGCGCGCGAAGCTCAAATTGCTGGCGACGGCGAGAAAGCAGTCCAGTTGAAATGTGTTCACAGACAGCGCCTCCTTCATTGATAAAATATGCTTATCAATAATAACATACTCTGAATTAACGACGGCGTTCAAATCACTATAATAGAACGGCGCGCGCTGACAAACGCTGCTCGCGTATGAAATTTTGCAAAGCGAGTGAAACTTCGTTATGTTTAACAGGAATTTGAAAAAAGAAAAATCTTTGACAGAGGGACCGGTAGTCTATTCGCTTGTGTCGTTCGCCCTGCCGGTACTCGGCGCGCTTATTCTTCAGGCGGCCTACGGAGCGGTCGACCTGCTCGTCGTAGGGCGGTTCGGCGACGCTTCGAGTATCGCGGCCGTCGGCACTGCCAGTGCGTTTATGCAGATGGTGACGTTTATAATTACGAGCCTCGCTATGGGCGTTACCGTCGCCGTCGGACAACGCATGGGCGAAGGACGCGGCGACCTCGCAGGCGACGCGGTCGAGACGGCTGTCGTGCTTTTCGCGGCGCTCGGGGTTGTCGCAACCGCGGCGCTTGAGTTTTTCGCGGAGGATATCGCGTCGTTGCTTAATGTGCCGGCGGAAGCGCACGAAAAGGCCGTCGTTTATCTGCGCATCTGCTGCGGCGGAACGCTGATTATAATTTTTTACAACGTGATCAGCGCGATTATGCGCGGAGCCGGAGACGCAAACACGCCGTTGCTGTTCGTCGGCGTCGCATGCGCCGTCAACGTTGCGGGAGATTTGCTGCTTACGGGGCTGCACGGCATGGACGTGGCTGGGGTCGCCATCGCTACAGTTTTCGCGCAGTTCGTCTCCGTCGCCGCGGCCGTGGCGTTTTTGAGGAAGCACAGGCCGCCGTTTGAATTTTCGCTAGCACGCGTACGCGTTGACAAGGGCGAGCTCAGGAGGATACTGCGCGTCGGCGTTCCTATCGCGCTTCAGGAGACGACGGTGCAGATTTCGTTCCTCGTCATCAACATGATTGTGAACGGCATGGGGCTTCTGCCGTCGGCGGGCTACGGCGTCGCGCAGAAGGTCGTTTCGGTCATCATGCTCGTGCCGTCGTCGATTATGCAGAGCGTATCGGCCTTCGTCGCGCAGAACATCGGAGCAGGACGCAGAGACCGCGCCGTCAAAGGCGTTTGGTCGGCGATCGCAGTTGGCTGCGGCCTAGGGCTGTTCATGTTCTGCGCTGGGTTCTTCTTCGGCGGATTTTTGTCGTCGTTCTTCACCGAAGATGGAGGCGTAATCGATCAGAGCGAGGCCTATCTCAAAGGCTTCTCGCCCGAATGCGTGCTGACATGCGTGCTTTTCAGCGTCATAGGATATTTCAACGGACACGGCGAGAGCATTCCCGTCATGGCGCAGGGGCTTACTTCGGCGCTGCTTGTGCGCATCCCGCTCTGTTTCTTCCTAGCGTCCCTGCCAGGGACGACGCTCACGCTCATCGGGCTTGCCACGCCAGTTACGACCATTTACGGAATTTTGTTCTTCGCCGCCTGCCTAGCGTGGATGAGGCGCGCACGGAGCGGAGTCTCTTCCATAATCTCAGCAGAGACGAGAAAAAATCCCGGGGCCTGACGCCTCGGGATTTTTATAAATCTCGGATTTTTCGGTAAAACAGCAGACTATTTCAGCTTTTCAGCAATCAGCCTCGCGGCTTCGGCGGGGTCGGCGCTTCCACGCGTTTCTCGCATTACGAGCCCCTGAAGGAATTTCGCCTTCGCGCCTTTTTTGTCGGCGCCTTTTTTAATCGTATCGACGGCCTCTGGCTGTTCTGCGAAGACCTTATCGATAACCGCTGCGAGCGCGTCGCCAGTCATGCGTCCGCCAGCGGCTCCGCATTTTTTCATCGCGGCTTCGAGCGAGAGTTTTTCGCCGAACATCGCGGCGAGCACGTCCTTCGCCTGAGTGTTAGAGAGCTCACGCTTCTCCACCTTCGCTACGAGCCTTCCGAGTTCCTTCGCCGGAATCGGGAACTGAGTTATGTCGAGCGACTCTTCGTGGAGTATGCGCTGTACTTCCATGCGCGCCCAGTTCGCGGCCTTCGCCGCCGGAGCTCCTGCCTTGACCATTTCTTCGTAGTAGTCTGCCATCTCGCGCTGTTCAGTGATCTGCTGGCTCTCTTCGAGCGATAAGCCGTACTGCTTCATAAAACGATCGCGCTTGTTCCACGGCATTTCCGGCAGCGACGCGCGGATACGCTCCACATAGTCCGGCTTCGCGTCTATCGGCGCCAGGTCCATCTCGACGTAGTAGCGGTAGTCGCGCGCACCCTCTTTGCTTCGCATCGAGCGCGTTACTCCAGCGGCGTCGTCCCAGAGGCGGGTCTCCTGCACAAGCGCGCCGCCCCCGTCGAGCACACGGTTCTGACGTGCAATTTCATATTCAAGCGCACGCTCTATCGACTTCAGCGAGTTTATATTCTTGAGCTCGACCCTCGTACCCAAAGAGCCGTCCGGGTTGCAAAGCGAGACGTTTACGTCTACACGCAGCGAGCCTGACTCCATTTCACCGTCGGAAACGTCGAGGTAGCGCGCAAGCTGGCGTATCTGCGTGACGTAGGCGATAGCCTCCGTAGGAGAGTTCATGTCCGGCATTGAGACTATCTCGGATAGAGGCATGCCGCCGCGGTTGTAGTCGACAAGCGAATAGGCCGCGCCGGAAAGGCGCCCGTCCGCCGTCGGATGGACGAGCTTGCCCGCGTCTTCTTCAAGATGCAGGTGGTCAAGACGGATTCTCTTCGGCTTGCCGTCTGCGATGACGTCAAGGTATCCGCCCTGGGCTATAGCGTGCTCGTATTGCGTTATCTGGTAGGCCTTAGGCAGGTCGGCGTAGAAGTAGTGCTTGCGGTGGAAGCGTGTGCCGTCCTGTATTTCGCAGTGGAGACCGAGCCCCATTTTCACGGCGAGGTCGACCGCGTGGTCGTTGATGACCGGTAGCGTGCCTGGAACGGCGAGACATATCGGGCAGACGTTGGTGTTAGGAGTCGCGCCTATGTAGTCGGTCGAGCAACTGCAAAAGAGCTTCGTCTTCGTCTTAAGCTGGAGATGTATTTCAAGTCCGATAACTACTTTTCTTTTCATCTCGTTACCTCCTATTCCGCCGCTTCGGGAGCGCCGGCGGCCTTTTCTATAACGGAGGCGCAGGCGAGCAGATCCGCGTCGCCGAAGCGCGGGGCCAGTATCTGCACGTTCGTCGGCAGCCCTTCCAGGGTAAAGCCCAGGTTGAGGCTCATGCTCGGAAGCCCGGCTAGGTTCGCTATCGTCGTGAACACGTCGCCGAGGTACATCCTTACCGGGTCGGTCTCGCTGAGGCCGCGCTTGTAGGCGAGCGCCGGCGTTATCGGGCAGATGAGGAAATCCGCGCTGCGGAAAAGGTTTCTAAACTCGTCGGAGATGAGCTGGCGCACCTTTGTCGCCGGGACGAAGTAGTTTTCGTAATAGCCGCGCGTCAGTATGCATGTGCCGACGAGTATGCGCTTGCGCACCTCTTCGCCGAAGCCCTCCATGCGGCTCTTCTTGTACATTTCGGAAAGGTTTTTGCCGTCGGCGTGGTGGCCGTAGCGCATTCCGTCGTAGCATGCGAGCTTCGAGCTCGCGTCTCCGAGCGCCACCATGTAGTAGCAGGCGACTGTGTGCTCCATCGTTATCGGAAGGCTCGCCTCGATTATATCGGCTCCGGCATCGCGGCAGATTTCTACGGCGCGGTCTATCGCCTGCGCGAGCGGAGCGTCGATGCTGCTTTTGTCGTACCCCGCGAGCACGGCGACTTTTTTGCCCGCGAGCGAGGCTCCGTTAAGCGCGCCGCTGAACGACGGGCGCTCGTACGCGTCGCAGGTTGTGTCGTTCGGGTCTTCCTTCGCGAGAACGTCCATAAGCACGGCGAGGTCTTCGACGCTGCGCGCTATCGGGCCGACCTGGTCGAGCGACGAAGCGTAGGCGACGATGCCGTAGCGGCTTATCTGCCCGTAGGAGGGCTTCATGCCCTGTACGCCGCAAAAGGCCGCCGGCTGGCGCACCGAACCGCCTGTGTCGCTGCCGAGGGCGACTGGCACAAGCCCGGCCGCGACGGCGGCGGCGCTGCCGCCCGAACTTCCGCCGGGGACGCGCCCCGTGTCGCGCGGGTTGAGCGTCGGTCCGAAGATGGAGCTTTCGGTCGTGCTGCCCATCGCGAACTCGTCCATGTTCGTCTTGCCTGCGAGGACGGCTCCGGCCTCTTTCATGTTTTTAACCGCGGTCGCGTCGTACTGCGGCACCCAGCCCTTGAGCATATTGCTGCAGCAGGTCGTCTCTATGTCGACCGTGCAGAAGTTATCTTTGACTGCGAAAGGGACTCCGGCGAGAACGCCGGGGTCTTCGCCGCGCGCTATCGCTTCGTCTACCTTGCGCGCCGCGGCGAGCGCCTCGTCCTCGCAGAGTGTGACGACTGAGTTGTATTTTTTATCGATGTTTTTTATGCGCTCTATTGTGCTGCGCGCGACCTCCTCGGCGGTAAAGCGTTTTTCCTTCACGCCGCGCGCTATCTCGCGCGCCGAAAGCTTATGAAATTCCACGGCTATTCCTCCTCGTCCTCAAGCGCTATTATGCGAGGCACGCGGAAGAAGTTACCGTCGCGCACTGGCGCCTGATCCAGGAACGCGTCGCGTCCGTTCCATTTCACTGGCTCGTCCACGCGGCGGACGGGAGCCTTCTTCACGTCCCATTCGAACGGAGGTACGTCCTCGCCGACGAGCTCCTGCATCTTATCGCAGAGCCTAAGAATCTCGTTTACGCGGTCGAGCACTTCCTGGTATTTTTCCTCGGGCAGTCCGATGCGCGACAGCGTCAGCACTTCGCGCAGCCTTTCTCTGTCCATCTCCATATTCTGTATCATACACAAACCCCCTTGAGCGAGGAATTTCTCTAATCTTTCGTTCTGTCCGCGGGCACGGCCCCTTCGCCGGAATCCGCCGCGGCGAGCTTCGCCATGAAGGCCGCCTCGTCCAGCACCGGGACTCCCAGGCTCTGCGCCTTGACGTACTTGCTGCCTGGATTTTCCCCGACTACGACGAAATCCGTCTTTTTGCTCACACTCTCTGCGACCTTGCCGCCGCGCTCTTTTATAAGAACCCCGGCCTGAGCGCGCGTCATGGACGAAAGTTCGCCCGTCAGCACGAACTTGAGGCCGTTCCACGGAAGCTGGCGCTCCTCCGCTGCTTTGGCCTCCTGCTCGAAACGCACGCCGTCCGCCTTGAGCTTCGCGAGCAGCGCGCAGTTGTGCGGCTCTGTGAACCACGCGTGAAGCGACTGCGCGATCACCTCGCCAACGCCCTCGACGGTCTCAAGCTCTTCTACCGCGTTCCGCGACTTGTCTGCCAGCATGTCGAGCGAATTGTAGCGCGCGGCGAGGTCGTCCGCCGTTTTCTCGCCGATGCAGCTGATGCCGAGCGCGTTGATGACAGCGCCGAGCGGACGGCTCTTGGATTTTTCTATCGCCGCAACGAGATTCTGCGCCGACTTGCCGCCCATTCTGTCAAGCGCCGCGAGCTGTTCTTCTTTGAGCGAATATATGTCCGCATAGTTCGAGAGCAGTCCCCTCTCGACGAGCTGCCCGACGAGCTTCTCGCCGAGACCGGTTATATCCATCGCGGAGCGGGAGGCGAAATATATTATTCTTTCTTTAACCTGCGCTGGGCATGAGCTATTGGTGCATTTCACAGCAGCCTCGCCCGGAAGCCTGACGGCAGTTGAGCCGCATACAGGGCACAGGCCCGGCAGTTTGAACGGTTCAGTACCTTCTGCGCGTTTTTCGTACTCGACTCGAACAACCTCTGGGATTATCTCCCCAGCTTTGCGCACCCAGACAAAGTCGCCGACGCGCACGTCCTTCTTGTCTATTTCGTCCTGATTGTGCAGCCCAGCGCGGCGCACCGTCGTGCCGGCGAGACGTATCGGGCCGAAGACCGCCGTCGGCGTCAGAACGCCTGTGCGACCGACCGTAACTTCGATTTTATGTATCTGAGTAAGCTTCTCTTCGGGAGGGAACTTGAAGGCGATAGCCCACTTAGGAGCTTTTGCCGTGACGCCGAGCAGCGGACGCAGTGAGATATCGTTGAGCTTTACGACTACGCCGTCGGTGTCTATAGGGTGCTCGAAGCGCCCAGTCTCCCATTCGTCGAGGTAGGCGTATATATCGGCGAGCGAGCGGCAAAGCCTGTCGCCGCCCTGCGTCGGCAACCCAATCTCCGCCAGCCACTCGAGCATTCTCTTCTGCGTCGCAACGCCGTACTTTCCGGGCGAAATTACCTGATAAAGGTAGATTTTAAGGTTGCGCCGCGCCGTCTCTTTCGGGTCGAGCGTCCGCAGGCTGCCTGCCGCGGCGTTGCGTGGGTTCGCGAAGAGCGGCTCGCGGTTTTCCTCGCGGGCCGCGTTGAGCGCCGCGAAGCCTTTTTTATCTATGCAGACTTCGCCGCGCACTTCGAGCGTCCCCCCCACGGCCTGCCTTAGGCGCAGCGGCATCGTCTTTATCGTCTTAAGGTTAGCCGTCACGTCTTCGCCGATCTGTCCGTCGCCGCGCGTTGATCCGCGGACGAAGAGGCCGTTTTCATAAATCAGCGACACAGCGAGGCCGTCTATCTTCGGCTCGCACAGCACCGCGGGATTTTCGTCGGAGAGCGCCTCGCAGAGCTTTGTATAGAAATCCGCGAGTTCGTCGCGGTTCAGCGCGTTTTCGAGGCTCATCATAGGTTCAGCGTGCGCGACCTTGACGAAGCCATCGCGCGGTGCGCCTCCTATCCTCTGCGTCGGAGAATCCGGGGCAGCAAGCTCGGGATATTTTCCCTCGATCTCCTGAAGCTCGCGCATCAGGCCGTCGTACTGAAAATCCGAAATCTCCGGCGCGTCGTCCTCATAGTAGAGCCGCGCGTGGCGATTCAGCTCCGCGCGCAACTCTTCGGCTCTTTTTTTCAGATTTTCAAGTTCTTCCATGAACGTCTTCCGGCGCCGTCTTTATTCCTTCGGCTTCATCGTCGGGAAGAATATGACGTCGCGTATGCTCTTCGAGTCGGTAAGCAGCATCGTCACGCGGTCGATGCCGACGCCCATTCCGCCAGTCGGCGGCAAACCGTACTCAAGCGCGTTGACGAAGTCCTCGTCAAACGGGTGCGACTCGTCGTCGCCATCCGCCTTCTTGCGCGCCTGATCGATGAAGCGCTCGCGCTGGTCGAGCGGGTCGTTGAGCTCGCTGAAGGCGTTCGCTATCTCCCAACCGTTGATATAGAGCTCGAAGCGGTCGGTGATGTCGGGATTTTCCTTGTTGCGCTTCGAGAGCGGCGATATAACGGTCGGGTGCCCCATGACGAAGGTCGGCTGGATCAATTTGTCCTCGACGAACTCGTCGAAGAACATCGGCAGGATGTCGAAACGTGTAAACGAAGGTTTGATATCGAGCCCGCGCAGCGCGGCCTGGCGGCGCGCCTCCTCGTCGGCGATGTTCATAAAGTCTATACCGGCGTGCTCATGCACTAGCTCAGCCATCGTAGCGCGTCGGAACGGCGGATTTAAGTCTATCTCAGTGCCCTGGTAATTTATAACGCGTCTGCCGAAGAGTTCGTCGGCACAGGCGACTATCAACTCTTCGGCGAGGTTCATCATGTCCTCATAGTTGCCGTAGGGCCAGTAGACCTCCAACGTCGTGAACTCAGGGTTGTGACGCAGATCCATGCCTTCGTTTCGGAACTGCTTGCCTATCTCGTAGACCCTGCCCATCATGCCGACGACGAGGCGCTTGAGGTAGAGTTCCGTGGCTATGCGCAGGTACATGTCAATGTCGAGAGTGTTGTGATGCGTGATAAATGGGCGCGCGTTAGCCCCGCCGGCGATTGTCGAGAGAATAGGCGTTTCGACCTCAAGAGTGCCGTGGCTGTCTAGGACGCGGCGGAAGGTCTGTATTATCTTCGTGCGTTTGCGGAAGACGTCGCGCACCTCCGGGTTCGCGATGAGGTCTGCGTAGCGCTGGCGATAACGAACCTCCATGTCCTTGAGGCCGTGGTACTTCTCCGGCATCGGGCGCAGCGCCTTTGAAAGAAGCGTAAAACTGCGCACAGAAAGCGTGAGCTCGCCGCGCTGCGTGCGGAATGGGACTCCGACCAGGCCGATGAAGTCGCCGGCGTCGACCCACTTTTTGAAGAACGTGTAATTATCCTCGCCCAGCACGTCGAACTGGAAGCAGAGCTGCAAGCGGTCAAAGCCGTCCTCAAAAGTCGCGAAGGCGGTCTTTCCGTGGCGGCGCAGGACGATTATGCGTCCCGCAGTCTGTATCTCGTCCTCAGCCCACTCTTCGGGTTTGAGATAGTCGTATTTCTCCTTTACGTAGCCTAGGCTGTGCTTCACCTCGTAGCGGTCCTGCCTGTAGGGATCGTAGCCTTCCTCAGTACGGAGGCGCGTCAGCTTGTCCTTGCGCTGGCGGAAAATTTCCTCTTCCGGCATTACGTTCTGCTGCGCCGGCGCGTTCTTCTTCTCTTCTGCCACTTGAATCACATCTCCCATGTTTTTAGTAAAACTTTATAATGACGCATAATTTTCTTGATTCGGCGCTTCGCCGTCAATTCCAGCGGAGCTGGCGAGTTCGCGGTCTTTGAGAAGCTTTTCCATGTCCTCCCATTTTCTGACCATCGCGCCCGCGCGGCGAAGCCTCGGCGCTCCGGCGAAACCTTTGAAGAGCGCACCGAGCATCCTTTTCGCGATCATGAGCGCAAGCGGCTCCCCTTCGGTATTATAGATGTTTCTGCCGAGTTCGAGAAGAATGTCGGCCTGCGCCTCAGGTTTCAGAGAGCAAAAACTCTCAGGTACGGGCGCGCCTAGACGCTTCAGCGTGCGCGGCACAAGCAGAGCGTCGCGCAGCACGCCGCGCGCCGCGAGCACGGCCGCGCAACCGCGCGAAAGATAATCCTCGAAATCCTCCGGCGCGTAACAGTCTCCGCTTCCGCCGATCATTCCTGGAAACAGCGCGGCGACTTCTCCGACTGCGTCGCGCGAGGCCGTCCCTTCGTACCTCTGCGCGGGAGTGCGTCCGTGGACGAAGACGAAGTCCGCACCGGCGTCGAAAAGCCAGCCGCAGAACCGCGCCGTCGTTAGCGCAGAGCCGCGCGGCATGACGCGCACCTTAGCCCATACCGGCAGGCCGAAGCTTTTCAGCGCGCGCATCATCGCGGCGGCCTTGTCTGGGAATTCCATCAGCTTCGAGCCCGCGCCCTTCTTCGTAACCTTCGGCATCGGGCAGGCCATATTGACCTCTAGCGCGTCGAAACCGCGAATCGCCAGCGCAATCTCAGCGCCCTTCGCTATGTCCTCCGCGCTTGCACCGAAGAGTTGGAGCGCGCACGGGCGTTCATCGTCGAAGCCGTAGAGCAGCTCCTTAGTCTTGCGGCCTTTATATATGAGGCCGAGCGCGCTGACCATCTCCGTGTGGACGAGCCCTGCGCCGAGCGCGCGGTGAAAGCGCCGGAATGAACTGAAGGTTATACCGGCCAGCGGCGCGAGCCAGATCGGGTTCTCGACTGCGACGCCGCCGACTTTTTTAGGCCATCCGGCAAGAGCGGACTTAGCGCCGTTCTTTTGCGGATTATTCTCCAAGACGGTTCCTTTCGTAGATTATACGAAGGCCGTCGAGAGTCAGCCACTGGTCGACGGTGTCGATGCGGTTCGAATATTTAGCGATGAGCGGCGCGTGGCCTCCAGTAGCGACGACGCGGCAAGGCCCGCCTATCTCCTTGAATATACCCTTGATTATCTTGTCAGCCATGCCGACCGTGCCGTAGATGATGCCTGACTGTATCGCTTCGACTGTGTTGCCGCCGACGACGTGCTCTGGCGCGATGAGTTCTATCTGAGGCAGCTTCGCGGTGCGAGAGAAGAGCGACTCCATAGCGAGCTCCATGCCTGGAGCTATCGCGCCGCCGATATATGAGCCGTCTCGGGCTATCACGTCGAAGGTTATAGCCGTGCCGAGATCTACGACGATAAGCGGCGCGCCGTACTTTTCGCGCGCGGCGACTGCGTTGACGATACGATCCGCGCCGATGCCGGTCGGGTTTTTCATCTTTATCGCCAGTCCGGTGTTGAGCTTTGCCGTGACGCGGATGCAATCAATGCCGATATATTTCTTAACGCCGCCGCGTATCATTTCGTCAAGCGGCGGCACGACGCTGCCGAATATAGCGCCGTCTACCGCGCCCTTGTCTATACCGAAGGACGAGAGCATCCCCTGTATCATGAAGCCGACTTCGTCCGCCGTGCGTTTGCGCGACGTGAGGCGCCAATGTCCGACTAGCTTTTCACCGTCGAAAATGCCCATAACAGTGTTCGTGTTGCCGATATCGAAGACGAGAAGCATCCGCCATTCCTCCTAAGAGATACAATTTTTATATTTTACAACACAGCGCGAAAATATAGCAGGACGGCGAGCGAGAAAAGGACGATAAAAGGTGCGCGCCGAAGCGGGGCGCCGCACCTGATCGCCGCAGTCATAAAAAAAATCGAGACGGCAAGGACAAAGAACGGCGTTGAGAATCCGATCTGCGTCGGCGTCAGCGACGCTAGCCGTTCAAGCGCGCCGTGCGAAAAGCGCAGAACAAGCTCGCTCGTCCCGGCGAAGAGCTGCGCGAACGGAAGGCCGAGCATCGGCGGCAGATTGAGCGCGAATATCAGAGGGAATACAGCCGCGAAGTACGGCACCGCGACGATGTTCGCAGTCAGCCCGGCGACGGGAACGGACGAAAAAACCTCCGCGACGACAGGCGCGCTGACGAACCAGACGAGGACCGAGAGCGCCGCCGCTCCGGCAAAATCCCTACCGACAAGCCGGACGCCCGCCGTTATGAAGAGTGCGGCGAGCACGGAGAGCCGCCAGCCGACGTCGAAGAAGCTCCATGGGTTGTACAAAAGCATGAGGCAGGCCGCGGCGCTGACGTTGTTGAAGGAAGAGTACGGGCGTCCGAGAGCCTCAGCCGCAATACAAATCTGCGCCATAGCGGCGGCGCGCACTCCACCGGGCGGGAATCCCGCAAAGGCGACGTAGAGCCACAAAAGCGCCGAAACCGCCGCCGTCCTCGCAGCGCCTCCGCGCCTGAGAAAAAATAACAGCCCCGCGAGCACGCCGACGTGGAAGCCGGAGACCGAGAGCAGATGTATCGTCCCGGCGCGCTTGTGCGGCTCTTCTATCGAGGCGCTCCTGCGCCCCGTCGTGAGCGCTGACATATAAGCGGCGCTCTGCGGCATGAGCCGCGCGCGGAAGAGCGCGTCGAGGCCGTTTCTCCACGCAGCGAACCCCGAAGGCGGGGCCGTCTCGCGGATTTCAAAAAGCTCCAGTTTTTTGACCGCGCCTTTCCCGCGCCAGAATAGCGCCTCGTCGAAGCCGCCGCGCTTTTCCGCGCGCTTGAAATCGAACGACGCGGCGCGCAGCCGGACGGTCGCGCCCTCGCGCAGATTTTCGCGCGCATAGGCCGTGGCGCGTCCGTAGGGCGTTTCTATGAGATAGGCGCGCGTTTTGCCCCACTCGCGCGCGAGCAGGATTTTTCCGCGGCTTTCAAAGCTGTCTGGAAACGAAATTTTTTCGCGCGTCCGCGCGGCGGATATGAAAGATAGGATTAAGGAAAGAATTACGACGAGCGCGAGCATTCGCCGCCATCCGGGAACCTCGCGCTCCGTTCCAGCGAATATCGCGGAGGCTGACAAAAGCGCCGAGACGGCGGCGATTACGGGAACGGGCGCGGCGGTGCGCGCGCCGAGTAAAATCGAGACGCAGAGCGAGACGAATATAAAAAAGGCGGGCGCCGCGGCTAGCGGCCCCTCCTTAACCGCCAATCGTTACGTCGTCCTTTATCGCGTCGAATTTTTTCGGGCCGATGCCTTTGACCTTCATGAGATCCTCGGCGCGGCGGAACGGGCCGTTGGCCTCGCGGTAGTCGATTATCGCCTGCCCCGTCTTCGGCCCGATGCCGGCCAAAGTATCAAGCTCGCCGAGGCCCGCCGTATTTATGTTGATTTTGCCCGAGGCGGCTGGCGCGCGCGGCGCAGGCTGAACGGCCCGAGCCGGCTGAGCCACTGGCGCGGAAGGCTGCTGAACCGCCTCGCCCTTACGCTGAAACTTTATATGAACGCCGTCCGCCAGCATCGCGGCGAGGTTGATAGCCTCCTGGTCGGCGTCGGGCGAAAATCCGCCCGCGGCGTTCAGCGCTTCGTAGACACGCGACTGCGGCGCTATCTCGTAAACGCCTGGATTACGCACCGCACCGGTGACGTAGACGACCCACTTCGCAGCGGCGCGCGCGCTCTGCGCTACGGAGGCCACGCGCTCCGTCCCGGTCTGCGCTGGGGCCGCAGCCTGCGGCGTCACGTCTAGCGTATCCTCCATCTGCGGCATCTCGGTCGAGAGCCCCGCAGTGTCTTTGCCGAACTCTCCCTTAAACGAGTTCAGCAGCAGAAAGGCGACGGCGAAGCACAAAATCCCGGCCGCGGTCAGCAGTTTGCCGGAAGCACGGAAATTCATTTCTCCCTCCGCTCGCCCTCGAGCGACCAGTGGCTCGCGCGCGTTATCGTAACAGGTATCATCTTGCCGAAATCAGATTCATCGCCGGGGATTATGACGACCTTGTCCGTCATCGTGCGTCCCTGTATCCTGCCTTCGCCGCGCGGCGCCCAGCCGTCTGCGAGTATCTCGAAATCCCGCCCGACGTACTGTTCGTTAGAGCCGCGCGCAATCGACGCCTGGAGCGCGTTCATCTCGTTGAGCCGAGCCGCTTTGACGCGGTTGTCGATCTGCCCGTCCATCACAGCCGCGCGCGTCCCTTCGCGCGGCGAGTAGGCCGCAGTGTGAACTATGTCGAATCTCACATTTTCGAGCATGCGGTACGAATCGCGGAAATCCTCCTCCGTTTCTCCCGGGAAACCGACGATAAGGTCGGTCGTCAGGCTCACGTCCGGGAGCGCTGCCTTTATCCTGCCGACGAGTTCAAGATACTGGCCCGAGGTATAGCCGCGGTTCATCTCGCGCAGTATCCTGTCGCTGCCGGACTGCACTGGAAGATTTATCGCGCGGCATATCGTCGGGTTGTCGCGCATCACGTCGAGGACGTCGGCGTCGAAATCCTTCGGGTGCGAGGTGGCGAAGCGAAGCCGTTCAAGCCCCGGCAGAGCCGCCGTGTCTGCAAGCAGCGAGGCGAAGCCGTAGCCGTTTTTCAAATCCTTGCCGTAGGCGTCGACGTTCTGCCCGAGCAGCGTAATTTCGCGCGCGCCGCCTGCAATGAGCGTCTTCACCTCATTAAGGATGTCCTCGTGCGCACGTGACTGGAGCCTGCCGCGCACATAGGGGACTATGCAGTAGGAGCAGAACCGATCGCAGCCGTAGGTTATCGTGACGTATGCCTTGAATGGATTAGTGCGCGCAGTCGGCACTACTTCGAGGTCGATGAGCGCGCGCGGGTCGTCGTCCATGAAAAAGCGCGGCGCGCAGTCGGGCGTGATCTCAGCCGCAGCCTGCGGCACGAGGCCGAGATGGCGCGGGCCGGATACGAGCTTGACGCATGGGAATTTTTTCGCCATCTCGCGCCCGATGCGCTGCGCCATACAGCCTACAAGGACGACGGCGGGCCTGCCCGTCCTGCGCCGCTGTAGGTCGTAGCGGCCGATTTCGCTCGCGGCTTTCTGCTCCGCTTTCTCGCGGATGCTGCATGTCACGAGCATCACGACGTCGGCCTCTTCCTCGGCCGACTCCGTCCACCCCATGTGTTTCATCGCGGTGCGCAGTCTGTCCCCATCGTAGGAATTCATCTGGCATCCGAAAACTCTGATAAAAAATTTACGCAAAGGCTGTTGCTCCTTCGATTCATATATTTCATAAATTTCGCGCCGCGTTCCTGCGCGGCACATTGCTACAGCTCCCTATTTTACATTACATATATGAAATTGTCTGCGTACCGCGCTAACTGCCGGATGCGGCGTATTTTGATGCAGCCGCAAAGTGCGCGCCACACGCGCGCGGCGTTCCGATTGCGCGCGGCTCGCGTTACGCGCTATACTTAGCGGCAGAAATGAGATTGGAGGAATCCTCATGAACTTTAGAAAATTTCTGCTCGCCGCGGCGATTGCGGCGCTCACGGCTTCGCAGGCGTTCGCTGCGGCTCTGCCTGAAATCGACGGCTGGACGTGCGGCCCGCTGCGCGAGACGCAGCTTGACGCGGTCTCGGGACATCACGGGCAGTGGCTCGAGCGCGAATACAGGACGGCGAACGGCGCGAAGTTCCTCGCCGTATGGATGGAGGGCGCGGGGCCAGCGCTTTGGAAATCCGTTACGGAAGTAGGAGAAAACGGCGAAGCGTCCGGCGGCGAGAGCGCCGAGAAAATTTCCGTCGCGGGGCGCGACGCGATGCTCGAAATCCGTCCCGTACTCGGCCTCAGCCTCGTTGTAAAGCTCGGCAAAGACGGCGTGCTGACGCTCGAATCTCAGTCCGCGGACAGGGACGAGCTTGCGCGCGCGGCAGAGACGTTGATAGTACAAATGGAAGCGGAGGACGCGGCTAAGTAGCGCGTCCTCCGCTTCAGACAAAGGGGCATGAAAAGGCGGCGCGCCGGTCAAGTCTACGGCGCGCCGCCTTTTTCGCCGTCCGCGCAAATCCGCGGCGGCGTCATCAAGCTCTCTGCTTTTCCATGCAGTCAGCGCGCCACGGACAGCGCGCGCAGCGCTCCTTTATTCCGCCGAAGTCGCCGGAGACGGCGTGCACTGCGGCGTTCTCAATCTCTTCCTCGATCTGCGCGAAATCCTCCGCACTGTAGCGGCGCACGCGCCCAACCACGTCGGAGCGCAGATATATGAGCGACGAGTCGAGCGGCGCGCCCGCACAGCCGCCTGCGGCGAGGCAGCGGTTCAGCGCGCAGGCGTAGAATTCCAGCTGTTTCTCATAATAGAACGACGGAGCCGTCTCTTCCGGCGCGCTCTTCCAGTCGCGCAGATGGAACCCCTTCGCGTCGCGCCAGAAAAGATCCGTCGCGCCTATCAGCACCGTGCCGTTCAACGGCACGCGGAAGCGCGTTTCCCTTTGCAGCGAACCCTCCTCTCCGGCGATCACGGCTAGACGCGCGCATTCTTCAGTCGCGACGAAGCGTTCAAGCATCGCGCGCAGCTCCGCGCGTTTCGAATCCGAGCTGTACTCTCCGCGCAGCTCGGCTGGCATACGCCGGACGGCGGCGCGCCATTCGTGGCCGCGCGCGCGCGGCAGCAGCCGGTCGAGGCTCTCGGCGCGGAAGTCCCATCGCGCGAGCAGCCAGTGCGCCATGACGCCGAAGTCAGCGCCGTCTCCGCCGCCTTTGATTATCCAGTCGGCGTCGCGCCCCTGACGGTAGATCATTCGGTAGGCCGCTGGGCACCACGAGAGCAGCGCGTAGGCCGAAGCGGAGATGCGCCCGAGCTTCGCCGGGCTGACGACTTTCAGATCAAGTTTGGCTCCCTCCGGCGGCGCTTTGTATTCGGCGTATTTCGGCAGATTTTCGTCGTCTTCCTTTAAATCCGTGCATGCATCGAAAATTCCGCGCTCTATCATCGCGCGTAGGAAGTTCGGTTTCGCGCTCTCGGGTTTCTTCGGCTCCTTGTAAATTCCGCAGATTATCAGCCTGTCGCGCGCGCGCGTGAAGCCGACGTACCACAGCCTTTCAAGCTCCTCGCGCTGCGCGGCGTCCTCTTCGTACTTTTCCCATCTGTAAGCCGCGGTGCGCCCGTCGCCCGGCGCTTCGTCCGCGCCCGCGAGGTACTCCGGATAGTCTTTCGCCGCCGCGCCGTATTTTTTAGAGACGATTATCGACGGCAGTGCCGCGCCTTTTTTTTCGGAGAGCGCCATAGCGACGACTGGAAATTCGAGCCCCTTGGACGCGTGGACGGTCATCACGCGCACGGCGTCGATTTCGTCGCCGAAGAGCTCCGGCTCTTCTTTCGCGCTGCCCGACGACGAGACTGTAAGCAGATATTCGGCGCAGCCTCGCAACGACTTGCCCTCGGAGCGCTCGTACTCCGCCGCGATGTTCGCCAGGTAAACGACGTTCGCGTTGACGCGAAGGCGGCGCATTCCTGCGTAATTTTCTAGAAACTGCGGAGTTTTGAGCAGGTCGAGCAAAACCGCCGAAACTCCGCCGAGCAGCGCGCAGCGGCGCATTTCGCTGAGCCGCGCCGCAACGTCGGGACGCTCGCGCGCGACGGCGTCAGCAAGCGGAAGCGCGCCCTTGCGCTCTTTCTTATCGAGCGCCTCTTTTATCAGCGCTTCGGCCTCTGCGCTTTCGACGCCGCTGAACGGCGAGGAGAGCCAGCCGGCGAGGAAGAGCGGGGCTTTCGGCGAGGCGAGCAGCGAAACGAAGTTGACGAGGTCGCCGGTCTCGCTGCGCCCGAAATAGTCCTTGCTCGTCGAGAGCACATAGGGCAGGCCGAGGCGTTCAAAGGTCCGCTCAATGTCGGAGTATTCGGCGCGCGTCTGCACGAGCACCGCGAAGTCGCGCCATCGGACCGGGCGGAACGCCTTCGCGTCTTTATCCCAGACCGGCGCCTTCGACTCGACCATCGCGGCGAATTTGCGCCCGAGGCCGGCGTAGAGCCTCATGCGCAAGGCCGCGGAGTCTGGGCGCTTTTCGTCCTTGTCAGCGTATGGCGCATAGGCGCGCAGCGACTCGAAGCGTGGGTACGGCACTTCCGCGCAATCGCGCCGCGCAGAGGCTTCATCGTTTTCAGGAGCCGTGAGCCGTTCATAAAGGACCGGCGACTCAGCGCTTCCCCACATGTCGCCGAAGAGGCCGTTGAATTTTTCGAGAAGCCCCTTTGATGTGCGGAAGTTCTGCCCGAGCACGACGTATTTCGCGGATTCGGGGTTGTTCATCGCGCGCGCCGTGTAGTCGCGGAAGAGGCCGAGGTCGGCGTGGCGGAAGCGATATATCGACTGTTTCTGGTCGCCGACGACAAACAGCGTTGCGCCGCCGTCGCCCCCCCCCCAGAGAGATTCTATCAGCGCGTTCTGAAGCGGGTCGGTGTCCTGAAATTCGTCGACCATTATGTGCCTGAACTTCGTCCGGTACTCGGGCGACGAGCGGACGACCTTAGATGCGTAGCAGATGAGGTCGGCTATCGACAGGAGCCCTTCGCGGCGACGAAATTCGTCCCAGCAGGCCCAGCCGACGGCGCAGGCCTTGCAGAGCAGTCCGTTTATCCGTTTCTCCGCCTCCGATGGCGGCTCGATCAGCGCGAGTTTCTCAGCCGTCTCGTCGCGCCATTGCGAGACCGGACGGCCCAGAAGCGCTTCGGCGTCGTGTTTTACTCCGCCGGCCGGAAGCGGCTTCAGCGCTTCGGCGAACAAACTTCCGCAGAATTGCGCCATAGCTTCGCCGTCGTCCGGCGACGGCGCGATCTCCGTCCACCTGTTGTAAAAACCCGCGAGCCGTTTCTGCGTCTTGTTCCCCCCGCTCAGCGCGCCGCTCGCGGAGAGTTCAGGCAGAATCTCGCCCATCCACAGCCCGTATACGTCGCGAAGAAGGCGCGCCGCCGACGCTGCCGAGGCTTCGAGCGCCGAGCCGTCGCAGTTCCACAGCTCCTCCGCGCTTTGTCCAGCGCAGTAGAGCTTCTCCGCGCACCGGCGCGCGGCGTCGGCGAACGCCTCTGGGGTCAGCGCGTTGAGCGCGTCCGTGAAGTCCGGCGAGCCGAAGAGCCCTTCCGCGCGCGCGCGCCATTCTTCCGGCAAAGCCGCGGTGATTTTGCCGAACGACGACGACGAGAGAGCGGCGGCGAAATCCTGCCACCATATTTCCTCCTTCGGCGCGGGCATTATCGCGGCAGCCGGGTCTATGTCGAGCGCAAGCCCCGACTCGCGTATCAGCTTCATCGCGAAGGCGTGTATCGTCGAGATGTACGCGTCGTCGATGCTCTCAAGGCGCTCTCCCAGGTGCGACAGCTCGTCAGGGTAAGCGTCGCGCCACGCGGCGAGCGTCTTTTTTATTCGTTCGAGCATCTCGGCGGCGGCCTTCCTCGTAAAGGTCAGCACCAGGATTTCGCCGACGCCACACGACGGGTCGGAGGCGAGCAGCCACGCGAAGCGCTGCGAAAGGGTCTGCGTCTTCCCAGTGCCAGCGCCCGCACTGACGACAGTCAGTCTCGCGCCGCTTTTGAGCGCGGCAATCTGATCCTCCGTACCATTCACCAGCGAATGCCACTTCGGCGCGTCATTCTGCGTCATCGTTCTCCGCCTCCTCGATAAGCGATTCAATATAAGCACGTTTTTCCCTCTTGCGGCAGAGCGTGAAATAGGCGCACGCCCGGCATATGCGGTTCTTAACATCGTATTTCGGCGGATACTCGCCCCTGCGCGCCGACGCCGCCATCTCCGCCATGAGAGCGAGCGCTTCGTCCATCCTCTCGGCGAATGAGCCTCTTTTCCTCGTCGTGTCCATGAATGCGTAGCGGTCGAACAGCCCGTCGGAGAACCAGCCGCTCAGAGACGGCCCCGCATGGCCCAGCCATCCGAAGCCGAGAATGTTTTCGCCGCGCGTCGCCGCGAGCACGGCGCAGTATGCCGCGACCTGAAGCTCGTTCTCGTGGGATTTGCTGCCGCCTAGCTTGTAGTCGAGCACGACGATTCCGTCATCGAAGCGGTCTATCCTGTCCGCCTGCCCCGTGAAGAGCGCGCCCTCGAACTCGAAGCCGTCGAGCTTGACTTCCGTCTCTGTAGCAAGCTTCGGGACGGCTGCGAGACGTTTCTCAAGCTCGTCCTGCGCCGCAGCCATGTCGAACATCCTGCGGCGCAGCCGTTTTTCATAGCGCGCAAGCCTCGACTCGGAATCGAGCTCCGGATAACCGAAGGTCTTGAAGCGAGTCCAGTTGTCCATGACGTAGCGGCGTATCGAAAGTTTCGGATTTTCCTCTTTCGCGCGGAAGACCGCCTCCCACGCGATGTGGGCAAGGGTTCCGGCTTTTTTATTGTCGTAGAACGACGGGAAGCCGCTTTCGAGGCCGAGCAGGCGCTCGCACCAGTACATATAGGGGCAGGCGTTCCAGCGGTCTATGTCGCTGATGCGTATTCTGGGAAGCTCGTCCGGCGCGGCGCGGCCCTGCGGCTGGGTCTCCGCGCGCCCGCGGCTCACCGGCGTGCAGACGACCTCCGCCTGCGGGAACCACGGACCGCCGCCGTCGGGCATCGCGCGCTCCGCGGTATAAACGACGGAGCCCGCCAAGCGCCAGCTCCGTTCGCCGCCGCCGGCCAGCGCCGATGTCAGGAAGCGCGATTCGCCGCATTCGCCGCCGTTTTCGTCGAAGAGCGCGCGCGTCACTACGGCGCACTCGCGCCCGGTCGCGAGAACGCGGCGGAAGACGGCCTCCTTCTGCTCGCGCTCTTCGTGAAGCTCTGGAAGGTGCGAGCGTTCTCCGTCCTCAGCGTGCGCGGCGTTGAATTTAGCCTTTTCGCCGTCGCCGAGCAGCATCGACTCGCGCAGCACGCCGGGCCAGCGGTTCGAGTCGACGCCGGTCATTATCCAGCAGCGGTGCGAGGCGAGAGTCGGCGGCGGTCCGGCGTAGACCGTCACGGAACGGCTCTGCGGAAGCTGCACGGGCAGCGTAGCAGTCGCGCCCCATTCGTTTATGAAAGCCGCGGCTCCGGCTCCGTCGAGAGTCACGTCCGCCGCCGGTCCTATATCTTTTGAACCGTCCGCGAGCTTCTTAATTTTTTTGTCAAGCTCGTCGAGCGCCGAGGCGGCCTGCTTTACGCTTCCGTCGAGATCGCTTAGACCAGCGGCCGCCGAGGCCGCCCTTTCCGCAACGCGGCAGCCGCGCAGGAAGTCGCGCCAGAGCGTCAGAGCCTCTTCGGGCGTGACGCCCTTTTCCAAATTTTCGCAGAGCGCGGCGACGCGGCTCAGAATTTTGCTGGCCTCTTCGGGCAGCGCAGCCAGCCACGCATCTATGCAGTCGGGCAATGCCGCTTCGTCGTACTCCGGCAGCTTGCCGTCCGCTCCGAAGAGCAGCGGGTTCGAAATGAGCAGCGCCGTCTCCCGGTTGTTCCAGCCGGAGCGCCACGCGCGCCGTATCGCTGAAGGCAGTCCGCCGAGCATGGTTTCGCCTGCCGTCCCGCCCTCCTGCACGTTGTAGGGGATTTTATAGCGCGAGAGCGCGTACTCCGCGACGTGGAGTCTGTCGGGGCTCGTCATGAGGCCGATTGAGCCGTATCCGCCGAACCCGCCGAGCGCCGTCAGCGCGCCCTCGCCGCAGGCCCATAGCGCAAGCTCGCGCGCGGCCGCCTCAAGCTCGAGCTGCGGGTTTCCGGCCTCGAGCTTGACGACGGGGACTTTCCACTTCGGCCTCTCCTTGTAGCCTTCGTTGAGCTGCAATATACCGTCGTGGAACCAATCGAGCCCCGTTTCGGGCTGGAACATCTCCAAGTCGGCAAGCTCGCCGAGCGCCTTGACGAGGCGGAGCTGAGACGACGTGAACGAGAGGAACCCGGCGAAAACTATCTTTTTCCCTTCGACGGACGCTCGCCCGCCGTCGGCCGCCAGCTTCCGGCGCACGAGCGTAAAAATCTGCGCCGCGTCGGCGAGGCCATATTCCTCGAGGTAACTCAAATATCTTTCGTAAAGCTCCAGCAGCACAGACCCCGGCGAAAATTCTTCCATTTCTTCGCCGAGCGCGGAACGCAGGGAATCCGCCGACACTTCCTCCGCGAGCAGGTCTTTTATGTTTTCCCCGAGAACCGAGACGAAGCCTGCGTGGCGGTAGCCCGGTTCGAGAGCCGCCCACTTCTCATCCGCCTCCGCGAGGAATTCCGAAAGCAGCCAGCGCAGTATGAGCTTGTGGTCGGGCGGGTCGATTATACGCTCGTACTCATTCGTCGCGCGCTGAAGCTCGGCGAGCAGATCCCCGACCGTCCATATAGCCGGGCGCGCGCCGAAAAAGGGTTCGCCGCCGCAGATAAGTTCGAGCATGAAATCGCGGTCAAGCCTCGCGGGGACTATGAAGGCCGCCCTGCCGCCGTATTCTTTGTAAATCTGCGAGAGCTCCGCGCTTTTATCGGCAAGGCTGAAATAGCTGCGGACGTTTATCGCCATCGGTTCGCCTCCTTACTTTATGTTCTGCGGGCGCAGCGCTTCGGCGAGGCAACGCCCCGTCGCGCTCTCCTGCGCGGCGGCGACCTCCTCTGGCGTCCCTGCTGCAATTATGCGTCCGCCAGCCTCTCCGCCGCCAGGCCCCATGTCTATCACGTAGTCGGCGTTCGCTATCATGTCCAGGTCGTGCTCGATTACTACAACCGTCGCGCCGTTGTCTATCAGCCGGCTCAGCACGCCGGTCAGCACGCGCACGTCGAGCGGGTGCAGCCCTATCGTCGGCTCGTCGAAGACGAAGACCGCGTCGTCCTGCGCCAGCCCCATCTCCGCCGCCAGCTTGAGCCGCTGCGCCTCGCCGCCCGAAAGCGCCGGGGGCGACTCGCCGAGCGTCAGGTAGCCGAGACCGAGCTCGGAGAGCGTGCGCATCTTTTCGCCCGCCCCCTTAACGTCAGCAAGTTTTTCGCGCGCTTGGTCGACGGTCAGCGCCATGAGCTCCGGCAGAGAAATTTTCTCGCCGCCGAAGCTTAGCTTCACGCAACGCGCCGTCTCCGAATAACGCCCTCCTCCGCACACCGGGCAGATTATTTCGACGTCCGGCAGGAACTGCACATCCATCGTGATCTGCCCCGTGCCGTCGCAGGTCGGGCAGCGCAGCGAGCCGGTGTTATATGAAAAATCCCCGGCTTTCAGTTTGCGTTTCTTCGATTCGGGCGACGCCGCGTACAGCCGGCGCAGGTCGTCGAGCACGCCGCAGTAGGTTGCGACTGTCGAGCGGACGTTCGCACCGACGGGAGTTGCGTCGATAAGGTTCACGCGCCTTATACCTGCGGCTTCAAGTCCCTCTATGTGCACGGGAAGAGCCTCGCCCGCTATGCGCGCCCTCAGCGCGGGAACGAGGCTCTCGAGCACGAGCGTCGTCTTGCCTGAGCCGGAGACCCCCGTCACGACGGTCAGCCTCCCCTTCGGAATCTCAAGGTCGAGCGCGCGTACCGTGTGCAGCGGCCTCGTGCGCAGCACGACGCGCCCCTTCGAGAACATCTCTTCGCGCGCCGCGCTCAGGCGCGTCACGGAGGACTCGCGCCCGGCGAGGAAATCCCCTATCAGCGACGCGGGATTATTTTCTATCTCCTCCACCGTGCCTTCGGCGACGACCCTGCCGCCGCCCGCCCCTGCGCCCGGCCCCATCTCTATCATCCAATCCGCGGCGCGCAGCACGCGCGTGTCGTGGTCAACCATGACGACCGAATTCCCGTGCAAAACGAGATCGCGCACGACGCCGAGCAGCCCGTCGACGTTCGCTGGATGCAGTCCTATCGACGGTTCGTCAAGCACGTAGAGCGCCCCAGTCGTCCGGCTGCGCACAGAGCGCGCGAGCTGCACGCGCTGGCGTTCGCCGGTCGAGAGCGTAGCTCCCCCGCGGTCGAGTGTCAGGTAGCCTAGCCCGAGCTCTTCCAGCCGCTTCGCCGTGTTCAGGAACTGCGACACGATGCTCTCCGCCATCGGGCGCATCTCGTCCGGCATCTCCGGCGGAAGCTCCGCCGCCCATTTTACGAGCGCGTCAAGAGTCATAGCCGTCGCCTGCGCCAGATTGACGCCGCACAGAAGCGTGGAGCACGCCTGATCGTTGAGCCGCGAGCCCCCGCAGTCGGGACACGCCTCCTGTTTGAGGAATTTTTCGACGCGCTTCATCCCTTGGTCGTCCTTAACCTTTGCGAGCGCGTTTTCGACGGTATAGACTGCGTTGTAATACGTAAAGTCGAGCTCCCCGGCGACGTCGGAGTTTTTCGATTTGTACAGGATATGCTTCTTCACGGCTGGTCCGTGGAACACCATATCGCGCTCCTCGGGCGTCAGCTCGCGGAACGGCACGTCCGTGCGCACGCCCATAGCGCGGCATACGTCCGTCATTAGCGACCACATCAGCGAGTTCCACGGCGCGACCGCGCCGCCGTCTATCGTGAGCGACTCGTCGGGCACGAGCGCCGCTTCATTGACGGTGCGCACGACGCCGACGCCTCCACAGGTTTTGCACGCTCCGCCGCTGTTGAACGAGAATGCCTCCGCGCTCGGCCCGTCAAACTCCGCGCCGCATTCGGGACAGACTATCTTTCCCATCACGGCAGTCTCCATCGACGGAGGACAGAAGTGGCCGTTAGGACAGCGGTGGCTCCCGAGGCGCGAGAACATGAGGCGTAGGCTGTTCAGCAGCTCCGTCATCGTTCCGAAGGTGCTGCGCACTCCGGGAACCGCTGGACGCTGGCGTAGCGCGAGCGCAGGCGGTATGTTCTCTATGCCGTCAATCTTCGCTTCCGCGGCCTGCGTCATGCGCCGCCGCGTGTACGCCGAAAGCGCCTCAAGGTAGCGCCGCGAGCCCTCTGCGTACAATATGCCCAGAGCGAGCGACGACTTGCCGGAGCCTGAAACTCCGGCGACCGCGACAAGTTTGCCGAGCGGCACCTTGACGTCTATGTTTTTCAGATTATGCACGCGCGCGCCGTAAATCCTGACCGCGCGCTCCGCGTTTGCTTCGTTTCCTTTGTCGTATGATTCCATAAGAATCCTGCTCCGTGACGGTAAATTCCTCGGCGCGATCCTACGCGAGCCGCCGTTTCAATATTATCACCCGCGGCGCGCGCGCGCCATAAAATTCCGCGAGCGCCGTCCGTCCGCCGACTTTGAGCTATAATTACGAAACGACGCAAATGCAGGGGAGGTGCCTACATGAACGCGGATAAAATAATCGGCCGGCTATATGAAAGCGGCGACGCTTCGCGCGAAGAGCTCGAATTTCTGATAGACGGCAGAAACGACGAAACGGCGCGGAAATTATTCTCGCTCGCGCGGCGGCGCGCACTCGAAAACTACGGCAACGTAATATACGTGCGCGGCCTGATCGAAATTTCGAGCTACTGCAAAAACGACTGCCTCTATTGCGGCATCAGGCGCAGCAACGGAAACGCGCAGCGCTACCGCCTCACGAAGGACGAGATACTGGAATGCTGCCGCGAGGGCTACGCCCTCGGCTTCCGCACCTTCGTGCTCCAGGGCGGCGAAGACGCATATTACACGGACGACATAATGACGGACATCGTCGCCGCGATACGCGCCGGATATCCGGACTGCGCGATAACGCTCTCGCTCGGCGAGAAGACGCGCGAGACTTACCAGCGCTACTACGACGCGGGCGCAAACCGCTACCTTCTGCGCCACGAGACGGCGACGCCAGAACATTACGCGAAACTGCACCCGAAGAAGCTCTCGCTCGCGCGCCGCATGGAGTGCCTGCAAAATCTGAAAGAGATAGGCTATCAGGTAGGATGCGGCTTCATGGTCGGCTCGCCGTACCAGACGACGGCGGACGTCGCGCGAGACCTGCTCTTCATAAAGAGCTTCGCGCCGCAGATGGTGGGCATCGGCCCCTTCATTCCGCACCAAGACACGCCGTTCGCGCACGAGCCCTCAGGCACGGCGGAACTGACGCTATTCCTGCTCGCGATAGTGCGGCTGATGAACCCGAAGGTTCTGCTGCCCGCGACGACGGCCCTCGGCACCGTCGAGGGCAACGGGCGCGAGCGAGGGATACTCGCTGGCTGCAACGTCGTGATGCCGAACCTCTCGCCACAGTCGGTGCGCAAAAAATATACGCTCTACGACAACAAGCTGAGCAGCGGCTATGAGGCAGCCGAGGCACGCGCCGCGCTCGAAAAGCGCGTCGAAGCGATAGGCTACCGAGTAGTGACCGGACGCGGCGACTATAAGGGCTAAAGACAAAATGCGGCCCGTTCGGGCCGCGTAAGGAGGAAACATAAATGCGCAACACTTTTAAAATATTTCTCGCGGCGGCGATCATAGCTGCGTGCGCGGGAGCGGCGGGGGCAGAAAACTGGCCCTTCTTCAAAAACGACTCGGAGAGAAGCGGGAACTCGCAGCGGCCAGCTGACGCGGCCTACTCGTTCAAAGGCGAGGTCGAATGGAGCGCGCCGGTGCCGCCCGACACGTCGTCGTCGCCCGCAGTCTACGGCGGCACGATATACGTCGGCTCGAACGACGGAGCAATGTACGCCTTCAGCCTGAAGACCGGCGAAGAGCGTTGGAAGTTCGACACCGGGAACTGGATATCTACGGCTCCGGCCGTCTACGGCGGCCAGGTATTCGTTACAAGCTACGACAGCAGGCTCTACTGCGTTGACGCATTGACGGGCGACCAGCTTTGGCAGTTCACGACCTCCAACAACGTCCAGAGCTCGCCAGCCACCGCTGACGGCGCGGTATATTTCGGCTCTGACGACAATTATGTCTACGCCGTGACGATAAAAACTGGATGGCAGAAATGGAAATTCAAAACCGACGCGGCCGTGACCGGTTCGCCGGTCGTCGCCGACGGCGTCGTCTACATCGGCAACAGAAACGGCAAGCTGTACGCTATAGACTGCGCAACGGGCAAACAGAAATGGCGCGCGATAGTCGGCGGCTCAATAACCTCGGCACCCGCCGTCGCTGAAGGCCTGCTCTATTTCACGAGCCAGGATGGGAAACTCTACTGCGCTCGCATAAAACACGAGGCCGTGATATGGAGCTACGACGCAAATGCGCAGATAGAGACCTCGCCGCTCGTCGCAAACAGGCGCGTCGTCTTCGGCGACATATCTGGCAAGGTGACGGCGCTCGACGCGCAAAGCGGCGCGAGGCTTTGGGCATTCGACGCTGGCGGCTCAGTCTTCTCTTCCGCTGCGTACCATGACGGTACTATATACGTCGGAGCAAACGGAGGCAGACTCTTCGCGCTCGACGAGACCACCGGAAAACCGAAATGGACGATCGAGCTAGGAGGCAACATAACTGCGACGCCTGCAATAGCCGGCGGAAGGGTGGTCGTGCCGACGACGGCTGGAGAGCTGTTCTCAATCAAATAAATTACAGAAAAAGTGCATATATACGAAAAACGCCGGAGCCCGCGCACCGGCGTTTCTTATGTGTTTTTATGCGCAGAGCTAGAAATTTTCGACCAGGCTCTCGAAGGTGTCCGCCGCGCGTATCATCTTAAATCCGCCGTCGAGAGTCTTGAGCACCTCGGCTGGGCGCAGTCGGCAGTTATAGTTCGACGCCATTGAGTAGCCGTAGGCTCCGGCGTTCATCACAGCGATGAAATCGCCCTCCTCCACGTGCGGAAGCTCGCGTTCTTTAGCGATGATGTCGCCGCTCTCGCAGATATTGCCGACGACGTTCACCTTTTTCTTTTCGCCGTCCTCTTCCACGCCGCGGTCGGAAATCACTTCGACCTCATGGTACGAGCCGTAGAGCACCGGCCGCATGAGGACGTTGAAGCCGATGTCAGTGCCGACGTAGGTTTCGCCGTAATTTTCTTTTATCGCGTTGACAGTTCCGATCAGCACGCCGCACTCGGCGCATACAAAGCGGCCGGGTTCACACTTGAAGTGGACGAATTTGTTGTCGTAGCGCGCGGTGAAATCGTCGAGCAGCGGGAACAGCGCGTCACGCAGCGCCGTGAAGTCGAGCCGCGGCTCATCGGAACGATACGGCACACCGAAGCCGCCGCCGAAATCGACAAACTCAAGGCCAGGGAAATTCGCCGTCACCATGTCTAGCAGGTTCGCTGCGGCCGCAGCGTAAGGCGCAGGGTCGAGGAAGAGCGAGCCTATGTGCTGGTTAATGCCGACGAGCTTCATATCATATTTTTCGATGATTTTCCTGACCTCGCGGCAGTACTCAGGCTCAACGCCGAATTTCGTCTTTTTACCGCCTGTTACGACTTTGTCGCAGTGTCCGGCACCAACCCCCGGATTGAAGCGCACCGCGACGCAGCCGCCGCGGTTCATACGGCTGTACGTTTCGAGCTGCGAGAGCGAATCGACGCTGACCGTTATATCGCGGTCGATGCAGTAACGGAATTCATCCTCGGAAACGTTGTTGCCGATGTAGAAAATTTCGTCGCTCTGGAATCCGGCCTTCTCCAGCAGATAAATCTCGCCGGGCGACATCGCGTCCGCGCCGTATCCTTCCTCGCGGATTATATTCAGAAGCGAGAGGTTGTTATTAGCCTTTACTGAAAAACTCGGTGATATCCGGCCTTCGAAAGCGTTAAGCAGCGTCCGGCAACGGTCACGTAGTATCTCCTCGCTGTAGACATATACCGGCGAGCCATACTCCGCCGTTATCGCAGAAATTTCGTCGTAATTCACAAACATGAAGCTGCCTCCGTTGTTTATATTCAAGCGACCGTCGGCTTATGTGGGACGTAAAGACTTCCCGCGATGCCAAATCTATTGATTTTAGCTGAACCTTTATAGCCGCTTTTTTCACAGCCGCGCCTCTGGTCATTCAACTGAGAAATTGTATCTCCATTCTGATTGATTTGCAAACCTTTCATCAGCTACCATATAATAATACAGTCATCATGTTTATACTTGAAAATTTGCGGAGGATAGGCGACGTAACGATGAACAGAGAAGATTTATATAAAAAGTGCACGGAATTTCACGGCCATTCGTGCGGAGGGCTTCTTATTGGTTTCCGCGCTGCGCTCTGCGCTATGGAGCGCTTCGGCATAGAGGAGCGCGCGCAGGATGAAGAACTCGTCTGCATCGCTGAGAACGACGCCTGCGGAGTCGACGCGATTCAGGCGCTGCTAGGCTGCACGTTGGGCAAGGGAAATTTGATTTTCAGGCTGCGCGGCAAGCAAGCCTTTACATTCTACGAAAGAAAAAGCGGCAAATCTTTCCGCATCGTGCTGAAAAATATGGAATTCGCCGACCGTGAGTCAAAGCGCGCCTTCATGGAGAACGCCGCCTCGGAGGAAATCTTTGACTTCGGTGATGCATGCTTCCAGCTGCCGCGTGAGGCGCGCATATATTCGTCGCAATGCTGCGCCTCTTGCGGCGAACGCACAGCCGAGCCGTGGCTGCGCGTAAAGGACGGACGTCTGCTCTGCATAGACTGTCTGGAGCAAGAGAACTGATAAGACGCAAAAAATAAGGCCGGAGCTCAAGCTCCGGCCTTTCATAATTTTTTGTGGAAACTACATCCCCATGTACGCCTTGCGCACTTCGTCAGAGTTGAGCAGCTCTTGCGCCGTGCCTTCGTAGACGACGCGGCCAGTCTGGAGGACGTAGCCGCGGTCGGCTATTTCGAGCGCCTCCTGCACCATCTGCTCGACGAGCAGGACAGTGACGCCGCGCTTGCGTATTTCTGATACAGTTTCAAGCACGCGCTCTACCAAGCTCGGCTGAAGCCCGAGCGAAAGCTCGTCAAGAAGTATGAGCTTTGGACGCGACATCAAGCCGCGCGCAATCGCGCACATCTGCTGCTCGCCTCCGCTCATCGTCTCCGCTGTCTGCTCCGAACGGTCTTTGAGTATCGGGAAAAGCTCGTACATTTCTTCAATGCGCTGCGCGACGACGCTCTTGTCCGTAACGCTGAAGGCGCCGAGCTCGAGATTTTCGCGTACGCTGAGTTTAGCGAAGAGCCTGCGGCCTTCTGGAACGTAGCTGATGCCGTGCTTAATTATCTCAAAAGCAGGTTTTTTCGAAATATCTTCGTTGCAAAACGATATTGAACCGGATTCTGGATGCATGAGTCCAGCTATCGTGCGCATCGTCGTCGACTTCCCCGCGCCGTTCGAGCCGAGTATCGCGACGATTTCCCCTTCTTCAACGTGAAGGGAAATTCCGTGTATCACGGGGACATGGTCATACGAGCAGAATATGTTGTTTACGTCAAGCATGTGTGCCATTATTTTTGCCCCTCCCCGTGCATCCGCTTACTGAATTTTTCGCCAAAGTAGGCCGTTATGACTACCGGGTCGTGGACTATATCGGCAGGCTCGCCTTCGGCTATCTTCTGTCCGCTTGCTAGAACGACGATTTTATCGGCGATCGGCATTATCGCTTCCATAATGTGCTCAACCATGAGAATAGTCAGTCCCTCTTCCTTTAGACGGACGATAACGTTGACCATCTCTTTGACCTCGGACGAGGTGAGGCCGGCGACGGCTTCGTCAAGCAGTATGAGCTCGGGCTCTGTCGCCAACGCGCGAGCCACTTCAAGACGTTTTTTGTTGCCTATCGTGAGGCCGCCAGCGAGCTTGTTTCTATGCTCGGAAAGAAAGCAGAGATCCATGCAACGCTCCGCTACCTCGCGCGCCTTCGCCGTGTCGCTTGTGCGCATATAGGCTCCGACCAGGATGTTTTCAAAAACAGACATTTCCTTGAGCGGGCGTACGACCTGGAATGTGCGAGCTACGCCGAGGCGCGCCATCTTGTAGGCCGAAACGTCCGTGATGTCCTGCCCCTTGAAGAAAATTTTACCGGAAGTCGGCTTATAAAGGCCCGCGACACAGTTAAAAAGCGTCGTTTTGCCCGCGCCGTTCGGCCCTATGAGGCCGACGATCGTCCCTTTGTCTACATCGAACGAGACGTCGCTGTTAGCGAGCAGCGAACCGAATTTCATAGTAAGGTTCCTGACTTCAAGCAGCGCCATCAGCGATTTCCTCCTTTTTCAACCTCTGCCTGCGATTTGTTAAGTTTTCTTGCAATGTAGCCGAGAAGTCCCATTATTCCGCGCGGCTCCTTAACCATGACGATTATTATTATGAGCCCAAAGATTATAAGGTCGACGCCGGGGCCAAGGTGAGAGAGATAGGCCCTTGTGTATTCCTGGAGCGGTATCAGTACAAGCGCGCCGAGGAACGGTCCCCAGAAGGTGCCGAGGCCTCCGAGTATCGTGATGAGCACAAACTTCATAGACATGTCGAGCGACATTACCATCGGCGGGTCAACACGGTAATTGTACTGCGCGAAGAAGGCTCCGCAGAGAGCCGCGAGCGCCGCCGAAAGCGCCATAGCGCCGAGCTTGACCACAGTGCTGTTGACTCCGAGCGATTCCGCCGTTTCCTGTCCTTCACGAACGGCAAGCAGGTAATAGCCCATGCGGTTCCGTTCTATGTGACGGACTATGCCGAATACGAGCAAGAATATCGCGAGCGCGCCGATGTAATATCCGGTCTTCGTCGCCGACCAGGAGAAGTTCACCCATCCGTCCGGGAGTATCGGATAGTCCAGGCCGAGCGCCCCTCCGACTGCGTCCCATATCATAAAGAGCCTGTTGAAGATCTCAACTATCGCGAAGGTCGCTATCGCGAAATAGTGGCCTTTCAGCTTGAAGCAGGGATAGCTGATTATTATAGAAACTATGGCGGCGGCTAGCATTCCGAGCGGCGCGCCGAACCACGGCAGCGACTCGAAGGTTACGACCGAGAGCGCCGCTCCGTAAGCGCCGATGCCGAAAAAGACGGAGTGACCGAACGACACCTGTCCGCCGTAGCCGCTGATAATGTTCCACGACTGCGCCATAGAGGCGTAGAGCAACACCATCGTCGCGACGTGTCCAAAGAACGAACCGCCTATTACGCCAGGTATGCAAGGCAGAATAACGGCGACTGCAATGAACGCATACCAGAGTTTGTCTTTTTTGCCGGCGTTCATCTGCATCACCACCCGAAGAGACCTTTAGGACGTACCAGTATCACTATCAGGTAGATAGCGAACACAGCGACGTATTTAACGACGGCCGCAATATAGAACCCGGAGAACGACTCGACAAGGCCGATAAGCAGCGCCGCTGCGAGAGCGCCGGGGATGCTTCCGAAGCCTCCGAGCGCGACGACGACGAAGGCGATGAGGCTGAAGAGCGCGCCGACCTCGGGATGCACCGCGAGGTATGTGGTCATGAGGCCGCCCGCAACACCGACGCATGCGCCCCCTATGCCGAATACAAGCAGATATATTTTTTCGGTGTTTATGCCCATAAGCTCAGAGGCCTCCTTATCCATAGCCGTTGCCTGGATGGCCCAGCCGAGGCGCGTTTTCTTTATGAGCCAGTAAAGCGCCGCGAGAACCGCGAGCGCGAATATGCCTGTTACAAGCTGCGGAACAGAGACTATAGCCCCTCCGATTTCAAACGTCTTGCCGTCCATCAAAGTCCCGGAGAGAAGACGGAAGTTCGGAGAGAAACGGTTCATGCAGAAATTTTTCAAAAGCATTGAAAGGCCGAAAGTGGCGAGAAGCGGGGCCATAGCCGCTTTGCCGAGGCTGTGCTTGATAACGAGCTTGTATGTTAAAGCGCCCATAATAAAAAGGAATATGCCGGACGCGATCCACGTGAACAGCGGATCAAGCCCTAGGATAAACCCAAGCCAATAGCAGACGTACATCGCCACCATGAGGAATTCTCCGTGGGCGAAGTTGATGACGTCCATAACTCCCCATATCATGCTGAGTCCCGCGGCGACGAGCGCGTACAAAAGCCCGCTCAGAATGCCATCAATAAGGACCTGCCAAAAACTGCTCATGCAAAGACCCCCTTGTGCTGCTGCTTCCTAAAAAGGCGGGGCATTGGGAATAATGCCCCGCCTGCTGTGAATTCTGGTCAGTTTCTGATAGAAGTTATCTCTTGTTCCACGGCGTCATCGGGCAGGTGGGTTCGGAGTCCTTGTACTTAAGCGGGAAGACCGTGTTGTACTTCTGGCTTTCAAGCTGAGTGATGACGGAGAGCGCTTTGACGTTCTGGCCGTCCTCGCCGAACTTGACGGAGCCGCTGAGGGACATTATCGACGGGAATTCCTCGGTCTTGAGGACCTGGAGGACCTTCTCGGTGTCGGGGCCGCCGGCCTTTTCTATAGCCTGCGCAAGAACCATGAGCATTACGGCTTCCTGGATCGAGTCGCTGTCGAACGGCTGGTTGCTTCTCGGCGTGTAGTACTTATCCTGTACCTTTATCGCTTCGGGCATGAATTTCTTCGCGAGCTCCGGCGAATAGCCCATACCGCCCATGAAGAAGTTGCCGTCGTTGCCAAGTTCCTTCTGTACCGCAGGGTTCTGATAGCCAGTGCAGTAGTTGAGGGCGATCTTCGGAAGCCAGTTGAGCTGCTTCATCGTGCGGACCCACAGCGAGTAGTCGCCGCCGAGCGCCGCGCCGAACACCGCGTCGGGGTTGGCTGCCTTAAGCTTCTGGACTTCGCTGTTGAGGTTTGTCGCACCGTTGTTGAACGGGATGTCGGCGACGAGTTCGAGATTGATTTTCTTAGCGGCCTTCTGAGCTTCGGCGGCGGCGTGCTTACCGAACTCGGTGTTCTCGTAAATGAGTCCGAGGGTCTTTATGCCGGCGTTCTGCTCTTTGTTGAGGTATTCGATATAATCGACGAACTCGACGGATTCGATGGCGTCGGTCGGCGCGTGGCGGAAGAAGTATTTATATCCGCGCTCGGTGAGCTCCGCGGAGCTGGAGCAGCCGCAGAGGAATATTTTCTTCGCGCGCTCGGCGACGGCGCTCGCCGGCTTCGTGGCTGCGCTGTTGTAGCATCCGATTATCGCGAAAACGCCTTCCTGATTATAAAGACGCTCGGCTTCCGACTTCGCGACGTCCGGTTTGCCCTGGTGGTCGGCCTGGACTATCTTGATGACGTACTTCCCTCCGAGAAGTCCTTCGCCGGCTGCGAGCGGCGCGTTAATATCTGGATTGGCCTCGTTGATGAGGTCGGCGGCGGCGAGGACGGAGTTAATGCAGTTCTGCCCCGAAACGGCTGCCGGACCGGTCAGCGGGAAGAGGGCTCCGATCTTGATCTCTTCTGCTGCAAAAGCGGAAGAGGCGAGGAGAGCCGCGCTAAGTACGGACATAGCGGCGATAATGACACGTTTTCTCATAACTACTTCAGCCTCCTTAAATTTTGAGCGGGGGAATAAATATTTGCTCTGCAATATATTATACAAGTTTTTTACCTAGCGTCAATTTAGGTGTGCGCATTTTTCTGAAAGTTAAAATATTGACTTTTATAGGCTGTGACGGTATATTATGAGCATCTTAGTGGACAATTCCACTTAACAAATATCAAATAAACATCTCAAGGAGGATGTCATCATATGATTTTCCATGCAGAGGCCATAATTACTCCGCGTGAGGGAGTCCTCGACACACAGGGCAAAGCGGTCGAAAAGACGCTTACGCACCTCGGCTACAAGGGGCTTGAAGAGGTCCGCGTAGGGCGCATTGTCACAATGCGCATCGAGGCCGAGAACAGCGGAGCCGCGGTCGAGGCCGTGAAAAATATGTGTCAAGATCTGCTGGCCAACGACCTGATAGAGACATACAAAATATCCGTCCGGGAAGCCTAACTATGAAGACAGCCGTCGTTGTTTTTCCTGGGAGCAACTGCGACCGCGACGTTCAGCGCGCAGTCTCCGAGATATTAAAGACATCCGTAGACATGGTCTGGCACGAGGAGACTGAATTCGTCTCCGAGCCTGATCTCGTCATCCTTCCCGGCGGTTTCTCCTACGGCGACTATCTGCGCTCCGGCGCAATGGCGGCCCGCTCTCCGATTATCGCCGCGGTCAGACGCCACGCCGAGGCCGGCAAGCTGCTGCTCGGCATCTGCAACGGATTCCAGGTGCTCACCGAGACGAAGCTCCTTCCCGGAGCCCTTCTCGCTAACACAACTACTACATTTATATGTAAGCAATGTTACGTCCGCGTCGAACAGACGGATAACCGTTTTACATCAGGGCTCAAAAAGGGCGAGATTGCAGAATACCCGATAGCCCACCACGAAGGACTGTACTTCCTGCCGCCCGCCGAACTCGAAGAGCTTGAGAAGGCGGGCCGCGTCGTCTTCCGCTACGCCGACCCTGCGACAGGAAAAGCCGGCGCAGAGTACGCGCCGAACGGCTCGCTCAACGGCATAGCCGGAATATGCAACGAACAGGGGAATATACTCGGCCTCATGCCGCACCCGGAGCGCGCGACTTTTGCGCACCTCAACGGAGGCTCCGACGGCGAGGCTTTCTGGCTTTCTATCGCGCGCGGTTTCGCAGAAAGGAGCGCCCGCTGATGGGTTTCCGCGAAGTTGGACTTTCAGAGTCCGAATACAAGAGAATAAAGGAGTTGCTCGGACGCGAGCCGAACGACCTTGAGCTTGAGCTCATCGGAGTAATGTGGTCCGAGCATTGCAGCTACAAATCTACGCGCCCGCTGCTGCGCACCTTCCCGTCCAAGGGCAAGTACGTGCTCCAGGGACAGGGCGAGAACGCCGGCGTCGTCGACATGGGCGAAGGCTGGGGCTTCGCCTTCAAGGTCGAGAGCCACAACCACCCCTCCGCGGTAGCTCCTTTCCAGGGCGCTGCGACGGGGGTCGGCGGAATCATCCGCGACATCATCGCGATGGGCGCGCGTCCTTCGGTCTCGATGGACGGACTTTTCTTCGGCGACGCTTCCCTGCGCAAGACGCAAAACCTCGCCAAGGGCATAGTCGAGGGCATAGGCTCATACGGCAACTCTGTCGGCGTACCTACCGTCGGAGGCAAAACCTTTTATTCTCCGTGCTATAACGACAACCCGCTCGTCAACGCCTTCAGCGCCGGCTTCGTCCGCCTTGACAAGATGGCGAGCTCGCAGACGGCCAAGCCCGGAGACATGGCTGTGCTGCTCGGCTCAAAGACTGGCCGCGACGGCATAGCAGGCGCGTCGTTCGCCTCGCGCGAGCTCGACGAGGACGCGCGCGCGAGCAAGCCGCAGATCCAGATAGGCGATCCGTTCGAGGAAAAGCTGCTCATCGAGTGCTGTATGGATTTGCTCGACAAAAAGCTCATCGCCTCGATGCAGGATATGGGCGCGGCGGGCATTCTGTCGTCGTCGAGCGAAATCGCCCACAAGAGCGGCTGCGGCATAGACATCCAAGTTGAAAAAATCCCTCTCCGCGAGGCCGACATGCTTCCGTGGGAGATATTCCTCTCCGAGTCGCAGGAGCGTATGCTGCTCATCGTCGAGGAAGAGAAGCTCGCGCCGGTCTTCGACATGGCGAAGCATTACGGCCTCGACTGCGCGATAGTCGGCGTGATGACCGACAGCAAGCGCTACCGCGTTTATAAGAACGGCGTGCTCGAAGCCGACCTCCCAACCTCTATACTCGGAGACACGCCGGAGATATACTGGCCATCAGAGGAGCCGAAGGATCTCCCAGAGCGCCAGGCCGTCGACCTTTCGACGCTTAAGTGCGAAGATCCCGCGCAGGACCTGCTTTCGATGCTCTCATGCCCGAACGGCCGTCGGAAGAACGCGATATGGGAACAGTACGACTCAATGGTACAGCTCCACACGATAGCGGGGCCGGGCGAACCGGCGGCTATCGTTGAAGTTCCCGAGACTGAACGCGCATGCGTGCTCACGATGGAGGCCGAGCCATACAAGTGCTGGACAGATCCCTACGCCGGGGCCGCCGAGGCTATGGCTCTTTCGCTGCGCGGCGTGTGGCTCTCGGGCGCAGACGCGCTCGGCATGACGAACTGTCTCAATTTCGCCTCGCCAGAATTCCCCGAGAAATTCTACGAACTAAAAGAATGCCTGCGCGGCCTCGCCGATACCTGCCGCGCGCTCGACTGCCCGGTCGTTTCCGGCAACGTCAGCCTCTACAACGAAACGGCGAACGACAGAATATATCCTACTCCGCTCGTCGTGACGGCGGGACTCGCCGTCGAGCGCGGGAAACTCATGCGCGCGGGCAGGACTGAGGCCGGCGACCTTATCTATCTCGTCGGTCAGCAGGAAGGCTCGCTCGGCGCGACGCGCTACCAGGAGGCGAAGAACGGAAAGCCGCTCGGCAAGACCTGCGCGCCGGACTACGAAGCGGAAAAGAAGTTCCGCGACGCGGCGCTCGCCACTGCGCACGGACGGCTCGCAAAGTCGGGCCGCGTAGTGGCCGGCGGCGGGCTCGCCACCGCTCTCGCAAACGAGGCGATAGCCTCCGGTACCGGCATGCAGCTCGCGCTCGCGCCCGAGACGACGGTCGAAGCGTTGCTCTTCTCCGAGGGCGGCCCGCGTGCGATCTATTCCGTAGCGCCTGAGAAGGCGGCGGAATTTGAAAAAACGTGGAAAACGCTCGGCTGCGCCAAGATAGGCGAGGCGGGCGGAGATTCTATCGACTGGGACGGGATTATGTCCATGTCCGTCGCCGAGCTGACCGCGGCATTCACGGGAGAAAATTAAAGTATGTGCGGAGTATTCGGGGCTTACAGCACGAACGGAAGCCCCGTTCTTGAAGACGTATATCTCGGCCTCTGCGCGCTTCAGCACAGGGGTCAGCTCTCCGCCGGAGTCGCATGGACCGAGAAAGGCATCATACACGTCAAAAAGGGGCCTGGGCTAGTTCATGAGGCGCTTTCGCAGAACGAGCTGGCGCAGATTCAGGCGCACGCCGCGATTGGACACGTCCGATATGCGACCGCAGGCGGCACGCGCACAGAAAACTGCCAGCCGCTCGGCGCGGACTACGCTCAGGGGCCGATTGCGCTCGCACACAACGGCAACCTGACGAACGCGCGCGCCCTCGCGGCATATCTCGCATACCGCGGCGCGATATTCCAGACGACCTGCGATTCGGAGACGATTCTCCAACTCGTCGCGCACCAGCCGGGCGCGGTGCCGCTAGAAGCGCTCGAAGCTGCGCTCGCGAAGGTTGAAGGAGCTTACAGCCTCGTCGTGCTCATCGAAGACTGCCTCATTGCAGCACGCGACCCGTGGGGCTTCCGTCCGCTAGCGATAGGTAGACGCGGCGACGATTACTTCGTATCCTCGGAGTCCTGCGCCTTCGATATACTCGGCGCAGAGATGGTACGCGACGTTGAGCCCGGCGAGATACTTGTAATCGACAAACGCGGCGTGATTTCGCGCAAACAGCAGCAGAAGCCGCGCCATTACAGATGCGCATTCGAATACGTTTATTTCGCGCGCCCAGACAGCGTCATCGACGGGCGTTCGGTCTACAAGACGCGCAAGGAGCTCGGAGCGACTCTCGCGCGCTGCGCGGATTGCCCGAAGAACGCCGTCGTCGCAGGTATGCCGGACAGCGGCACGCTCGCTGCGATAGGGCTTGCCGAAGAGGCCGGCGCAGATTTCGAGGCTGGCGTAGTACGCAACCGCTACGTCGGACGCACATTCATCCAGCCGACGCAGCGCGTGCGCGAGGCTGGCGTCAAGATAAAGCTGAACCCGCAGCCAGGCATATTCGATGGCAAGGAGGCGGTCATAGTAGACGACAGCCTTGTACGCGGCACGACCGCTGGACGCATCGTCTCTATGATACGGGACAGCGGCGCGAGCAAGGTACATATGCGCATCGCTTCGCCGCCAGTGCGTTTCCCGTGCTATTACGGCATCGACACTCCCAGTTCGTCCGAGCTGATAGCGGCTCAGATGGAAATACCGGAGCTACGCCGTAAAATAGACGCTGACTCGCTCGAATATATAAGCTGCGACGACCTTTGCCGCGCGATAGGACTTCCGCGCGAGGAGCTATGCACAGCCTGCTTCGACGGAAATTATTTAGAGGAAGAAGAAAAGAACGATCTTCTTGGATTTTAAGCATCAGCTCCAGGGCGACGGCCCCGGAAATTATATTTTACGGAGGATTTAGAAATGGAGCTTACAAAGAAAGATTTCATCTACGAGGGCAAGGCCAAAAGGCTTTTCACGACCGAGGATCCAAACTACGTAATAGTTGAGTATAAGGACAGTTTCACGGCTTTCAACGGGCAGAAGAAGGCGACGATGCGCGGCAAGGGAGTACTCAACAATAAGATTTCCTCGAAGCTCTTCCAGCTCCTCGCCGACAACGGCGTCGAGTCGCACTTCGTCAAGCAGCTTGACGACACGCACCAGCTGGTCAAGCGCGTCAAAATCGTTCCTCTTGAGGTCATAGTCCGCAACATCACGACAGGTTCGCTCTGCAAGCGCCTCGGCGTAAAAGAAGGGATGGAACTTCCGCGCCCGCTCTTCGAGATGTGCTACAAGGACGACGCTCTCGGCGATCCGTTCATAATTGAGGACCACGCGCTGCTCTTCGGCTGGGCTACTGAGGAAGAGCTCGACAAGATCAAGGACATTTCGCTCCGCGTCAACGCAATACTCAAGGATTATTTCGCGAAGCTCGGCGTAGTCCTCGTAGACTTCAAGCTTGAGTTCGGCAAGGACATGCAGGGTAACCTTATCCTCGCCGACGAAATTTCGCCCGACACCTGCCGTTTTTGGGACAAGTCGACAGGCGACCACCTTGACAAGGACCGCTTCCGCAAAGATCTCGGCGACGTGCTCGGCGCATACGAAGAAATCTGGAGAAGGATTTCCGCGTAAGGTAATATGAGCGGCATTTTCGGCGCATACAGCGTCAAGCACCAACCGGTACTCGAAGAAGTCTACCTCGGCCTCTACGCGCTCCAGCACCGCGGGCAGGAGTCTGCGGGCATCGCGTGGGCGCACGACGGCCACGCCGCCTCGGCGCGAGGCTTCGGCCTTCTCCACAATGCGATAGACCAGCCTAAGCTCTCGCTTAAAAACGCAAACTGCGCGATAGGACACGTCCGCTACGTCCCAATCGAGAGCGCACAGCTACACAACGTTTTGCCCGTCTGCGCAAACTACGCACGCGGACCAATTGCGATAGCCCACGACGGCCTCATCACGAACGTTGAAGAGCTCAAGTCGCATCTTGAAGCGCACGGCGCAATCTTCCAGTCGGCGACAAATTCGGAAGCCATCCTTCATATGGTCGCGCAGAAGTCGCACATGGAGCCGGTCGACGCTATAGTCGACGCGCTCAAAAGACTCGAAGGCTCCTATGCGATAACGGTGCTCCTCGAAGACGCGCTCGTCGCGGCGCGAGACCCGTACGGCTTCAAGCCTCTGATCCTCGGCGAACGCGACGGCACCTACTACGCGGCCTCCGAGTCATGCGCGCTTGACATAGTCGGCGCGAAGCTGCTGCGCGACGTAGAGCCCGGCGAAATAGTAGTAATAAACTCGCGCGGCATGAAGAGCCTGCGCGTCCGCAACGGACGCCCTGCACGCTGCATGCACTGCTCGTTTGAGTACGTCTACACTGCGCGCCCAGACAGCATCATCGACGGCCGCTCCGTCTACGAAGCACGCAAAGAGATGGGCCGCCGCCTTGCGCTCAAGGCCCCCTGCGCGAGCGCAGACCTCGTCGCGGGAATGCCGGACAGCGGTACGATTGCAGCGATAGGCTACGCGCAGGCGGCGCACGCACCGTTCGAGATGGCGGTCGTGCGCAATCGCTACGTCGGACGCACCTTCATCCAGCCTACGCAGAAAGTGCGCGAGCTTGGAGTCAAGATAAAGCTCAACCCCATAGAAGAGCTCTTTAGAGACAAACGCGCCGTCATAGTCGACGACTCTATAGTACGCGGAACGACCGCAGAGCGTATCGTTACGATGATACGCAACTGCGGCGCTGGAGAAGTACACCTGCGCATAGCCTCGCCTCCCGTGCTTCATCCCTGCCGCTACGGCATAGACACGCGCAAGGAAGAGACTCTGGCCGCGGTGCGTATGACGCTCCCCGAACTCTGCCGCAAGGTCGGAGCGGACTCGCTCGACTACCTCGCGGAAGAGGATCTCGTCGCGGCGATCGGCCTGCCTGCCGACAGGCTCTGCACCGCCTGCTTCAGCGGCAAATATCTCAAAAAATATTAAGGGGGAACTCTGTTGGGCAAGCTCAGTTACGAGAAATCAGGAGTTAGCATCTCAGGCGGCGACGCATGGGTCGAAACGATAAAGTCCCTCCTCGCCAAGCACCCGAAGGATAAAAACTGCGTCGGCGGAGTCGGAGGCTTCGCCGGCCTTTACAGGATAGGCGGAGGCAAATGCCTCGCCGGATGCACAGACGGCGTCGGTACGAAGCTCGAACTCGCGAAGGCTACCGGCCTCTATCGCGGCCTCGGGCAGGACCTCGTCGCGATGAACGTCAACGACCTCGTCACAGTCGGCGCGCGCCCGCTCTTCTTCCTCGACTACGCGGCCTGCGGCAAGCTAGACGAAAACATCCTCGCTCCGGTAGTTGACGGAGTCATCAGCGCCTGCGAAGAAAGCCTCTGCGCGCTGCTCGGCGGAGAAACGGCGGAGATGCCCGGCGTCTACGACGCAGACGGCTTCGACCTCGCCGGCTTCGCCGTCGGAATAGTCGACGAAGACAAAATCATCGACGGCAGCGATATCCAGGAGGGCAACCTGCTCGTCGGCATAGAAAGCTCCGGCATCCACAGCAACGGCTACAGCCTGGTGCGCAGCGCGCTCGGCAAAGACGGCCTCAACGTAGACCTAGACGCGACGCCCGAAGGCTGGGACGAAACGATAGCCGAAGCCGTAATGCGCCCGACGCGCCTCTACGTCAAGGCGGCGCTCGCCGCAATAGAAACCGGAGTCGTGCGCGGAATGGCGCACATCACGGGCGGCGGCATGTACGGCAACGTCATCCGCGTAATACCTAAGCACCTCGACATAAACGTAGATTTCTGCTCATGGAAGCGTCCAAAAGTCTTCGACCTCGTGCAGAGCGCAGGAATCGACGAAGAAGAGATGCGCAGGGTGTTCAACCTCGGAATAGGATTCGTATTCGTCGTAGACCCGAAGGACCTGAAAACGCTTGAAGAAGCACTCGCAAAGCTCGGCGAACATCCGACGGTAATCGGCGAGGTTATAAAATGCAGCAGCCCCCGCGAATAGCGATACTAATATCCGGCGCCGGCACCAACATGCACGCCATCCTCAACGCGATCAAGGACGGCGAGCTTGACGCCGTGCCGGCCTTCGTCGGCAGCGACAAACCGACAGCGAAGGGGCTCCAGACCGCAGCGTCGCTCGGCGTGCCGACACGAGTATTTTCATACAAGCAGCTAGGCCGGGCCGACGCGGAAGAGGCTATTGCGCTCGCGGTCGAAGAGGCCGGCGCCGACTGGATTGTTCTTGCCGGTTTCATGCGCATACTCTCGCCGGACTTCGTGCGCCGCTTCTCCGGACGCATAATCAACATACATCCCGCACTTCTGCCGCTCTTCCCGGGCCCGCACGGCATCAAGGACGCATGGGACGCCGGCGTGCCGGAAACAGGTGTCACAATCCACATCGTCGACGAAGAGGTCGACCACGGGCCTATACTAGCGCAGGAAAAGGTCACTCGCGAACCGGAGGACACGATAGAGACGCTCGAGGCGAAAATTCACGCCGTCGAGCACAAACTTTACAAAAAGACGCTGAAAGAATTTTTTGCGAAAAACCCAGTAAATCCGAAATGGAGGCTTGGAATGGTGGAAAAGAAAAAAGCACTCATCTCAGTATGGGACAAGACGGGTGCGCTCGAACTTGCAAAGGGACTCGAAGCGCACGGCTACGAAATAGTGTCGAGCTCCGGCACTGCCAAGCATCTTGAAGATGGAGGCGTGAAGGTGACGGAAGTCGTTGACCTTACCGGAGTTCCATCGATACTCGGAGGAAGGGTCAAGACCCTACACCCGACGATAATGGGCGGAATACTCGCAAGACGCGGCCTCGCTCAAGACGACGAGGACCGCGCGAAGTTCAATATTCCCCTCATCGACGTCGTCGTCTGCACACTCTATCCGTTTGAAGAGACGGCGGAGAGCGGAGCCGACCTCGACCAGCTCATCGAAAAGATAGACATCGGCGGAGTTTCGCTCATCCGCGCTGCAGCTAAGAACTACTACCACGTCGCGGTCGTTACCGACATCGCTGATTATAAGCGTGTGCTTGAGGAGCTAGACAGGAATCAGGAATTCACGCTTGAGTTCAAGCAGGAGCTCGCGCTCAAGGCGTTCCGCGCAACTTCGTCTTACGACGCGGTAATTTACCGCGGACTCTGCCGCGAAGTAGGCGTCGAAGAAAACGTCGCCGACGACAAAGTCGTCCCCCTTCGCATGGAGCAGGAGCTCCGCTACGGAGAGAACCCTCACCAGAAGGCCGCGCTCTTCATGCCGCCGCTTGAACATCGTCCTTTCGAACAGCTCTCAGGAAAAGAGCTCTCCTTTAACAACCTGCTTGACCTCGACACGCTGCTGCGCGGATGTTCCATATTCCAGGACGTATGCGCATGCACGATAGTCAAGCACACCACTCCATGCGGCACGGCATACGGCGCGACGACGCTCGAAGCTTTCAGAAGGGCGCTCGCATGCGACCCCGTATCTGCATTCGGCGGAATAATCGGCCTCACGCGCAAGGTTGACATGGAGACGGCTAAGGCGATAACCGAGACATTCTTCGAGATAGTCGCCGCGCCCGATTTTGAAGAAGGAGTCGCGGAATACTTCGCGGAAAAGAAGCACAACCTCCGCGTCCTTAAGATACTTCCAGGCTACTCGCCTAAATTCCAGATATCGGCCAACCGCTGTGGATGGCTCGTAGAAGAGGACAAACTTCCCGCGCTTCCGCAGGAATCCACCGGCCAGTGGCACGGCGCACCGCGCCCGGAACTCTGGAACGACATCATCTTCGCATGGAAAACCGCGGCTATCACCAAGAGCAACGCGATAGTACTCGTCAAGGACGGCGCGGCGGTAGGCATAGGAGGCGGCTTCACGAACCGCGTCGATGCCGCCGAATACGCCATAAAAATGGCGAAGGATAAAGCTCAGGGCTCCGTAATGGCATCTGACGCATTCTTCCCATTCGCCGACTCGATAGAGCTGGCGGCAAAGGCTGGGGTCAGCGCCGTCATAGAGCCGGGCGGCTCAATACGCGACGAAGAGGTTTTCAAAAAGGCAGAAGAGCTTGGCATCAGCCTCTTTGTTGGCGGCAGCCGTACTTTCCGCCATTAACGGTTAAGGAGTAAAAGTTATGAAAGTTATGGTACTCGGGGGCGGCGGCCGAGAACACGCCATAGTCCACGCCTTTTCGCGCTCGAAGGTGACGACAGAGCTTCACTGCTGCCCAGGCAATCCAGGCATAGCGAAGCTCGCTCTCTGCCACGCAGGCGACCCGTGCGATCCCAAGGCGATGAAAGAACTATGTTCCTGGCTCGGCGTTGAACTCGTGTTTGTCGGCCCAGAAGCGCCGCTCGTCGCAGGCACGGCTGATGCGCTGCGCGAAGCGGGCATACTCGTCGTTGGTCCAGGAGCCTCTGGCGCACGCCTTGAAGGAAGCAAAGCATTCTCGAAGACCTTCATGAAGAAACACGGCATACCGACCTCAGACTTCGACCTCTGCACAAACCTCGCCGAATGCGAATCAGCGCTAAAAAAACGCACCGCTCCGTTCGTCGTCAAGGCTGACGGCCTTGCAGCCGGCAAAGGCGCGTTCTTACCAGATACCTACGAAGATGCAGTCGCGATTTGCCGCATGATGCTCGAAGAGCAGAAACTCGGTGCAGCGGGAAATCTCATCGTAGTCGAAGACTACGTCGAAGGTATGGAAATGACTGTACTCGCCCTTACAGACGGCAAGACGGTGCGCATCCTCCCGTCGAGCCAGGACCACAAGCGCGCGCTTGACGGCGACAAAGGCAACAACACAGGCGGCATGGGCGCATACTCGCCCGTTCCGTGGGTCGACGAGCCCTTTATGAAAAAAATCACCGACGAAGTACTCACCCCGACGGTAGACGGATTGGCGGCAGACGGCATTCCATTCTGCGGCGTCATCTACGTCGGCATAATGATCAAGCCGGACGGCTCGCTCTCTGTGCTCGAATACAACGTCCGCCTCGGCGATCCGGAGACGCAGGTCGTGCTTCCAGCCTTCGGCGGGGACTTCGGCGAAGTCGCTCTCGGTTGCGCGAAAGGCGAGCTCGCTGCTGTCGAATGGCCCGGCGCGGTCCGCACAACCCTCGGCGTCGTCATGGCCTCTGGGGGATACCCAGAAGCATTTGAAAAGGGATACCCGATTACCGGGACTGACGAAAACGTGCCGAACACCTTCGTTTACCACGCCGGCACCAAGATCAACGACGCAGGACGGCTGGTTACCAACGGCGGCCGCGTACTTACGGTAGTCGGCCTCGCAGACGACCTCGCGACTGCGCGAGAGCGAGCCTACGCGCGAGTAGCAGGCATACATTTTGATAAAGAACATCACCGAAACGACATCGGCGACAAAGCGCTGAAAGGGGGGAAATAACATGACATCTCCGAAAATCGGTATAATCATGGGCTCCGCCTCCGACATTCCCGTTGTTGAGAAAGGAACGCCCGTTCTAGACGAACTAGGCATAGAATATGAGGTTGCGATAGCGTCTGCCCACCGTACGCCGGAAGACGTCGAAGGTTACGCGAAGAAAGCCCGCGCTCGCGGCATACAGGCACTCATAGCCGTAGCCGGCCTCTCCGCCGCGCTACCCGGAGTCGTCGCAGCGTCCACGACGCTACCCGTTATCGGCGTTCCCGTAAAAGGCGGTGCAATTGACGGCATGGACGCGCTCCTTTCGATAGCGCAGATGCCTCCCGGAGTCCCAGCCGCATCAGTCGGCCTTAACGGGGCGAAAAACGCCTGCCTGATGGCCGCGCGTATAGTAGCAGCGACAGACTGCGAGCTCACGAAAAAACTCGAAGCCTACGCAGCGAAAGAATCCCAGAAAGTCCGCGACAGCCGCATAAAACTGGAAAACCTTCCGCCCGCTCCTGACGAAGCGTACTAGACTCATTAAAATCCCAAGACATACGACAACAAGGCCGTACACGCTTGTCTGTGTACGGCCTTGTTGTACAAAAGAAAACTCTTAGCTATGCATGCCTGTACTTATAATTTATACTCACTCAACTTTATAACAAAACATATGTAGCTCTGGCAATTTTTAGCCCC
>CAVEUD010000002.1:0-139737 GCA_963618995.1 bacterium
GCATATCGTAGATGGTAACCTCGATGCCGCCGTTTTCCTTGTCCACCACTTTCGTAGTGAGCTGTACCTCATCAATGAACAGATAGAATTTTTCATCCTTTCTGTCCCGGACGGTGCTTTCTACATATTCGCACAGGGTAATGGGATTTCTGAATTTATAATATCGCCGCTGATCCAGTTCGATTTTCACAATATGATCTTCCGAAATGTTCTGCGAAAGAAGATACTCGAAAAACAGGTCGAAAAGCAGCACTGACTTGCCGCATCTGCGTATGCCTGTGATGACTTTTATCTCGCCGTTCCACATACTGTGGATCAGCCGGTTCATATAGGAATCTCGTTTAACCATGCACTTCACCTCGCACTTAGGACAAAACCGTCCGAACTTCTATATTAGTATACTACATCTCTCACTGCATAATACCGGCGGCGGGGGAAAAGCGGGTGTGGCGAATTTACGGTAATTGAGCCGCACAATAGTCATTCATTCGCAATGGAATATGCTTGTTTTACACATTCACTCTATGTTATCATAGGGTAAGATAAACAAAGAAGGTGAAAAATATGCAGCGATCCCCTGGAACGATCAACATCAATATAGAACGTTTGCCGGCCAATCCTGAGATTAAGGAACTCCTGCCCGAGCTATGTCGATTCTTCTCTGATCGGCTTCCTGAGCTGCGCAAAGTCTACATATACGGCTCGCAGGCGCGGGGCGACTGGAACGAAGATTCCGATACGGATATCCTGCTCGTCATAGACGAAGAAATAGAGTCCGGCTGCCATCCTGGTCGTTCCCGTTTTTACCGAATTACCGATGCGGCATTAAGCTTCATACACAGCCATGAGGGCAATGGAAGCCTATGCTTATTGTCTCCGATTACATTTACAAAAGATATAGATGAGATCACCCGCGAAGATGCAATAAATCCCGCGCTGGTCGACAACATCAAAAGAGAGGGGGTTTTAATATATGCAAGAGACCGAGAAATTTGATTTTATAGACGCCCATATGCAAAAAGCCATATCCCTGAATAAAAAGTGCTTAACATTACTGCAGAACGGGTATCCTTTTGATTGGATCGTGAACGATCTGTACTATACATATTATCATACAGCTATCGCACTGCTCTATAGTGTTTCCGACATGATACAAGATCAGATAGATGCGGGACGAAAGATACGACATGACGCTGCCCTGAAGGCATTTCATCACAATTTTATCGGTAAACTGGCTTCTTATCCCGACATTTTCGATAATTCTATCTATGACGCCTATTTCAGGTTAAAGAAACTACGGGAAGAAACCTCATACGGAACAGCTCCTGTGAGTATTGAGAATGACGACAAATCGATCGATGAGATCCTGTCAGCTTCCGAGCGGCTCCTATATAATGCTGAAACTTTCCTTGAATCCCTGAATCAGCCGCAGCAAACGCAGGTCTTGAATGATAACGAAGCGGATTTCCCCGCGTCGCACACAGACAGATAAGGCATCTCTTCCGTCTTAAGACCAACCGATACCCGATACTTTTACCCGCCCATTCCTCCTAACGACCGGAGGATACTACAACGGCTCCGTCCAGCGGCTCGCCACAGAAGCGTTCGTGGCTGGCAAGAAACCCTATATTGAAATAGACAAGAACCTGAATCTATCGTTCGCGAACGCTACAATAAAGCTTTGGTCTAGCAAAATGACTCCATATAGTACTTTAATAACTTCTAACCTCAAGAGCGGAACTCCAGTAAGTTTAAATTGGACTTTTACGTTTTACAATGGGGAAGTCAATACAAATATACGTGTGTATTTATCGAATATAAAAAACTACTCCCCGAATATTGCACAAGGAAAAGGCCTTCTGCTCGGAACGAAAAGTTTGTCTCGTAAATGGAATGGATATACGGGAACCTATACTATATCGGGAACAAAGACTCCCACATGGAGCGGCAATATGTATCTGGTAGTAATAACATCTTCATCTTCCTGGGACAGCACAGGAGGAGATTCGAAATTCTCTCCTAGCAATCCTGAGATCAAATTTAAAGAAAGCTGCACTGGCAGTCTGCTTTAATCTTGGTATATTAGTCCCCCATACAAACAGATAAAGAAATGGGATGGAAGTCTCCGCGGGAAGTCATGAAGTACGCTCTCCGCTCTTGTGTAACGGATGATTGACAAACCTACACGCCTACACGTGGGAGAAATGAAAACGAATTAGTCTATTGGCTAATTGCCATGCATCTGTTATACTTTATTTACGGTTAGCCTTCTGGCTAATCAAACGAGAATGGCAAAGACAAATGGTGGCGGTCAATTGCGGATAACATATGCCAACAAGAAGGTTGAACGTTACTTTGAAGATTACGGGGAAATGAAACGAATAATCCCTGCTGATTGGATGCGTGCTATCAAGAAGCATGTGGAGCGATTGAGGGCTGCTGATAAATTCGGAGATTTCCTGAAACTTAATCTTGGCCATCCAGAACCGCTAAAGGGAAAAGATGTAGGGAAATGGTCTGTCCGCGTTTCGGGGAATGTTCGGTTAATCCTGAAACCCAATGAACGGGGCGATGCCGTAATGATCTGTGAAGAAGTTGAGATGGAAGGAGTGGTTGATTATCATGGCGGTAAAGAATCGTGGTATATCCCCTGATTTGCTTATTCATCCCGGAGAAACAATTTCTGACTTGCTGGAGGAACGCGGCATAACGCAGAAGGAACTTGCTCAGAGAGCAGGCGTTTCCGAAGCGTTCTTGAGCGATGTAATCCATGGAAAGAAGGACATCTCCAGGGGATTGGCAATGGGGCTTGAGTATGCCTTGGGTGTGCCGAGCTCGTTTTGGCTGAACCTACAGGCTAATTATGATGCTGAACTTTTAAGCTTGCAAGAAGAAGATAGCGTCCAAGAGGATGAAAAGACGGTATTAGCGTCCATTCACGAAGTAATTGACTACTTGAGCAAGCAAGCGGTCATTACTAAGGAATCAACACAGGAGCAGACTATCATCAGTCTCAGAAAGGTATTTCAGGTCAGCAGACTGACAGGATTGCGAACGCTTGCACCCGCAGGTGCATTTCGCATGTCAGATAAGGCAACGGTCAATCCTGATGTTTTGGGTGCGTGGTTGAGCCTTTGCAAGTTTTATGAATCCGGAAACCAGGCGGTGTCCAGTTTTGATCCGGAGCGATCCGATGAACTGGTTCCCAGACTGAAAAATGTTATGCTTAACGACCGCGGCAATCTGCAGAAGGTACTGAAGGAGTTATTTTCTGAGTATGGGATAGATTTCAGTATTGTCCGCAACTTCAGAGGAGCGCCAGTACATGGATATATTTCCAGAAAAAATGACGGAACGTATCGGATGGTTCTCACTCTGCGAGGCGCGGCGGCGGATATCTTCTGGTTTTCCTTGTTCCATGAGCTAGGGCACATAGTAAACGGAGATATTACAAAACCGGGTGATTATATTGACATGCAGAATGCCGAGGATGAAGGCAGAGAACGTGCTGCAGATGAGTTTGCCAGCAGAGCGCTGCTTGAGCGGGAAAGTTATCAGAGATTCGTAGGAGAGAAAGCATATTCATATGCGGCAATAAAGACATTTGCTCAGACACAAGGAGTTCCTCCGTACATTGTCATTGGAAGACTTCAGAAAGAGGAAATAATTCCTTGGACATGGCATCAAAAATATAAACCCAGATACAAATGGGCTGAAGCATAACGCGAACATTCAATGAAGCATCGATCATCACATATGGTCGGTGCTTTTTTCATGCGACAAAACAGGAAGGAGGACAGCGCAATGCCAAGAAGACCAAACACCCCGTGCAAGCACCCCGGCTGTGCAGAACTCGTACCATAAGGCACGAAGTACTGTGAGAAGCATAAAGTCTTGCACCCAGAAGAGGTGCGGTCGGCAGCAGGGAGCAGGGCGTGGCTACGGCAGCGCATGGCAGAAGGCGCGCAAGCGTTACCTTGCGGCGCATCCCTTGTGCGTGGAGTGCATGAAGGAAGGCGAGTACGTCAAGGCTACCGATGTAGACCGCATCGTTCCACACAGAGGAGACAAGAAGCTCTTCCTGGACGAGAGCCACTGGCAAGTCTTGTGTCACCGCCGCCACAGCATCAAGACACGGAGAGAGGATAACAACCCTACGTACCGGTATTGACGCAGCACACCTTGTTTCTGTGCAAGCTGCCCGAAAAGGCAGTAGTGAAAGCCCATTCGTTCAGGTGGTTCTGCACGCCCCCTCCGGGCGGATATGGAAAGTTTTCGCCTTTTCGCACGAAGACCGTCGGCGCCCTTTCGGAAATGCTCTGAAATATATCGCAAGAGCCGGTCGCAAAGATCCCAACAAGACTGAAGAGGATTTGAGGAAAGCACTCTGGTACATCGAAAGATATATCGAGCTGCCGAAGCGTGAAGGGAAGGTGTGAGACGCAAGTCAATAGCGCGTCAGATAACGCCGGCAGAATTGAAAGGAGGATCACACACATGACTTTGACAGAGGCATTTGCCGTAAATGAAATCTTTATCGACTGCGGAGCAGAAATTCTCTACGGAGACGATCAGGTGAACATGACCTGCCCGGTGAAGTTTCCGACTGTGAACTTCCGACTCATGGCGACAAACGGTCTGGTGCAGATCGCGGACAGAATCCGCAAAGAGGCGGGCTGCAAGCCCATGCACGCCATGGACGAGTACGCCGATGCAACTTGTGACAATTTCGGCTGGTACGATTTCTATATCGGCCTGAACGGATACACACCTACATTAACTCTCGTCAACTTTCTCTGACTTGTTTGACTCTTTCGCAGTATGCCATCATGACAATAATAGATTGTATGTACGAAGGAGAGTTTACCATGACCCTGGACTTTGCAGGATTATTAGACGATTTCTTATACAGAAGCAACGCCCCGCATATTAAGAGCGACCGTATCAGCCCTTCGGAAGTATCCTGCGGCTGTGCGCGCAAAGTAGTATTCAGCAGAGATCCGGCCAGAATTAAGACCTCTGAGTACCCGTATCCGGCGTCTATCGCCAACCTCTTCTTGGGCAACGCGATTCACGGACACTTCCAGAGGGAGGTCTTCAAGAGGCTTAAGGGAATAACGGTAGAGGAGAGCGAGTACAGGCTGGACTCTGAGTACATCAAGGGCTCCGTCGACATGATCGTCTCATACGAGGATCCTGAAACCGGCGAACGCAGGAAGGCGGTACTTGAGTTCAAGACCGCCGACAACGACAAGTTCCGGTGGATGAAGGAACACGGGCCTAAGCCGGAGCACGGAGAACAGATAACCCTGTATATGGGCGAGACCAGGATCCACGAAGGCTATATAATCGTCGTCAACAAGAAATTCTTCGAGAAGCGCACCGCCGTGTGCAAAGCCCTGGAAGGAGCCGGCGTCCCTCAGGAGAGCCCGTTCCTGCAGTTCAGGACAGACTTCTCAGAACCACTGTACAACGCGCTGATAGACAGATGCAAGGATTACATCCGACAGATAAAGGAATATAAGGAAGAGGGCATAGTTCCAGGCAAGCCTTCAGGCGCATGGCCTTACGGAATGCCATGTTTCTGGTGTGCGTTCAGGACTCAGTGCTGGGGACAGGAGACTTATGAGGAGAAGAAGGCGTTACAGATGACTTCTGCTTCCTCCGGAGAAGTTCAGAAGGCATTCACAGACTATCAGAAGGCAGCCGCCGCGGTGCAGAACGGTCAGGACAGACTGGAGGACTGCGAGAAACAGTTCAAGAAGCTCATGTACAAGTATCGCAGCCCGCATCTCAGCGGCTCCAACTTCGACGCCGACTATATGAGCGGCATCCTGGAGATTAAGACCATCGACGCACACAATGCATGGGAACGCCGACGCGACGGATATATACGGCAGGCAGAAGAAGGACAAATATCTGTCTCAGCCCCGAAGACTGACGCAGATAAGACAATCCCGCCGGCTCCGGAAGCATCCGTGAGCGCAGAACAGATAAGCAAAATGCCTCCAACCTTCGAAGAGTACTGGCAGGAGATAGAGAAACATATCTCCCGGAACTAGAACAAGACTTCAGGACCTCGGATGAGCGGGGTCCTTTCTTTTTTGCCCTTAGATAAACAAAACTGTAGGAATTGGGTCACTAACATACGAATAACTCTTCCGGAGTTGGTATAACGCTTGTTCTACCGGTTATCGGTATGCCATAATTTCCTTAATAGGGAACTCTTACACAGAGGAAGGATGTAGCGCATGTTTAAGAAACTGATAGCAGCAGCGTTATTGAGCGCAGCGATCGGTACAGGCGCATATGCGGCGCTGCCGGAAGGAATCGTCAGGGGGCCCAATATAGACATCGAGCTTGAGGCAGGTACGATGACGGATCCTATTCTTAAGGTGACTGTTCCGGAGTACACGCTGAATGCGGACCCCAGTATTACGGATGAGTTTCTGAAGTATCAGTGGGAGATATCGAACAGCAACACGGACGTAGTATGGAACGCCTTCGCGGAGGGCAAGTACACCAGACACAATCCGAGCCATGTATTTCTTATTGTTATAGATACCGGCATAGACCTGCATCACCAGGATATAGATATGGACGGCGTGCCGTATTCGTCGACGGGTCTTCTGGACAGATCCGGAGTTTACGGAGTAGCTTCCGCTGAAGGCGCCCAGGTGCAGGACATAACAATGGACAATACGACGGTATGGTCTTTCTCCCATGATTATAGCATTACTACTGCGAGCACATATCATGGGACTAGTGTAGCGGGACTCGCCGGCGCTGCTGCGAACGGTATAGGCGTTGTCGGCGTTGCTCCCGGGATTACTCTTATTCCTGTTAACAGACAGTATGATTCGGAGTTTGGTATCTACCCTGAGTTCACTCCGGAAGACCATGCTGCTCTTACAGAATATGTGGCGGACGAGCTTATCCCGTGGCTTAAGAATAACTACGAAGACGCCCGTATCATTGTCAATATGTCATACTGTATCGACGAGAGCGGCGGGAACGGAGAGCCTTCGACGAGCTATGCTGCGTACGAGAAGCTGATGGGGATGGAAGACGTTCTGTTCACCGTTGCGTCCGGCAACGAAGGTAAGGTTCTCTCGGACTATATAAAAGAACAGTATAATGAAAGCGGTAAAATATTGTATCCCCATGAGTTCTGCGACGTGGACTCGCCCAATATTATTACAGTCGCGGCGCACGGATATAAGTACAGATGGTCCGGCGACTCTAATTACGGAACTGACCGTGTAGACATAAGCGCGCCGGGTACAGATGTTCTTTGTCTTGGGACCGGCAAGGATAATGAGCCAATGGATCTTCAAAAGAAGAGCTACAGCTTTAATGCCGGTACTTCTATGGCCGCTCCGATAGTTGCGGGAGCTGCAGCTCTGCTCTGGCAGGCTTATCCTGACGCGACGGCGGCGCAGATCAAGCAGATGATAGTCCGGGGTGCGGCGACTAACACCGACCATGATATGTACAATATCTACTTCGGAAACAAGCTCGACGAGAAGATCACCGACTTCGTTAAATACGGATTCCTCGACGTAGCGGCTTCGTTCCGCGCTGCTCCGGCGATACTGGGACTTACTGAAGAAACGGCTCTGGAGATCCCGCTCAAGGAGATATCCATAACCCTGGAGGACAAGAACAAGACGACTCTTGACACAGTAGGGGATACCTGCAAGGCTATGGCGGAAGTTGCTCCTCTCAACGCAGACAGCACAGAGATAATCTGGAAGAGTTCCGACCCGTCGGTGCTGTCCGTCGACGAGAACGCCGGAGTCTATACCGCGGCTAAGAACGTGGACAATCCTGTGACTGTCAAGATATGGGCCGAGCCGAAGGACCCCGCTTCAGGCGAACTTGCTGCATCTGTTAAGAGCAACGAGATAGAAATACTGGTATCGACTGTACCGGTTTGGGTACCGCCGAGTACGTTCGAGATAGTCAACTCGCAGGACGAGATAATCGAATCTCTTGAAGTTAAGTCGAGAGCTTCGTTCGCACTGTACGGATACGTAGAACCGGCTGAAGGGCAGGGAGTAACCTGGGAAGTCGAAGACCCGACGATAGTAGAGCTTGTCTCGACCAGCGGACTCGGCGCGGAGTTCAGAGCGCTTAAGGCGGGTACTACGACGATAAGAATGGCCTCCTCGTATATGCCGGCTCTTGCCGATACGATAGCGGTTACGGTTGCGGCTTCTCCTGTGTCTATAACGCTGTCACACACGTCGGCCTCGCTTAAGCCCGGAGCTTTGCTGCAGTTGACGGCTGCGGTACTTCCGGCTGAAGCGACGTACTCTATACAGTACGAGAGTTCGAACCCCGACGCAGCCATGGTTACGAGCGACGGACTTGTCACGGCAGTCTCTGTCGGCAGCGCCATAATTACGGCTAAGACTGACAACGGTCTGACTGCGGAGTGCAGTATCAGCGTAAGTGCAGAAGAAGCGGTAACTCCTTCTCCCGCGCCCGGTGGTGAAGGCGGCGGTGGCGGCGGATGCAACGCAGGGTTTGGCGTCCTTGCTCTGATAGCCGCGATCCCGCTGATAATCAGACGTAAGCAGTAAGTGAGATACGTGAGAAGTCTCGAATCGAGTAGGGGCTTCTCATGTTTTTGTTGATTTCCCGAATGTAAAGGCATATACTCAACCGGTAATGGCTGCACGACAGGCTTAGGCCTGTATTATAGTTTTATCTAGAAGGAAGTGCTTTGCGTGACAGAACATGTACTTGTACTGCCGCCCGGAACACGGATCGGAAATGAAGGACGATACATCGTCGGCTCTGTGTTGGGTCAAGGCGGGTTCAGCGTCGTTTATATTGCAAGTGATACGATGCTGGGCATGGACGTAGCAGTCAAGGAGTTCTATCCGAAGGATATTGCGGTTAGGACGGATGGGGCAGTCGGGGCTCGTGACGAGTCGTTCGTTTCAGTCTATGCGAACAGGTTGGAGAACTTCTGCTCGGAGGCCAAACTGCTCACTGAGCTTGCAGGAACTCCGGGTATACCGTCTATACGGGACGCATTCAAGTTCAAGGGGACTGCCTATATAGTCACGAACTATACTGTCGGCAAGTCGCTCTCTGAATACCTGGACGGGAAGGGAGGTCGGATCGGTTGGGTCGAGACCGCATCAATCCTGACTCCTGCAGCGGAAGCCCTGAAAACGCTGCACGACAAAGGCGTCATTCATAAAGACATAAGCCCGTCTAACATACTGGTGACGGACAATGGAGGGGTGCTGCTGGACTTCGGCTCCGCCGCTTCTTCCGAGAGGACGCTGAAGCATGGCTACGCGCCTATAGAGCTTTATTCAAACAATGTCCCCGCAGGGGCCTCCGCCGACATATACTCTTTGGCCGCTGCCGCTTATAAGTGCCTTACGGGAATAACCCCGGTACAGGCTGCAGACAGAGTAGTCAACGATACCTTGCAGCTTCCTTCTTCCGCCGGATCGGACATATCTCCTGAAGAGGAAGCCTTGCTGATGAAGGCTCTGGCAGTACGCCCTGGAGACAGAATATCCGATGACGATCTTATCGGCCTGTTCAGGATGCGGCAGACGTCTAAGACTCAGCCGATTCCGGCTCAAACGGCGGCCCGGTCAGAATCAACGGCACAGGCGGCTTCTCAGATTAAGACTGCGGCGCCCGCATCGGCAGACGGCCACACGATAGTGGTTCCTGCAGAATATACCGGCCAAAGTATTATGGACGGGGAAGTTACCGTCGTAATGGACTGCTCGGAGCTGCGCGATTATTCAGAACCGGAGCCGTTACAGCCTCAGATAAACGTGGACATGGAGAAGGCTTCCGCCGCACTGAAAGAGTCCGGAGAGAAGTTAGGCAAGGCGGCGGGAGTTGCCGGAGAACAGTTAGGCAGAGTGGCAGGGCAGGTAAGCGCTAAGGTAAGCGAAACAGTCAAGTCCGACCCGGCCAAGTTCAAGAAGATAGCCGCTGCTGCGGTCGCACTGCTCGTAATACTCGCAGGGGGGTACGCGTACTATAACAACATCTATCTTAACTCCTTCGGGGTACAGTACGGGAAGTCGCTTGATATGTATGACGACGGGAACTACAGGGCGTCGTTCAATCAGCTGAACCAGACTGTATATCTGCATCCTGACCCGAACGAGAAGCAGATGAAAGATATAAACTATCTTGTGATGCTCCTGATGTTCAGGGGGCACCCTGTCGAAGACGACGATTTTCTCGGTACGCTGCCCGGTCCGGAAGGCAGTGTATGGGATTTTGCCTTCAAGTACGGTGACGAAGGCGATCTGCGTTATATGAAAGTAATAGCGGAAAGTTGTGCCGTCGGAGGTACCCTTGAATGGAGGGAAGGTAATTTCGCTGAAGTTGGGTTCGACAGGCTGAAGAAGTATGTTGATGCCATAGCGGAGAAGGATCCCGACTACGGGTATCTGAGAGATCTTAACGGCAACGTCTCTCAGCGTCTCTTCATTATAACGATGGACAAGTTGGACAAGTCTATTCTCGACGAAGCTATCGAGTATATGAAGAAGTCCGGGGCAAGCGACGCCGAATGTGCGAGGGCCCGTGAGAAATATGAGGGCATGATCGAGTGGCATCAGGACTACAGGAAAGAAATAGAAGAACGTAAGCGTAAGCAGCGTGAGGCCGACAGAAAGGCAAAGCTTGAGCACGAAGCCCGGCTCCGCGAACAGAAGGAGAAGGACCGTATAGCCGCCGAAGAGAACCGTAAGGCACGCGAAGAGCGCAAACGTCAGGAAGCAGCCGCGAAGAAAGAGAATCAGAAGAAGCAGCAGCAGCAGCCTGAGAAGACTCAGCAGGCACAGCAGCCGCAGAATATAAGCGGAATGACGCTGGCCCAGAAGATTACCGCAGTAAGGAAGGCTATGGCTCAGAGAGACGCGGCGGAGCAGGCCAGACTTAGGAAGAGGGCAGAGGAAGAAGCGGCGTCCAGGGGAATCAGCGTCAACGATGCGCTTATGATACTGCTGGGAATCGGGAGGTAAATAGATGTGAACAGACTCAAACTTATAGGACTTGCGATATCCGCAATATTGCTGACGGTCGTCGCAGCCGAAGCCGGCAACGTACAGACTACAATGCACCGCATAGAACAGAGATACAAGGAAGACTACCGTCTGTATCCGCTCTCCGAAGAAGAGGTCGGGAAACTGCAGGCCGACAAAGACATTATGTCGCAGATGAAGCTCGCGGGCTACTACTTCTCCAGGGGACAGTACGACAAGTCCTATCCCATATACGAGAAGTGCGCGAGGGAAGGCGACGTCCACGCTATCTTCATGCAGGGATTGTCGGGCCTCAACTGGCGCGGACCGAAGCCCGGGAACGACAAGGAGAGACTTGTATATATCAAGATGATCGACGAAGCCTCCCCGTATCATCCCATAGCTATGTATCTGCTGGCTGCGATAGCCAACGAGGGCTACTCTGTACAGCGTGAGAAGGAGCTCGCTGAAAGATTCTATGCGGAGGCCAAGAAGCACGGAGTCACTGAGGACGCGATAGTCTTCCAGGCGAAGTACGACAAGGCTATGGCCAACGCCGGGTATGGCCGCTACGGAGTGAAAGACACGACCGGCACCCTTGCGCTTGCCACGGATTCAGGAGTTCCAATCCTGCGCCCGGATCCTCTCGATCCCGAGACCAACCCGACTCCTGAGCTGCGAGCGTTGTTTACATATCTGACTTCTCAGTATGGGACCCCTGATCTTGTTAAGGGGAAGTTCGGCTCGCCGCAGGATGTTAAGAAGGAGAAGACGCAGTCCGGCGTCGAGACAGAGAAGTACGTCTATAAGGACTTCACGGTCTCGTTCCTGAACGGCGAGTGGGTAGACATAACGGTAAAGAGCGGCAACAGGATACTCTTCAACGGACTTAAGATTAACTCTAATTCCGGCGACCTGCTTGCCGTAACAGGAGTAGGGGAGTATATAGACGCGGAAGGCAACGCGATGATTATGCGTGACGTGACACGGTCTAAGGCGGCTGCGGAGTTCCGGATCAATCATCTGGAAAGGGTCACATATATGCGCGCCTATAAAATAGTGGACTGGAAAAAATAGCAGAGTAGGAGGATATACTGTTATGGTTATGTCTATGTTAGGTATGGCATGGGGACTGTTCAAAACAGCTATAATGATCCTCGTGATGATAATATTGTACTTCCTGATATCGTACTTCCTTGGACGTATAGCGCGGAAGAAGGCCCCTCAGGTGGGTATGCTGGGGTTCTTCATTCCGTATTATCGCTACTACAAGTTCATAAAGGTGTATAACCTGCCCTTCGCGCTCTTTATAGGGTTGAGCTTCAATATCGTGACTATGATCCTGATTTTCATTATGGCTATAGTTACCCCCGCTGGAGATGTAATTAGCGCCATGGCCTGGATAACCAAGTTGTGTGTATTGTGTTATATCGTTACGGTAGTTTCCTTCGGTATCCTCTGGGGCCGTATAGCGGAAGCTATGGGGGACAAGTTCTGGCTATGGTGTCTGGTAGGCGTATTGACCGCCTTTGTACCGATACTCGTATTCCTGGTGCCGCTTATTTTTGCCTTTAGCAACTGTATGCCCGGAGGCACGGGAGTGATTGCCGCCGGAGTCGCTTCTCAGCCTCAGCCCACTGTAAAGAGGAAGCCTACACAGCTGTACTGCCCGGCCGGGGAGTATAAGGGCAAGGCAATGACGCTCAAGGACGGTATGAAGATAGGCAGAGACGCGGAAATGGATGTCGTCCTCGGAGCTCCTGAGATTTCCAGACACCACGCGACGCTCTCCTTCAGTAACGGACAGCTGCTGCTGACGGACTGTTCTCAGAACGGTACGTTCGTACTTAAGAACGGTAAGAAGCTGCGAATAGTCAAGGATGTGATTCTTGAAGCGGGAGACGTATTCGAAATGGGTTCGGCGCCGGAGAGGTTCGTAGTCAGGCTATAAGAAGTAATAGGGCGGAGTCCTCTGATTGGGGGCTCCGCTTGTATTATGCGGGAGTCTGTTAGCCGTCATCCTTAGAATAATATCTTCTAAGGGAGGATCCGGAGTCTGATGAGAAACTTTCGATACTCTCAAATCATTGGGCAAACCAAAGCTTATGTCCGATATATATGATACTGATACCTGGGCTAAGCAGTTCGGCCTCCGCGCTGACCGGCAGCGGGACAGAGGCAGACCGTACATGATCAGTACCGCGGACGATCTTGACCGGTTCCGGGATATAGTCAATGGGGGACAGGCGTACTTACAGCCCGTCTATAAGCAGAATGACCACAGAAGGCAATATTGCAATATCCTTCAACGAGCAACCTTCACCGCCCGGTAAATGCTTTAACGCGGCAAACGGAGCCATCCGTAACATCCGGGCTTCCGGCGATAATCCTGAAGAGGTTTCAATCGGCAGCGCCAATCAGAAGGAAGGAAAAATCATAGTCAAACGGCGGACCTCTACGCAACAGACTTCGCTTAATATGTTGTTCCTGTAGTCCCTCTCGAAGGGATATCCCTCTCCACGGGCAGTATTATACTGGCTCCCGGCAGCTGTCCGGAGCTGTACGGTTATATACAGTCCGGAGAATGCCGACAACAAGAATATTGTCTGGACCTGTTCCAACCCGGAACCGGTACGAATAGGGCAGACTGATACTCCGGGGGCCGTCAAGCTGACCCAACGGGAAAGCCCTTCCGGGGCCTCTTTATCGCCGAACGAGGCGGTATCTTCAGTCAACACACGATAGACAACTACTCCGGCGCTTCGACCTTCATAATTAAAATCCTTTCGTCAGCGTCACTCTCGAGGCCGTCGTTATGCTGTATCTTCACCGACTTGAAGGAAGGATTGTCTATGACCATCCTAAGCGTCGGCTGCGTCGCGCCTGCGTCCCCAACGTGCCTGAGACTCTTCCGGCGAACGGATAGTCACGTACAGCGGAGCCGGAGCCGCAGAGGAAATGATTCCTACGAGGCCCACTCTATCAATGTGAATTCCCGGGTACGTCTAAGAATCATGTGCGGAAGAATAGAACTCAGTACTTAGACAGACGCTTTCTTGGTTATTTGAACCAATATTGCCGCAGTCCTGTCATGGCGGACGATTATCCTGCTGGTACAGTCTGCCGAAACCGGATGCAGCTGAATGTCTAAGTGCGATCTTATCGTCGGCGATATGTATATCTCAGGCATGATAGATTGGGGAATATTCCTCTGACGTATATTGACGTTAGTTATGGCATTGCCGGCTTCATACGTATCTTGCTTCGCCCTGATTTTCTTTGTCGACTTTACAATAATATTGTCTGCTGCGCTGAAAGATCCGGGGAGGGACGTACCCTTACTGTTCATTACTTCGTCGAAACGCCGGGCGCGAAGAGCACGGAAAACTGCGTTTAGGCATTCCGCTGCGGGATACTTAGGCGTTATGGCTGAGATTGTCCTTGTATTCGTCTCTATCCGTTAATATCGGCCTTACAGCTATACCCTCCGGTTCCGTGATTAGTGTCTGTATCGATATCAGCATGGTGAACGACCGGAGCAACAGCCGACAGACTCTGACCGCAGATTATTTCTGCGCCCATCCGCATATTCTGTTCGCCTATAATGATCTATACGCCGGCCCCTCGAAGCGGAAGGATGAACACGTCAGGTATAAGGAGACGCTTGCCCCGAGAGGGCCGGTTATACAGGATTATCCTATATCAGCCTGGAACTTCATGGTAGCCGTCTGCGGCTGACTATAGCTGTTCCAACAGTTTTACGGCTGCAGACTTCACGTCCGGGGCCAGGTGCGCATATACCTGGGTTGTGGAGATATTTTTATGGCACATGAGGTCTTTGACAACATAGAGACTGACGCCCTGCATTACAAGCTGAGAGGCAAAGTCGTGACGCATATTGTACCAGCCCAGATTGGGGTCCATATTAGACGCTTCCAATAATCTTTTGAAATACTTCATCCAACACTGACGTGCTACCGCATTCCCCAACCTGTTTGGGAACACCAGACTATCCAAAGGAGCGTCTGAGTGAAGTCGCCTCCAAGACTCGAGGGCGACATATGCCTTCTCATTCAGAGGAATAGTCCAGTTATCCTTCGTCTTCATATATTTGGCGCAAAGGAACAATGTTCTGCTCTCCCAATGTACATCCCGCCATACGAGATGAAATAACGACTTGGGACGCACTCCGGTGTACAATGAGACTACAATAGCGGCGTGCAGCCAGTCCGGTTTCATGCCGGCAGAATTCTCAATTAACGCTTTCCTTTCCCAATCCTGCAAGTAACGTCTGTTGAATTGACTGTCGAACTCATTCAGCTTCTCTGGTTTAGGTGGTAAGTGTACATACTCCTTAGATATAACTTCGTGTTTGTATAACTTGTTCAGCATGCAATATAGTTCAGTAATCTTCTTATTGATAGTTCTCCGTTTATTACCGGCTTCAAGTTCCAGGTCTATAAATCTCAGGAAGTCGGCGGCTGTAAGCTTTGAGACGGCCTTCCCGCCTAAGACTGATTTACTGAGTGTCGTTAAATCCGACAACCGTGACTCTTGCGCCCGTAGATTTCGGGTAAAAGGAATATACAGCGGGATTAAGTCCTTGATGCGATACCGTTTGATTTTGTTGATTTCTTCCTCTTGTTTCTGTTGTTCCAGTCGTTCGAGCGCCAATTCCCTGGGAGTCTTGTTCTGCAGATGTATAGATTCGAGGGCTTCCCGCGCCTTCTCCCTTGCTAATTCCCAGCTCTTACTGCTGCCCGGGATACCTTCCAATACGTAGGTCTTCCGTTTGCGTGTTTCTTGATCTGTATAGATCAGCATCCAGGATTTCGATCCGCCTTCACCGGCCTTACGGATACGAAGATACAATGACGGAATTTCTTTGTCCTTACGTTTCTGCTCCTTATCCTCGAGAGGTTTCGTCTTATCAATCCACTTCGCCGTTAAAAATTCACATAATCTTGGCATCTTGCTTTCTCCCTTCGGTAGCATCTCGGTAGCAAAACCGGCAACCTCAACATACACTGAGTATATTGATGATTACTGACAGTAATTACTTCTGCTACTTGACGGCTATAGACATTGGAGGAAGGCAAAACCTGACAGGCCCAAAAACATTGATTATCACTGGATTTGCGATATACTGACGAACAGTCCGTCTCGGACTTTTAATCCGGGTGTCCCGGGTTCAAGTCCCGGGCGATTCACCACTGCGGTCCTATCGTCCAGAGGCCCAGGACACCGCCCTTTCAAGGCGGCGACACGAGTTCGAATCTCGTTAGGACCGCCATTTTATCTTGAAATGTTGTGCTAGAACGTGCTAGAAACAAGTCTCCGACTGAGTTTCTGCACGTTTTTGCTTTACCTAGCCTCCCCTAGATATTCCTATAATAAAAAGGTGAACTTGCACTCCAAGTCCCACTCCAAGAAATTGGAGGGTTTGGAGTGTGTCCGACTTAGAGTGTGACTAGGGAAGAATGCGGTATGGCGCTGAGAAAAACGGACATTGACCGTCTCGAAAAACGTGAAAAACGCTACTCTGTTTTCGACGGCAACGGCCTCTATATCGACGTGCATCCAACAGGGCGGAAGTCATGGCACTTACGCTTCCAACACAAGGGCAAACGGCTCAACATAACCCTCGGCGAATACCCGAAGCTAGGGATTAAAGACGCGCGTCTTGAGGCCGTGCGCAAAAGAGATGAAATATAATATACCGGCTGTTTAGTTTAATAATAAAATATAATCCCCATTCTTAGATAAGTCATAAATAAAATATGGCTGAATGGGGATTGGGAATTTGGCGGAATGGAGTTTAGAATATCTTAAACCAAGACTTCTCTCGCTTGTAGGCTTTATTCACGGCGTCGTAGAACAGCTCGTCCAGGCTCCCCGGCGTCACGTCATGCCACTCAACATAACCCCTAAAGGCATTTTTCCCGCTGTGGTCAAATTGGGACAGGTATTTTTCATAGTCTGACTTGGCTTTGTATTCGTTGGCGAATTGTTTTGCCAGGGCCAAAAAGTGTTTTTTCTCGGCTTGCGCATCGACGTATTGCCAATCTTGAGCCAATGTGCATATTTCGCGCTTGTTGGGGCGAATTTGAATGTGTATTTTTCGGGAGACTATGCCATCCTGGTATGGCTGGTTATATTCTTCGTAGAACCACATTTCTGCATAAGCATACGGGCGCGGAGGCTTCCCCGATTTTCCCTCGTCGATAATAAGCGTATCTTCGTAGAGATAGATTTGGCTTCTATAAGTTTCCCCAACTAGCTTGAGTTTTGATGCAGCTACCCCGACATCGCTGGCAAGGCATAATAAAATTACTCCGATTAGCACCGCAAACGCTCGTTTCAAACCGATTCCTCCCGTAGGATAAAATTCTGTGTTACTATCCCGAACCTATCGCCAACTCGCCTATTTGTCATGAGTTTTCAGGCTCATTTAGACAATTTGTAGCTGCCGAGCGCATTTACCTGTGTTTATCAAGAACGGCTCAAGCTCACAAAGCTCAACGCCTTTGGCGAGATAGCAGATGTCTGCGTAAAGAACATCTTTGATTTTCTTGCGCAACATGGCTAGGATGCGGTATGGTTTAACAACTCTGTCGCGCACATCACCTTGCAGGACGGTATTGGGAACATAGAACTGTGGGGCTTGCTCTGGAATCCTGAATCCCATAGCGCCCCTGACGTTGCCCATCACGCGAGATGTTTCCAGATAAAATCCGTTGCCGTTGAATCCGCCTATCATTTTGCAGTAAATGTGCGGGCAGACAAGCTCATGTAGCACGCTTAGCTTTTGCACATGAACCCCATTAGACGGCGTGGTAAAATCAGACCTTTTGAGTCTGGAGTCTCTGCTGCGTTCGTAGAACTTTATCGGCTTTAGGGGCGTTAATACTCCCGTCAAATGCAAAAAACTTTGCGCAAAAAACACTGTTTCTATCATGTCTGGGGTTAAATTGGCGGCTTCGCTGACAACGTTATAGATTATCATGTAGTTTTTGTTAACCAAGTGCTGCTGATAGAGCGTTGCGCAGTGGCAAATTTTGTTGATAATGTCATTGTCTCTCACGCGAAACACGGCCTTTCAGACAAAAAAGAAAGAGGCACGTCAGAACCGCAATCCTGCATAGCCTCTTTGTATGGCTAATTTTATCGTTGCCCGCCAACAGTCCGGCACATTCGTCCGGGAATAGTATCGGGTTTTTCCGTTGCCCGCCAACAGTCCGGCACATTCGTCCGGGAATAGTATCGGGTTTGTTTTGGTGTTAGCCCACCGTGTTGCTATTGATATTATATTAGCGTTAGCCAGCTTGGTCAATATAAAATCTGTCTCATTGCGGCTTCGTTCCTCCTTGTGAAGCGCGGAGTCGGGGGGTTCCTCCTCCCTTTCGCCCGGCTCCGCTTATTTTTTGTTTGACTGATTATAGCCAGCAGCTATAATATACTTGATGGGGAGGTGGCACAGATGGCTAACGTGTTCGATGTCGCAAAATATATTCTTACTGAGATTGGCGAAGTCTCGACGATGAAGCTCCAGAAGCTCTGCTACTATGCGTTTGTCGATAGAATGGCGACTTCCGGCGAGCGGCTCTTCAAAGAGCATTTTGAGGCGTGGGCTAACGGGCCGGTATGCCGCGACCTTTTCAAAGTCCACAAGGGAAAATTCACTTGCTCGGCGTCGATGATTCCCAACGACCTGTTGACCGACGATTTGACTCAGGCTGAAATGAGTTCTATCAACCGAACGATTGAGAAATACGGGCAGATGACAGGCACCGAGCTTGGCGAGCAGACTCACAACGAAAAGCCGTGGCTGGACGCTCGCAAGGGACTACCGCTGGCGGCCAGATGCACAAACAGGATTACGCTTAACTCCATCAAGGAATACTATGGCAAAGTTTGATTGGCGGATTGATTCCACCAATTATTTATCTGGCGACGGGGATAAAATCAAAACAAAAGATTTTCTCCAGATAATCGCCGCCTCGCTCAACGCATATCGCGAATACGAAATGGACGACGTCCTGAGTGGGCAAGTGAGCCATTGCCATATATGCGCTGATTTAGAAAACAAGAAGAGCCGGGAAGCCAAGAGATTACACAAACACTTCGAAGCAATCAACACGCAACTTGGCGCGGAAGGCATTGCGATTGAGTCTTCGCGCATATTGCAGTTGAAAATCAAAGGGTTCCCGAACAAGACAGAGTTCCGATGCTACGGATACGTGATAGACGACGGCTATTTCTATCTCGTCCACCTAGACCCGAGCCACCAAATCTACAAAGAATAACAGCCTCTCCGTTTGGAGGGGCTTTTTATATGTTCGGCCATCCAGAGCTTAGCAAATAATAAATTTAAATTGTGTACGACCACCCCTTAAAAACCCGCTGGTTGAGCGGCTTTGCGCGACTTGACAGTCAATTTAGAACTAAACATTTTCAGCCGTTTGGTTCAAAATGTGAATATTAGCTAACTCTAACTGTAAAGTAAAAAACCTTTACAGTTCGGCGTTTGCACGAAAATCAAGGAAAAAACCTTTACACCTGAAAAATCCGGTCGTGATGCGGGTTTTTCGAGACGGCTTATTTGAGCGGCGACGATGCCGTGGGGCTGATTCGGATTTTCAAAAAGAAAGAGAGAAAAAGCAGAAAAAGAAAATCCCCCCTGCACCCCTAACTAAAAGAAAAAGAGTAAAAAGAGATAAAGAAAAATAAAAGAAAAATATATATATTTATATATAATAACCCCCTACGGGCCATTCCATTAACATGGCCCGTCACTCCCCCCTTCTTTTGACTTGACGCTTCGGACTCGGCCCTTCGGCCTCGGAGGGTTTTGGGTTTTAGGGTTTTGCGGCCTTCGGCCCTTTGCGTAAAAAGCCAAAGAGCCTGAGCGAAGCCGGGAAGGGTTTCGCCTTCCAAGGGGGTTTTGGGTTTTAGCTCACGCCTTTGACTTTGAGTCATGCCAGTGGGCGCTTTCGCGCGGTAAATTACGAAAGTATTTGCCCATATCGGATGCCCTAAAATTTGCCATTTCTCCAAATCGGGGGTAAGAAAATACATCCATACCCCCGCAGAGGCCACCAGAACGGCCTTATTTTGAAAGACTTGCGGTTAAACGAACGAACTACCCCTAAGCCAAACTTGGGGGCCTTCTCGTCGATTCTAGGGGCAAAACTCATATTTTCGGCCTGTTTTATTATTTCTGGGTCAACCCTTAACCGGGAATAAATATATTTTTACACCAAAGGGAGCGATAACTCTATGAGCTTCGAAGCGTTGGAAACACTGAAAAAATCGTATGTCAGCAAGCCGACTGAGGTCGAGGCCATAAAGTACGACGGCACTGAGCAGCGCGCTGCGATAATCTGCGCGACATGGCCGGACGACTTTGTGGTCGGCGCGGACAAGAACGACAAATTCGGCGGGCTTTATCTCATGCTGGCTCAGGGCGCTTACCTCGTCCATCCGGGCGAGATGGTCTATCACAACGTCGATGACGACAGCTTCTTCACGATGCCGGAGGAAGACTTCTTCGAGATGTTCGACGAGGCGGCGGAGTGATGTTCGAGCCTTATATCCGCAACGAGGAAGAGGTCACGGCGGCGCATTTCGACGGCTCAGAGGCAATGATGTTCGAGCTGAAGGACACTTACCCGGACAGCTTCGAAATCCGCAAGGCTTCGCTCAGCGACAAATCGAGCCGCATGACGCTCATAGTCAGAGACGGGCGCTCTTATGCGTCGGTCAAGCCGGGCGATTATATCGTCTTCGATTCCTGCGGCAAGGTCCAGATTTGCGAGCCGGATATGTTCGGAATCATGTTCCGCGATGCGAAACAGGACGTTGAAATCGAAGTGCTGGCTCGAAAGCTTTTTGAACTCGACTTCGAGAAAAGTTCACATTTTGAATTTGACGAGCTTGACGATGACCACCGCCTTTTTTACCTAGAGCAAGCTAGGTTGCTATTGGACGAATTTATCATCGTCCGTCGTGATACAGACGAATTATTTTAGAATGGGAGGTAATTTGCATGAATTGGGATAACGCTAAAAAAATCGCCGCCGCGAAGGATAGATTAAAATGACAACTGACGGCAATCAGAGCTTGACCTATAGAGACGGATTCCTCGACGGCTTTCAGGCCGGGCTGATGGAAGGCCGCAAGGAAAAGCGAATCGCCGATAATCCCTATCTCAGCTGGGAGGAACAGGCTCGAATATTGCGCGAGGCAAAGCGCCAGCGCGAAGAGATGTTCAAGTGGCATCAGCCGCTTACGTTCGACGCTAAACCGACTGAGAATCTTACGGGCGCTCACTGCACACCGCAGGATTGGGCGGAATCGTTTCAGCGCAAAATGGAGCGAGTATAGTGACACCGCTTTTAGAGCGCCTATGGCAGTCGATACTTCGGCGATTGAGGAGGCTTGCGTGGAATCGCGGCCTCTTTTTTCATGGTGGTGAGTCCGCGTGGAGGAGTTTAAGAGCTTAAGCAAAGAAGACCTCGACCTGCTGAAATTGCAGGCGACGACGACCTCGTTGGTCGCCTTTCGAGAATACTATCTCGCACAGCCGACGGACGTTAAGGCGGCTCCGTTCCATCACAGGTGGAGCGACCTGCTTCTCAAAAGCCGCGAGCACGTTGCGATTCAGGGATTCCGCGAATCGGCGAAAGACCAGTACGTTTTTCAGACAAACATCCTGCACGCGCTGACGTATCCGACATACAACCGCAGTTATATCGTGATTATCGCCGGGAACAAGACTCAGGCGAGCCAGAAGCTCAAGGATATTACGAGACAGTTCCAGTCACCGGCGAACGAGACGCTGAGATTCAACGTCCGGCGCATCATCGAGGACTCCGGCGACGCTTTTCAGGTCGAATATCAGGACGGACTTCAGGTTAGAGTCGAGGGGTACGGTAAGGGCGCGATGGTTCGAGGCATCGTCTGGGGAGCCAAACGTCCCGACATCGTGATTCTCAACGACGTTCAGGACGTCGAGGACATGGATTCGCCGACGACGCTCGAAAAGGACTGGAAATGGTTCCTGTCGGACATCAAGTTCCTCGGCAACAGCTCCAGAATTTTTATGATTGGCAACAACATGGGGCCGAACTGCATAATCGAGCGAGTTTTTGCCCGCGCGCGGGAGCTGGATTTCCACTGCGAGCGCGTAACGCTGATTACCGACGACAATCAGGCGGCTTGGCCCGAGCGTTTCCCGCTGGATTTCTGCATGGCTGAGCGGAAGGCCTATGAGGACATGGGCGAAATCGACATCTGGGAGCGCGAACGCATGTGCAGACCGATGGCCGAGGAATCGCACCCGCTTAAATGGGATTACATGGAACCCTACGAGGAGATGGACCTCGACCTCTCCGGCATGAACATCATCACGATGACAGACCCCGGAATTTCCGAGAAAAAAGACGCCGACCCGACGGTTATCGTGACGGTCGGCATAGCTCAGAACAACAACTGGTACATACTAGACGTTGACCGCAGGCGAAGAAACCCCAGCGAACAGATAAACGACATATTCCGCGCCGTATCGCGCTGGAGACCGACATCGGTCGGCATTGAGACTGTCGCTTATCAGGAGTCGCTGGCGCATTTCGTCGAGGTCGAACAGAAAAAACGCGGCATTTATTTCAATGTAGTCCGAGTCCGAACGCGCGGGAACAAAGTTTCCAAAATACGGGGACGCTTGCAGCCCCTGATGAGAGCCGGAATGCTCTATTACCCGCGCCACGCGGACTGGATTGACGCGCTGAAGGAAGAAATCACGAGTTTCCCCGTCGGCAAGCACGACGACATCATCGACGCGATTTCGATGATTGAGGACGCAAGGGCCGACCTGCTCGTGCCGGACTTCAACACGAAGAGCTGCATCGGCAAAGACCTTGCAATACCGTCGCACTGGCCGCTCTGGGCCTCGATGGTGGCCGATACGGAGGGCGAAGCCGTCATTCTGCTCGGCACTTGCTCGCCGGAGGGTCAGCTCATGGTTATCGACCAGATATTCGCGAAGGTCTCGCCGGAGGCGCTGTACCAGAAATATAAGCAGATGATTGGCGCGCGCCGCGTCATATCCGTTCAGGTTCCCGCCGATATGTTCAAAGAACGTCGGCAGAGCGGCAAGACGAAGGCGCAGGCTTACAATAAGGCCGGTTTCAAACTGGCACAGAATACTTGCGATTACGCCGTAATGCTTCCGGTTCTTTCGAGCTATTTCTCATCGCCGGACGGAAGCAGACCGAAGCTCACCGTTTCCCCCAAGTGCAAGCGGCTTTTGTGGGAGCTGTACAACGCGCTTGGGGGAGAGCTGAAATCTCCGGACCGGAAGTCCATACAGGCCCTGCTTCTCTGGCTTGCGATGGGGCCGAAGTGGAGAGACATGAAAAACGACCCCGTGCGTACCGCCGACAAGATTCAGTATCCCGAAGCGGACGTTCCGTAACGAGGTGATTCAATGGAATTTGCAGATACTTACAATCCCTCCGTCGGGCTGCCTCCGGTCAGGGAGGGCGTTTCGGCGGAGGGGAACGATAAAAGCCCCGAGGCGCTCGCGCTCAGAGTCGTAACGGCGGACATCGAGGTGGCCCGCGAAGCCAACGACTCGGAGAAAACAAGGCGCGCCGAAGCATACGAGCTTTACCGCGCAATGGGCGACGGAGCCGAGGACAGGCCGGGACGTTCACAGACAAAATCAAGCGACGTAATGGACATGATTGAATGGCTCATGCCGTCGCTGATGAGAGCCTTCTTCGGCTCTAAGAGCGCAATATCCGTCGAGCCTATCGGCTCCGAGGATATTGTCAAAGCCGAGCTCTTTCAAAAGCTGCTCAACTGGCAGTTCATAGACAAGGGCAACGGATTCCGCGTCGGCCACGAATGGATGAAGTCCTCTCTGATTTACGGGGTGTCTCCGGTCAAGGTCACATGGCAGGACGTTTACGTTAAAAAGGGCTTTGCATTCCCGGAACTCATAGAGCCACAGTTTGAAGCGCTGAGGAGCGACGGAAATGTCGAAAGCCTCACTGCGGACAACGTGAGGGTCGATTTTGTCCCTCCAGAGAACTCCGTTACACCTCAAATGACTCCCTTCGGCCCCCAAATGCCCCCGTCGGGAATACCTAACGCTACGCCTTACACCCTTCAGCCATACCAGCTGGAGCCGATGCGCGTCTATGAAAACGTCAGAGGTGAGGAGAGAATCAAGGTCTACTCCGGCCCGTTGGTCGAAGTCATACCGCCGGAGGATTTCTTCATAGACCCGGAGGCGCGCGACATCAACGAAGCGCGCTTCGTAATACATCGCGTCAAGCGAACGGTGACGTACCTCAAGCAAAAGGAGCGCGAGGGGATATACTCCAACATCTCGAAGGTCATCGAGGGGAACACTAACTCCCGGGCTTACAGCGACGAGGATGATTCGGAAACCGCGATGCGCGCGACGAACTCCAACGATTATTCGTATTACACCTCACGGAACGACTTACAGAAGGCGCGGAGGAAGATAAACGTCTGGGAGTGGTGGGGACTTCTCGACGTAAACGACACGGGAATAGCAGAGCCTTATCTCGTAGTCGTGGCCAACGGAGTCGTAATTCGCATGGAGAAGAATCCATACGCGCACGGCGAGCCTCCGTTCGAGGTGATGCGCCCGATTCTCGACATCTTCACCATCAACGGCATCAGCATCGTCGATTTGGTTGGTGAGTATCAGAAAATCAAGACGGCGCTCATGCGTCAGACGCTGGACAATATCTCGTTCCAGAACAACCAGATGTGGCTCGTAGACGAGAACGCCGGGGTTGACTTAAACGGCCTCGCGCATCCGCGCCCGTGCAAGATAATCCTCACCAACAATCTCAACGGCGTAAAACAGATAACTCCGGCCCCGCTTGAAGGCAGCGTCTTCAACGTGATGGAGTTTATACAGAGCCAGCTGGAACAGCGTACCGGCATCACTCGATACAATCAGGGGCTCAGCGCCGATAGCTTAAACAAAACTGCCACAGGGGTACAGGCTATTATGTCGGCTTCGTCCCAGCGCATCGAGCTTATAGCGCGCGTCATGGCAGAGACCGGATTTAGACGGCTCTACAGGAAGATGCTTCAGCTCGACCAGCAGTTCGTAGACCAGAAGATTATGATTCGAGTCTACGGCAAGCCGCTGGAAATATCGCCGGACGATTTGGCCGGGAACTTTGACGTGAGCGTCGACATCGGAGGCGCGACGAACCGCGACCAGCAGGAAGTCCAGCAGATGATGACGCTGCTCAACTATTCGCAGCTCTTCTTACAGCTCGGGGTTATGAGGCCGGAGAATATTTATCAGGCGACGAAGAAGATACTCACCATCTGGGGCGTGGCCGAAGCGGATAAATACATCGCCGACCCGAACGACACTCAGGTGCTTCGCCAGATAATCGCCGACATCGACAACCTCGGCGTTCAGATACAGCAGGGACAGGCCCCGGATTTTAGGACGCTTGTCAAATACGTCATCGCGGCGAGACAGGCGCTCGCGAAGATTGTTTCGCAGGATGTCAGCGAGCAAAACCCGCAGCCGGGCGTTGCGCCTGAAGGACAGCGGGAAATGAATCAAGCGTCGGCTGGGAACATGACGGCCTACGCCAACGGCACGATAGCAGGAGGACCGGGAAATGAACGATAAGGCGGAACAGGCGGCAGTTAGAGACGAAGCGGCGTTGCAGAGACTTACAACGAGCTTGCTCCGAATCGACATGGAGGCCTTGAAAAAGATAGAAGCGCAGTATCAGGGAGATGTTCACAAAGCCATGTACGGCATCGACCTCTCGGATGCGAAGGCGGTTATGGAATATCACGCGCGGATGAAATACTCGCATCTGTTCGTGGAATGGATTGCCGCTCGCCTTAACAGGCTGAATGGCTCGAACAGGGAGGGCTAACGAATGGCAGAAGAAGTCAATCAGCAGAACGTACAGAATCAGGACGAACCCACTTACGAACAGATCCGCGAGGAGATGCACCGTCAGGCTTTCGACGAACCGTCCGAACTCTTAAAGGGCGGATACGCTGAAGACATTCCCGACGGCGAACCGGAACCCGAGCCGGAGCCAAGCGGCGGCGAAGAGCAGACCGGGCAGACACAGCAGTCCGAACCGGAACCTCAGCCGCAGAAAAGGCGTATCAATTTTAATGGGACAGACTACGACTTAGACGACGCGGGGCTTGAACAGCTCGCGCGACGCGGTCTCGAATACTCCACGATGCAGAGCAGACTGAGGCCTTACGCGAACGCTATCGCGGCCATCGAAGCAGACCCGAAGCTCGGAGAGGTCGTCGCAAGCGCGATACGAGCCTACCGAAACGGCGTTCCGCTCGCTCAGCCTCAGCACGACGCGAAGGCTCAGGACCCGAACAAGGAACCTGAAATCGGCGAGAACGAGGACTACGACGCTTATGAGAAACGCCTTGCCGCATGGCGCGAGGCGCGCAACCAGCAACTCATAGACGAGAAGGTCGCGGCCCATATTCGCGGCCTTCAGGAAAGAGGCAGGCAGGCTCAGATAGCCGAAGCCAACCAGACAATTATCAATTACGTTCAGGCTGACCCGGAGCGGGAAAAGGTGCTGAACGTGATTGCAGGCAATAGTTTCCCCCCGGGACTCAGGCAGCAGATGGAGTTTGACGGCCCGCTGTTTATGTCGGTCTACGACGGCATCAGGCGAGACCTCGGATTACAGCCGTACTTTGGTGCTCCCGCTCTCTGGGGAAAAGCGCAGAATCAGCAGGCAGTTAGGCCGAAGGAACCGGCGAAAACCGCGCCTTTTGCCGAAAGCGGGAAAAACAACAGCGGCAATATTCGAGGGGGTGTGAGTTCTGACGGGCTGCCCGACTTCAAGAATATGTCGGACGAAGATTTCAGGAAATTCAAAGCCCAAGTGCTTTACAGCAATTTTTAACAGATTGGAGAGATGCCAATGGCACAGGTAAGTACGCAGACACTTTCTGTAAAATTACAGGACTACTACGACAAGACGGCGCTCGAGAAGGCCGTACCGCGTCTTCTCTATCGCAAGTTCTCACAGGCTCGCCCACTTCCGAAGAATTCGGGCGACACGATTAGGTTCAAGCGTTGGGGCACGCTCCCGAACGCGACGACTCCGCTCATCGAGGGCGTGACCCCGGTCGGCGGCAACATCACGGTGACGGAAATCACCGCTGCCGTGCAGCAGTACGGCTACTGGATTCCAGTGACCGATAAGGTCCAGATGCTCCATCCCGACCCGATTCTCACCGAGATAGCCGAGCAGCTCGGAGACCAGCAGGGCGAGACGATGGACGAGCTCATGCGCAACCAGCTCGCCGCAGGTTCCAACGTCCAGTACGCCGGAGGTGTCGCCAGCCGCAACGCGGTCGTCGCGACGCTCACCGGAGAGGACATCGACAAGGCGGTGCGCGCGCTCAAGAACGCGAACGCTCTCCCGATAAGCAACATCATCACAGCGAGCACCGGCATAGGCACGTCGCCTATCCGCCCGTCGTACATTGCAATCGTCCACCCCAACACGACCTACTCTCTCGAAAAGATAGAGGGCTGGGTTCCGGTCGAAAGGTACGCCTCGCAGACGGGCATACTCGACGGCGAAGTCGGAAGCTATAAGGGCGTGCGTTTCATCGAAACGACCAACGGCCTCAACTTCCCTGACGCTGGCGGCGCGGTAGGTTCTACCGGCAATATGTCCACCGGCGGCACGAACCTCGACGTTTACGCGACGATAATCTTCGCGAAGAACGCCTACGGTGAAGTCCCGCTCTCCGGCACTTCGAGCGCGGTAATCATCAAGGTCCACGGCGACAAGGATACCTCGGATACGAGCGACCCGCTCAACCAGCGCGGGTCCGCGGGTAAACACGATATAGACTGCGAACTCCTCGCAGCTTAATCCTGCTCGCGTTAAATCCCTTCTGATTAACTGGGAAACCCCTAACGTAGAGGCGAGGGCAACCCACAACAAGGTCACTCGGCATAGTCGATACCGGTTGCAACGACTGAGTGAAGGGACCCGATGTTTCGGGAAGCGACAGTCTGAACTGTATGGAGACATACAGAGTCGAGGCCGAAGCGCCTTGACCGCTTGGAAATATTGACACATCTGACCCGTTAAATTAGTATAAAACGGGTGATGTAGATGACGAGAGAACTGTTTACCAAAGAATTGTTGGAAGAGTTCAAACGCAGAGAGATGACGCTCACAGAGATTTCGATGGAAATTTATGGGCACGCCGATAATTACCGCAATGTCCGGCGTGCATATAAGCGACATCAAATCGAGCCATATCGAAGGCCGAAGCTAAAGCCGAGCAGAGAAACGCTCATCAATATGATTGTTGAGCAAGGGATGAATCCGAGGGCTGTGGCAGAGGCTTTGGGGTATGGGCCTGATGGCTGGAGTAACATATATGCCTATTGCCGAGAATATGGGATAAGGGATTTTGATTTTTCAGCCAATGCTGAAATTAAGCGCAAGGCAATAACTCCTGCCATAGGGTCGGTTATTCATGGCACATTGTTGGGCGATGGTTCCGTCAATTACAAAGGTATCATGCGAATCTCACACGGCGAGAAACAGCTTGATTATCTTAGGTGGAAACAGGCTAAGCTCGAATGGTTGGCCATGCCTGAGATAAAAAAGCGCAACGCGAGCGGCGTAGGTCTGTATAGTAAGTTGCCAACATATACGGTTACGACTCATTCACACCCGTATTTAAGGCAACTACGAGGGGTATTGTTTGCAGATAAGTACAAAACGGCTACCCCGCTTATCAATTCGCCATTTTGGGATTCGATGGCTCTCGCGGTTTGGTATATGGATGACGGTTCTCTCAACACGAATACCGGCGTTGTAACATTAGCGACGAACGGATTCAATTCAGATGATGTACATGCGCTTAGAGCTGGAATGTTAGAACGGTTCGAGATAGAGAGCGTTGACGAGCCGAGACGCAGCGGGACGCTTGCTATTAGAATAAACAAGACAAAGACCTATCACTTTTTTGAAGTGATAATGAGAGGTCTCGATGTTCCAGAATCTATGCTCTACAAATTTCCAAGTCAGTAGGAGCATCCACACTCCGAAAGTAACAGAATTGTGGAAAGCCATGTGGACCGGCAAGATACTCAACGACTCTTGGATGCGCCGCATTGAACATGCGGTAGCGGCGTAGGAGGGATAAACGATGGCCATAAGCGAGATAAAAGCAATCGAGCACGACCACGAGATAGTCAGGGGCATCCTTTGCTCTGCGACTGCCGACATCCCGACGAAGGTAAGCGACGACAGCGTTAAGGGCTTGGGACTCAAGCTCGGCGACTGGATAGTCGATACCGAGGCGAAGAAATCCTACTACATCTCGGCGGTGGCTGAGGACGGAACCATTACCACGCAGCAGCTCGGCGCGTGGACCTAAACCAGCCCATCGGAGGAGGCTTCGGCCTCCTCCTTTTTTTATTCCCACGTTCCAAGGAGAGATGAAGATGTTCACAGCGGAAGACAGTTTTTATCAGGACAACGAGAAATACTGCGTATCGGTAATTGATATGCTCACGCCGGACGTTCCCGTGTTTACGTGCGGCCTCAACGACTTCGTAAAAGAATATCCGACGAAAAAGCCCATTACTCTTACGGGCGCACAGATAAAGATGCTTATGACCTGCTCCATCCCGGAGACTCGCACCGAAGTGGTGGACGGTATTCCTGTAATTCGCGAACGCAGTGAGTACCCGCGTTTTGCCATAACACTTCGCGGAATGGGCCAGATGCCGACGCAGAAGGCGACAATCCTTTCGAGAAACACCGAAGCCCAGTACATCACGCCCAAAGCGGTTGAGCGCGACATAGAAGAGGCCGAATCTGAAACCATCGAGCAGACGCTCATGGAAGAGCCCGGCCCCGACCGCAGAGCCGACTTGGAGGGCGCGACGATTGAAGAACTTCAGGCTCACGCCAAGGGACTCGGCCTCGCAGTTTCCAACAGAGCGACACGCGGTTCGCTTATCAAGGCAATTCTCGGCGCTGAAGAAGCAGCTGCCGAAGCCAAGCTAAGAGGAGAATAGACGAGGATGACAACGGCCAGAGATGTTTTGCTTGAGGTCAAGAGGCGGCTTGGCGACACCAACACTCCTACGCCGAATGAAGCCGACGCTCTGGCCTTTCTTAATCGCGCGCTCCTTGGAATTTACAACTACGGCATCTACCGCCAGTCAGACCGGCTGAAGAAGGTCGAGGAGTTCCAAAGCGGCGAAGATGGTGTTGTTGCTATCCTTGACAAGATATGGGCAATCTTCGGAGCCGCCTGTAAGGACAACAGTAAAATCCTTTCGCATTACAGGAACCTCATGGATTATTTCGCGGTTGACGGCTGTAACGGCGGCCCTGTGGCCTATGCAATCGGCCCCACGCAGGAATGGATAAAGCTCTATCCAGCGCCGGAAGAGCCGGTTACGGTCGTAATCGAATATATCCCGGAACTGAAGAAGTTGCGCAAACGCAGCGACGAAGTGCCCTTTACTCCAGACTTGGAGAACATCATCGTCGACTGGACGTGCGGAGTGATTCTCGGTAAACAGGGAAGTATGTCGGATTACGAATACGCAACGGCGCAAGGATACGGCAACACACTGGGGCAGTATTTCAGAGGCATCGACAAACGCATAGAGCTAGTCGGGCACGGTCCGTGGTGATTCAGCATGAAAGCAAACGAGATTTTTGTTAAGACGCGCCTCTACCTTGAGGACATGACGAAAACGCGATACTCGGACTGGGAAGTGTTCTCGGGCATCAACGACGCGCTGAGACTTGTCGCTGAAGAGAATGCCAAGGTGAATGGGCCGCTTTTCAGGAAGCGGGCCAACCTAAATCTCAGCATTGACACAACAAGTTCCGAGCTCCCGGGCGATTTCGTTAAAGAGATAAAGGCCTTTGACGCGGAAGGGGCAGAGTTGCTCAACGTCCACAACGACGAACCGTTTGAGGGAGAGTTCTCGGTCAAAGGCTCGTCCCTGTCCGCAGCGGACGGCTTCGTCACACTTTGGTACTTCTCTTATCCTCCGGCGGTGCATAAGCCGGACGATGAGATAGACCTTCCTTCCTCAATGGCGATGCCCGTCGCGAAGATAGCAAGCCAGTGCGTAAAGTCGGCGCACAATGCAGCATTGGAATCCACGCAGTATTTCTATGGCGGTAAGAACGCCGCTGGCAGCGCATAGGGGGGGAGCGTAAATGACAGGAACAGACGTAATGCTTGTCGTCAGACAGCGAATTGCCGATGAAGAAAAACTGAACATCTCGGATAGCGCCATGCTGAGCAACATCAATATGGCGATACGCCTTCTCTCCAAAGTGCTTATTTCGCGCAAGGCTCCCGAGATGATGGCCATAGAAGATGTTGTGGATTACACAGCTGTGCCGGCCGGGTTTCACAGCCTAATAGGGAATCAGCCTTGTTATCGTGAGGGAGATGTTATCAGAACCTACACTGGCGACGATATTCACTCCATGCGTTTTTGGCAGATGAGGCAGGGGCTAGACGACCTCGCAAGGCAGGTCCCTTTTGCCGAAGATTATATGGATATTCTGGCCACAGCAACGGCCATGATTTGCATGAACAAAGACGAAATGGATACGACGTTTGAGCAGGGGCTCATAGCTCAAATCACGTCAATGCTTCCGGGATACGCAGCAAATGGCACGTCTAGCGAGTAAAAGTCTTAATACCCAATATGTTGATTTTTCTGATATGAGCGGCGGATGGAATTGTCGCGATACAGAAGAAAATATCGCCACCAACGAGTTGGCTAGCGTAACAAACATGACTTACGCCGACGCAAAGGGTAGACTGCGCCTGCGGTGGGGGACGGGCGCGCCACTTCACACCTTCACCGATACGATAGATGGAATGGAATGGTATAACGACAGACTGTACATTGTGTCTGGAGGGAAACTATGGGAATGGAACACCGCTATCACGGAGATAGGTGAGGTTACGGGCTCGCTACGCCCTTCATTCCAAGAGTTCGGGGGAGAGCTCTATGTCGCAACCGGGGCGAAACTTCAGAAGTTTGACGGCGCGGCACTCTCAACTATAGAAGATTCTTATGACGATACGGCGGGGCTTTTTATGCGAGATGGTCGTATTACTCATTTGGCGGCGATATGCCGGCGCTTAAATGGCGGTTTGCGGGGCACGTAAGAGACATCATTGAACCTGACAGAGACCGTCTTTTTATTGCAATCGGCAACAAACTTCACTCGCTTACACAAGAAGTCGATGACGGGAATGGCGGAATTGAGCACGAATGGGCGACCAAGCGTATATCCGGCACGACGTTTTACATGCTTAAACGAGCAGCCCTTGATGCCTCGACAGATGCCGAATTTCCAGAGAACACTCCAATCAATATGTATGTGAACGACAAACTGTACCTCAAAATGATTTTTGGACAGGGAGGCGGAATGCCAGTTTATGGCAACGAAACTCCAGCACTTAACAACACCAATGCCGCCATGGCAATTATTCAATACGCGAACGACTTGACCAAGCACCAAACGCTTAGAGGGCGGACGCTACAATTCCGGTTCTCTTGCCCCGGTTGCCGCCCATATACGTTGTCGCGGTTCCGAATAGAAATCGTACCAGTTGGGGTGGTGGGATAATGCCAAGCGAAATTATAAGCAAGCCGGTGGTCAGCAAGGCATTTGCCCCCGGCGTTCCAATTAGAGCAACGGTTCAGCGTATGGACACGCTCGAAATTGAGGCGTATCTCGTAGATGAGATGCACCAGCCTGTCGACCTTACTGGGTGTTCTGTCGTGCTTACCGCAAAAGACAAAGAAAAAACAGTGCTGTGGGAATGCACTATTGTGTCCGCTATCGGCGGACAATTTACTTCGACAGTACAACCAGATGTTGTAGGACGATTGGAATTGAAAGCCAAGGTAACACGTGGAGAAAACGACGAAGTTACGTTTTTTCTAGGCAGTGTCGCTGTAGCGGTTGAGGACAAGGTTGCCGGAGAAACGCCAACCATCGTTAGCCTTACCCAGAAAATGTTGAATTTGATGGGAACTGTAGAAGGCAGCTTCAACAATACGCTTGCTGAGTTTTACGAAGACAAGGAGCAGGCATTCAATGCTTTTGGCAACGAGTCTGCGGCGATTTTCAGCAAAGCGAACAACACGCTTGCTGAAACGGAGTCACGACTAGAAAGTGCTACCAGCGCCCTCAATGAATTTAACGTGGAGTCGGCAGAGGCCATTGCGCAGGTGCAGTCAGATGCAACAGAGGCTATTGCAGCGGCAAAACAAAGCGTTGAAGAGACCGCACAAGACGCCAACGAATTGCTCCAAGAAGTTCAAAGCACAGCAGTGAGTTCGGCGCAGATTGCCGAGACTGCAAAAATGGCGGCAGAAAGCGCCAAAAATGTGGCTGAAGCTGCGGCATCTCAAGCTTCGGATTTTGCAAGTGCTGCTTCGGCAAGCGCGACCGCAGCTCAGTCATCTCAAACGTCTGCGGCCGCATCTGCAAGCGCGGCAAATACGTCTGAAATAAACGCCGCCGCTTCAGAAGCTGCGGCAGAAAGCGCCAAGGACGCAGCGGAAGTATCCGCGTCAAATGCAGGCGCATCTGCCAGCACTGCGTCTGCTTCTGCGGCAAGTGCGAACAGCTCGGCCGCAACTGCATCTTCTGCACAACAAGCCGCCGAATCAGCTAGAGACGAGGCGGTGTCGGCAAAAACTGCCTCCGTCGCAGCCAAAAACTCTGCTGAGGCTGCAAGTTCCCAAGCTTCAACATCTGCCTCTGCTGCCGCATCAAGTGCAACACAAGCTGCTCAGAGCGCAAACGAGGCTGCCCAAGCGTCTATTGCTGGGATACCAACTGGGGGCACAACGGGGCAATTCTTAGTGAAAAAAAGCAACACAGATTTTGACGCTGAATGGAAGACCCTTATCTTAATACCAACCGGGGGACAAGCTGGGCAGATTTTGGCGAGCAATGGAAGCGGAGGGCTGGTCTGGAAATGGCCGGGCGATGTTGCTGTATATACGCCGTAAGGCTGATGATGCGAAAGGATGATTAAATGAGCTATGGATCGGGAAACAATGCGCTTATCACAAACCAGTTGCCACCAACTGGTGATACCGTAGAAGAAGCCATTAACAAATTAGACGCCCAGCTTGAAGAACTGTACACCGCCCTTAATGCAGACGCGGCTGCGGTTTATTCGCAGTATCGCGGAGCATGGTCGTCAAGCACAACGTATAAATGCAATGACATTGTAACCAGCGGCAGCGATACATACATTTGTGAGAATGTCGGTGGAGCCCCGGCTGGCTCTGCTCTGTCTAATACTACGTACTGGCAAAAAATTGCAATATCGAGTATTCAATTCGCAACTGCCACCGAACTCAGTGCTGGGACAGTCACGGACAAAGCCATAGCGCCCAGCGCGCTCAAGTCAAAACTCACCGAAATCAACACGCTCATCAGTGCGCTGGAAGGGCGGGCCTCAACGCTGGAAACCAAAGTTGACGGCGGCCAAGCCTACAATGCGGATTTGCTTGACGGGCAGCACGGCTCGTACTACCGCTGTTCCAACAACTGTTCATGGACTTGCTCTTCGGCTTGCTCCGGCGGCTGCGGCAACGGATGCACCGGCTCATGTCTCGCTGCGTGTACGGGCGGATGTTCCAGTTGTACCGGCAGCTGCTCCGGGTCGTGCAGTACGACGTGCACCGGGTCGTGCAGTACGACGTGCACCGGGTCGTGCACCGGGTCGTGCAAGGGGTCGTGCAAGGGCGGATGTTCCGGTTGTAGCTCCGACTGCTCGGGCTCTTGCCGGAACAACGGCTAGAATGGCAGGAGAAAATAATGGCAGACTTTGATTCTCACCTCTTGCGCTATAATTTCCAACCGTACTCCGCGACAAAGCAGATAATTAAAGATATATTAGAAGGCCATGCTTACGCCGGCATACTAAGCGGACAAAACATTGCCGAATATCAGAAAATTTGCGACATATTGGTATCGTCTGCGTTTGTGGAGACCGGATTTGACGCTGACTATTTAAGCGCGCCGATAGCAGGTAAGCACGTCTTTGCCCCGCTTGTCGGCTGCCATTCCGGCATCCCGTGTAATACCAACATCCCCATGCTGGTACAGGATTCGACAGATGTCCCCGAAGACAAGGCTGACTGCAACTACAAAGAGATAGCCTTCGCGGATGAAGCGACCGTCGCCGACCTCTACAAAAACGCATGGAAATACCGCTACGACGACTACCTCGACAAGTACGTGCGTCTGCCGGAACAGGGAGCGAAGCAACAGCTTGCAAGATTTATCCTTGCAAAAGAAATCGCGAACATGACCGGCAATCCTTACGAACGCCTCGCAGATTACGGGCGGATAATCCTTTTCCTGCTCTCTAAAGCGGCGCTCACCGAGCAGGAACAAGCGCAGCTGGCTCCACTTCTGGCCTATGCGCCGAGCGTTGCGGACATCAACGAGGTCTTATACCGCGAGGAACAGGTACAGGCCAAGGTCAGGCAAATGAAGGAGAACTTCAATGAGTACATCGGAATCTCAGACGAACAGTAACCCGAAATCACTGGGGCTGATACTGACTAAGCAATGCAACATGGCTTGCCCGTGGTGTGTCGCACGCACACACCGCGAGCATACCGACCTCGACGTGCCGTGGACAGACGAGACAATGAAGAAACTCTGGGAATATTACGAAAAAGAGAAAGAGAACATTGTCTTTGTCTCGGTTACAGGGGGCGAACCGCTTCTTGAATATCCGCGCCTGCATGAACTAATCTTGCATATCCGTGAGTCGGACGCCGCGCGCGGTACGCAAACCCCAATCCTGGTTCACACCAACGCTACGCTGCTTACCCCGGAGATGCGGGATTTCTTCAACGACAACGGCGTAGCGCTCAACGTGTCCATGAAAATAACGGGCTGCAAGGGGCTGTTCAACCTGATTGAGAAATCGCCCGTACACGCCGAGGTCTTCGATTTAATCAACTCGCTGGACGCGTTCACGGTGCGTTTTGTCCCGCAGCGGGGAACTGATTATGCAGAAGATATACTTTTCTTACATAAGCTGTTTCCGAAAGCCCGTGCGATAACCATTGCCCCGGACGAAACGCTCTTCACGGAATGGACTGATAAAGACATCGACCGCGAGATAGAGCAGCTTCGCAAGCTGGCCCTCATGTCTCCGGATTTTCCCGAATGGGGCGAACACGTCAACACGCTCTCAGAATATATGCAGGAGCCTACGGAGTTCGTCCTATTCCGCGGTTCAGGTGACGTTACAGACCGCTATGAGCCGGGGCTTACAACGCGCGAAACAAACGAACAATTCAAAATGCCGCACGAACTTGCGGCAAGGCTGACAAGGGAGGCCACCAAAATAATGCTGCCGCATTTAGAGAAACAGCAGATGCCGCTTAATATCCAGATACTGACAAACCTCAACTGCAACCTCGCCTGCACCTATTGCTACGAATGCAAAGGACGCGGAGCCAACGACGTTGAGACGATAAAGAAATTCATCAAAGCGCGATATGAAGATGCCGAAATGCAGGACACCGGGCGCGAGGTAATCCTCGATTTCATCGGCGGCGAAAGCTTGCTCTACCCGGAAATGCTTGATGAGATATGCGCCTACGCCTCACGGCTCCACTGGTCGAGAAACTGCACGGGGCCGCTTACGATAAACGTCTCGACCAACGGCACGCTCATTGCGGAGGATAAAAAGGTGCAGGACTTCCTTCTCAAATGGAGGCCGTGGCTCGGCTTCTCAATCGACGGTACGAAAGCAATCCACGACGACTGCCGCATCGACACGGAAGGCCGCCCGACATACGACCGCGCAGTCGCGGGCTGGAAATGGGCGAAGGAGCATCTTTGCCCCAAACGTATGGGCGTGAAAGCGACCTACTGCCACAAGACCATAGACCGTTGGGCGCAGGGCGTAATCAACCTTATAGAGCTCGGCTTCACAGACATAGCGGCGAATGTTGTTTTTGAGGAACAGTGGACGCCTGAAGAAGCGCTGCCAATCGCGCGGCAGATGTGTACGGTTGTAGACTATCTCTTTCAGCACCGGCTTGAAGACGCCGTGCATATCTTCCAGATAAACAACAAAGAGCTGGACATGCATCGCTACATAGCTAAGTCCGGCCCGAAAGACCAAAACCACTGCGGAACCTGCACGCACATGCTTTGTCTCGGCTTTGACAGTCTGCTTTACGGCTGTAACCGTTTCTGCACGATGCCGAATCCGATTCCCATAGGACACATGAACGGAGATAAAATCGTCGTCGACCGCGGGGACTTCTGTGAAGAAATTGCCAAGCAGTACGAACACTGGCCCGAAGAGTGCAAGCAGTGTTCGTACTGCCAGCAGTGTCCGAGCTGCTCGGCAATCCCGTACGAGCAGGATGGCCCCGAAGCCTTCTTCGCGCGCAGGCCTCAGTGCGGATTCACCCACGCAATGGTGGCGGCGAGGCTGTACTTCAAGATGAAGCTGCTTGAACGGGACGCAGGAAAGACCAAGAAAGACCAGAACTAGAGATAAGCCGCGTTGCCCCGTGTGGCGCGGCTTTTAATAACATGGCTGTGACTGCGTAGATTGCTTCGGGGAGCGTTTGAAGGAATTTATGGTTTACAAAATAAGGCATATGCCTTATACTATGGGCACAGTAAAAGTAAGTCCTGTGTTAGCGTCTCAATTTTGATAAGCGCTCTGTAAGGGCGTCGCCCACAGGCAATTACTGAAAGTTAAGAGGTCAGTCTAACGGCTGGCCTCTTTTTTGTATTTCCAACAGGATGTGATTCCCATGCCCGTAGAACGGCGCACCGACGATTTCAAGGGGCCGAAGTCTCTTGAGGAATGGATAGACGTGTATGAGCGTCGGGCTGGCGACGACGTGCATTTTCGGCTCGAAGACGGCGAGCACATCTACTATCACCCCGACCACGGATTCTTCACATGGTTCGTTTGCGGCGAGAACCACCCTGGACGAATATCAATCCCCAAGATGTGCGGCAACGGCAAGATTCTCCGGCGCATGGTGTACGAGCTTGTCCGGGACTGCGGACATCTCGGCATCCATGAAGTGATGTGCTGCTCCCGCCGCCGCCCCGAAGTCTACATGAAGCGTGTGCTCGGCGGTCGATTCGACAGGGTAACTTACACGGTCAATCTCAACACCGGCAAGCTGGAGCCTTTATATTTCTACGTCATATCTGTTGACGATTTCAAGGGGCGTGATAAAGAGTGATACGACACATAAACCTTCAATTCTTCAAGGGCGGAGGTACGTCCGTTCAGGAGGTTGAAAAGCGCGAGCCGAAGTCCGACCAGCTCAAGGCTATGGACGATGCAGTCTATAACGTGATGGGCGGATTTCTCCAGCGCTACGGCGGAGTTACTATGCCAAGCATTACGACGTATAACCCGAACGGTTCTTCGGGCGGCGGGGGCGTTTCCAACAACGGGAGCGGCATCAATGTCTATTACAACAACGGCATAGGTACGACTGGCGGCGCGTACTACAACGGCGGAGACGGCTACTACGGCGCTGGGGCCGACGCTGGCAATTTCGGAACAGGCGGCTCACAGAATGGCTCGGGCGGCACTGGCTACAACGGGAGCGGCTGGGGCTCTGGCGGCTATCTCGACGCGGCATTCGATGAGGCTGACAGGCTCACGGCAATCGCCAACAAGAACTCCGAAGATCTTCTCAACACCATTCCCGGCTACATGGACAAGTCCGACCAGATGCTCGACTTGGCTCAAAAGTACGCCGTTGATTCCACCGATAACGCGCTGAAGTTCTATGACAACTCCGACTGGTATCTCGACCAGCACAAGGGGCTACTCACCAACGGCACGAACGCGGGGTTAGAAAATGCAGTCGCCGCGATGAACCAAAGCGTCCTGAACGAGTTGAACGACAGCATCGGAGCCGGGCTTTCAGACTGGGCCGCGCGCGGGATTATGAACAGCTCGACCGCGAACCGAGGCATTCAGGCGATAGAGAGCGAGGCCGCAGATTCCACAGCCGCAAACTGGGCGAACGTCTACAACACGATGCTCAATAACTATATCAGCGGCGCGGAGGCGAGCAAAGGACTTGCCGAAAGCACGCTCGGCACGATGGACAACACAGTCAATAACTACGCGACCATCGCGCAGGGCTATCGAGACCAGTACAACAGCGGCTTGCAGGGACTTGAGACATTCGCCGGGCTGCCGTCCACGTACTACGAGAACGCGATTGCGCCGCTTCTTCCGGCGTACAACTACTGGAATCAGGCGACGCAGAACTGGCTTGCGAATGACAAGGACTACGTTGCGACGAGCGACGGGAAGTAACGGCAGGAAGGAGACGATACGATGGCAGTTCATTACATAAACAACAACAGAGGCGGCGGGCTCGGCAACGGGCTTGGCATAGTCGGCACGTTGCTTTCATTCGTCCCGGGTATGCAGGGCGTAGGCGCAGGAATGGGCGCGCTTGGCTCGGCTATCAACGGCGATTATCTCGGAACCGCAAAGCGCGTGGCTGACGCGGCGACCGGCGGCAATGCTGCGCAAACGACAACCAACCCGACGGCGAATACGCTTAATACTCCGCTGGGCGGTTCTTCGTATGAGGAACTTCAGCGGATGTATAGAGATTACAACTTGAATAGATAGGAGTGGCGCGGATGGCATGGTTAGATTTTACACCTCGACCTCTTTCTGCGGGCGGGCGTAGCCGGGCAGAGCTAGACGCACAGCTTGACAATCTCGACAAAACTTTTTGGTGGTATGTGAGACATAACACGCCAATGCCGTCAGATGGAATAGTAACAGCTTCTCAGGCGGCGCGATTGCCTAAGTCTGTTGGGAACCCCGACTGGCACGACGGCGGCAACATCAATCCTCCGTCTCGGCAGACGGCTCCGGCAAACGACTTGGCAGCTCAGACTCCCTACCAGCAGATAACCGGCACAGCGCCAGCGCCCAAACTAGCCGCATCAAAGCCGAAGGCCACACCGAAGAAACAGGCTCCGGCGGCAACATCAACACCGCCAAAGTCCGTCGGCAATCCAGACTGGCACGATGCGGGCAACTCGATACCGGCGCAGAATTACGTCAACGCGATGCCGGTTCAGCGCTCAGCTGGGATGAGTCCCGACACTTCTTATGACTAAGCGGCGGCAATCTCCAACGCAGTGCAGGCTGAGATGGACGCGGTGAATCAGGCGGCGTTCGACAACAGATATAACCAGCTTCTCGCGATGTACGGGATAGCTCCGGGCAGCGGCGCGCCGAGAGTCAATCAGGAAGCGGCAATGGAATATTACGGAGACCAAGCGGTTTACGACGCGCTCGCTCGCGTTTATGCAGGAGCGCCGGCATGGGGCTAGGCGGTGATTAGATGACCGTATATTTTGCTCCGAGGAGTAATTACGCGGGATTCTTAAACGACCTCGGCAGAGGCGCGGCTGGAATCGTTACCAACCTCATCGGCCAGCAGGTCGCCGGAATGTTCGATAGGGCGAATAGAGCAAGAGAGGTAGAAGCGGCTAGGGCTGTTGCCGGTGCGCTCGGGGATACGGCGGGTATGAATGAAGAGCAGATGCTTGGCGCTTTGCTTGCCAATCCTCAGTGGGGCAAGATGTCGCCCGAGGCGCAGAAGCAGTGGGTGTACCTTGCGAATTTGCGCGGACAGAATTACGGCGGCGATATGTACCGGCGCGGCGTAATCGGTCAGGGCGGGACGAATGCTCAGGCCGACACCGTTATGGGCGCTCATTTCTTAGGGCTTGGAGACGGCAATGTCGGCAAAACGATAGACTGGACGCACCCGAAGTTCGAGACGCAGCTTATAGACCAAGGCGACCAGTACACGCTTGGGCAGATAAACCCGTATCGCCCGGGCGGAATCGTCTCGTCGTCGATGCAGGTGTTCGACAAGACTATATCGCCAGAAGCTCAGCTCACAGCCGATGTCCAGCGCGAGGGCTACCGGAACGCTCTTGACGTTGCGCGGCTTGAAAGCGGCGGGCGGATAGGCGCGGCGAGAATTGCGGCTGCGGCTAAGGGCGGTGGAAGCCAGTGGGACCTCGCAGACTTAGTGAAACAGCGAGAACAGCTTATGGCCGATGTCTCAATGCGCGACCCCAAAAAAGACCCCGAAGTGCCAAGGCTCACCCACATGATTGCAAAAATCGACAACGCAATCGGCTCATTGCTTCCGCCGCTGCCAATGCCGGGGGACGAACGCGCAACAGCCGCAAGTCACAAAGAGCAAGTCATTGCATCCATGATGGACCAAGGAGCCACACGAGAACAGGCAGAAGCAACCTTCAACAGGAGATACGGAACACAGTAGTCACGACGGCGGGGAGAAATCCCCGCCATTTTTATTTTAATCGGGGGTGTCCCTATGGCTTTATCGCAAAAAGAGTTAGACCAGATGCTCGATAACGCAGTCGCGGCCCAGCGGCAGATGACTCCATACGAAGCATATTTGGCGCAGTTCGCGCCGCCCAGAGTAATGCAAGCTCCAGAGGAGCCTACCGCTCTCGACCAAGCCCTCAACACCATAAAGCGCTTGCCTATGCAGGTTGCCGCTGGATTCGGCAACGCTCTCATCGGCTCGACCTTAACGCCGGTTGCGGCGATACACGACTATATTGCCGGTGAAGGCGACCAGCTTTCGCTTCCGGCCCGTGCTGTTCAAGAAGCACAACAACTTATAACCGACAAAACCGGCGGCCCGGCAGAGAACTTCGTTGAATCTACGGGGCAGGGCGTTGCAATGTGGCTGGCTATATGCTCACTGGAGCTGCGCTCGGTAGCCTCTTAGGCCCAGTCGGCACGGCTATTGGTGGATTGGGCGGCGGCATCGTAAGAGCGCTCCTCGCCAACTCTCCGAGAATCGCGGCGGCAGCTAGAGCGGCGGCTCCGATGGTTCGAGCCGGTCTCATGGAGGGCGCGGCTGAAGGCGGCCAGACATACCTCGACAGATTTGAAAGTTCCGGCGCTGACAGAAACGCGGCAATGCGTGCGGCTCTCGGCAACACAGCGATGAACGTTCCCATCAACATGGCGACGAACGCCCTCGGCTATGGCGTAGGCAGCCAGCTTGCCAGAGGAGCGGTCGCCAATACGCTTGGGCGTGCGCTCCCTCGTCAGATGGCGGAGCGCGCGGCAGAAAGCGGCACATCAGCTCTCTCCGCCCTTTTAAGCGAAGGAGCGCAGGAAACGGCGCAGAACCTCTCCAGCCAGTATTGGGGTGGAGACCAGCCGCTCGGCGAAGTGCTTTCGGGAGAAAACATCGGCGCTCAGATAGGCGATGCCGGAAGCGTAGGCGGAGCCGTCGGCTTGCTCACGAATCTTGCGCTCAGAGGTCTTGGCGCTCGCCAGCTCAGACGCGCGGCGCGTGGGCTTCCCGATGATGCTTCGGTCAACGCCAATATCGAACAGCTTCAGGCGCGCGAAGATGCGGGAACGAATCAGCAGGTTATTGATGCACTCACAGCTCTTCAAGCGCAGAGACAGGCGCTCACAGATTATAACCAGAGCGGCTACACGGACGTGCGGCTTGACGCTATCAACAGAGCGACTGACAGCAGAAACACGGCGCAGAAGCTCCTTCGGGCTCTTCAGGAACAGGACAACGCGGCTCAGGCTCAGCAGCAGCAGGAAACGCAGACCGCCGAGCAGACTCAGGCCACAACGCAGGAATCACCGGCAACGCAGACTGAGCAGACTCAGCCTCCACAGACCGGAACCGAGACCGATGTCCAGACGCTTCTCAATGGCGTGAACTCTGACCTTGATAGAGTCGAGGGCATCCTTGCCGAGAATACCGACCAGCGCACGGTAGACGCTTTCACTCGTTACCGCGCGCGCCTTAGTCGTGCTCAGACGGCCCTCAATTCTGCGGCTGAAATGAAAACCGGCAAGAAAAGGGCTGAGAATATCAATAGCGCCAAGCGAGATATAGAATCGGCGAACGAGATAATTTACGCATTCCGCGATATGTTGGCCACCAGCTCCCAGACACAGCAGCCTCAAACTGCCCAGAATCCAGAGACCCAGAGTACGACGACACCGGCTCCCGCTCAGGCTCCAGCCCCCACTGCACCACAGCCTCAGGCTGGCAATGACGCGCGCGTGCAGGTCTTGAATGAGCTCATAGTCAAGCGCGAAGACAAGCTCGACGAGCGTCTCAAGAGAAGCAAGGGCAAGCACACCCCGGCGGTCAAGCAGCTCAATACGATTATCAAGAATCTCAGGAAAGAACTGGAATCCTACGAGACGGGGACAGCCCCCGCAACTCCGCCCACTCAGACTCAGCCGACCGCATCACAGCCTCAGCAGACGGAGACGCCAACGCCTCCGGCGTCCACAACAACTGACGGGCAGGCGGCTCCGGCTCCTGAGGCTCAGGCAACGAGCAACCCCGCTCCTAAACCTGACACACCGCCAGCCCCCCTCGCTCCATCGGCTAGCGAAGCCGGACAGCTGCGGTATGTCTCAAACGAGAGCGCCCCCGATGTTGCTAGAAACGATATGGTGATTGGTGACTTGCAGAGGGCTATCGACGAAATCCGAAGAACCCCTTGGAATAATGGGGCAACCGCCAACATAGATAACCGGGTGGCCCGGCTTGAACAAGTCCCGCCGGAAGAGATGGGCAAAAAACGCAACGCGAGCCTTGCAACGTTTAGAAGACACAAGGCATATATAGAGCGCGAACACAACCGGATTGATGCGCTGAGCAATGCGATACGTTCGCGTGAAGCAAAGCATAATCGCTCTGCCGATGAAAATAAAAAACTTGCGGAGGAGCGAGCGGAGCGCGAGGAGGCAATCAACGGCCTCGCCCAGTATGTCTTAGACACAACAGGCCTAGAGTCGCAGCTTGCTAAAGCACAGCAACAAAGAGACGAAACGGCTGGCAATCGGGTTATCAGGGAAGCGCCGCGTATTCACCCGTCTGCACTGGATTGGAGCGCCAACGACACAATAGACTCTTTGGTAAAGACGCGGGGCTGGAACTCCAACTATCTAAGACAGACCGTTGTCCCAGCGCTTCGTGATTTCGGGATTGCCCTCGGCAAGGTCAGCGGCAACATCCCCGGGGTGAAGGAAGCCATCACTGTTGATAACGAGGGGCGACCGACCAGCACCGACCCCATGTCCCAGTTTAAAGAAATGGAGACGCGCGTTCACAGCGGCCAGTTTATAGGCGGTCTATCTGATGCGATGGCAAGTAAATTTGACAGCGTAGCGGAGAGTATCGGTGAGAGCACGCCAGCTCATAGAGAGGCTGCTGTAAAGGCCCGCAACCTCGCCGCCATGTTCCGCACCTCAGATGTGGCTGCGGCTATTAAAAACGTCAGAGACATACAGCGCGTTCTTAACGCAGACTCAGCCTATGGGAACGCAAGAGAGCCTAACGACTGGCAGAACTTCAAAGAGCAAACGGCTCTCCACGCCGAGATGTATGGCACGGAAGACCGCCTGCCGGAGGAACCCGAAGTGGAAACAGTCGAAGCTGTGCCAGTAGAACCGCGCACAGCCCCCGCCCCGTCTGCCCCAATCCCAGCAGACCGCCGTCAGGAAGGAACGGTGTCAGACCCACGAGAGGCCGAGCTTCGTGCCGGTGCGCGGGAAGCCAGACGGCAGACGCAGGTTGAGGCGGCAAAAAAAGTAGTGGCCGACAACGCAGCCAAGAACGATGTCCGCATAATGGAAAGGGCGGCTCGCGTCCAGCTTCCAGAGGGAGTAATCAACCTTAACCTCAAGAGTAACATGAACAACCCGAGGACTATGGCTGATTTTGCTACGAGCGTCGATGCCGCAATAGCCGCGCTTAGTAATCCCGACAACATAGACCCGTACAGAAAGGGCGACCCGAACGAATATCTCAGAAAACTGAGAGTTATAAAGTCGGCCTATGAGACCGGCACATTCGAGGACGTTGCCAAGGCGTTGAAGGACTCCGAACTCATCATCGGCAACTACGTTTCTTACGACGAGGCAGGCGACGCTTCGCAGGTTTTTAGGGCCGAGGGCAAAAGCACCAACCGCAAGACCACGAAGCCCAACCCGTTTATGGGCAATCGAGAGGCCAGCATCAACGAAAGCAGTGAGAAACCAGGCGCTGAGGTTCGCGGCACAACGGATGCGGGCGGCGACGACGCGGCTGTCTATGGGAAAATCAGCGGCCCTGACTTGGGGGAGCATACGGACTTTGCCACGCTTCCGCTAAAGGCCGGTGCGCTTGATGGCGCAAAGGCTGAGCAGAAGACGCGCCAGCGCAAGGGTGTCGAATTAAAGAAGCGCGACATGACCGACCCTCATCTGCCGGTATTCACGCGCGAAGATTTTAGAGACGACGCGAAGAGAAAGCAGATTAAGAAGAAAATCGAGGGTGCCATGCGGTCTGCCCAGAACACTCTTGACGGAACCAGACAAGACAAGAAAAAGGCGAACGGTCCGAAACAACGAGAAAAGCTCGGAGAGCTTATCAAAAAAGGGCGGCTTGTCCTTGACCATATCGGGCAAGGTGAATCCCAGCCAGCCGAACAGCGCAACGCCAGACTCGCCGCTTTCGAGAAAGCCTACGATGCTTTGACAGACAGTAGCTATAACTACGGCTTCAAGACAGACACGGCGACCAACAGGCTATATTCTGTTGATGATATTCTTAACAAGAAATATCCGCGCGCCAGCATAGACGGCAACGCCAACTCCGAGCTATTCGTAGTTGACCGCGAAACGCTCCAGAATCTTTTTGGACCTAAAGCGCGAGTAAGCGAAGCTGAAGACGGCAGCTATGATGTCCGTCTCCCCAACGGCTTAGGGGTTCACATAACCGAGCGCGACACGATTGAGATGCCAGAAGGCTCCATCGTTCGCGGATACGGCAGGGATGCCGCCGAGCGCGTAAGGAGCGGCAAGTCCAAAGTCGCCGGCAGTTACTACTCGCAGGACGACGTGGCGTTCATCGACCTACTCAGGGGAAGCGCGACAAAATCTGTTATGAACCACGAAATGTTCCACTGGGTTTCCGATGTGCTGCTTACGCCCGAGCAGAGGCGCGCTCTTCAGGCAAGGTTCGGCGGCAAGGACGTTTCTCTCGACCAGTTCGAGGAGAACATGGCAAACGGCTTCGCTGACTGGAAGGCGGGGCGCAGCCAGCCGACATCAACTATTCGCGCAATCTTCCGCAGGATAGCAGATTTCTTCAGCAGGCTTCGCTCAATGTTTACCGGGGAGAATGTCGAAGACATATTCCGCAGTGTAGAATCAGGCCGCATCTGGGAGCAGGGAGGCTCCCAGTCTAGCTCGTTTCGCAGACCGCAGATAATTGGAGATTGGGGCGCGAATAATCTTGACCGCGCAGACGGCGACCGCAGACGCATCGGGTTACTGAGTCAAGCTGAAGATATGGAGCGTCATGGGGCAACGCCAAGCGAAATATGGCAGACCACCGGCTGGGTCAGAGACCTAGACGATACACTGTGGAAGATGGAAGTGCCGGATTCGCCGGAGATGCTTGAGGGCGTTGCGTCGTTACGTGTTGGCGAAACGAAAAAGCTCCCAGAGGTCTACGATAATCCAGATTTGTATAGGACTTACCCAGAGTTACTTGATACGAACGTAACGTCTACACAGACTATGAGTGGCGAAGGTGGTTTCTTTAGCGAGCGCGACAACACTATCTACTTTGATGACAGTGAAGTTGGCGGAGACTTTTTGAAAGAAATCATAGTACACGAAACTCAGCACGCTATCCAGCGCATAGAGGGTATAGATGGCGGGACTAATGTCCATCAGGCCCGCAAAAGAGTCATTGCTACTAGAGACACCTCAAACATGACAGAGCAAGAGCTTGACGACGCAGCATATGAGGAGTACCGTAACAATAAAGGTGAGATAGACGCTGATAATGTAGTGGATAGAATGTATATGTCCAGCGAGGGAAAGCGCCTCAAGTCCCCTATGGAGACTTCCAAGCGCAACCCTGATAGAATTTGGTTCAATCAAGGAGGAGAATGGAATGTCTCGTCTCAGCGAGCGCCACAAGACAGTGGAAGAGAGAGTAGCATTCGTTCGGGCTTGCGAGAGGACTCTGCAAATGATGAAGGAGAAGTTTCGCAAGGAACACCCGGAGTGGACGGAAGAGGAGATACGGGAAGCGGTGGACTCAATCGTGTTCTAAGCGAAGCCACCAGCACGCCCACTCGTCGCCCCTCAATCGTCACCACGTCCGAAGAAGCCAGACGCGAAGGCGAACGAGTCGTAAGCGAAGGCAAGAAGAACGTCTCCACGATAAGTAAATATCTTGAACCGAACGGCGGGAACGGCATTGGGCAGAGAGTGCTCGACGCTGTTGTCCCGCTTGTTTTTAACGCCAACAGAATGGTCGGCAGAATCCTCGGCTGGGATGTGTTCGACCGCTTAGAGCGCGGACTTGCCACTTCTCCCGGCAAGGCGGTTTACAAGATAGAGCACGGCGACGCCGAGGCCGGAGTCAAGGGCTTCGGCGAAATCCTCGGCGACATTCCGGCGGAACTCCGCGACCTTTTCGAGACGATAGCAGCTTACTTCAACCTCCGCGATATAGCCGGAGACCGTAGGCTGCTCATGGAACAGCGCGAGCGTTACAAGGCGCTTGCGAACGACGAAAAGCGCAACGCCGAAATCATCCTCCGCGACCTTCGCAAGAACCGCGCCATTTACTCCGGCGAGGAAATCCGTCAGTACGAAGACGCGGCGGCAGGTTCCCGCAAGCTGGCCGACGAATACCTGAAACAAGCGGCTGAGATTCAGAAAACGCTCGACCACAAGCAGACGGCGAAGACCGCCGATTGGTACGACGCTGAAATCAACAAGGCGCTTGCCGAGCATCCCGAATGGGAAGGCAAGATACAGGACCTCATCAAATGGGGTCAGTACCAGCTTCAGGAGTTTGTAGACATGGGCGTAGTGTCCGAAGAGGTTGCGGCGCGCGTCCGCTCAGCTCACCCGAACTATATCCCGCTCATGCGCAACGAGGAATCGAACCTCTTCGAGTCTCTCGACCAGACGGCAAAGCGCTACCAGCAGGGCATACTCGACATGGCCGACCCGCTCAAACGCTACAAAGGCGACAGCGAGGCCACGTTATCCAGCCCAGTCGAGCAGCTCATCAATATGCAGTACCGCATAGAGAGCATGAAAGCGCGTCAAGACGTGCTGAACATGGTTGCCGACGGCATAGATGCTGGGCGTTACGAAGATCTGTTCCGCAGGATACAGAACGACGACGAGTTACAGCGCGGAGAAGTCGCTATGTCCATCTACCGCAACGGCGAGAAAATAACCTACGCGGTAAACGAAGCGGTCAGGGCGCTGATTGACGCTCACAATCCACAGCAAGCGACTAAGCTCGACAATATACTCCGCATTCCGGGAGTGATTCTGAGAGAGGGCGTAACTCGAAGCCCGTCGTTCGCCATCTCTAACGCCATCCGAGACACGTTCACCTCGGCGATAATCAACCCGGAGGTGCGGCCTGTTATCGACACCGTGCGCGGTCTCATGTCTGTCCTCACGAACGACACGAAGTTCGACGACTTCCTAAAGCACGGCGGCGACCAGCAGATGCGTTGGAGCACCAGAGACCAGCGCCGGCAGAACACGGCTAACCTTTACAAGAAGACGCAGACAATAAGCAACCCGAAGTCCGTAGCTCGCTACGCTTGGGATTTCTTAGGCTCGTTGGCTGAGAAGTCGGAACTTGCCACACGTGTCGGAACGTACACAAGGTTGGTTGAGAGCGGTGTATCGCCAGACGAGGCGGCATTCCGCACAATCAACACGATGTGGTTTGGACGCGGCGGAACGGCGAGCCGGTCTCAGTACGGGCGCAACATTCCATTCCTCAATGCGGCACTTCAAGGTACTTATTCCCTCGGCAGGGCGTTCTCGAAGGACGGACACTTCCAGTGGAATCCGAAGGCCGCGATGAATGGACTGCTGTACCTCACAATCCCGAGTATGCTTCTTACGCTGTGGAACCTCGGCGACGACGACCGCAGAGAGAAATACCTTGAGATTCCGGAACAGCAGAAGAACACCAACTGGAATCTTGTGCTGGGCGACACGATACTCAAGCTGCCGAAGCCGCACGCGCCCGGCATTGCGTTCTCGTCGCTTGCCGAGAGGTTCATGGACTACCTATACGCGAACGACCGGAGGGCATTCGACGGGCTTGTCGGAAGCCTCATAGATTCTATCGGCCCTGACATGACTCCATCGTTCATGCGCCTGCCGTTCGAGCTGATGCTCAACAAGTCGCTCTTCTATCAGCGCGATATAGTCCCGGCATCAGAGCTGCGATATGAGCCGCTCGACCAGTACGGACCATACACCTCCGATACGGCGCGGTGGATGGCTAGGGCAATCTACGCTGGGACAAGCCCCATTCTCAACCTTCTTGGTGAAGATGGCTGGCAGGTGTCGCCGCGCAAGATTGAGTACGCCATCAACCAGCTCACCGGCAATCTTGGCAGAGATGTGCTTGCAAGGGCCGATGCCGGAGTGCGTGCTGTTGAAGGCACAGAGCGCCCGGCTCGCGAATGGTATCAGAACTACTCTATCCCCAGACGCTTCGCTTCCAGCGCCGACGCTATGCGCCGCACGGAGAACGACTTCCGAGAAGGGCTGGACGCCGCGCTCGCCGCAGTCAGCTCCGCCTCTCTCCACGCGAAGACGGACGGCAGAGCAGGGTTGCCGGAACGGGAGCGCCGCGCTCTTGGAGCAAAGAACGCCATCCAGCAGCTCCAGACGAAAGAACTCCGAGCCATCACAACTCTCCGAAAGGAGATACGCGACATAGCCGGAGACAAGCGGATGGACGGCGAAAGGAAGCGCAGGCTCATAGACGTGCGCGAAGCGAAGATAAGGCGAATAGCCGAAGCGGGCTTACACAAGCTCGACCGGATATGGAATAGATAAACGAGGGGGCCTTCGGGCTCCCTCAATTTTTTAGGAGGTTGAGACATGGGAGACCTTACAAAGAACTTCTCACGCTCCGAATTTAAGTGCAAATGCGGGAAGTGCAACTGCGACGACGTTGACCCGAAGCTCGTGCAGGGGCTTCAGGAACTCAGGGACATCACCGGCGAACCGATAATCATTAACAGCGCCGTGAGATGCCCTGAGCACAACAAAGAGGTTGGCGGCGTTCCAAACTCTCAGCACGTTAAAGGAAAGGCCGCAGACATCCGCATCAAGGGTATGGTCCCGAAGAAACTTGCAGAGTATGCGGAACAGGTTGACGTATTCAAGAACGGAGGAATCGGAACCTACAACGCCTTTGTCCATGTCGACGTGCGCGGGCATAAGGCTCGTTGGAAGGGCTAGGCCGTATGGTGACGATGAACGACGATGTGGCAAAACTCCTGCTCGACAGGATTGAACAGCTCCAGAAATCCGTCGACAAGATGCTCGCCGAGAAGCACAGCACGCACAAAGAATTATTTGGGCGCATTACGGCGCTAGAGCAGAGGTTTGCCGAACGAGAGCATTTCTTCGCGGAAATGCAGACGCATCAGGCGCAGCACGTCAGCCCGGAAGATTGGTTTAACAACAAGCTGGCGAAGATATTCTGGCCGCTGGTCGCGGGGGCGATAGCGGGATGGCTGACAAGGGGTATTTTGTAAGGGCATTCGTCCGCTGGGCCAACGTGCATCCAGAGCTTGTGGTTATGCTCTGTCTTATCGTCTTGGGCTGCGTGCAGGTTCTGGCGGGCGGAGACCCGACGAACATCGCGACTGGTATCTTCGGCTACCTCACGGGGAAAGCCGAGGAGAAAATCAAAAATTCAGGCGACGACGATGAAAACAGAGACCCTTAAAAACGCTGTAATAGCAGTGCTTCTTATCATCATAGGTATTCTGATAGGGCTTTGCTTTGACAGCATAACAGAGCCAACACTTACTCAAAGTATGATAGAGCAAACAGAAGAAAAAGTGCAGGTGAAAACCGATGCAGTACGGCAAATATTGCGTGAAGCAGACACCAATGCCGCAAGCGTCGCGCCCCGCGTCGAGCGTCATGTTGATTCTCTTGGCAGTGTTGATGTTGCTCGCGAGCTTAACGCTCTGCTTCAGCTCAGCCGCATGGAGCGAAGAGATTCAGCCGGTTCCGCAGGACTGGCGAACGCCGGCGCGCGGATACTGGATGACGGAAGCGGCGGGTCGTGATATTCTTATCGGGTGGACGAAAGACCGCGAGGAGCGCGACATCTACAAAACCGCCGTAAAGAACGCCGAGGCGGAACTCCGAGAGCTGCGCGACATGGTTACAAAAGAGTTCGCTAGCATAAAGGACGCGCATGAGACGGAGCGGAAGGCGTGGAAAAAGAAGCTGCGCTCCCCGGGTTTTGGGGTCTTTGCAGGTGTTGGATATACCACAAACGACAGCGTAGAAGGTGTGCTTGGACTTGGGTTCGTTGTCCGTTTTTGGTAAAAATCGTGGTTGACACCAAGTCGACACCGCAACAGAATAGGTGCGCCGAACCCTTGCTATCACTGGAGATATGCCAGCCTGTATGGTGTCCGTTAGGACCGCCATTCTGATTAACGGATGGCAATCTTGCAAACGCAAGGCTGCCATTTTTTCTTATCTCGGTTTTGCCTGAAAAAACCTTCCAAGTCTGCTTTGTTTTTGTTTTACTTGCTGTTTGTGTTTATTCTGTGCGGTCATGTTAAAAATAAAACTTAAGGAAAACAAACTAAAACGGGCAAAATATGCAGGCGGTTAAGTTGCGCGTATTCACTATGATAAAATGTCATAAACAATAAAAATTGGAATGGAGAATTGAGTACGTAATCTGCGCGAGGATGATGAATATGATTTTGCAAAGGGGATGAAAAAATGGATATTTCTTCTCTGATTTCTGATAAAGTTCGCTCTATTCCGGCTCCTGAGATGGCGGCGTTCTTCAACCTTCCGCAGGACGTCCTCTCTCTCGGGTTGGGGGAACCGGGGTTTTCTACCTCTGCCGTGGTAGGGAACGGAGCGATCGAGGCAATTAGCTTGGGGAAGACCTTCTATCCTCCTAGCAACGGCTACGCTGAGCTTAAAACGAAGATATCCGAGTATCTCGCAGAGCGTTTCAACATCCGTTATTCGCAGGATGAAGTGCTGCTCACACCCGGTTCGTCCCTCGGCCTTGACGACACGATAAGGGCCTTCGTCTCCGACGGCGACGAGGTGCTGCTGCCGAAACCGGCTTATGGGTTTTACGCGACGCTCGTGCGCCTTTCTGGCGGCGTGCCGGTCTTCGTCCCTACTTACGAAAAGAACGGATGGGCGCTCGACGCGGATGACGTGGCGGCGGCGATAACGCCGAGGACGAAGATGCTTATCCTCAATTATCCTAACAACCCGACCGGCAGCGTTATGTCTGACGCGCAGTTGGCGAAGATTGCCGACGTTATAAGGGACAAGGAGATTATCGTGATTTCCGACGAAGTTTACGCCGAGTTTGTCTACGACGGGAAACACTGTACGATTCTGCACCAGCCGGGGATGCGCGAGCGCACGGTCTTTATTTCAGGTTTTTCAAAGTCGATGGCGATGACCGGCTGGCGCATAGGCTATCTCTGCGCGCCAGCCGCGCTGTTTGAGCCCATCGCCATGATAAACGCTTCTACTGCGATGTGCGCGCCCGGAGTGGCGCAGTACGCTGCGCTGCGTGGTCTGGAGCGCGGGCGCGGCGACATTGCGCATATGGCGGAGGAATACCGCGCGCGGCGCGATTATATATGCGGGCGCGCGCATAAGCTGGGCTGGCGGTGCAGCCCGCCGCGCGGCGCGTTCTATCTCTGGGCCGACATCTCGCCGTCAGGCTGGACTGCGGAGGAGCTTGTGCATACGCTTATCCGAGAGTGCAAGGTCGCGCTGATGCCTGGGACGATATTTGGCGACGATTATGCGAATTTTGTCAGGATAACTTACTCTTACGACATGGAGACGATCCGGGAAGCGATGGACAGGATAGAAGCGTTTCTCTTGCGGCGCGCATAAATCCGCAGAGAGGCGGCGAATATGACAAACGAAACGGCGGGAAACATGATAATATATCTCCTGCCGTTTTTCTGTGTAAAAATCCGGTGCGAAAGAGGAGCAAACGATGGACTTTGACGTTCATGAATGGTGCGCGGAATTTTTGCGTAAGATGGAGGGTGCATTCGGCGGCGCGCTCGTCTTTGCGGGCATCCAGGACAGCCGCGGTCGCGGCGAAGCGGAAGACTGGAGCGACATAGACCTCGCCCTTGAGCTGAAAGAGCTGACGCCGCGCGAGCTCGGCCTTTACGCCGAGGTCTTGGCGTCGATGCCGTTTTCGGAAAAAGCCTGCGGCTTTATCTGCGGCGAGCCGGAGCTGCGCGCGTGGAGCGCGTCGGAGCTGTTTCTGCTGTATCACGGCACGACGCCGCTCTGCGGTTCACTCGATTTCATAGCGCCGCTGATCGACGGCGGAGCGGCGAAGAAGGCTCTCAAAGACGGAGCATGCGCGATATACCACGGCTGCTGCCACAACAGGCTTTACGAGAAGAGTATTGATATCCTTGGCGTTCTATATAAATCAGCGTTTTTTACAGTGCGCGTGCAACATTACTGCGAGACAGGACGCTTCGTCAAAAAGCTGAACGAGCTCATGCGCGACGCGGATAGCGGCGATAAAGAAATCCCGGCAACATTTGCAGATTTCCGCTCCGGACAGATACGTGAAGGTGATTTTGTTAAATTGTCAGACGTGTTTATAAAATGGAGCTCCGGCGTGGTCCGCCACAGCTGACGGTATTTTTTCAAGCTTGCAAACGCAACAAAACTCATTTATGCGTAGGTCAAGGAAGGACAGAAAAATTTTTTGTCTTTTCTTGACCTTTTTGTTGTAATAGAGTAGAATACACGCAACGGTACAGAATGAAAGCATTCTGTTAAACCGAGGACGGTAAAAGCGAAACCGAAAAATCTGCGCGTCACGCGCGACAAAATCCGGTGCGTTCCGGCATAGCTTATCGCATCGCGCAGTTAGGAAAAAGAAAAATTCTGGAATCGCTTTGCTTTCTTGATAAATGATAAAAGATCGGCCGAAACTGGCTGAGAAATTTGGGAACGGAGTGAGCGCGGTGGCGTCGTCAAGTCTTACGAGAAAGATAGAGGAATATATCGGTCATCTTCTTGAAGAAAACGGAGGCGGAACGATCCTGCTTCGGCGGAAAGACCTCGCCGAGTATTTCGAATGTGTGCCAAGCCAGATAAATTATGTGCTCAGAAGCCGTTTCGCGCCCGAGAACGGATTCATAGTGGAGAGCCAGCGCGGAGGACACGGCTACATTCGCGTCGTGCAGCTGACATTTAAGAACTGCGACGAGGAGGCCGTACACCTAGAGGATCTTGTCGGCAACAAAATTTCCGAGCAAGATTCACGCCGGCTACTGATGAATCTCCAGAATAGGAAGATGCTTTCTCCGCGCGAGCGCCTTATCATAGAGGTCGCTCTGCGGGATCAAGAGGAAAACGGAAAAAACCTTTACGATATTTCAATACATAAAAGGGAAATCATGAGAGCGTCATTGCTGAAAAAATTGCTTACAAGCCTTGCGCTCAGCTAGGAGGCGGGTATATATGCTGTGTGAACAATGCGGAACTAGACGGGCCGAAGTACACCTCGTCAAGGTTGTGAATGGGGAACGCCGTGTGCAGCACCTTTGCAGGGAATGCGCGGGAGAGTTTCTAAGTATGAACGACGTAACGAACCTCATGAAATTATCCTTCTCGGTGGAAGGGCTCATGGGTATAGACGAGGCTTTCAGAGATCTTGTGATGCCGGCGCTTCGCGGCGCTTACGAGGATAAAAAGAAAAAACGGCGCATCTGCCCGCGCTGCGGCGGAGTGTTGCCAGATTCGATGTTCGATCGTCAAGGCGAAGCTGAGCCAGAGAATGCTCCCCGCCAGGAAGAGGCGGAAAATAAGGTAATGACCGCCGAGGAGGAGATGACGGCGCTTGAAAGCAAAATGCGCGAGGCGGTCAGGTCGGAAGATTACGAATATGCCGCGAAGCTCCGTGACAGGATAAGCGAACTGAAAAATTCTAACGATAGGAACGGAGAACGGAATATATAGATGTGGCAGGATTTCACGGAACGCGGGAAACGCGTATTCCAGATAGCGCATAAAGAGGCCCTGAGAATGGGGCATGACGTCATAGGGACGGAGCACGTACTGCTGGCGCTGCTCTATGAGAACGACGCGATAATTTCGCGCGTGCTGATGTATCACGGAACGTCGCCTGAGACCATAGTCAGCGAGATAGAGCGCAACGCAGGCGTAGGTACGCCCTACTCGGAAGAGCGCGATCTCCCGACGAGCCATCGCGTGAAAGTTGTCATGGATTTAGCGATGCGCGAAGCGCGGCGCATGGGCATGAACTATATCGGGACTGAGCATATATTCCTCGCAATCCTTGCGGAGCGCGAGGGAATGGCCGCTCAGGTGCTCGCGGCGCACGGAATGACGCTCGCAGGATGCCGCGCGCTTATCGCGGAGCTGCGGGAGGGAGGCCGCACGGTCGGCACCGGCGCCCCAAAGGAGCCGCGACAGGGTACACAGAGCGCCAAGCGAGAAACGCAGTCGAACACGCCTGTCGCCGACCAGCTCGCGACGGATTTGACAAAGCTGGCGGCGAAGGGCGAGCTCGACCCCGTAATAGGTCGTGCGAAGGAGATTCAGCGAGTCGTGCAGATACTCTCGCGCCGCACTAAGAACAACCCGGTGCTTATAGGCGAACCGGGCGTCGGCAAGACCGCCGTCGCAGAAGGGCTTGCGCAGAGGATATTTTCTGGCGACATCCCAGAGGTGCTCAAAGGCAAGCGTGTAATGCAGCTCAACGTCGCGAACCTTGTCGCTGGAACGAAATACCGCGGCGAGTTTGAAGAGCGTATGAGGCGGCTTGTCAAAGAGATACACGAGACTAAGGGGATAATACTCTTCATAGACGAGATACATACGATAGTCGGCGCCGGCGGGGCTGAGGGAGCTGTTGACGCGGCAAATATTCTGAAGCCGTGTCTTGCGCGGGGCGACTTCCAGGTAATCGGAGCAACGACGATCAACGAATACAGAAAGTATATAGAAAAAGACGCCGCGCTCGAGCGCCGCTTCCAGCCGGTGCAGGTGGACGAGCCGTCAGTCGAAGAAACCGTGATGATACTCAAAGGCCTACGTGAAAGATACGAGCAGCATCACCGCGTCCATATAACGGACGCGGCTCTTGAAGCCGCGGCCTCTCTTTCGAAACGCTACGTCACAGATAGATTTCTTCCGGACAAGGCGATAGACCTGATAGACGAGGCTTCGGCGCGGGCGCGTATAAAAACGCTTGAAGCGCCGGGGGAGCTTAAAGCCCTCGAAAGAAGTATCGGCGACCTGCGTAAAGAGAAGGAAGAAGCCGCAGCGGCGCAGGAGTTTGAGAAAGCCGCATATCTACGCGACGAGGAACGCAAGGCGAAAGAGCAGAGCGAGCAGTGGCGCAGGGAATGGACTGAAAAGCAGAATAAAACCCATCCCGAGATAAAGGCTGAGGACATCGCCGAAATCATAGCGGAAAGTACAGGAATCCCTGTGACGCAGCTAACGGAAGAGGAAAGCCGCCGCTTACTACGCATGGAGGACGAGCTAAGAAAGCGCGTAATTGGGCAGGACGAGGCGCTCCATGCAGTCGCGCGCGCAGTGCGCCGCGCGAGAAGCGGAATGAAAGATCCGAAACGCCCGGTAGGCAGCTTTTTGTTCCTCGGCCCGACCGGCGTCGGCAAGACGGAACTCGCCCGTTCGCTGGCGGAGTTCCTGTTCGGCAGCGAAGAAGCGATGATAAGGATAGACATGAGCGAGTACATGGAGCGCCATGAAGCCGCGAAGCTCATCGGCGCGCCGCCAGGCTACGTTGGATTTGAAGAGGGTGGCAAACTCACGGAGGCAATACGCCGCCGTCCATACTCAGTAGTGCTGTTCGACGAGATAGAAAAGGCGCATCCAGACGTATTTAACGTCCTGCTCCAGCTCCTGGAGGACGGGAGGCTGACGGATGGTAAGGGCCATGTCAGCGACTTCCGGAACTGCGTCGTGATAATGACGAGCAACGTCGGCGTTACAGAGAATATGCGCACGCGTGCGCTCGGCTTCGGCGGAGCGGAAGATGCCGGCGCGGCAGATAGGCGCAAAATGCGCGATACCGTCACAGAAGCGGCGCGCAAGGCGTTCCGCCCCGAGTTCCTTAACAGGATAGACGAGATACTCGTCTTCGATCCGCTCGGCAAAGAGGAACTGCTTCGGATAATCGACATAATGCTCGGCGAAGTGGAGAAGCGCGCGCTTGAAAACGGCGTCGAGATAGAGGCCGATGAAAGCGCGAAACAATTCATCCTCGACAAGGGCTACGACCCCAAGTATGGCGCACGTCCTTTGCGCAGAACCATACAGCGCATGGTCGAGGACGAAATTTCAAACAGGCTTCTTGAGGGAGAAATCGGCGCGGGCGACAAAATAAAAGTCTCCTCGGACGGCGAAAAACTAGAATTGTCGAAAATTTAACGGCGCGTCGAAAAACGCGCGAAGAATTCGAGAGGGCGCACCTTCTCGGATTCTTTTTTTTATGCTAGCATATCCGCGTCAAAAGACTAATTGTGCACCAAGGGGGATTCTTTAATGTTTGGAAAGAAAAAAATCGCCGCTGCGATAACAGCCGCCTTCTGCCTTGCGACATTCGCCGCCGCGGGCTTCGCTGCGGAAGAGGGCAAAGCGCTGGAAGCGAAGACAGTCGTTACGGTGGGGAACGAAACTCTGAGTGACAGGGAGATGCTGCAGCTTCTTCAGAGCAGCGCTAACGGCAATATCATGATGGTCGGCCTCATGCTCACGCAGTCTACGCTCGCCGACAGGACCGAAATGGCTAACCAGATGGCCGACACGGTGCTCTTCGCCGAAGGCGCGCGCCTTGACGGACTGACGGAGCGCGAGGACATAGCCTTCAAACTTAAATGGCAGAGGATACAGCTCCTCGTCGAAGCCTATATCAACGAACGCAGTCAGAAATGGGACATGAGCGAGAAAGCGATGAAAAACTACTACAACTCGCACAAGGACGAGTTTGTGCAGGCCGAGGGCGCGCGCGTGCGTCACATCCTGACCAATACGGAGAGCGAAGCGACCGATGCGATTCTTGATATTTATAAGAGCAAGGACTTTGCGAAGACGGCCGAAAAATTCAGCCGTGACACGGCTACAGCCGCGCGCGGCGGAGACCTGGGCTGGGTTGAAAAAGGCATGATGCCCGAGCCGCTCGGCTCCGCCATCGAAAAAGCGCAGCTCAAGTCTCTTTCGACACCGGTCAAGACTAACCTCGGCTGGCACCTCTTCGAGGTGCTCGAACGCCGCCCCGCGAAGCAGCTGACGTTCGACGAAGCGCGCAACGAAGTGGGGCAGCGCATCCAGATGTACTATATCGACGAAGATCTAAAGGCTCTTCGCGAAAAGCTCAAAGTCCAAGTGAACGAAGAAGCGCTGGAGAATCTTGCTGGAATTCCCGCTGCGCCGTCAGAAGAGCCAAAACTACAGCTTCCGGATAAAAATGCAGATCCTGTTTCGGACGGCGTAGCGCCGCATGAAAACGCCCCCGCTTCAAAGGATATAAGGATATAACGAAGAATTAGCGAGACAAAAGTAAATTTTCAAACGTAAAGCCCGGCTACTTTTCGCGGCCGGGCTTTACGTTTGAAACCCGCGTGCGGCGCTTTGGTATAATAAGCGCAAGACGACGCGGAAATATGGAGGCGTGAATATTGTCGGTTTTCTCGGAGCTCGTAAAGCGCATGCCGCTTTCCAACGGGGAAGCGCTCGCAGAATTCATTTTGAAGAACATGGCGACGATAGCGCTCGTCGTTTTTACGTTGTCCCTTTGGTGCTTTCTGGACAATCTGGTAAAGCGCGTGTTGCGCCATCTCTTCCGCGTGGCTGAGGAACGTGCGAAGCAGTCGATGCGCGGCAAGGACGAAACACGCCGCGACATGGTTATATACAGGATGGCGACATTGCGGCAGCTGACTATGCAGCTTGCGCGCGCCGCGCTCGGCCTAGCGATGTGCTTTGCCTTGCTTGCATCAGTAGGCATCAACATCCGCCCCGTCCTCGCCGGTATCGGAATAGCCGGACTCGGAATTTCTCTTGCGGCACAGAGCCTTATAAAAGATGTAATCAACGGCGTGCTGATAGTCGTAGAAGATCAGTATAACGTCAACGATTGGGTGCGGATCGGCAGCTTCGAGGGAACTGTAGAGCTCTTTACCTTGCGTCTCACGCGGCTCCGCAGTCTTGAAGGCAACCTTATCATGATACCGAACAGCGCTATACAAAATGTCATTAACTACACCAAGGACTGGTCGTATTCCGCAATATATGTGACGATACCGTACGAGGCTGACTACCAGAAGGCGAAAGAAATCATGCTTACGCTTGCAGAAGAGACAATCTCTAGAGGAGATCCACAAATATACGGGCAGTATTCATTTAGCGGAATCACGGACTACGTCCCAGACGGCGTAAAATTCCGCTGTCTCATCAAAACTGCGCCTGGGTATCAATGGAGGGTCGGCTATGGATTCCGAGAAGAGCTTCGCGCGCGCTATAATAGTGCGGGAATTAAATTCTCCTATCCAGCTGTCAGCAACTACGTCGGGTCACAGCCACCGCGTCCTGCCTCCGCCGCGCCAGCGGCGCAGCGACCGGGAAGCAGTTCGGAGGGCAAGCTGCGGTAAAAATCCAACAAATCAGAACGTTGTCGCGCGGCCAGTCTGGCCGCGCTTTTTGCGGCATTCACCCTTCAATGGCATTGTTCATGTTTCCATATAGACGAAAGCAGGCAATGCAGCAGCCTACTGTTTTCCTCATGCTTTTAAGCTTTTTATGAGCTTGCTTTAAAAATATAAGCTGTTGAAAATTATCTTGTATGCATACATATAGACATCATATATTGTCAAATCCAGCAAAATGCACACTATGACAATATAAATCCTTATTTGTAAAATAATAGGTCTATAGTCTTAATTATGTTTAACGCTTTATATTTCAAAGCGTTGCAGATTGGACTGCTAAAGGTTAATGTGTTGCGTAGTGGAATAAAGTGGCATAAAGTGGGGGTATTATGAATGCTGGTGGGAAGCTACAACCACAAGATCGACAGTAAGGGCAGAACTGTCTTGCCAGCCAAGTTCCGTGGGGAACTCGGCTCGTCGGTCGTGGCCACCATCGGCATAGACCGTTGTATCGCTCTTTATCCCGTCCCGCGCTGGGAGGAACTTCTTGAAAAGCTTAAAGACCTCTCTTCGTTCAAGAAAAAGGCGCGCGACTTTCGCCGCGTTTTGCTCTCAATGGCTACGGAGCAGGAAATAGATGGAGCAGGACGCATCCTTGTGCCGCAGATGCTGCGTGACTACGCTGGGGCGGATGTCGAGGTCACTCTCATAGGCGCGGAAGACCATCTTGAAATTTGGGATACGGTGAAGTGGGAAGAGCACCGCGCCGAAGTTCTAGCTGATTTCAGCGACATGGCCGAGGAGCTTGAAGAAATATGAGACAGCATGTTTCCGTAATGCTTGACGAAGTTCTGGCAGCCGCGGCGTCGCTTGATAAGCTGGATGTTTTCGTGGACGCGACGCTCGGATTGGCGGGGCATAGTTCGCGCATACTCGAAGCACATCATGACGCAAAGCTCTACGGTTTCGACCAGGACGCCGAGGCGCGCGAGATCGCTGCTGAACGGCTCGCTCCGTTCGCTGGACGATGGACGATAGTCGCAGATAACTTCCGCCATATCGCGGAGCTTACTGACGAGCCTGATTTCGCCGGGGCGGACGCCGTGCTCTTCGACCTCGGGGTTTCAAATTTGCAGCTCACCGAGGCGGAGCGGGGATTTTCGTTCCAGAACGACGGGCCTCTCGACATGAGGATGAACGCGGAGTCCGGAACTGAAGGACGGACTGCGGCGGACATTCTCGCCGAGACCGATATAGCGGGGCTGACCGCTATATTCAGAGATTACGGCGAAGAGCGCTACGCATTTCAGATAGCGAAGGGAATAGTCAGAAATCGCGAACGAGGCGGCACGCTGACGACAACCTCGGAGCTCGTAGAGTTGATACGAAAAATACTTCCAGCGCCGGTGCAGCGCAGAATGGGCGGGCATCCCGCGCGGCGTGTTTTTCAGGCGCTGCGCATAGCGGTTAACGACGAGATGGGGGCGCTCGACGAGGCGCTCGACGGCGCTCTCTCTATACTAAATCCGGGCGGGAAGTTAATCATTATCTCGTATCATTCGCTCGAAGACCGGATGGTGAAGCACCGGTTCAGAAAATGGAAGGAAGACGGCGCGGGAGAACCGACCCCGAGAAAAGCGCTTCTTCCAACCGAGGAAGAAACCGAACTGAATCACAAATCACGTAGCGCGAAGATGCGGATATTCCAGAAATTCGATGACGAGAACGACGAAGAGGAGGGAACGAAAGATGCGCAGGAACGGCCATAAGCACGAATGCGAGAGCAACAGACACTCTGCGTTGTTCGTCCTAAGCTTCCTCTGCGTCTTTTTGTGCGCGGCTGCGCTTGGCACGCTTCGCCTCTACGGCCTCTACTTGGAGCACAGGATTTCAGAAACATCTGGACGCATAGAGGCTTGCCGCGAGGAAAACCTCGCGCTATCGCGCCGTTACGCTGAGCTTCTTTCTCCCGCGAAGATATACAGCTACGCCCGCACGAACCTCGGGATGAACAACGCGGAAAATATCAAGGTGGTAAAAGTAGACATCCGTGCCGTCATGATGGCGAACGCAGGTCTTGTGCAGACCGCGGACGCGAAGGGCGGCCTGATCGAAAACCTGAACCCGTTCGTGAACAGGGCTCATGCCAAGAATTAGACGTCCGCAGAATGACGGGCCGAGACGTTCACGTTCGATATGGTTTGCGGTGCTTGCGGTAATGTGCGTGCTCGCCGCGGAGACCGCTAAGGTTCAGCTCTGGCCAGACCGCCGCATAGTCCAGCAGTCTCAGAAGCAGTACTGGGCCAATGTAGCAGTCAGCGCTTCGCGCGGCCGCATCGAGGATAGAAACGGCATTCCGCTTGCGATATCTGTCCCTACGACAAGCTTTTTCATAGATCCCAAGTACTGGGATCCGGCGAGCGCGGACAAGCTTGCGCCTACATTCGGCAAAGAAACGGTAAAAAAATTCTCGCAAACGCTTCCCGGGCGTTTCCACTGGGTGGGACGGAACCTCCCTAAAGAAAAGGCCGGCAAACTTGAAGCTAAAAAAATCCCGGGGCTTTACACTCTCTCTGAAAAACAAAGAATGTACCCTCATGAGTCGCTTGCTTTTCATGTGCTGGGGTTCTGCGACATTGACGAATACGGACAGGCCGGCATAGAACTCGAGTGGAATCACATACTTTACTCGCCGCCGCGCACGCGCTTCCTGCCCCGTGACTCAAAAGGCAGGACGATGGATATCATGGGCGGCAAGTCAGGCATCGTCAAAGATACGGCAGGTTCCATAAAGCTCACGATAGACTCAAGGATACAGCAAATACTCGAATGGCGTCTCAGCGATGGAGCGAAGGCCGTAGACGCTGGATGGGCCGCGGGCGTATGCGTAGACCCTTACACCGGCGAAATAGTCGCGCTTGCAAGCTATCCGACTCTCAACCCAAACGACAGAAAAAACCTAGCGAACATCAACGCGGTGCGCAACAACGCGCTCGGCCGTGTATTCGAGCCGGGCTCGATTTTCAAGCCGATAACGATGTCGATAGCGCTCGAAACCGGCGCGGCCTCGCGTTCGGCTACCTACAACTGCAAGGGAACGATGAGGCTTTTCGACAAAACCATGAGCGACGTCAACAAGCGTGCGCACGGCGTGCAGAATCTTGAACAGGTACTGATGAACTCGTGCAACATCGGTATGTCGCTGATGTCGATGAACGTGCCAAAGTACCAGGCATACGGAATGCTGCGCCAGTTCGGCTTCGGCGAGAAGAGCGAGGTCGAGATGGCAGGCGAAGAGGCCGGGCTTATAAAGGAGCCGGAGGCGTGGCTTGGCACGGTTCCGGCTAACATCTTTATTGGACAAGGCATCGCGGTGACGCCGCTTCAGCAGGTAATGGCGATATCATGCATAGCTAACGGAGGCAGGCTGCTTAAGCCTTACGTAGTCTCGGAGGTACGGGACAGCACTGGTAAAATAATACACAAAGGTGAGCGCCGCGTGCGCTATCAGGTCATTTCCAAAGAGACGGCGGACTTTGTAAGAGGCGCCATGCGCCGCGTTGTCTCTGAGGGCGGTGGAAAGCTTGCCGATACGGATAAGACTGAGATAGCCGGAAAGACTGGGACGGCGCAGATAGCGCAGTCTGGAAAGTATACGAAGGGGCAGTACGTCGCCTCGTTCGTCGGCTTCTGGCCTGCTGACAAGCCGCGCTACGTGATGCTTGTCAGCATCGGCGAACCGAAAGGGAAGAAATATTACGGAGGGCAGATAGCCGCTCCTGTCTTTAAAAATATAGTGGAAGACGTTGTGCAGCTGTCAAATTGAACTGCGCGTTTGGAGAAACGCATAAAAGGAGATGTCGGTCATGAATTTCAGAAAGCTCGTTCACGTTTTGGATAAAAGCCCGCTCGATAAACACATCCATATCCCAGAGGGCTGCGACATAGATTCCGTCGAACTGGAGGGAATGGTCTGCGACAGCCGCAGGGCAGCGCCCGGACTAATGTTCGCGGCGGCGAAGGGAGACCATGCCGACGGCTATAATTTCATCGAACATGCCGTCGCGAAGGGCGCGCCTGCCGTCCTGTGCGAGCGAGAAAGCGCTGCCAACGTCCCGCAGATTATAACGCCAGACGTGCGTTCCGCTATGGGCAGCGTCTGCTCGCTGATCCACGGCGAGCCGTCGCGCAAAATGACGATGATAGGCGTGACCGGCACTAACGGTAAAACGACGTCGGCATTTATGACGCAGGCGATACTCAACCATTGCGGCATAAAGACCGGGCTGGCCGGGACGGTCATATACGACGACGGGGCGGTGGCCGAAGAGGCGGAGCACACGACGCCGGAGGGCGCTGATTTGCAGAATCTTTTCGCGCGCATGGTCCAAAACGGCTGCAAGGCATGCGTTATGGAGGTATCGTCGCATTCTCTCGTGCAGGGGCGCGTCAGCGGCACAGCCTACGACAGAGCGGGGTTCACAAACCTTACTATCGACCACCTCGATTTCCACGGCACGATGGAGAACTACTTCAACGCTAAGAAAACGCTTTTCGACAAATATATGAGAAACAATTGGCAGGCCGCCGTGAACCTCGACGACGAATATGGGCGCAGATTGCGTGACGGCCTAGGCCGGCGCGCTATAACCTACGCGATGCTTGACGAGAGCGCAGATTTTTTCGCTTCTATAAAAAATTTCTCGCTTGACGGCCTCGACATAGAAATTAAAATGCCTGGTTTGTGCGGCGTGAAGAGTATCAAGCTGCCGCTGCTCGGCGGATACAACGTGCTGAACGCGCTCCAGGCACTTTCGCTCGCATGGTCGGTAGGAATTTCGGCAAACTTCGCGCTTGACGCGCTAGCGCATATGCCGCAGATCTCGGGGCGTCTTGAACGCTATAAGATAGAAGGCGGCGGCACATGCGTCATAGATTTCGCGCACACATCTGACGGTCTTGAAAAGGTGCTGACGGCAGTGAGGCCTATATGCAAAGGCAGGCTCATCGCCGTATTCGGCGCTGGCGGAGACCGCGACAGGACGAAGCGGCCCATCATGGGCGAGACGGCATCGCGCCTCGCCGACTATGTCGTCGTGACCTCTGACAACCCGCGTACGGAAGAACCGCTGGCGATAATTTCGGAAATATTGCCCGGCGTACAAAAGCATGACACACCTTACAGCGTCACGCCAGACCGTCGCGAGGCGATATACGAGGGACTCGATATGGCTGGCGACGACGACGTGGTCGTGATAGCGGGGCGTGGGCCGGAAACTAAGCAGATACTCAAAGAAGGGCCGATTCACCTCGTAGACAAGGAAGTCGTCGCGGACTGGTGCGCTATGCGAGGAAGGAGCATAAAGTAATGCCATTTTCCGTGTCCGACGCCGCCGCGGCATGCGGCGGAAATTTTTTCGGCCCCGACATACCGGCGGCACGGGCATGGAGATGCGACAGCCGCGAGGTATGCGAGGGCGACGGTTTTGCCGCGATACGCGGGGCGAATACAGACGGACATCTCTACATAAAGCAGGCTGCGTCGCAGGGTGCGCGGGTCGTCCTTGCGGAACGCGAAGGGCTTGAATGCGCCGGAATCCGCCCGGAGGATTTTCCCGGCGTTTCGTTCGTCGTGACGGAGCGCCGCACGGAGGAGGCTCTCGCGCTCGCCGCTTCGGATTATCTGCGCCGCGTCGCTCCGAAAACTATCGCGATAACCGGAAGCGTCGGCAAGACGACGACGCGCAAACTGACCGCCGTGGCTCTGGCCCGACGGTATAAGGTTCGCAGCGCAGTGCGCAGCTTCAACACAATCATCGGCTGCGCGCTGACCGTGCTGTCAATGGCGGAGGATACGGAGGCGCTCGTCCTTGAGCTTGGAACGAACCATTTCGGCGAAATCGCCGAAATGGTGAAATATTTCCCGCCGGAGACCGTGATAATAACCGAGATAGCGCCCGCGCACCTCGAAGGCTTCGGCAGCGTCGAGGGCGTTCTGCGCGCGAAGCTCGAAATGTGCGGAAGCGAAAAGCTTCAGAAAATCATCTTCAACTACGACAACGCGCTACTGCGCGAAGCAATGTCCCATAATTATGATAACATTATGAAAATCGGCGTCGGTCGCGAAGCGGGCGCAGATATTTTGATTGAGGAATGCCGCGTGACCTTGAACGGCGGCGGCCCTTCGACCTCTGTGCGCTGCCGCGAGGCGGGACGGGAAATTACGCTTTCCGCGCCGCTCTTCGGCGAACAGCACGCATACAATATGTGCTTCGCCCTCGCCGCGGCGGAGAGCTGCGGCGTGAGCGCGCAGGAGACGGCGAGCGGCTTCGCCGCTATGGCGCAGCTCGGCGGGCGCGGACTGTGCAGACGTACTGCGCGCGGCGGCTGGGTTATCGACGAGGCATACAACGCGAACCCCGCCTCGATGCGCGCCGCGATACGCAACGCGCGCGCGGCGGCGGAGAGCCTAGGCCTGCGCAAATGCGCCGCGCTTGGCGGAATGCGCGAGCTGGGCGCGAGCACGCCGCTGTGGCACCGCGAAATTCTTGAGGCCGCCGCCGGTTTTGATTCCGTTCTGCTGCTCGGAGATGAGTGGAAGGAATGCGGAGCGTCGCTCGCGGACAACTTTATGCTCTGCGCGTCGCTTGACGAGCTGGTCGCGCGCGCGCTGGAAGAAAGCGAGAAGGGCGGCCTTATCCTCGTCAAAGGCTCGAACTCCTACGGCCTTAAAAAAGCGGTCGAGGCTCTGACTGAGGAATAAAGATGATTTTCGTCATATTTTTTCTGTTCTTTGTCTTTTTCGCCGAGATATTCCTCCAGAACTGGTGGATAAAGGTGATGCACCAAAAAAAGATAGAGCAGGTGACAAAGCTATACGGCCCCGCGTGGCACGAAAAGACGAAGCTCGGCACGCCGACGATGGGCGGCGTCGTCTTCGCCGCCGTCGCGCTGCTCTGCGTGCCCGTGATTATGCTGTGGATGTGGCAAAGCGGCGCGTTCTTAAGGGAAGACAGTATTTTTGACTGGTGGAAATTCTGGGCGATGCTGGAGGGGACCGCCGCGATACTCTCTTATCCGATACTAGTCGGCGCGGTCGGCTTCGCCGACGAATGGCTGAAATACCGGCGGCACTTGAGCGACGGCTTCACAAGTTTGCAGAAGCTCGCGCTCCAGATCGCCGTCACTCTGCCGTGGGCCGCGTGGATGTTCTTCCGTACGGGGCACGCGGAAATAGACGTTATGCGGTCGTTCCCCGTGTTCGTCGCGGTCGTGACCTTCATCGGAGTCGGCCTCCAGAACGCAGTCAACGTGACAGACGGACTCGACGGCCTCGCCGCCGGCTGCTCGTTCATCACCTTCGCCGCGCTTCTGCCGCTGACTGTCTTCGGCGCCGGCATGAGCACGTTGGCGGTGCTGTATAACCTTATGGCGATAGCGCTGTGCCTCGGCTTCCTCTGGCACAACTGCAACCCCGCCTCCGTTTTCATGGGCGACGTGGGCGCGCATTTTCTCGCAGGGCTCATGCTCTCGCTGTGCGTATGCTCCAGAATCGTTTTTTACGTAATTCCAGTCTGCTTCTTCTTCGGCGTGGAAATTTTCTCAGTCGCCGTACAGATAATAGCGATACGTTGTTTTCACAGAAAGGTATTCAAAATGAGCCCGATTCACCATCATTTCGAGATGTCGGGCTGGAAGGAGACGCAGATAGTTACGCGTTTCTGGATTATCCATTTAATCGGCGTCGTAATTTTGTGCATGGCCTATGTTGTGTTAGTCTATTGATTGGGCTATCATTACAAATCGGTGTCTTTATAAAGAAAGCTGCTGGTGATGTAAGATGTATGGGGAATCGCAGATTCTGGGCAAGAGAATAACTGTTGTCGGAGCCGGAGTGAGCGGACGCGCGCTCGCGGAGCTTGCGGCGAAGCTCGGCGCGAAGGTCTTCGTCTCCGATGCGAAGGAACTCCCGGAAGAAACAAAAAAGTTCTTAGAAAGCGCCGGAATAGATTATGAGTGCGGCGGCAACACGGAGCGCGCGCTTGAAGCCGACGAGGTCGTCGTCAGCTCCGGAATTTCGCCGAAAGCGCCGATAGTCGCCGAGGCGCTCAATCGCAGCATAAAGGTGAATGGCGAGCTCGACTTCGTAAATCCTTACCTTTCGGGCATCGTCATCGGCGTGACGGGAAGCAACGGAAAGACGACTGCGACTTCGATGATAGGCTACTTCCTCGAAAAGCTTGGGTATTCAGTCATGACGGGCGGAAACATCGGCAATGCCGTCGCGCACGCGGCCGGGAGCGACTACGACTTTATCGTGCTGGAACTGTCGAGCTTCCAGCTCTATTGGGCGCGCGAGTTCATGTGCGACCTTGCGGTGGTTACGAACCTCGCTCCAGATCACATAGACTGGCATGGCTCATACGAAAACTACGTAGCTTCGAAGGCCAACTTAATAAACTGCCTTGCGCCCGGCGGCGCGGCGATTTACCAGAAGCGCGACGAAGAAGCTCTTCATATCAAGGATGGCGTCGAGCGCTTCCCGCTTTCGTGGCACGAGGAAGATCCTCACGCGCAGGGTATTTACCTCGACGAGCAGGTCGGAGCGGCGTGGATAAACGGCGGCGGATGTCGTATGAAGCACAGGTTATTCCTCTTTGACGACGTGAAGCTGCTCGGGAAGCATAATCTAGAGAACGCGGCGATGGCTGCGGGCGCGCTCGCGATATTCAACACGCCGGAGATAACGCCGGAGCTGATGGGTTCCTACGTGCCGCCGAAGCACCGCTGCGCCTTCGCAGGGAAGCTTCGCGGCGTGACCTTCGTAGACGACTCGAAGGGGACGAACGTCGCAGCCTCGATAACCGCAATGACCTCGCTGCCCGGCACGAAGGTTATGATACTCGGCGGACAGGGCAAAGGAGAGGAGTACGCGCCTCTCGCCGAGGCCGTGAAACAGAACGCGCGCGCCGCGGTCATACTCGGCACGGAAAAGGGAAAAATAGCCTTGGCGCTCGCCGCCGCAGGCTTTGAAAATTACAGCCTCGTCAAAGATATGGACGAAGCCGTCCATGCCGCATGGAAGCTGGCGCAGGAGGGGGATACAGTGTTGCTTTCGCCCGCCTGCACGAGTTGGGATATGTACCCGAGCTACAAGGCGCGCGGCGAAGACTTCTGCCGCGTCGCGGAAGAGATAATCAAAGCGGAAGGCTAACGCATGGCGCAGCGCGGACCGGAGGAGCCGTCTGAAAACAGATACAGGGCGAATCCATTCATTTGGGTGATACCTCTCATACTGAGCGGTATCGGCATTCTCATGATCACCTCGACGACGAGTCCAAACTCTTTTGTGCTGACGGGGACGCCGTTCCAGACGGGGCTGCGCCAGTTGCGCTGGCTCGCCGTCGCGGTGTGCGGAATGTTCTTCGTCTACTCCGTCCCCGTGCGCATATGGAAGCGCTTTTCCGCGCATCTCATGGTACTTATGTGGCTGATGTCGTGGCTGCCGCTGGTTCCGGGAATCGGCGACACTGTCGGCGGCGCGAGCCGCTGGATAAGGCTTCCCGGGCTCGGCGTATCCTTGCAGCCAGGCGAGCTGCTGGCGCTCTCGCTCGCGCTGCACGTCGCAAAGCTGTTGGCGCGAGACGGCGACCGTGATCCGCTGAAGACCTTCGGAAGGGTTCTGTTCCTCGTAATTTTCGCCTCATTGCCTCTGCTTATGCAGCCCGACCTTGGTACTACGATACTGGTATTCACCGTGGTCATGGGCATGTACGTAGAGCGTATCGGCTGGCGCTATCCGCTTGTCGCGGGCGTCATCGTAGGCGGTGTCGTGTTCCCGCTGCTTATATGGCTCGAACCATACCGCATAAGACGAGTCTTCGCCTTCCTCGACCCGTGGGAGGATCCGCTCAACAGGGGATTTCAGGCGATTCAGGGGCTTATCGCGTTCGCAAACGGCGGGACTTGGGGCGCTGGGCTTGGGCATGGATTTCAGAAGCTGAACTATCTTCCAGCAGCTTATACGGACTTTATATTCGCGGCGATAGGGGAAGAGCTCGGCTTCGCAGGCACGGCCTGCGTGATCGCGCTCTTCGGTTTCTGGATGCTGCAGGCGCGCGCGACATATTTCCGCACGCGCGACGATTTCAAAGCCTCGCTCACGTGGGGCATATCTCTGACGATTCTGCTGCCGCTTGTCATTAACGTCGCAGGCGTCACTAAGATGATACCGCTGACTGGAATGGCGCTGCCCTTCATCAGCTACGGCGGAACGTCGCTCGTCACCATGTGGGCGCGCGTCGGGCTGATACTGCGGCTCGAAAAGGATAGTTATATGGAGGATGAGGACGATGACCGCGGAATCGCAGCGGCCTAAAATGATAATTCTCGCCGCGGGAGGAACGGGCGGTCATATATGGCCGGCGCTTTCCTTCGGCGCTTGGATAAATAAAAATCATCCCGAGTGCTCAGTGCGCTATGTCTGCGGCTCGCGTCCGCTTGAACGCGAGATTTACGCCGCGGCGCATACGGAGCCCGTGGCGTTGCCCGCAGACGGCTCTCCGCTCGCCGGGCGCGGCCTCGGCCAGAAGGCGGCGCGGCTGCGCGCGCTGTTTGCGTCTTACGGCAAGGCGTCGGCGCTGGTGAAGGATTTTGAGCCTGACGCGGCGCTCGTATTCGGCGGCTATCTTTCGCTGCCGGTGATAATGGCGTGCCGCCGCGCCGGCGTGCGCTGCGCGTTGCACGAGCAGAACGCGCGCGCAGGCAAAGTCACGCGCCTCGCGTCGAAACTTGGAATGGAAATTTACAGCGGCTGGAGCGAATGCGCACCTCTGCCGAAAAAGAAATTCATCCGCACCGGCGTCCCAGTGCGTGATTTTGCGCTTCCCGCGCGCGGCGAAGCGTGGAAAAATTTAGAGCTTGAGGGCGAAATCCCCGACGGCCCTATCGTTGTAGCGATGACTGGATCGCTCGGCAGCCGCTCCGTGAAGGACGAGCTGTGCCAAGCGGCGGGGGAGGAGCCCTTCAAGGAGTGGACCTTTGTATTCGCCGCAGTTGCGGACAAGCTTGAGCGTCCCTCGCAGAACGTTTGGCTGCTTCCCAAGGTCTGGGACGCGGCGCAGCTTTACGGCCTCGCGGATATGCTCGTGCTGCGCGCCGGGGGGTCGACGCTGACGGAAGCCGCGGCGCTCGGCCTTCCGGCGCTTGTCGTGCCGTGGATGCAGGCGGCGGACAACCACCAGTTTTACAACGCGCTCGCCTTCGCGGGCGAAAACGAAGGAATGATATGGACGGAGAACGATGGGCATGAGGCGCTCGTTTCATCGCTCCTGAGATTGAACGGGATAAAAGGGAGAAATCGTAAAAAGGCGGGAGATTTGAGCGGGCGCGGAGGTGTGATTTGCGAGAATCTGTGGAGCTTGCTCTTTTCCGCCGTATAGGCGAAGGGAGAACTGTGCTGAAATGGAGAATAGGGACGTCAACCTTAAAAATAAAAGCATCCATCTTATGGGCATAGGCGGCGCGGGCATGAGCGGCCTCGCGCTGCTGCTTGACCAGATAGGCTGCAAAGTCTCTGGCTGCGACGCCGTGAAGACCTCGTATATAAAACATCTTGAAGAGCGTAACATTCCAGTAATTATAGGACACGAAGCGAAGCACATAGACGAGTTCATGCCGAACATCCTAGTCTACTCGAGCGCGATACCGAACGACCATCCTGAGATACTCAAGGCGTGGCAGCAGGGGATACTGGTCTCACGCCGCGCCGAGGTGCTCAGCCAGATATTCAACGTCCGCCGCGGAGTAGGCGTCGCTGGTACGCACGGCAAGACGACGACGTCGTCGATGATTTCGCTCATCGCCGAAGAGGCGGGGGGCGACCCTACGATAGCGATAGGCGGCGACGTGCTCCAGATAGGGACGAACGCGAAGCTTGGGCAGAGCGACTATATGGTCGCCGAGCTGGACGAAAGTGACCGTTCGTTCGTGTATTTCCATCCCGAAATTTCTGTAATCACGAACATAGACTGGGATCATCGCGACCACTACATGACATTCAAGTCAGTGACGGACGCCTTCGCGGAATTTCTCTCGAATTCTAAGCGCGAGGGGAAAATCATCATGTGTATGGAGGATGGGGGCGTACGCCGCCTGCGCGAAGAATATACCGTGAGCGGCGTGATAGAGACATATGGCTGGGGGCGCGCGTGGAACTGGGGGGCGGCCGAGGTCAGCCACCACGAGTGCGGCGGCGTCGCCTACAGGCTCTTCCACGACGGAAAAGACCTCGGCACCGTCGAGCTCTCCGTTTCCGGAGAGCACAACGTGCTGAACTCACTTGCAGCATACGCGGCGTCGCGCGAGATGGGCATAGAGCACGAAGCCATACTCAAAGGGCTTAAGAGCTTCCGCGGCGCGAAGCGCCGCCTACAGAAGATGGGCGAGGTCAACGACATAATGATCTACGACGACTATGGCCACCACCCGAACGAGATTTCAGCGACGCTCTCCACCGTGCGCCGGATATTCCCCAGCCGCCGCATCGTCGCAGTCTTCCAGCCGCACCGATTCAGCCGCACCGCGGCGCTCTACAGGGAGTTCGCTGAAGCTCTTTCTCTTGCCGACAGAGCCTTTATACTGCCCGTGTACGGCTCGGACGAACGCCCGATAGAGGGCGTCTCGTCACAGCTCATCTTCGATGCCGCTTCCGACGACATGCGCTCGCATTACGAGCTTTCTGGCAACTTCGACGACCTCATCACTTCCGTCTGCAAGGCCGCTCGCTCCGGAGACATTATACTGACCATAGGCGCCGGTTCGGTCGGCACGCTCGGACAGAAAATCGCTGAGAAGCTTGGGGAGATGTCGGCCTGATATGGCGGGCTGCGAAATTTTTAAAAATTTTTCCCTAAGGGAGTTCAACACCTGGGACAGCGGCGGGCGCTGCCTCTGGCTCGCCACGCCGCGCTCGGCTGACGAGGCAGTCGCTTTCGTACGTTCCGGCATGGCGTCTGGCGACGCCGTCTACGTCCTCGGCGGCGGGTCGAACGTCCTCGTTCAGGACGGGTTGCTTGAAGCGGGCGTCATATCGTGCGCGCGCATGATCGGCATAAAATTGACCGAAAAGCGCGATGGCGCCGAAGCGGAAATAGAGGCGGGCTATCCAGCTAAAAAACTGCTCGCGCTCGCCGTTGAAAAAAATCTCGGCGGCCTTGAATTTCTCGCAGGAATCCCCGGCACCGTCGGCGGCGCGCTCTGCGGCAATGCTGGGGCTGGAGGCGTCAGTTTCGCGCCGCTCGTCGAAAAAATCGAAACGATCTCCCAAAAGGGGGAAGTCCGTCTATGGGACGCCAGTGAGCTCCGTTGGAGCTACCGCGCCTCGCCGTGGGGAAGCGAAAGCCCGTTCATGATAACGCGCGCCTTCATGCGCGTACCGTTGTCATCGAAAGATAATATTATTAAAAATATAAGACATTATTCGTCGCTCAAGAAGGGACAGCCGATAGGGGCGAAGACCGCTGGCTGCGTCTTTAAAAATCCACCGCAGGCCCCGGCGGGGCTGCTTCTAGACAAATGCGGCTGCAAGGGGCTCGCCGTGGGCGGAGCCGTAGTCTCGCAGCATCACGCGAATTTTATAGAAAACCGCGGCGGCGCGTCGTCGTCTGAAATTTTCAGCCTTGCGGAGAAGTGCCGCGCGCGCGTCTTCGGCGAGTTCGGGATAAAATTGGAATATGAAATCAAATTCTTTGGGGCGTTTTAGGCGCAGGAGGAAACTCAAAAAATTTCTGATAATCCTCTGCGCGCTCGCCGCAGGGCTGCTCGCCGCCGCAGAGGCGCGCTTTGCGGTCTCTCGCGTCAGTATCATAGAACAGCGGCCGTCCGGCGCCCTGCCGCAATATGTGCTTTGGGGGACTATACCGTCTGAACGAGAGCGCTTCTGGCCATCGTTCTGGCTGCACCGCAAAGAATACAAGAATTTGATCGAGGCTTATTATCCCGTAGAAATCGACGTCTCGCTTGCCGGCTGGGGCAGATTTATCGTAAGCGTGCGTCCGCTCGTCCCTGTCTACCGCGTATATTGGGGCGGACGCTTCTGGTATCTCTCCGCCGAAGGCAAGCTTTGGCTGTCTTCGCTCGCGGAGAATCGGATCATCGACGGCGGCGGCGCGGATAAGCGTCCGGTTCTTTCGTGGGGGGCCGACCGCTCCACACCGATAGACATGGCGGCATCCGAAGGCAACATCTTCCGATCAAGCCTTTCTCTCCCGCTTATCTCGCGCTGGTACGCGCAGATCAACGCGCTGAAGCTTGCGCCATACGTTAAATACGTGCAGGCGGGCGCGAAGGAGGGAACGCCGGTCGTGCGGCTTATCCTCTATCGCCCCGGAACAAAGGAAAACGGCGCTCAGCTGCTGCTGCCGGACGACGCGGAACGGTGGGCCGAAGCCGTGCTTGCCGTGAGGAAACTTTACGGCGCGCTTGAAAATATGCCGCCTGACATCTTCATCGACTGCACTTATAAGGATAAAATACTTCTACGCAACACAAGAGCGGGTGAAAAGGAGGAAAAGGAGGCCGAAAACGCAAAAAATAAAAAACAACGTCCTTGACTTTGCTCCAAGAGCGCTGACGTATTTATATAAAAAGGGTTATAAGGTAAAATAGACGTGAGATCATATCCCTAGAGAGAGGGGTTTTAATTTGTTTAAGAAAACTTCAAGCTACCGTCATGATATAGAACCGGATCTGCTCGTCGGCCTTGACCTCGGGACAAGTAAGGTGACTGTCGTCGTAGCGGAGCGCGGCGCGGAGGGAGACGAAGCGCAGATAATCGGCGTCGGCCAGGCGCCGTCGAACGGCATCCGAAAGGGGCTCATCGTAAACCTCGATCAGGCTGTTAAATCCGTGCGCCAAGCCGTCAGCGACGCCCAGAATATGGTCGGGCAGGACATCGGCGAAGTCACCGTCGCATTCGGAGGCGGCGAGGTGACGAGCGTCCGCTCTAAGGGCATGGTCTCGCTTGGGCGCACTCCACGCCCCGTAATGCGCCTCGACATAGAGCGCGTCATAGACGCTGCGCAGGCCGACGTCGTCGTGCCGGCGAACCAGACGATACTGCACACGATACCGGTCGAGTATTCGCTCGACGGCAACGTCGGCATAGACGACCCGCTCGGCATGAACGCTATGCGTCTTGACATCGAGGTGCAGTCGATAATTGTGCCGACCGCGACGATACAGAACGTCATGAACTGCGTCAGCCGCGCTGGGCTCGACGTGAACGGCCTCGTAATAAAGCCGCTCGCCGCAGCGCTTGGGGTACTTACGCCGGAGGACGCGCTCGCGGGAGCCGCGGTCGTCGATATCGGAGGCGGCACGACGGGAGTTGCGGTGTTCGCCGACGGGCGGCCGAAGCACCTCGGCCTTATCCATGTCGGCGGCGATCACATAACGAACGACCTCGGCAACGTTATGCGCCTGCCGCTCAACAAGGCGGAGGAGCTTAAACGCACTGTCTCTCTGCGCCCAGACTTCGCGCCGGACGAGACGATAAGCTTCACACACAGCTCGCGTGAGTTCGACATATCTAAGGCCGATCTCTACGACATAGTCCGCTGCCGTCTCGAGGAGCTTGCCGACGAGCTCATAAAGCCGCAGATAAAGGCGTCGCGCGTTACGCTGCTGCCTGGCGGCATGCTGCTCACAGGCGGCGTCTCGAAGACTGAGGGCATCGACGAATTTATGCTCGACGTGATGGACCTTCCAGCGAGAATAGCTGTTCCGGTCGACGCAAACCGTATGCCTCCCGGACGCAATACGCAGGAATATTCGTCTGCCGCCGGCATAATCAAATATATTCTGACGCGGGAACGCGACCCGTTCCGCTATCTCGACACCCCTTCGATAGGAGTTGGCAAGGCGGAAGCGCCTAAGATGCAGGCTTACGTGCCGCCGGTCGGCGACGGTTTGCAGGCAGGCCAAAAGGAAAAGAAAGACGGCGGCTTCAACCCTCTGAAGTCGATAGGCGATATGTTTAAGGATCTCTTTTAGAGGCTTTTTGTGCGGAGGTTTGAATAATGGATTCAATGTCCGAAATTTTTCAGCTTGATAAATCGAATTTCCCGGCGCGCGAAGTTATTAAGGTAATCGGCGTCGGCGGCGCGGGGAACAACGCGTTGAACCACATAATACGCGGCGGCGTCACCGGCGTTGAGTTTATCGCTGCGAACACCGACATCGCGCACCTTGAGCTCTCAGAGGCTTCCTGCCGCATCATCCTGGGCAAGGAGCTTACCAAAGGGCTCGGCGCGGGCTCGGATCCGGAGATCGGCTGCAAGTCCGCGATGGAATCGCGCGAGGAATTGCGCTCCGTCGTAGAAGGCGCAGACATGGTATTCGTAGCCGCCGGCATGGGCGGCGGCACAGGAACAGGAGCCGCGCCCGTCATCGCGGGAATCGCAAAGGAAGCGGGAGCGCTCGTCGTAGCTGTCGTTACGCTGCCCTTTACCTTTGAAGGGCGGCGCAGGATACGCCAGGCGAACATGGGCATCGAGCAGCTGCGCGACAAGGTGGACGCGCTCATCGTGATACCGAACGACAGGCTTCTCAACGTCACGGATAAGAAGACCTCGGTCAACGATGCCTTCAAGATGGCTGACGGCGTGCTCCATCAGGCGGTGCAGGGCGTCACGGACCTTATCAAGCGCCCCGGCCTTGTCAACGTCGACTTCGCCGACGTCAAGACTATTATGTCGAACGCCGGAACCGCGATTATGGGCATAGGCGAAGGCTACGGCGAAAAACGCGCGGCGACGGCGGCCTACAATGCGATCAACAGCCCGCTCATGGACTGTAGGATGAGCGGTGCGAAGGGCATACTCTTCAACATCACAGGCGGAGCGAGCGTCGGCATCCATGAGATAAACGAAGCGATAAGCATAATCACGGAGGCCGCCGACGAGGACGCCTTTATCATCTGGGGCCACGTCTTCGACCCAGAAATGGAAGATGCGATACAGATCACAGTCATCGCAACCGGCTTCGACGACAAGGAGGAGAAGTCGGCGTCGGCTCCGCAGACGCCTCCCGCAAGGACGGCTTTCCCGCACAGGCAGGCCGCGCAGCCGCAGCGTCCCGCGTCGACCGGAGTGACGACGCAGGGGCTCGACATCGCGGCTGTGAAAAACCTCAACAACTACACCGCTTCAAAAATGGCGGCAGTGCAGCAGCCTAAGGCGCCAGAGTCTGAGAAGCAGCAGCCCGAGCCGCAGCCGAAGAAGGCCGAACCGGTGAAACCCATGGCTCCGCAGCAGCAGAGCGACGAGGATCTCTTCCAGAGAAGCGGCGCGCCGGTCGACCAGTATGACACGCCATCGTTCCTGAGACGGAGGCGCGACTCCTGAAAAAACAGCGCGCGTCAGTCGCCCGCACCGTCAAGGTTACAGCATGGCAGAGCTGGGACGAATACAGAAGAGACGAAGAATGGATAAAAGAACTGCCCAAGGGAGGAGATTTGCCTTGGGCTCTCTTTTATCCGGCTGACTATTCTATAGGTGCGGCGAGCCTCGGTTATCAGTACGTATTTCAGAAGCTGCGCGAGCTCGGAGCAGCGGCCGAGCGCTTCTTTGCCTCGCCGGTGCCTTACCGTTCCGCCGACGCCGACACGATGCTCGAACGCTTTCCTGTCGTTACCGCGAGCATCGCGTACGAGTGCGACATACCGGTTTTCTTTAGATGGCTGCACGGTGCAGGCATCCCGCTTTTTCCTGAGGAGCGCGAAGAGGGCTGCTTCCCGGTCGTCGGCATGGGCGGCGCTCTGACTTACATCAATCCCCTTGCCGCATCAGGTGTCTGCGACTTCGTAATACTCGGCGACGGCATGGACGTTATGGGCGATGTCGCCGGAGTTCTGCGCCGTTACGGCGGCGGCAGCCGCTCGAAGCTGTGGCGCGAGCTTGCGGAGGTTCCGACGGTTTTTGTGCCGCCCGTTCATATGAGAGAAGGTCTTGAAAAATCAAATCTGCGTATCGCGCGCGAGCTCTCGCTCGACGGCCCGTATCCGATGCACAGCGTATGGACGACGCCGCGCGGAACCTTCGGTAAGACACTGCTGCTTGAACTCCAACGCGGCTGCGCGCGTTCATGCTCGTACTGCACATTGCCGCAGTGCTTCGGGCGTATGCGCTTCCGTAAGTTCGAGGCGATAGAGAAGGCAGTAGACGAGATAACGACGCGTTTCGACGTTCCGCAGGCCGGCCTCGTCACGCCGGAGGCGGGGGATTACCCGTTCATCGCGCAGCTTCTTGCAAAGCTCAGAGAAAAAGAAATCTGCGTCTCTTTCGCGTCGCTGCGCCTCGACAGGCTCACGTCGGATATGGTGACGGCGACGTCCGCGAGTGGACGGCGCAGCGTTACTGTCGCGCCGGAGACCGGAAGCGACAGCTTGCGCTTCGCCTGTGGCAAGAAGTTCACGAATGACCTCGTAGTCGAAAAGCTTGCGATGGCGCGCGGTCTTGGCATCGACAAAGCGAAGCTCTACTTCATGGTTGGCCTTCCCGGCGAGACAGGAGAGGACGTCTCCGCTATAACGGACTTGTGCCGCCGCATAATAGACGAGACGGGGCTTGCGCTCACTCTCTCCGTCAATCCGTTTGTCCCGAAGCCGAGAACGCCGTGGAGCGTGGAAAATTTCGCCGAAATCCGCACAATTAAAGGAAAATATGAGAAAATAAAAAAGGAGATGCGGAGTATAACGAAAAAGACGCCGCAGCTCCGTCTCACCGGAGTCAAGGAAGCGGAGACGGAATTCCGTCTCGCGTGGTACGGATATAAAGAAAGCGCGACCCTCGCCGCCGCCGTCGAAAACGGCGAAACGCGCCTGCCCGAAGGCAACAGGGCTGAAGCGGCGGAAGAGATCGCGAAGTTCATCTAGCTGACGCGTCGCGTCTGCAATCGGTACGGAGGTATTCTCTTCATGGTCACTCGTAGGACTCGCAATTTCAAAGAAAAAAGCACGGCCTCGAACATCCTTGGGCGTCTGATAATGCCTGTGGCGGTCATAATGGCGCTCGCGCTCTTTTACTTCAGCATAAAGCTTTTCTTCTTCTCGCCGCCGCGCGGGGAACGTCCGCTTCCGAGCACGGTCAACCCTCCTGCGGTCACTGAAACTTACGAAAACGGCGATGATTACGGCGACAATCTGCCGCCGCTTGTCGACATGGACGACACCTCGACGATAACACCGGAGACTCCGCCGGCCGAGCAGAAGCCTGAACCGGCGTCGGTCGAAAATCCAAAGCCTGCCGAGACGAAAACAGTCCAGAAGCCTGCGGAGAAGCCGAAGCCCTCGGCAACGCGTCAGCCGACACCGGCACAGTCCTCCGGGCCGAGATGGGACGTCCAGATAGGCGGCTTCCGCGCGCGTTCCGGCGCTGAGCTGACGGTGAAGCAGGCGCGCGAAAAGGGTTACTCGGCCTATGTGGTAGACGAGAAGCTCGACGGCAAGCCCTTTTACAAGGTGAGGGTACGCGGACACTCAGACAAGAACGAGACGCGCGCTTTGTCGCGGAAGCTGGCTGCGATGGGATTCCCTGTCTACGTCGTCTCCGTCAAATAGACTGCAAAGCCGGCCTCTTTCCGAGAAACGGAAGCGAAGCCGGCGTTCTTTATGCAAAAGCTTACGAAAGGTCGCTGATTCAATGGCGGGTTTTGTAAAAGAGGTTGCGCCGCGTGAGGCCGCGCTCGACGAAATAGAAAAACGCCTTGCTTTTCCATGGAATTATAAAAAAACTGAAGCGACGCTTGACGAAGCCGTGGGGCGCCGCTGTGCTGAGACGGTGATGAGCCCTGCGCCGTATCCGCCCTTCAGCCGCAGCCTGCGCGACGGCTACGCGGTGAACCACCTGGACGCTGCTGGCGCGACGCCTGGGACGCCGCTATTTCTGTCAAAAAAGGGCGAGGTGCGCATGGGGGAAGCGCCGGACTTCAGGCTCTCGTTGAGCGAAGCCTGTCCGATTCCGACCGGAGGGATGTTGCCGGAGGGAGCCGACTCGGTCGTGATGCTCGAAGATACCTCCGAGGCTGGAGGTTGGGTAGAGATACGGCGCGGCGTACAGGCCGGAGAGAACGTTATCGGCAGAGGCGAAGAGGTTGGCGAGGGCGAGAAGCTCATTCCCGCCGGGGGCCTCATAGATTTTCGGACGATAAGCGTACTTGCTGCAATAGGCCGTGCAAAACTGCCCGTCGCGGATCTGAGAATTTCGATTTTATCGACGGGCGACGAAATAGTGCCCGCGGAGGAGCAGCACCCGCCGCTTGGCGCTGTGCGCGATGTGAATGGATGGAGCGTTAAGACTCTGCTCTCTCGCTTCGGCTTTCCAGCCGCGTATCGGGGGATAGTCTCGGACGACGGCGCGGAGTTTGAGCGCCGTTTCCGCGAAGAGCTCGCCGCACGCGACGTTCTGATATTGAGCGGCGGCTCGTCGGTTGGCGTGCGCGACCACTGTTCCCGTCTCTTTGAGTCGCTGCCTGAACCTGGGCTGCTTGTGCGCGGAATCAACATCGCGCCTGGGAAGCCGACGCTCGTCGCTGCCGACGCGGCTGCACGCAAGCTCGCTGTCAGCCTTCCGGGCCATCCGCTCTCATGCTTCACAGTCGGCTTCACTGTTCTAATCCCGTTGCTTCTGCGCCTTATCGGCGCGGAGGAGCGCGAATGCTGGAGACGGACGCTGATGCCGCTGTCGTGCGACCTAAGGGCGCGCACCGGGCCGGAGGAGTTCTTCCCCTGCGTGGTGAATGCGGACGGCACGGTCTCGCCTCTCGCGGCGAAGTCCGGCTATATATCGATACTATCGGACGCATGCGGCTTCATCAGGATACCTGAGAACCGCGAGACTGCGCGCGTGGGAGAAATTGCGGAGGTGTGGCTATGGCGGTAAATTTCCCTGAACACATCACGCTCGCAGAAGCGTGGAAAATTTTAGAGGCAAGATTCGCGAAAGACGCGGACAAATTTAAGACGAAAATGGAGATAACGGCGGCGCTCGACCGCGTGCTTGCCGATGACATACTCGCGGGGCGCAACGTGCCGCATTACGCGGCCTCGGCGGTAGACGGCTACGCGCTGCGTTCCGCCGACACGGCTGGAGCGTCCGCCGCGACGCCGACGAAGGTGGAGGCGGGGATGTGGCAGTGGATGAACACCGGCGCAGCGCTACCGGAGTGGGCCGACTGCGTGCTGATGGTGGAGGATTCGTCGGTGGAGGGAGAAACGCTCTCCGTGTTCAAGCCTCTGACGCCCTCGGCGAACGTCCGCCCGCTCGGCGAGGACGTGATGGCGGGGCAGATAATCGCGCGCGAGGGAGAGACCGTCTCTCCTGCGCTGATTTCGCTCCTCCTCTGCGCCGGGATAGACGAAGTCCCCGTCTATGGCGCGCCGAGGACGCTTTTCCTCCCGACAGGCGACGAGATAATACCGCGCGAGGAATGGCTCGCGCGCGAACAGCAGCGCTCGGGAACAGTCGCGGAGAGTAATTCTCTGTTCATCTCGGCCTCTTTCCTCCGCTGGGGATACTCGATAGACGTCGCGCCGGTTTTGCCGGACAACCTTGAAATACTGAAAGAATACGTCGAACGCGGCGCGAAGGATTACGACATAGTCCTCGTCGGCGCGGGGTCCGCGAAGGGACGGCGCGACCACACGATAGAAGTTTTCGAGTCGCTCGGCCAAGTGCTGTTCCGCGGCGTGCGCGTAAAGCCGGGGCGCCCCGCTATGGCTGCGGCGATAAACGGCAAGCCTGTGATATGCCTTCCGGGCTTTCCGATGTCCACGGCGGTCACGCTCTGGTCGCTCGTCTATCCGCTGTTGCGCCTGCTCACGGGCCGCGCTGGGGAACAGACGGAAATGATAAAGGAAGCGATCGGTACGCTCGAGAGCCTCCCCGCTAAACTGCTGGTGCAGCATTCTTCGCCAGCGGGCATAGAGGAGTGGCTGCGCGTCAAAACCGCGCGCGTCGGCGATAAGCTCTACGCATGGCCGCTGACCTCCGGCGCGAGCGTGCTCTGGGCGCTCGCCGAGTCGGACGCGATCGCCATGCTGCCGCCGTCGGCGCTCGAATGCGAGAAAGAAACCGAGATAAATCTGTGGATGACGCGCAAAGTAGACTACGACAGGCGCGCTCTCTTTCAGGGCTCCGACGACCCGGCCATACAGCTGCTCGTAACGCCGGTGCGGCGACGCGGCGCGGATTTCGCCTCGCGCACGGTCGGCAGCATGGGCGGCCTCGCGGCGCTCTCGCGTGGAGAATGCCACTTTGCTGCGGCGCATCTGCTCGACGAATCGACGGGAGGCTACAACGACGTCTTCATAGAGCGCTTCGCGAACGGCAGAAAATGGAACCGCGTCCTCGTGTTTTGCCGGACTCAGGGCATCATAGTCGCGCGCGGCAATCCGAAAGGGATCCATAATTTCGCGGACCTCTGCGAAAAGAACGTTGTATTCTCGAACCGCCAGCCCGGCGCAGGAACGCGCGTGCTCTTCGACCATCTGCTCAGGGAGCACGGAAAGCCGGCGGAAGAAATAAAGGGCTATTCACAGATATGCACGACGCACATGGAGGCTGCGAACCGCGTCTATACCGGGCTCGCCGACGCAACGCTCGGCATAAAATCTGCCGCCGACGCGCTCGGCCTCGACTTCATCCCGCTGACCGAAGAGCCTTACGAGCTCGTCATTCCCGAGGAATATATGGACCACCCCGGCATCACGGCGCTGCTCGACAGTCTGCATGACGCGGAGTGGCGCGCGAAGGTCGAGGCGATGGAAGGTTACAGATGGCCCTAGGCGAACTCGTCGACGGCTTCGGACGCAGGCTGAACTACGTCCGCATATCTGTGACCGACCGCTGCAACTTCCGCTGCACCTACTGTATGCCGGAGGAGGGCGTCAAGTGCCTCAGCCACAGGGACATACTGCGCTACGAGGATATTGCTTTTCTCTGTAGGATCTTCGCGGAGCTTGGCGTAGAGAAATTACGTTTCACGGGTGGAGAACCGCTTGTGCGCAGGGGGCTGGTGCCTTTTTTGCAGAATCTCCATGCGGAGATGCCGTATATAAAAACTGCCCTCACGACCAACGCTTCCTTGCTTGAAGAATACGCGGAGGGGCTCGCGCAGGCAGGGCTGCATTCGCTCAACATCAGCTTAGACACGCTCGACCCGGAAAAATTCCGCGAAATCACAAGAATCGGAGAGATAGGCCGCGTTTTCGACGGAATCAAAGCCGCGAAGCGCGCTGGGCTAACGAATATAAAACTTAACACAGTGCTTATCCGCGGCTTCAACGACTGCGAAGTGGAACGGCTGCTTGAATTTGCGGAAGAGCATGGGCTTCTGCTGCGGCTCATAGAATTCATGCCGCTTGAGGACGACGTGTGGACGAAGGACGCTTTCATCAGCGGCGAGGAAATCCTCTCCATGCTCCCCGGCGAACGCTGGATAAAGGAAAATGGTGGCGGCTCCAACGCCGACGGCCCGGCGCAGTATTTTGTGAACGAGACGACGGGGCGCAGGATCGGCGTCATCGACGCCGTCTCAAACCATTTCTGCAAAAGCTGCAACCGCCTGCGCGTTTCCGCCGAGGGCGGTTTGCGGACCTGCCTATTCAGCGAGATAGAAACGCCGCTGAAGGATATAATAGAACGCAGGGACGCGGATGAGCTGCGCGAAGCGCTGCTCGACGCGGCGCGCTCCAAGCCTCGCTGCTGGAGCGACGTGAAAACTGGGACGCTCCATATGTCAGGAATAGGAGGTTAAAATCATGGGCGAATACACGCATTTCGACGCCGAAGGGCGGCCCACGCTCGTAGACGTAAGCGGCAAGTCCGTCACGAAGCGCACGGCGTGGGCGGAAGGTTGGCTCTATTTGCCCGACGAAATATACAAGACGGTGTCGAACGGAGCCGTCAAAAAGGGCGACCCCTTCTCGATAGCGGAGCTCGGCGGCATAATGGGCGCGAAGCGCACGCCAGACTTAATACCGCTCTGCCACACGATACGACTCGACAACGTAAAGGTGCGCTGCGAGCTAGACCACGAGAAAAAGGCGCTCAAAATAACCTGCGAGGCTTCCGCCTCCGAGGTGACAGGCGTTGAGATGGAGGCTCTGACAGGAGTGTCCGTCGCGGCGCTCACCTTCTACGACATGTGCAAGGGGATAGACAAAGGAATGGTAATCAAGGACATCCGCCTGCTCCGCAAGACCGGAGGCAAGAGCGGCGAATGGAACGCCGGAAGGGGTTACGGAGAATGATGAGAATACTCAGGCTTTACGCGCCGTCGCTGATAGGCGACCACACGCTCTGCTACGTCAGCACCAACAGGGACGGTTGCGTCTGCATCAACGACGTCGAGATACCGGTGCTCTGGGCTCGCGCTGGCGAGCCGCTCGACGGCGAAGAACGCGCAGCGGCGATGACCGTAGTGCTGCCGCCCGAGGCGAAGCTAGGGGAAGGAGACTTCCTCTCCGTCGGTAAATACGGAGCGACGCTTCTGCGTTGGCATGGCGGACGCTTCCGCGTATGCCGCGCAGGATTCCTCGGCGTATCCGAGCCTGCTGAGATATGGCCAGCGATACGTACCGCAGTGCTTACCGTCAGCGACAAGGGCAGCAGAGGAGAGCGCGAGGACACCGCGGGGCCGGAGCTAGAACGGCTCGCTTTCATGCGCGGCTGCGTCACGGAGGATAAAAAAATCGTACCCGACGACCCCGAGGAAATATGCGCCGCCGTGATGGCGTGGGCCGAAGCGGGGATAAACCTCGTCCTAACGACTGGCGGCACCGGCCTCTCGCAGCGCGACAACACGCCAGAGGCGCTCCTTTCGATAGCCGACAAGGTCGTCCCAGGTTTCGGCGAGATGATGAGAGTCGAAACGCTCAAATACACGGGCCGCTCCTTCCTTACGCGCTCCGTCGCCGTAATAACGAGCCGCACGCTAGCCGTAGCCTTCCCAGGAAGCCGCAGCGGCGTAGAGCAGTGCTTTGAGGCCATAGAAGGCGGCCTGCGCCATGCCGTGGAAACGCTTACCGGCGACGCGACTGAGTGCGGCGGACATAAACATTAGCGACAATCGGTTAAATTCACTCCAGCGTGCAAACGCCGTGCTCTTTCCATCTCTGCTGAAAAGCGCGGTGTTTGCGGCTATTGTATAAACATAAACGGATGATATGCTGATTCAACTTCGTAACGAAGCCTCTGGCGCCACGCAAACTTTCAGCACAGGATCTCAGATGACGCTCGTTAGAGGCAGAAACGGAATATACGCTAGCTCAAATTGAGCTGATGTAAATTGAAAAACGCGTATGTGCGTCTGCTTATTTGTCTTTTTTCAATAAAATCTGTTTTCGAAGTGCTGCGATACGATGTCTTATGCGCGCGCTTCCGCGTCTCCAGCCCGCGTTGCCTCGCGCACGAAACGCAGTTTGGACGGCGCGCGGCAAATCGCTGCGCCAAAGCCATTCCTCGCAGCGCCGCAGCAAATAGTTCCGCGCCTCCGACTCGTCGGCTCACCTGCGTTCGCCGAGGTTTTCGAGCGTTTTCCCTATAGTGTGCTTGTCGGCTATGCTGAACCAGTTGCCCGGCGCGTCTTTCAGATAGCGGACGCTGCCGACATGGTGCGAAGCGGTTGCGGATGTGAGCATCCCTGCGACGAAATCCTGTTCGAACATGCCGATGTTGACGAAGCTGTGGATTGTCTCGCGATTCTTTTTCACCGTCACGCCGAGCTTTTTCATGTACCCGGCTATATTCCCGCAGCGCCGTCCAGCGCAGCCGTCCGCCGAACCGGTCGGCTTCCCTATGCCGTACGGATTGAAAGCATAAGCCTCAAAGCCGAAAACGTAGCCCGTCATAGCGGCGAGCGTACCGCCGAGGCTGTGTCCGGTGCAGGCCGCTTCCTTGTCGGAAAAACCGTATTTTTTCTGCATCTCCGCTGCGAAGGCGAGCGCGTCGTACATCTGCGGCGGAGGGCCGAAGAGCATCATTCGCGCGTCAGTGAGGAGCCGTCCTTAACCGGTTCGCGGGTGAACTCTGCGCCGCGGAAAACGAAAACGCAACCTCTCTCAGAGAGGTCTTTCAGAAGATAGCATTGCAGCCCGCTCTCCTTTACGTCGCGGTAGCTCGCCAGCCCGTACTTTCCACCGGCCGCGTCCGACGCTAGAAAATTTTCCATCTCCGAGGCGCTTTGTACGACGCTCAGCAAAGCCTTGCGTATTCCATTATTTTTTCAGTTTTCCGCATAGCGCAGCGTAAAGCCCTTTCTTGTCGTTCTGCAAATAAAAGTCGCGCATGCCTGCCTTTCACTGGGATGTTCGGCAAAATTATAGATTTCTGCGCTTTACTTGGTCAAGGTTCCAGAACCGCGCTGTCTATGCTGTACAAGGAGCGGCTAGCAAGCTATAATCCACATACCCCTACCGGGGGTATGTGTAAGAGCTTTTGGAAAGGGGTATAGACGTATGAGAAAGGACCATTTCGACGTTATCGGCATGAGTTGCGCCGCCTGCTCTGCGCGCGTGGAGAAGAGCGTCGCGAAGCTGCCGGGGATAAAAGAGGTTTCCGTGAATTTATTAAAGAACAGCATGACGGTCGAGTATGACGAAGAGACGATGACTTCGGATGGAATCATCGGCGCGGTTGTGAATGCGGGCTACGGTGCAACGCTGCGCGCGGAGAAGGCAAACGTGGCGGCGAAGGCGAAGGGCGCGCCGTCGCCCGTGGACATAGCGAAGCAGGAGTACGAGAAGATGTGGCGGCGGTTAACGGCCTCGGTCGTCTTCGCTGCGCCGCTTTTCTATATTTCAATGGGGCACATGATGGGGTGGCCGCTTCCGGCGTTTTTCCACGGGACGGAGAACGCGATGATTTTCGCGTTGACTCTGTTCCTTCTGACCGTCCCAATCGTTTTCATCAACTTCAGGTTCTTCCGCGTCGGCTTTACGTCGCTAGCCAACGGTGCGCCGAACATGGATTCGCTGATCGCGCTCGGCGCGAGCGCGGCTCTCGTCTATGGAATATACGCGCTCTATAAAATAGCCTTTGGCTTGGGGCACGGGGACCTGGGGATGGCAAGTCAGTTCTCTATGGACCTTTATTTTGAGTCGGCCGGCATGATACTGACTCTGATAACTGTCGGCAAGTTCTTCGAGGCGCGCGCGAAAGGACGCACGTCGGACGCCATCAACAAGCTAATGAACCTTGCGCCTAAGACAGCTATCGTTGTGCGCGGCGGCGTAGAGGCAGAAGTGCCGGTCGAAGAGGTGGAGAAGGGGGAGACGGTCGTCGTGCGCGCGGGGCAGGCGGTGCCTGTAGACGGCGTCCTGACGGAAGGACACGCCGCGATCGACGAGTCTGCGATAACGGGCGAGAGCATCCCGGTCGAGAAGCAGCCGGGCGACAAGCTGATAGGCGCGACTACGGTCAAATCCGGGTATCTTAAAATGCGCGCGACGGGCGTAGGCGGCGAAACTGCGCTCGCGCAGATTGTGCGGCTCGTCGACGAGGCTACCAGCTCAAAAGCGCCGATTGCGAAGCTAGCCGACAAGGTGAGCGGAGTTTTCGTCCCGATCGTCATAGCGATAGCGGTCGTTACGGCTGTTGGGTGGCTGACAGCGGGCGCGAGCGTTGAATTCGCGCTTTCCGTTGCCATTGCAGTGCTCGTCATTTCGTGCCCATGCGCGCTCGGTCTCGCTACGCCGACTGCAATCATGGTAGGCACTGGGCGAGGCGCGACTAACGGAATCCTAATCAAATCTGCAGAGGCGCTTGAAACTGCGCACGACATAAAAACGGTGGTTCTCGACAAAACTGGGACGATAACTCGCGGTGAGCCGGCCGTTACGGACGTGCTTCATCGTTCCGGCATGAGCGCGGAAGAGTTCTTAACGCTCGCGGCGTCGCTAGAAAAATACTCTGGGCATCCTCTTGGCGGGGCCATTGTCGCGAAAGCGGCAGAGGATCAACTGCCCTTGAAACCCGTCGCCGATTTCGCACAGGAGCCTGGAAAGGGCGTGAGAGGTAAGATTGACGGTACGCTTATCTGCGGCGGCAACAGGAAACTTATGGAAGAGTTCGGCCTATACGGCGGCAGGGAAAAAGAGCTTGAAGAAAAGCTCGCCGACGATGGCAAGACTCCACTATTCTTCGTCCGCGACGGGAAGTTTATAGGCATAATAGCTCTCGCCGACATTGTGAAGCCGACAAGCCGCCGCGCTGTAGGCGAGCTGCGCGCAATGGGAATCAAGGTCGTAATGCTGACAGGCGACAACGAACGCACTGCGCGCGCGATACAGCGTGAGGTAGGCGCGGATGAAGTGATCGCCGAGGTTCTGCCGCAGGACAAGGAGAGAGAGATACGCCGCCTCCAAGAGGGCGGGCAGAAGGTCGCAATGATCGGCGACGGCATAAACGACGCTCCTGCGCTCGCGCGTGCTGACGTCGGAATAGCGATAGGCGCGGGGACGGACGTCGCGATAGAGTCGGCCGACATAGTGCTTATGCGCAGCGACTTGTTGGACGTCGCGGGCGCGATACAGCTTGGCAAGGCGGTCATCCGCAATATAAAAGAAAATCTTTTCTGGGCGTTGTTTTATAATACGATATGCATTCCCGTCGCTGCGGGGATTTTTTATCCGTCCTTTGGAATCAAGCTCAGCCCTATGATCGGCGCGCTTGCGATGAGTTTCAGCTCGGTCTTCGTAGTTTTAAACGCGCTGCGGCTGCGCCTCTTCAGGCCGAAATTCGCCGCCGCGGTCGCCGATGAGAGCGGCAGCGGAAATTCAGGAGCGCAGTACAATGTTGCGGTAATCACAGTCAATGACGATACAAACGTTGTAAAAGAGACGAAGGGAGAAAATGTGCAAATGAAGAAGGTTCTGCATGTAGAGGGTATGATGTGCCAGATGTGCGTGAAGCATGTGACGCAGGCTCTGAAAAACGTCGCGGGCGTCGAGGCGGTCGAAGTGTCGCTCGAATCTAAAACGACGGAGGTTACGCTCGGCTCTGATATCGATGACGCGGTGCTCGTTCAGGCCGTCACCGTCGCAGGATATGAGGTTACTGGCATAGAGGCCGCATGAAAGCCGATAAAGCCGAGGTAAGCCGTAAAATCAAGATAGCGCGCGGCCAGCTGGACGGCATCCTGCGCATGATAGAGGATGACCGTTACTGTGTCGACATCTCATATCAGCTCATCGCGACGCAGTCGCTGCTGAAGCGCGCGAACAAGGATATACTACAGGCGCATATAAGGAACTGCGTACGCGAGGCGCTCCAGACCGACGAGCCGAACCCTAATATAGAAGAGGCGCTCAAACTGCTCGAAAGAATGGCGCGGTAGGCGGTCAGTCAGAAAGAAGAACGCGCGCCGCCAGCGGAGGATTACACGGCGGCGCGCGTTTTATGAAAGGCGCCGTTTCGTTCAGCGTTTCGCTGTAAATTTCCTGTTGACAACAAAGTTTTGCGGTGCTAGGATTCTCAGCGCCGGGTCAGCCCGCGCAGAAGGAGAGTTCTGGGGATAATGAAGCAGCAGTTCGCGGCTTATGAATACTTTTGGGGATACTTTTACTTTTTTAGCAACCAAAGCTAAATAAGTGAAGGTGTCTTTTGCTGCGAAACGTTTTTCTCAACACACACTAAATCAAGAGAATCAAAGCCTGCGGTGAATGTACAACTTCGCCGCAGGCTTTTTTATTGGCCGCACTAGGCGCGGAAAATTTTCAGGAGGGATAATGAGATGATAATCATAGTCAAACCGGACGCGAAGGAAGAACGCATCAACGACCTTGTGCGCTGGATAGAGGCGCAGGGGCTGCGCACGCATATCTCAAAGGGGGATTATGCGACAGTCGTGGGCGTTATAGGCGACATCAGCAAGCTTGACGACGAGCTGATTGCCGGGCTCGACATTGTAGAGAGCGTTAAGCATGTTTCCGAACCTTTCAAGAACGCGAACAGGAAGTTTCATCCGCTCGATTCCATAATAAAGGTCGGGAAAGACCAGATACCGGTGGGGCACGGCAACTTCGCGATAATCGCCGGCCCATGCTCTGTTGAGAGCGAGGGACAGATTATCTCAGTCGCGAAGAGCGTCAAGGCTTCCGGCGCGACCATGCTGCGCGGCGGCGCTTTCAAGCCGCGCACATCGCCTTACGACTTCCAGGGGCTCAAAGCTGACGGCATCTCGCTTCTGCTCGAAGCTAAAAAGGAGACCGGGCTTCCGATAGTTACTGAAATTATGAATGCGAATCACCTGCCGCTATTCGAGGACGTCGACGTCATCCAAGTAGGCGCGCGCAACATGCAGAACTTCGAGCTGCTGAAGGAGCTTGGTAAAACGCGCAAGCCGATACTCATAAAGCGCGGGCTCGCGAACACGATTAAAGAGCTTCTCATGAGCGCCGAGTACATCATGTCGAACGGTAACGAAAACATAATCCTTTGCGAGCGCGGCATACGCACTTTCGAAAACGCTACGCGCAACACGCTCGACCTCAGCGCCGTCTGCGTGCTGCACGAGCTATCGCATCTGCCTGTAATAGTCGATCCTAGCCACGCGACCGGCGTAGCGCGTTACGTAAAGAGCATGTCGATGGCGGCGGCGGCCTGCGGCGCCGACGGCCTTATAATAGAAGTCCACAACGACCCGCAGCACGCGCTTTGCGACGGCGCGCAGTCGCTGCGTCCCGAGCAGTTCGACGATGTCGTAAGGGCTGTGCGCCGCGTCAGGGCGGCGGCGCTCGCGGAAGAATAGGCTATGGACGGTAAAGAGCGTCTAACTGTCGGAATAGTCGGCTTGGGCTTGATAGGCGGCTCGTTCGCGCGCGTTTACACCGAAAGCGGTTCGCATGTGCTCGGGTATGACGCAGACGCCGCCGTTATGCGCGAGGCTTCGGAGGCCGGAGCTATAGCTGGAGAGCTTGCGCGTGAGAATGTAAGGGAATGCGATCTAATTCTCGTCGCGTTGTACCCGGCAGCAGCTGTAGATTACTTAACAAAAACCGCCCCATATATTCGCGCCTGCGGCCTCGTCATGGACTGCTGCGGAGTGAAGCGCGCCGTTTGCGAGGCGGGCTTCGCGCTGGCGAAGGAACATGGTTTCGGCTTTCTCGGCGGACATCCTATGGCTGGGACACAGTTTTCGGGTTTCGCCAACAGCCGCGCCGACATGTTTAAAGGCGCTTCGATGATAATAGTGCCGCCCCCGGACGGCGGCGCGGAGCTCGTCGAAAAGGCGAAGACGCTGCTTGCGCCAGTCGGTTTCGGCGGATTCACGGTGACGACGGCGGAGCATCACGACGGGATGATAGCCTTCACGTCGCAGATGTGCCACGTGGTTTCAAACGCCTACGTCAAGAGCCCGCGCGCGCAGGAGCACGTAGGGTACTCGGCGGGAAGCTACGCAGACCTGACACGTGTCGCGAAACTCAACCCGTCGATGTGGACGGAGCTCTTTATAGACAACAAAGACTACCTTATAGATGAAATAAATCTTATGGTAAAACATTTGTCCGAATACCGCGAAGCGCTCGAAGCCGCGGACGAACCACGCCTTGCTGCGCTTCTTGCCGAGGGCGTGGAATGTGAAGAGAGGGCGGGAAGATGAAGGAACGGACTTTAAGCGTGGCTCTCCTAGGAAGGGAGTACGACATTACGATAAAGCGCGGCGCGCTCGGCCTGCTTCCTGCAAAGTGTCGCGATCTGACGCCGAAGGCGGAGCGGGTATTCGTCGTTACTGACGAAACTGTCGGCGAAATTTACGGTGCTCGTGCGGTCGCTGCGCTTGAATCGGCTGGCTATAACGTCCGTCTGCACGCCGTGCCCGCTGGCGAGGAATCGAAATCGCCGGAAAAGCTGGTGGAGCTGTGGAACTCGATGACTGTCTTCGGTTTCACGCGCAGCGACGTCGTGGTCGCGCTCGGCGGCGGAGTAGTTGGGGATCTCGCCGGCTTCGCTGCTGCCACGGTTCTGCGCGGAGTGAATTTCATACAGGTCCCTACGACGTTGCTCGCGCAGGTCGATTCTTCCGTCGGCGGCAAAGTCGGGATAGATTTGAAGGCGGGAAAGAATCTCGCCGGAGACTTCTGGCAGCCGAAGGGCGTGCTCATCGACCCGGCCTGCCTTGAAACGCTGAGCGAAGTTACGTTCTCAGACGGCATGGCTGAGGTCATAAAATATGGCTGCATCCGCGACGCGGCGCTCTTTCGCAAACTCGCGGCGCTCGGCGGCAGAGCGGGCGTCATGTCTGAAATCGAGGATGTAATCTACACCTGCTGCGACATAAAGCGCGCGCTCGTAATAGAAGACGAGCGCGACACTGGCGCGCGGATGATTTTGAACTTCGGGCACACTCTAGGCCACGCCTACGAGCTTGCCGGAGGCTACAAAAAATGGACGCACGGACAGGCCGTCGCGGCCGGCATGGTCTCCGCAGCTCGCATCGGAACGGCGCTCGGCGCGACGCCGCGTGAAACGGAAGAGCAGATACACCACATTTTAGGACAATATAAACTGCCCGATAAAATTGAATGCCCGTTTGAAATTATGCGCGAGGCCGTGTCGCTAGATAAAAAAGGTTCGGGCTCGACAATTCGCCTCATTTTACTGAAGAAGCTTGGCGAGGCTGAGATTTTCCCAATAGAGCGCGAGCGGCTGCTCGCCTTTGCGCAGGCGGACGCGGAGGTCTGAAAATGAAAATTTTGATAAAGCCGAGACTTTTGTACGGGAGCGTTACGCCTCCGCCGAGCAAAAGCATGGCGCACAGGATGCTGATATGCGCCGCGCTCGCGGATGGAAACTCGGTTATCGCAAATTTGAATTTCTCCGACGACGTGAAGGCGACGCTGAAAGGCCTGCAAAGCATTGGAGCAAAATGGCGGAGCGTCGACGGCGACGTCGTCGAGGTTGCGGGGACGGCGGGGCGCGAGGCGGACGGCACGCGGCTCTTTGAATGCGGCGAGAGCGGTTCGACGCTGCGCTTTTTTATCCCTATCGCGCTCGCCCTATATGGGCACGGGCGCTTCACCGGAATGGGGCGCCTTATGAAACGGCCTCAGGGACCGTACTTCGACCTTTTTATGGATAAAGGGATAGATTTTTCATACGCTAAGGAGACGCTCGAAGTCTCCGGAAGATTGGACCCCTGTGAATATTCGCTGCGAGGAGACGTGTCGAGCCAGTTTTTCAGCGGCTTGCTGTTTGCTCTGCCGCTGCTTGCTGGCGACTCAACGCTTGTAGCGTCGACAAGGCTCGAATCTCTTCCATACGTGGATATGACAATAGCCTCGCAGGCTAAAAGCGGAATTAAGATAGGGGGCGGCGGCGGAAACTACACGATACGCGGTGGACAGAGCTACGCCCCGTTCAGCGGCGCGGTCGAGGCGGACTGGTCGCAGGCGGCTTTCTGGAATATGGCGAATCTGCTGGGCTGCGGCATAAGGGTTAGCGGCATGGACGATAGGTCGATGCAGGGCGACCGAGTCAGCGGACTGGCGATAGCCGACACTCTCGCGAATATGGAGATGAAGAACATCGAAATCGACATTTCTGACTGTCCAGACCTTCTGCCGCCGTCTGCCGCAGCGGCTGCGCTGCGTGGGAACGATACTGTAGTCTCCTTCCGCAATGCGGCGCGGCTGCGCATGAAGGAAAGCGACAGGCTGTCTACAGTCGCCTCGGTTATAAACGCGCTCGGCGGAAGCGCAGTAGAAGAATCTGACGGCCTCACGATATGCGGGGCCGATACGCTGCGTGGCGGCGTTGAGATATCATGCTGCGGCGACCACCGTATAGCGATGATGGCGGCGATAGCGGCTACGAAGTGTGTGGATAACGTTATACTTGACGGTGCAGAGTGCGTGAAAAAATCCTACCCAACATTCTGGAGCGACTACAAGCGCCTTGGCGGGTACGTTGAAGAACTAGAGGAAGCTTAAATGAGCTCGTATTTCGGCAAAAACATCCATATATCTATATTTGGGCAGTCTCACGCTGAATGCATAGGCGTGACGATTGACGGCCTGCCGGCGGGGGAAGCGGTCGACGAGGGAGCGCAGCGCGCTTTCATGCTGCGCCGCGCGCCGGGCCGCGCCGCAGAATCGACCGCGCGCTGCGAGGCCGACGAACCGCATATAATCTGCGGCCTCTACAACGGTTTTACATGCGGAGCACCGCTGACTGCGGTAATCAAAAACAGCGACACGCGTTCGAAAGACTACGACAGGCTGCACGACCTTCCGCGACCGGGACATGCCGACCTCACTGCGGAAATCAAGTACCGCGGCTTTCAGGACGGACGCGGCGGCGGACACTTTTCTGGCCGCCTCACCGCGCCGCTCTGCATAGCGGGCGGAATATGCGCGCAGATTCTCGCGCGGCGCGGGATCGAGATAGGCGCCCACATACTTTCGATAGCCGGCATAAACGACGCGCCTTTCAACGCGCTTGGAGAGGCTAAAGAAACCCTTGACCACGTCAAGGCCGAGCCATTTCCGGTACTCGACGAGACCGCTGGGGAGAGGATGCGCGAGGCGATACTAGCGGCGAAGGCCGAGGGCGATTCCGTCGGCGGCGTCGTCGAGTGCATCGTGACGGGGATCCCGGCCGGAGTGGGATCGCCGATGTTCGGCGGGCTGGAGAGCATGCTTTCAGCGGCGCTGTTCGCGATTCCCGCTGTCAAAGGCGTCGAATTCGGATCCGGCTTCAGCGCGGCTCTCATGCGCGGCTCGGAGCACAACGACGAAATCGCTCTCGACGGCGGAAAAATCGTGACGCGAACGAACAACGCCGGCGGCATACTCGGAGGTATAAGCGACGGAATGCCGGTGATTTTCCGCGCCGCCTTCAAGCCCACACCCTCTATACAGAAACCGCAGCGTACGATCTCGCTTTCGGCGATGAAGGAAGAAGAATTGCAGATAATCGGACGGCATGACCCATGCGTAGTGCCAAGGGCTGTGCCGGTTGTCGAAGCCGCCGCCGCCATAGTGATTCTGGACGCTTTGCTGGAACGCAGCACCGATAAAATATGAAAGCTTGCAGAATTTTTAAGGAGGAAATATAAAATGTCCAAAAAACTTGAGGAACTGCGCGAAAAAATCGACAAAATTGACGAGAAGATCGTCAAGCTCTATCGCGAAAGGATGGAAGTGACGAAGGACGTCGCCGCCTATAAGAAGGACAACGGACTTCCCGTCCTTGATGCCGGACGGGAGCGTGCCGTCCTCGCGAAGATAGGGCAGGAGGCCGGAGACGACCTCGCGGATTACGCGCAGTCAGTATACCGCACAATTATGGCGACAACCCGCTCGTACCAGAATTTCTGCAACGGCGTGACGTCTGGAACGTACGACAGCATCCGCGCCACGCTAGACTCGACGCCGAAACTCTTCCCGCAGCGCCCGACCGTCGCCTGTCAGGGCATAGAGGGCGCGAATTCGCAGATAGCCTGCGACAGCCTGTTCAAAGCACCCACCATACTTTACTTCAACACATTTGAACACGTTTTCAAAGCCGTTGAAAGCGGCATGTGCCGCTACGGAATACTGCCCATAGAAAACAGCACCGCCGGTTCCGTCAACGCTATATACGACCTCATGACGCGCCACAATTTCTACATCGTGCGCGCAGTTCGGCTCAAGGTTACGCACAACTTGCTCGCCAGGCACGGCGTAAAATTTGAAGAAGTGCGGGCAATCCTCTCTCACGGCCAGGCGCTGAGCCAGTGCGCGAATTTCCTCGCTGGGCTCAAGAACGTCAAGGCCACTGTAGTTGAGAACACCGCCGTTGCGGCGCGCACCGTCGCTCAATCCGATCGCGGAGACCTCGCTGCGCTCTCTTCGCGCTTCTGCGCCGAGGAATACGGCCTCAACGTGCTCAAAGCCAACGTCCAGGATCAGGACAACAATTACACGCGCTTCATCTGCATCTCCAAGAACCTCGAAGTCTATCCAGGCGCTGACCGCACGTCGCTGATGATGACGCTGCCGCACAAGCCCGGCTCGCTTTACAACGTCCTTTCAAAGTTCTATGCGCTCGGCATCAACCTCCGCAAACTTGAAAGCCGCCCGCTGCCGGATCGCGAATTTGAATTCATGTTCTACTTCGACCTCGAATGCTCCGTCTACGCGCCTGAGATGGAGAAGCTCTTCCGCGACCTCGAGTCGGAGAGCGAGCATCTGCGCTATCTCGGTACCTACAACGAGGTCATCTGCTGATGACCGAAGCCGGATACGGCCTTATGGGGGAAAAACTGGGGCACAGCTTTTCCCCGTATATTCATGGCGAGCTGGGCGGCTACGACTACCGCCTTATTGAGCTCGAGCGCGGCGAGCTGGGACGCTTCCTCAGGCGAGGCGCGTTCCGCGGCCTCAACGTCACAGTCCCGTATAAAAAAGACGTTATTCCATACTGCGCGTGGCTGTCGCCCGAGGCGCTGCGCATCGGCAGCGTCAACACAATAGTCAACGACGGCGGCCTGCTGCGCGGCTACAACACCGACTACTACGGGTTCGTCTATATGCTTAAAAAGGCGGAAATAGAAGTACAAGGCAAGAAAATTCTCGTCTTGGGCAGCGGCGGAGCGTCGCTCACCGTACGGACGGCGCTGCGTGACCTCGGTGCAAAGGACGTGACAGTCATATCGCGCGGTGGACAGGACAATTACGGTAATCTCGAACGCCACGCGGACGCTCAGGTGATAGTGAACACGACGCCGGTCGGAATGTACCCGAACGTCAAGGACGCGCCGCTCTCGCTTGAAATATTCGCGAAATGCGCAGCCGTCGCCGACATCATCTATAACCCGTCGCGAACGAAGCTTCTGCTCGATGCCGAAACGCGCGGCATCCCCAGCGCGAACGGCCTGTCCATGCTCGTCGCGCAGGCTAAGGCGGCGGCGGAGCTTTTTCTTGGACAAAACGTCCCGGACGGACGAATCGACGAAATAACTTCCATTATAGAGAAGCGTACGAAAAACGTCATTCTTATAGGAATGCCCGGCTGCGGCAAAACGACGGTGGGGAAGCGGCTAGCGCACAGCCTCGGCAGGGAATTCTGCGACACGGACGAAATTATAGTACGCGAGAGCGGACGTGCGATACCGGAAATATTTGCGGCGGACGGCGAAGACGCCTTCCGCGAGCTTGAGCATTCGGTCATCGTGCGCGAGGCGAAGAGATCGTCGCTCGTCATAGCGACGGGCGGCGGCACGGTGCTGCGGGAGGACAACCGCGAGGCGATGCACATGAATTCGACCGTCGTCTACATTCGCCGCGCTCTCGACAAACTTCCGTCGGCGGGGCGGCCTTTGTCTCTCGCCAACCCGCTCGAAGAGCTCTACCGCCGCCGCGCGCCGCTTTACGAAAAGCTCGCGGAACTCACCGTTGAGAACTGCGCGAGCGCGCGCGAGACGGCTGACGAAATAATAAGGAGGCTCGGATTATGAAAATACTCGTCATCAACGGCCCGAACATAAACATGCTCGGTATAAGGGAGCCTGACATCTACGGGCGCCAAACCTTCGCAGACCTGGAAAACTTTATCCGCGAAAGCGCACGCGAGTGCGAAGCGGAGGTCGAGCTCTTCCAGTCCAACCACGAAGGCGCAATAGTAGACAAAATACAGGCCTCATACGGCGAGCAGGACGGCATCGTGATAAACCCCGCCGCATACACGCACACGAGCGTCGCGATTCTCGACGCGCTCAAGGCCGTCGCTCTCCCGGCCATCGAGGTGCATATTTCTGACGTAGACGCGCGCGAGCAGTTCCGCCAGATATCGTACGCCGGCATGGCCTGCGAGAAAAAATTCAGCGGCATGGGCTTCGAAGGCTACCGTGCAGCGATAAAATATCTCGCGGGGAAGTACGGCGGCGGACGCAGAAGTTGACATACGGCGGCTTTATGCCTATAATTTTCTAGTTTTAAAATACGCTTGGTGCGGGCTTGAAAAGTCCATTGGGCTGCCTGATACACAGCGGAGGAGGTAAACGAAAGAATGTACGCAGTTATTGAGCAGGGCGGAAAGCAGTACAGAGTTTCCGAGGGCGACAAGTTCAAGGTTGAAAAAATCCACGCAGAGGACGGCTCCGTCGTAACCTTCGACAAGGTCATCCTTCTCGGTAAAGACGAAGGCGCGGTAATCGGCGCTCCCTATGTCGAGGGCGCTTCCGTCAGCGCGAAGATAGTCGAGAGCGGAAAGAACGACAAGGTCATCGTCTTCAAGTATCGCAGAAAGAAGAACTACCGCAAATTCCGCGGACACCGCCAGCAGTACACGCTCGTCCAGATTGAGTCCATCAACGGCTAGTTTCTACGCAAAGGGGATAATAAATTATGGCGCATAAAAAAGGACAGGGAAGTTCAACCAACGGCCGCGACAGTCAGCCTAAGTACCTCGGCATCAAGCGCGGCGACGGCTCGTTCGTAAATGCCGGTACGATAATCCTGCGTCAGAGAGGCACGAAGTACCATCCCGGAGAGAACACCGGCCTCGGACGCGACTTCACGATATTTGCGCTCGTGCCCGGTAAAGTCCGTTTCCAGACGAAGGCCGACCGCAAGTACGTAACGATCGAGCAGCAGGAATCACTCTAATATATCTACCGATTGATTTTGTCATGGGGGCCCTTGCTGGAGCAGGCCCCCTTTTCTGGTATTTTAAGAGGTGAACAGATGAAATTCGTTGACTCTCTGATAATGTCCGTTAAAGCCGGACGTGGCGGAAACGGCTGTATGAGCTTCCTGCGCGAACGCTTCAAGCCTAACGGCGGTCCAGACGGCGGCAACGGCGGACGCGGAGGCAGCGTTATATTCGAAGCTACGCCGAACCTTCAGACGCTTGCCGACCTTGAGTATATGCACCATATCAAGGGCGAGAACGGCGACCACGGGAAGGGCGCGGCACGGAACGGGCGCGCGGGCGAGGATAAGATAATCTACGTACCGTGCGGTACGCTCGTTTACGATGCGGAGACCGGCGAAGGCTGCGCCGACCTCGTAGAACCGCACGATCGCTTCGTCGCGGCGCGCGGCGGCAGGGGCGGGCGGGGTAACCGCTATTTTGCGAGTTCGTCGAGAAAAGCGCCGCGCTTCTGCGAGCAGGGGGAACTCGGCGAAGAGGTTAAAATACGCCTTGAACTGCGGCTGATTGCCGACGTAGGCCTCGTTGGATTGCCCAACGTAGGCAAATCGAGCATTCTCGCAGCTATTTCCAACGCGCAGCCGAAGATTGCGAACTATCCCTTCACTACGCTGTCGCCGAACCTCGGCGTAATAAACACGGGCGACGAAAGAATAGTTCTCGCCGACATCCCGGGCCTCATCGAAGGCGCTCACGAGAACAAAGGGCTCGGCCTCGAATTCCTGCGCCACGTCGACAGGACACGGTTGCTGATACACGTGCTGAGCCTAGAGAGCGGCGACTTCGACACGATTGTCGAAGATTTTGAGGTTGTGCGCGGCGAGATGAAGAAATACGATCCGGCGCTTGACGAACGTCCGTTCTTCGTTGCGGGGAACAAACTCGACGAAGTGCCGGATGAGTTCGTGCCAGAGCTGACCGCGCAGCTTTCCGAGTATTTCGCAAAAAATGGAATTGCCTTCATGACGCTGAGCGCGCTCACCGAAGATGGAATTCCCGAACTGGTAAAGAGGATTACTAAATTTACCGCCGACCATCCGAGACCGGAGAGCAGAGTGAGGCTCTATGCGCTTGATGAACAGCCGCTTGAAAAGATGCCGAACCGCAAACGCATGAAAATACAGATAATCTCCATGCACGGAGGCGGCTACCGCGTGCTGCACTACAGGCTCGAAAAGGCCGTCGAACGCTACGATTTCAGCCAGGAGGAAAACGTCGCGCGCTTCACGAAGCTGCTTCGCCGCTACAAGGTGGAGGAGTTGCTCGAAGCGGCGGGCGCGCTGCCCGGCGACCTCGTGAGCATCGGCTATAAGGATTTCAACTTCTATCCCGACTATTATCCCGAAGAAACCTACGACGAGGAGCCGCAGGCGGAGGCTGAGGAATTCGACGACTGCGGCGGCGAGGACGACGATGAATAACGGCGCTGCGGATAACTCCGATGGAAGAAAGATAGGCATAATGGGGGGGACCTTCGACCCGATCCATTACGGCCATCTTCTAGCAGCGGACGAGGCGCACGCTGCCTTCGGGCTGTCCGAGGTCGTATTCATACCCTCGGGCCATCCGCCGCACAAGGCTGACAAAAAGCTGACCGCGCCCGAGGACCGCTACATAATGACGGAGCTTGCGACGGTTGTCTGTCCCTATTTCAGCGTTTTGCGCGTCGAGATAGACCGGCAGGGCGTCAGCTACACGATAGACACGCTCCGCGCGCTTCGGGCGATGCCGGAATACGCAGGCGCTCATTTTTATTTCATAACGGGGCTTGACGCCGTGCTCGACATAGTGTCGTGGAAAAACCCCGAAGAGATAATGACGATGTGCCGGTTCGTCGCCGTCAGCCGCTACGGCTATACACACAAGAAAATGGAAGAGCTTCCCGACAGGCTCAGAAAAAAGATAATACCGCTGGAAATCCCTCTGCTTGCCATCTCGAGCACCGAGCTCAGGGAGCGAGTGAGGACCGGCAGGAGCATACGATTCATGGTGCCGCCGACGGTGGAGCAGTTCATAAGAAAAAAATCACTGTATCGGAACCACACGGAGGAATAAGTCTTGAGGCGTTCGACAGTAAAAACAATAATACTCGCCGTCATGCTCGGATTTATAGCGGTGGCGGCCGGAGTAGGGGTGCGCCTCTACACGGCATGGAACTCAAAGGGCGAGACGCTGATAGACGCGGCTAAAAAGTCGGCGGAGAACAGCGCCTCCTATGACGCGCTCGAAAGCCAGGGCAAATTCAACATACTGCTCATGGGTGAAGACAACGTCGAAGGTTCTAAACGCTCTGACACGATATTGTTAATAACGGTAGACATAGACGACAAGAACATACGCATACTCTCGCTGCCTCGCGACACGCGCGTCATGATACCGGGCCACGGCACGCAGAAACTCAACCACGCCTTCGCCTATGGGGGCCAGGATCTAATGCGCGCTACGGTCTCCAACTATCTCGGCGAGCCGATACTGTACTACCTGATAGTGGACTACGACAGTTTCCCGGCTTTCGTCGATATGCTCGGCGGAGTTGAGATAGACGTGCAGAAGCGCATGCGCTACGTCGACCGCGCCGGGGGGCTAGATATCAATATCCAGCCCGGCTTACAAACACTTGACGGAAAAACTGCCCTGCACTTCGTGCGGTTTCGCAAGGACGCGCTTGGCGACATTGGGCGAATACAGCGCCAGCAGCAGTTTCTCAAGGCAATGCTCAAAAAAGCCTACGACCCGCGCGTGATTATCCGCCTGCCTGAGCTTGCGGCGCAGGCGATGAAGATATTCAGGACGGATATGTCGACTTCCTTTGCGCTTCAGCTTGCTGGTTTTATACAGAACGAAGTCGGGCGTGAAAATATGCTCTTTTCGACACTGCGAGGCACGCCAGCTACGATTGACGGACTCAGCTACTGGATGGGCGACGTGCGCGACGCGAAACGCTTCCTCAACGCGCCTCTTGCAGAGCTTAACGGAGAACAGACGGAGTCTGTGCCTCATGACACTGTTCCGGCTGCCGAATCGCAGGCGGGGGAGAAGAGGGCCGCTGAAAACAAAATTACAGCTGCACAACTCGCGGAGCTTGTGAAGTCAATGCCTGAATCGATAGCGGTGTTGAACGGAACCGGTAAAAGCGGAGTCGCTGGGGTGATATCGACACGACTGCAGAAAATCGGCGTCGACGTTGTGCATACAGGCAACGCAAAACACTTCGACTACCGTTACAGCAATATAGTCTATCCATCCAACGCTCCGGCAAGCGTCAAAGAGACGGCAAAGACGCTCGGCAAACTTCTTGATATCCCCGAAGGGCTCGTCAGGCCGGGACAGCAGGCTTTCTACGCCTCGCTTGTCGCCGGGCACGACTACAACCGGCTCGTAGCGCTGCTCGACGAACTTGTAAAAATAAGCGGAGAACACTAAGTATAATCTAACGACCGAAAAAGGAGATGGAGCCAGGAATGGCGGAAAAGAAAGATTTTTGCGCACCGTATAGGAAGCTTATAGACGCGCTGATCGACAAGCACGCACTTGAAGTGACCGCGCACAACCTCAGCGAAGTCTCGGGCTTCGCAGATGTCTTCATTGTGGCTATAGCGCGCTCCGAGCTCCACGGTAGAACGCTCAAGGACACCGCGATGGACGTGCTCGACGAAATGGGCTTCTCATACAGGATAGAGGGGGAGGCCAGTACGAAATGGACGCTGCTCGACGCTGGCAATCTAATCGTGAACATACTGAGCCGCGAAGGACGCGACTTCTATCGTCTCGACTCGCTTTGGGGCGACACTCCTACCGAAAAATTCTACGACGAGGATGAATAATCATGGACTGCATATTCTGTAAGCTGAAAGACTACGTGCTTGAAAATGAGCTTGCATACGCGGTGTTCGACGTGATGCCAGTCAACCCCGGACACCTCCTGATAATTCCGAAACGTCACGTCCAGAACTACTTCGACATAACGCCGGAAGAAGAGCTGGCTATGCACGATCTTCTACACAAAGGCAAAAAACTTCTCGACGAGAAGTATTCGCCCGAAGGCTACAACTTCGGCGTCAACTGCAACGAGTGCGCCGGACAGACCGTCATGCACGTTCATATGCATCTGATACCGCGCTACAAAGGCGACACGAAATTCGTGCATGGTGGAGTGCGCGGCGTAATTCCCGAAAAGATGTCCGACCTTAAAAAATAATAAAACGTTATTAAAATTATAAGACGTTATAGTCCGACGGCGAAACAGCCGCCGGATTTTTTGTTTTAAGCAGCAGGTCGGACTTGCATAATGAGCAGAGCTATAATTAGAAAAAATAATCCATCACTAAACGACGACAGGGGAGATGCACGATGAAAATAGCAGTATTAGGAATAGGCAGCGTCGGCGGCTTGATCGGCGCGGAGTCCTGGCATTTCATAACGCGAGGGCAAATGTTGGAAGCAATACGCAGCGGCGGCCTGCATGTAGAATCTGCGCAGTTTGGTGATTTCACCGTCAGGACGAAAGACGTTGGCGAAACAGCCTGTGATTTCGGCGTTATGGAAGCCGTCATAATTTCCTGCAAAGGGTACAGTCTAAGGCGTCGGAGTCTCAGGCATTATGAGACCACTGCTTCCTCAATGCCTCATCGCTGACGGAGTCATCCACGTCTTCAGCTATATAGAGGAGCCGGGCTACATAGTCCAGAGCTACGGCCCGTGCCATGTCATCGCAGGCATGAAAGGCGGCGAACGTCTGCAAAAGCTCGACGAGCTCTTACAGAGGCGCTCAACGGAGCGGGGATAAAGACGAGTATCAGCGACAATATACTTTTAGAGAGCTGCGCAAATATCTGATAACGTGCGGCAACAGTGTCGTCTTCTGTTACTACGACGGCCCGGCGCGGAAGGTGTGCGAGGGCGCCGGTTATAAAGACACTGTGCGCGCTGCGGCAAACGAGATAATTTCAGTCACGGCCGCAAACTGAGTAAAACTGCCCGAAAATTTCGCGGATTTATACGTCGAAAACTTTGCGAAGCTTGCGCCCGAGACGGTGAATTCTTTATATTGCGACCTGGGTTTCGGCAAACCCCCTAAAGATACTGAGCTTGAACATCTCGCCGGCAGAATGATAGAATTGGGCCGAGCGGCGAATATTCCGACGCCGTATCACGAGACGGCTTACAGACGCTTCAGCAGTAAGGAAACGCTGGCTGATAATGTGAAGGGAAGTCCTCCTCTGACAAATGAAAAACCATAGCTATAAGGAGAGAAGCTTGTGTCAAGACTAGGAACGCTTTGTGCGCTGACCGATGCGGAAGTTGACAAGCTGCAGACGGTTTCCGTTGATGAAAGATGACTATGTGCTGGACGAAATAGAAGAAAGGCTGGCCGGAACGCCGCGTTTCTGCGAATTGGACAAAGCGTGGTACGGACGGTGTTGCCTATGCGGCGGCAATTGGAACGAGGGCAATCGCCCGCCGTCCAACAATCGTATACGTATAAAGGTATCCCGGCATTTTATGAAAACGCGCACAACAACAATTATCAGGCAATTTTTACGATAGATTTCTAAACGGCGTATCTACGTAAAATCTCTAAAACACTGGTCGCTTGAGGAGAGATTTAATAATGTTGTCCTATAATTTATCTTATGTTATACAAAGCCCCTCTCGAAAATCCAGAGAGGGGCTTTATACTAAAGTCATATAATATTCTTATTATGTTACTCTTTATATAACGTTATCCTTTACAGCGCGTTCTTAACAATCTGAATGAAGCTGTCCGGCTTCAGCGACGCGCCGCCTACGAGAACCCCGTCAATGTCGGGCTGCGAGATTATGCCTTTCGTGTTGTCCGCCTTGACGCTACCGCCGTACAGGATGATGAGCTCGCCGGCAGTCTTGTCACAGAAGTTTTCTTTCGCGAGCCCGCGGATGAAACCGCAGACCTCTTCGGCGTCGGCGTCGCTTGCCGTCTTGCCCGTGCCTATAGCCCATACAGGCTCGTAAGCTATTATCATTTTATGCGCGAGCGTCTCGCCGTCGATCCCTTTCAGCCCTTCGGCGAACTGTCTCGTCATAACGTCGAATGCCTTTCCGCTCTCGCGCTCTTCGAGCGTCTCGCCGACGCAGAGCACGGCGACGAGCCCGCATTCTATCGCGGCGTGTACCTTTTTATTGAGTTCTTCGTCTGTCTCGCGGAAGATATGGCGTCTCTCGCTGTGGCCTATAAGGACGTGAGTCGCTCCGATCTCCGTAATCATCGGGCCGGAGGTCTCTCCGGTAAAAGCTCCGCTCTTCTCCCAATGCATATTTTCTGCGCCTATTATTATGGGCAGTTCCTTTGCCGTATTCACCGCGGTTAGAAGCGAAACTGCTGGGACGAAGAAGGCAATCTCTTCTGTTCCTGCCGCTACGGCTTCCTGTACCTCTTTAGCTTCTTTCAGTTCCCCCCCAAATTTATTAAAAAATTCACATGTGGCCGCTGGTCCGTGGTTCATCTTCCAGTTTCCGGCGATGAATTTCCTGCGCATTGATGATTCCTCCATTTACAGCCTAGTTATAATCATCGGCGTCGAAAAGAAAGCTGCAAGCGCTGTGTATCATAAACGCGCGATGATAAGCTCCTTTTTCGCCGCCGTACCGCTGCAGGGGCTTTTGAGCCCTCAACTCTCCATTATTCATAATGTCATATAATTTTAATAACATCATATTAAAAATGAACGCCTCCACTGTCAATGAAGGCGTTCATCAGATTTAGCGTTAGCCTATTACGTAAGGCTCTATTCCCGGCAGGCTCTTGCCTTCAAAGAATTCAAGACTCGCTCCTCCGCCCGTCGAGACGTGTGAAACCTTATCCTCCATTTTGAACTGCGCTATTGCGGCGGCAGAGTCACCCCCGCCGACGACGGTCAGCGCTCCCTTTACAGTCGCTTCGGCGAGCGCTTTAGCTACCGCTTCAGTGCCCATGGCGAAGGCCGACATCTCAAAGACGCCCATCGGGCCGTTCCAAAGAACCGTCTTCGCGGCGAGTATCTCTTTCGTGAAGAGCTTCGCCGTTTCTGGGCCGATGTCGAGACCCATTTCGTCCTGCGGGATGGCGTCGGCTTTGACGACCTTCGCAGGCGCGTCTGCCTTGAATTCCGGCGCTACTATCGCGTCGACTGGAAGCAATATCTTCACGCCCAGCGCTTTCGCCTCATCGAGCATCTTTGCCGCGAAGTCGAGCTTCTCCGCCTCGCATAGTGACTTGCCTATTTCGAGCCCTTGCGCTTTGAGGAAGGTGAAAGCCATCCCGCCGCCGATGAGTATCGTATCGGCTTTCTTAAGCATGTTCTCAACGACTGCAATTTTATCTGAGACCTTGGCGCCGCCGAGGATTAAAACGAAGGGTTTTTTCGGCTCATCGCGCGCGGCTGAGAGCATCGCAATCTCGCGTTCGATGAGCTTGCCTGAGAACGACGGAATTAGTTCCGCCGCCGCGCGCGTAGAAGCGTGCGCCCTATGCGCGGCGCTGAAGGCGTCCATGACGAATACGTCGAAGTTCCTGACAAGTTTCTTTGCAAACTCAATGTCGTTCTTTTCCTCTCCAGGATAGAAGCGGACGTTTTCGAGCAGGAGCACTTCCCCCTCTTTCCAATTGGCGACGGCGTCGTCTACCTTCTCGCCGATGCAATCCGGCACGAAGCGTACAGTCCAGCCCGTCAGCTTTGCGAGCTCCTTGGCGACCGGCTCGAGTGTATATTTGAGGTTGACCGTTCCCTTCGGCCGCCCTAGGTGCGAGACGAGCGCTATTTTAGCTCCGGCGTCGCGTAGGGCCCTTAGAGTGGGAAGATGAGCCTTGATGCGTGTGTCGTCGCTGACCTGGCCATCAGCCAGGGGGACGTTAAAGTCCACCCTGATCAGAACCTTTTTACCCGCAACATCCGGGAGAGAAAAGGTCTTCAGGCGCATGGCGTTACAGTCCTTTTTTGAGAATGTAGTTCGCGAGGTCTATGACTCTGTTGCTGTAGCCGCACTCGTTGTCGTACCACGAGAGGAGCTTTATCATCTTGTCGCCCATCGCCATAGTATGACGCGGCGCGAAGATCGAGGAATGCGTATCCCCGACGAAGTCCATCGAAACAAGGTCTTCCGGCTCGTACTCAAGGATTCCCTTGAGGTATGTCTCTGCGGCTTCCTTCATCGCGGCGTTCACGTCATCTGCGGTCGCTGGCTTTTCAAGCACCACTGTAAGGTCTACGACGGAGACGTCAGGAGTCGGGACTCGGAGCGCGAATCCGTTGAGCTTGCCCTTGAGCTCAGGCATAACTTCAGAGATAGCCTTCGCCGCGCCGGTGCTGGTTGGAATGATGGAAAGCGCCGCCGCCCTTCCGCGCGAGAGGTTTTTGTGCGGAAAATCGAGCGTCTTCTGATCGTTTGTGTAGGCGTGGACAGTGTTCATAAGTCCTTCTTTGATGCCGAACTTGCTCTGGAGGACCTTGCAGACCGGCGCGAGGCAGTTCGTCGTGCAGGAAGCGTTCGAGATGATGTTGTGCTTTGCGGGATCATAAACTTCTTCATTGACGCCCATGACTATCGTTGCGTCGTGGTTCTTCGCAGGGGCAGAGATTATTACTTTCTTCGCACCGGCGGCTATGTGGGCCGAAGCCTGGTTCGCGTCGGTGTAACGTCCGGTCGATTCGATGACGAGGTCTACGCCCATTTCCTTCCACGGAAGCTTCGCTGGGTCTGGCTCAGCGAGAGCTCTGATCCTTCGGCCGTTTACGATGAGGCAGTCGCCGTCAACCTCGACGGTTCCGGGGAAACGACGGAAAACTGAGTCGTACTTGAGAAGATAAGCGAGAGACGACGGCGGAGTCAGGTCGTTGATAGCGACTATTTCAAATTCGTTTTCTTTCCCGTTCGTGAAGAACGCACGGAGAGAAAGACGTCCGATACGTCCAAAACCGTTGATTGCAACCTTATACTTGGTCATGAGAAAACGCCCTCCTTATAGGCTTATCTTTGATTATATATTTTACCGAGAGAGGGGATACACATTTGATTCATCCCTCTCTCGGCGATTTTGACGCTTTTTTTGCCGACCGTCAAATCTCCGGAGGCTCTGGACCTAAAAATCTGCTTTAAATTTATGCGTCAGTTTCAAGGTCTTCGTGGAGCACGCGTAGCAGTTCTCCGAGAGCCGCCGCGCTGAGCACGTCTCCATGCGGGCGGTATGGCATTATCCCGTCAAAGAGCTGCGCCACTCCGCCTAGGCAACCGTGGCGCATATGTGAGGTGAACGGGCGTATAAACATCCACCCGAGATCCTTTCTCGTAGGGTTGTATTTCAGGTAGGCCGTTATAAATTGTCCAAGGAGCCATGGCCACGCCATGCCGCGGTAGCAGGCTTTGATACGCTGGTCTACGCGGCCCTCGAAGCGCCCCTTGAATTTATCGTGGCGTGGGTCTAACGTGCGGAGGCCGAAGGTCGTGTAGAGCTCGTTCCAGCAAAGGCGGACGACCTTCTGCGCGGTCTCCGGGGAGAGCGCGCTGTATGGCAGCGACACGGCGAGTATCTGGTTCGGCCTGATGGAGTTGTCAGTCTTGAATGTTTCTGGATCGACGCAGTCGTAGAGGCCGTTCATGTCGAAACTCCAGAAAGTGTCGTTGAAGGACTTGGCGCACTTCTCCGCCGCTTCTCCGTACTGTTTGTCGCCGGTAAGCTGTTCAGCCGTCTTCAGCGCGTTGTACCAGAGCGCGTTCATTTCGACGAGATAACCTTTGCGCGAGATGACTGCTTCATCGCCCGCCTTTGCGCCCATCCAGTGGCGCGCCGTGTCGGAGACGGTGAGCTTGAGCAGCATGTTCGAGTCGCATACGATATCGAGCTGCGGCACGCCGCCGAGATATCTGTCGACTATCTGTTTCACGCCGTTGGCAAGTTTCTCGGCTTCGGCCCCGGCGTCTTTGACGTGGTTCATGTATTTCCCAGCCGCGTAGACTAACCAAAGGCCGTTGTCGGCTCCTCCGTTTTCAAACGCATAGCCGCAGCTTGCGATTCTCTCTGGAACGACCCAGCCATTCTGCTCCGCGGCGTTGAGCCAGAACTTCAGAGTTTTAAGAGCGATTTCTTCGCGTCCGGTCGCAAGCAGAAGGCCTGGAAGCGCTATAAATGTGTCACGCGGCCTTGTGTTGACCGAAGGGTAGCCCGTGTATATCGGGGCTACGCTGCCTTCACGGTCGTCGACGAGGTGGTATGACGAAACTATCATGTCTTGTTCGGCGCTGCTGTTTGCCGGAATGTTGGCCTGTTCAAGGATGTCTTCAAAGCGCGCCGCGGCTTTCTGCTCCATGGCGGCGAGCTGTTTCGCGCTGAACTGCTGAGGCTCCTGCGAGAGAATGAGATAAAGGACGTCTCCCTCGGAGAGCTCGTTCGAGATAAGGCCTGGCGACCATAAATGGTCGACCGACAGCGCGTCAATGCGGTCGTCCTGTTCGTAGATGAGGTTTTCAAACCAGAGCGGCTTGAGCGACCATGTGCCGGCTGTGGCGGACACGCGGCTGGTGCGTCCCTTGCCAGTGATGCTGATGCTGTGCGCGTTGTCCGACGATACGCTGAAATCGGCGCTGTTCGACTCAGCGCATACAACGTTGCTGTATCTATGCGCTAAAAGTGGGCGCAGGTCGAGGCGGATCTTGTCTGGAGCAGCGAGCAACTCGTACTTTATCACCGTGCAGTCTTTGCCGCGCGGCATAAATATAGATTTTTTCAGGAGGATGCTGTGAATAACGAAAAGCATGCTCGGATATGGATTCCCCTGATATTCCTGAAGGTATCTGTAACCGTCGGGATAAACCAGATCCTTGTATCTATTTGTCGAAAGCTGATATTTTTTGTTGCGGTCGAATAGCGTTTCTTCGATTTTGCTGACTAGGACGGAATGCTGCTGCTCGTCTCCATTCCTGACGACCAGGAGCCCGTGTTCCCTTCTCGTGTTGGCACCTATGACCGTGGAGAAGCCGTAACTCCCGCGCCCGTTTGAGACAAGAAACTCTCTTCCGGCGCCTTTGTCATAGGTGTTAACGTCCGCTTTTCCTAAGTACATTGGTATCATCCCCCTTTAGTTGCGTTTGAAGTATGTGTTCTAACTTTCGCCATCTATATTCTACCGTACTTTTGCTAATTGGTCTCGGTAAAGTTTGACCGAGTTCCTTCAAAGATATGCTCGGATTTCGTTTCCGCGCCGCAACAAGCTCTAAAAAAAGTTCCGGGAGCGTTTCAGTTATACCGAGCTCGTCCATCCGGCGTATCAGCTCAATCTGTCCACGCGCCGCTTCAAGGCTTTTGTTGATGTTCGCTGCGTCGCAGTTGACGAGCTTGTTGGCGTGGCTTCGCATAGAGCGGTAAATCGCCGTCTCCTCTAGGCTGAGCGTAGTCTTTACAAGCCCTATGCGCGATAGCAGAGTCACTATCTGCTGCTGGTCGCGCAGCGTGAGTTCTCTGTATGTCGCGCGCTTCCTGACGCCGACTGTGAAGCCGCACGATTTCAGTATCGCCTGCAAACGCTCAGCCGAGCCGTTGCCGGTCTGCGGGCGCATAATAAGGTAGTACCCAGCCTTCGGCATGTAGAGCGCTCCGCAACTTCCGAATATGCCGCGCACCCAGCCCCAGTTCCGCGTGCGCTTCGCAGTTGTGCGCGTTGCCGAGAGTATGGCGTATGCCGGCTCTCTGGCGACAGCGAAGATGATTTTTCCTTTTCTCTGCGTATCGACGAGCCTTATCCCCTGCTGTTCGTCTGGTGAAGACGCCCAACACTCTCCCCACAGGCGCATAAGCCGCCTTACGGTGAAGAGCCTCGGTGATGTAAACATGATTTCTTCGCCGCGTGCGCGCGCAGGCAGGCCGTCGAGAATCCCAGCCGCTTCGTCGCGAATCTGCTCCTCCACCGGCATCGCGCTCCATTCGTCCCAAATGGTCCGGTTGACGCTTTCCATGTAAATGCCTCAGCTCTTCCTATTGTCTCGCACAATCTCCATTATCGTCTCGGAAAGGTGCTTCGCGTTATGGCGCAGATATTTTCCATTCTTTATCTCGCAGTAGTCGCCGTAGATGATTTCGCTGCCGAGAGATTCGAGATATTTTTCTTCTTTAGCCGAAAGATAGAGCGGCTCTGCGCCTATGCTCGCGTAGCGCGTCACGAATTCCTCCGGTATCGCAGATTGATTTGCCAGTATATAGTCGGGCACCGTTTCCAATATGCCGACAATCCAGTCGACGTGCGCGACAATGTTCATGCCCTCCGTCTCCTTCGGCTGTGTCATGAGGTTCGCTATATAAATGATGGGAACCTTTGCGCTGCGCAGCAGTGAAGCCATTTCAGTCAGTAAAATGTTCGGCATCACACTTGTAAATAAACTGCCCGGACCGAGCACAATAGCCTCTGCCTCGGCGAGCGCCCGTTTAACCGCGTCAAGCGGCTCGGCGTCCGAGGGCTCGATCCAGAGCTTCGCTAGCTCTTGGCCGTGGTCCGAAATTTCCAGCTCGCCGGTCAGCGGTTCCCCATTTCTGGTCTCCCCCTTTAGGACTACGTTTTCAGTCGTCACTGGGAGCACTTGCCCGCGAATGGCAAGCATCTTGTTGAGTTCCTCTACCGCGCGTTGGAAGTCCCCCATCATCTCAGTCGTAGCTAGTAAAATGAGGTTGCCGAGGCTGTGGCCTTTCAGTTCTCCTCTGTCGAAACGGAAATTCAGCAGGCTGTTCAGCGAACTGTCGTTCTCAGCAAGCGCTACGATGCAGTTGCGTATGTCGCCAGGCGGCAGCATACCCCACTCGTGGCGCAGCCGTCCCGAGCTCCCCCCCTCGTCCGTGACGGCTACGACCGCCGTGATGTTGCGTGTAAAACCCTTAAGCCCGCTAAGGAGAGTCGATAGCCCTGTGCCTCCGCCAATTGCGACTATGCGCGGTCCAAGCGACAGCCTGTACTCCATCGCGTTTGTTATTATATTACTCTTTGAATGTTTCGCGCGGCGCATGCGCATCCGTTTCGACGACGCGAAATATACGGAAACGCCGCCTGCCGCAAAGGCCGTTATAAAGACAAGACAAAAGAGGACTCCGTTCATCACCAAGTGTTCCCTTTGTCGATGTCGCGATGTGTCGTGACTACGCGCTTGCCCGTTGACGCTATCGCGGCCCCCACCATCTCGGCGACCGCGACGGAGCGGTGGCGTCCGCCGGTGCAGCCGAAGCAGATATGGAGCTGCTTCTTACCCGTCTTGCAATAGACGGAGGCTATGTAGTCTAACAGAGGCGCCGTCATGTCGAGGAATTTTTTCAGCGATGGGAATCCGTTTAAATACTTGCACACCGCTTCATCCTTGCCCGAAAGCATGTGCAGATCGTCGACGTAGTTTGGGTTAGGCAGGAAACGTACGTCGAATATATAATCGGCATCCTGCGGCGCTCCGTATTTGAAGCCGAAGGAACTGATTATGACAGACGGCTCAGCAACGGATACTCCAGTAGATTCGAGTACACGGTTTTTAAATTCGGGCAGTTTAAATTTGCTTGTGTCGATAACGATATCGGCCTTTTCCATAATTACGGAGAGAGTTCTGCGTTCCTCACGGATGCCCTGCAATATCGTATTGTCATCGGCGAGCGGGTGGCGGCGGCGCGTCGTCTCGTAGCGGCGCACGAGCGCCTCATCGGATGCGTTTACGAACAGTACCTCTGCGTCGACTCCATTATCGCGCAGCTTCTCCACAACGCAGCTGAGATCGTTCAACAGTTCTTTGCCGCGCGCATCCACAACCGCAGCGACGCCGTAATTCACGGCTGCGGGATGGTTTGCAAGCACCTCCATGAGCTGCGGCAGCAACGCAGGCGGGAGATTGTCTATCGCATAAAAACCTTGATCCTCAAATACGTTGAGAGCCGACGACTTCCCCGCTCCGGACATGCCGGTGATTATGATGCAGCGCTTTATCTCCCTTTTCCCATCCATTTTTGAATCATCTCACTTATAACGGCGTAGCCGGAAGATAGGGCCCAAAGCGGCCTACAAGCGCATTATAACAAATTTAAGTGGCGAGCGCAGAAAAAGCCGAGGTTTCGCGCCATTTAATGTTAATGTATGTGCAACCTCCGTTTGATACCTTGCAGCCGTTGCGGCGAAGCTTACCAATCGCGCTCCCGAATCGCATTCTCAACGTCGATCGCTATGCTGAACTAGTTCAAAATGTGCCAGACTGTCTTGACGATGATGTCATACGCGACTGTCTCGATATCCTTTTTGCTGTATTTGAGCCGGGTGATGACCGGCGTGAAGAGCCCATTACTTTTGTCGGCAAGGTGAGCCGCGACGCTCTCGCGTTTGGTGTCCCAGCAGCGCCCGCGCGTGATCGAGCGCCTCTTTAGATTCTTCGTCACCGGAGAGCATACGCGCTATTTCGCGCTCGCGCGCTTCGCCGACGACTTCGCTGATTTCAGTGTCGTCGCCGTCGCGCTTGACCACGAAGTGCTGGCCGGCCATCGCGGCTATCGTCGCCTGATGTGTTATGAGTATCGTGCGGCAACGTTTCGAGAGTTCGCGCAGTTTGTAGCCTGCAAGGAGCGCAGTCTTGCCGCCAAGGCCGGCTTCCACTTCGTCGAAAACGAGCGTGCCGGGCAGTTTGTCGTCGCCTGCGGAAAGTTGTACTGCGATAAGGATGCGTGAGAGCTCCCCTCCGGACGCGTTTTTGCCTACCGGTAGCGGCTTCTGCTCCGGCAAAGCGAGCGTGAAGCAGACGTTTTCCGCACCGTTTGCACGAACGCGGTCAAGCGGTTCTATTTCTATGCCGAACTCGGCGTATTCCATGCCGAGCTCGCGGAGGTGTCCGTTGACCGACGCCGCCAGCGCCGCGGCGGCCTCTTTGCGCCGCGCGCGCAGCTCCATCGCGAGACGCGAAGTTTCCCGACGAAGCCCGGTGGCCTCTTTTTCAAGAGCTTCCAGTTCTTCACGGCTGTTGTTCAGCCATTCGAGCTCTTCGGCTGCGTTTTTCGCGTATTCGACGACGGCAGCGGCGTCGGGCAGCGAGAGAGTCCGCTTTATTTTGCGCAGCGCGCCTATCTTTTTTTCGAGATTGTCTTTTGCCTCTTCCGCGTCTATGCCGTCAGACGCACGGCACTCCGCAGCAAGCATCGACGAGAATTCCTGCGCGCCGGAGAGCATTTTTTCTATCACGGGACGCCATTTTTCACCGTTCCGGTCGGCCGCTGCGTAGACGTTTTTAGCGGCGCTTTCGAGGCGGTCGAGCAGTCCGTGCTCGGGGTCGTTCATCTGTATTGATGCAGCGCGTAACGTGCGCATTGCGGTCTCCTCGGCGTTGATTTTTGCCAACTCGGCCTCCCACCGGCGCTCGCTTTTATCTTCGAGCTTGAGCGCAGTGACTTGACGGATGACGGCCGGCGCGCCTTCGCATCGTTTTTCGCTTTCGCGCCGCCGTTTTTTTATGGAAACGATTTTTTTCTCGGCGGAGAGGGCGGAGTTGAAGGTCTCGTCGAGCTTGGCCAGCACCGCTGCGGTTTCCGCTCCGCCGCACGAGTCTACAAGTTCGAGCTGGCGTGCCGGTTCGAGCAGGCCCAGCTGCGCGAACTGGCTTTGTATTACGATGTTGCACTCCATCGCTTTGACAAGGACGGTGAGCGGCGCGTTCTGTCCTTGTAGTACGCAGCGTCCTTTCCCGTTTCTTGTGAAGGTTCTGCGGGCTATTAGCGAGTGTTCCTGAGGCTGGTAGCGTTCTTCGAGTCCCTCAATGGGGGCGGAGGTCAGCACCGCTTCGGCTTCGCACGAGTCGTCTGCGCTGCGTATGTGATTCGCCTGCGCTCGCCGTCCGGATATGAATTCAAGCGCGCGCACGAGGCTGCTTTTACCCGCGCCGCTTTCGCCAGTTATGACGATAAATTCGTCGCCGAAAGAGAGGGACGCGCTTTTTATTCCGCCAATACCGCGTATCGAGAGCTCTTCTAACATTTATTCTATTCGCCCCCGCCGCTTATGCCGTTGAATCCCCAGCGCAGCTTCTGGCGCAGGAGGTCGTAGTAGCTTCTGCCGTTGAGCTGTATCATCTGCACACGGATGTCTGGGTCGAGCATTGCGTGAAGCTCGTCGCCCGGAAGCAGCTCGTAGCCCAGCTGCCCGTCCTGCGTTAGCATGAGGCTGCGCGCATCTCCCTTCGGTATGACGACGGTTCTGTCGTCTCCGCTCAATATTACAGGCCGCGCGTAGAGCGTGTGGGCGCAGATCGGCGCTACTATCAAGCAGGGCACATGCGGCGGCACGATTGGGCCGCCCGCCGAGAGCGCGTAGGCGGTAGAGCCAGTCGGCGTCGAGAGTATTAGGCCGTCTGCGAGGAAGAGCGTCAGCGTTTCACCGCCGACCTTTACCTCAAGGTCCGTAACGCGCGCGATGCTGCCTTTCGATATAACGAAATCGTTGAGCGCATGAAGCTCGTGGACGAGCCTGCCTGAGCGCCAGACCTGCCCCTTGAGCAGGTGACGGCGCTGAAGCGTGTACTGTCCGGCGATTATTTTCTTTATGTCATCTTCGGCTGATTCCGGACTGCCTATCGCGAGGAAGCCAAGACGCCCGAGATTTATGCCGTAGAGCGGTATCGCGTGGCCGAATGTGTAGCGGGCGGCGCGCAGAAACGTTCCGTCGCCGCCTAGTATTACGGCGAAGGAAACCTCTTTTCGCCACGTTCCGTCGTCAACTCCGGGAATAGATATGGCCAATGCTTCGTGCGGAGGAAAGAGAAAGTTTATGCCCTCTTCCCTGCCCCAGCGCCAGAGACGCCACGCCATTTCAATGGCTGCCGGCTTCTGCGTGTTAAAGAGCAGTCCTATCTTTTGCATGTCCTTCGTCATTTGCGTCGCTCCTCCGGTTCGGGTGCTGTGCCGCGTTGATGTGCGCTTCCTCCACTATTTTGTGGAAGTCGGGCCGCGCGCCGCCGTTCGAGGCGGCTTGGTGTCTCAGAAAAAACAAGAATTCGATGTTGCCCTCTGGACCGCGTATCGGCGAGTAGTCCGCCGCTTCGATCGCGAGCCCCGTATGTTCGTCAATAAAATCGGCGACTTCGTTGAGTATATCTTCATGAAGTTTAGGATCGGTTATCACGCCCTTGCCGACGCGCTCACGTCCAGCCTCGAACTGAGGTTTAACAAGCACGGCCATGACGCCATCATCAGCGAGCAAATTTTCCATCGCGCCGAAGAGCAGCGTCAGCGATATGAACGAGGCGTCTGAGACTATAACGTCCGCCTTTTCTCCGTCAATCATATTGAGCGTAAGGCTGCGCGCGTTTGTACGTTCCATTACACGGACGCGCGAGTCGTTTCTCAGCTTCCAAGCGAGTTGCCCGTAGCCGACGTCTACGGCGTAGACGAGCGCCGCGCCGTTTGCGAGAAGAACGTCCGTAAAGCCGCCAGTAGAGGCGCCGACGTCGACGCAGCGTTTGCCGTGCGCGTCTAGCGGGAAGCGCTCGAAAGCACGCAGAAGTTTATATGCGCCGCGGCTGACCCATTCCTTTTCCGGCGCGTCGACGACTATCGCGGCTGCGGCGCTTACCATTGAGGCTGGCTTTTTCGCTGGCACGCCGTCTACCTTGACGCGGCCTTCTTCTATTAAAAGCTGTGCGGCGGTGCGCGACGGAGCGAGCTTTCTGTCTGTTATCAGTTTGTCGAGGCGTATCAGCTTCGCGCTCATTTTTCGACACCGCAGAGCGCCAGTATGTTTTCGACGGTCAGTCCGCACTCCTCCCACTGCTGCGCGCGCGTCGCGTGCGCGATGAACCGGTCTGGAACGCCGGCGCAGGCGAATGAGGCGGAAATCCTACGCTCCTTCATAAGCGCCGCTACCTCTTCGCCGAAGCCGCCCGCTAGCGCGTTTTCCTCCGCGGTTACGACGGTTTTATGCGATGCGAGCAGCGGCAGCAAGGTTTCCACGTCCAGCGGCTTTATAAAGCGCAGGTCGACGACCGTCGGAGCGGCTCCACGCTTCGCGAGCTCGTCAGCCGCTTCAAGCATCAGCGCCGTGGTGCTTCCCGCGCCTATGAGGCAGATTTCAGAGCCGCAGCGCAGTATTTCACACTTCCCCCACCCGGCGGGGCTGCCATGGGTTTCGCGCGCGAGCGACGACGGAGCCTTGCCGCGCGGATAGCGCACCGCCATCGGGATTCCGCGCCGCCGCCATTCCTCAACGAAAAATTCTAGGTCGACGGCGTCGCGCGGCGCGGCGAGCGTCATGCCAGGGACGGCGCGCAGCCAAGGCACGTCGAGAATGCCGTGGTGCGTCTCCCCGTCCTCGCCTACTAGCCCCGCGCGGTCGACGCCGAGCAGCACGGGCAGTTTGGGAAGGCAGATATCATGCATCACTTGATCCATAGCCCTTTGCAGGAATGTCGAATATATGCAGACTGCGGGACGCATGCCAGCGGCGGCGAGCCCCGCCGCGTAGACGAGAGTGTGCTCTTCTTCTATGCCTGTATCGAAAAAGCTCTGTGGATAGCGCTTCGCGAAGATGTCGAGTTTTGTGCCGTCCTTCATGGCCGCGGTTCCCGCCATCACTTTAGGGTCGCGCTCTGCGGCTGCGCAGAGCGCCCGAGCCATGACGCCGCTCCAGCTGTCCTCGCCTCCCGCTTTCTCCGCCTGGGCGCCGATTTTCGTCATCGGTCCGACGCCGTGGAAGTATGCTGGATTTTCCTCCGCCTCCTTACAGCCCTTGCCCTTTTTTGTCAGCACGTGAATGAGCAGCGGCTCGTCATAATGGCGTGCGAGGCGGAAGACCTCCTCCATCTCAGTGACGCTGTGGCCGTTGAACGGCCCCCAATAACTTATGTTGAGCTCTTCGAAAATGTTCGTCGGCAGCAGCAGCGACTTGAGCTTCAGCTTTATCTGTGAAAGCGCCTGATGGACGCTTTCGCCGTTTCTGCGTCCTGCGCATTGATATTTGACATAGTCCTTTAATTTCTTGTATGTCGAGTTGACGGCGAGCTTGGCGAGATGCGAGGCCATTCCGCCGACGCGCGGGTTTATCGACATTTTGTTGTCGTTGAGGACTATTATCACCTTGGATTTGACGCTCGCCATCGCGTTGAGAGCTTCGAACGAGACGCCGTTGAGCAACGCTCCGTCGCCTATCACCGCAACGACTTCGTAGTTTTCGCGCTTGAGGTCGCGCGCCTTTGCGTAGCCCATAGCAGCGGAGATCGACGTGCTGCTGTGCCCGGTAGTGAAAAAGTCGTATGGACTTTCGTCCATGCGCGGGAAGCCTGCGATGCCGCCCTTGCGGCGCAGCGTTGAAAAGCGGTCAAGCCGTTTCGTAAGCATTTTGTATGCGTAGCTCTGATGGCCCACGTCAAATATTATCTTGTCAGAATCGGGGTTGAATACGCGCAGCAACGCAACCGTCAACTCCACGGCTCCGAGCGACGAACTCAGGTGTCCGCCGTTTTTGAGCGTGACGTCGAGGATTCTTTCCCGCAGCTCAGAGCAGAGCGCGCCGAGCGCTTCTTCGTTGAGTCCGCAGAGGCCCCTGAAATCCCCGACAGAATCCAAAAGACTCATGCCTTATATTCCACCAGTCTTTATTTTGTCCTGTGGACTAGATATTCGGGCAGAAGCGCCAAGAAGTCGTCGTCAGGCAGAATTCCTGCGAGCGCGGCCTTCGCGGCGTCCGATTCCTGAACCGCCATTTCGCGCGCACGCTCAAGACCGTAGACCGTGACGTGCGTCACCTTGCCGTCGCGTTCGTCCTTGCCAGGAGTTTTGCCGAGTTCCTCCGCCGTGCTCGTCGCGTCAAGTATATCATCGACTATCTGAAACGCGGAGCCGAGATGCGCCGCATAGTCCGCGTATCCGGCGAGCGCCGCGCCGTCCGCGCTTCCGAGCGCCGCGCCGGTCAGCACAGCGGCCTGGATCAGCGCGCCGGTCTTGAGCTTAGCTATGCGGCGCACGTAGTCCGGCTCGTCCTTTGCATGCGCCGCGTCGATATCGAGCACCTGACCGCCGCAGACGCCAGACGGCCCTATAGCCTTGGCGAAAATATGCATCGCGCGCAGGACGTTCGCCGGTGCAATGCCTGTCAGCTTCGCCATCGGAAATTCGAGCGACTGCACAAAAAGCGCGTCGCCGGCGAGTAGCGCGAGCGTCTCGCCGAACTTAGCGTGGTTCGACGGTTTACCGCGGCGCATATCGTCGTCGTCCATGCATGGCAGGTCGTCGTGTATCAGCGTTGCTGTGTGCAGCATTTCCAGGGCGAGCGCCATCGGCATCGCATTTTTCTCTTCAACCCCCGCACGTTTAGCCGCTGCGAGACAGAGCGCAGGACGCAGCCGTTTGCCGCCCGCGCGCAGCGAGTACTCCATCGATTCGAAGAGCTCCGGCGGCACGCCCTCGGCGCGCTCTTCGTTTGTCTCGATAATATATTCCTCTACTGCGAGCCTGTATCTGTCGAGCTCGCCTTTCACGTAGGCCCGAAGTTCGCCGTTCATGGCGTCACGCCTCCTCGGCGCCGGATTGCGGCGCGGCGTATTGCTGGGAGAGCACCGTTATCTTTTCCTGCGCGTCCTCGAGGTAGGCACGACATTCGCGAACTAGCGCGACGCCCCTCTCGTATTCGGCGAGCGCCGAGTCGAGCGTGAGCGCATCGCCTTCAAGATCCTTCAGTATTTTTTCCAGTTCGTTCATCTTTTCAGCAAAATTCATATAAAAAGCTCTCCTTTATATTTCTCATGACTTCCTTTTGTGTTGCCACTTTCTGTATTGCTATGATACAATGTGTTGGTTGATTGTTTCAAGGAAACAAGGGGGGAAACAAATGTCAAAATTCTGTGACTGCTGCGGCCGCGGACCCGTTACGGGAAACGCGGTGAGCCATTCGAACCGCCATACAAGACGCCGCTGGCTCATCAACATTCAGAGCGTCAGAGTCGACGTAGGCGGAGGGGAGACCCGCAAGCTCCATATTTGCACCAAGTGCCTCCGTTCCGGTAAAGTACAGAGAGCCGTGTAACACGGCTCTTTTTTTATTCCATTTTATTTCCGTTCCCAATCTCATCTGCTTACTTCCCTCTTGCTTCGTCGAGAAGCTCCTGTGCGCCATCTTCGTCGACCAGTATCTCGCGCGGGCGCGAGCCGTCGGCGGGACCGACTATACCGAGCTGCTCCATCATGTCTATGAGCCTCGACGCTCGCGAAAATCCGACGCGCAGCCGCCGCTGTAGGCCGCTCGCCGAAGCTATGCCTGTCGCGAGCACGGTTTCGACCGCCTCTTCGAGCAGGTCGTCGTCGAATGTTCCGCCGGACGCGCCGCCGTTCGCGCCCGCTCCCTGTGCCTCTATCTCGATGAACTCAGGCTCGCCGAAGGTGTTCGTGATGTAGGCAAGCCAGCGCGCGAGGATTTTTTCATCAATCCACGGGGCCTGTATGCGTATAGGCTTCGGGTTCTTAGTGGAGAGGAAGAGCATGTCGCCCTTGCCCAGCAGCTTTTCCGCGCCCGCACAGTCGATTATCGTGCGCGAGTCGGCGTTGCTAGGGAGCGTGAAGGCTACGCGCGCCGGAATATTCGCCTTGATCAGCCCCGTTATTATATTGACCGAGGGACGCTGCGTCGCGAGCATTAGGTGTATGCCGGTCGCGCGCGCCATCTGCGCGAGGCGGCAGATGTATTCCTCGACCTCTTTCGCCGCCGTCATCATGAGGTCAGCTAGCTCGTCTACGACTATAACTATGTGCGGCAGGCGGTCTTTCGGCAGAACTTTCTCGTTGTAGCCTTCAAGGTTGCGCACGCGCAGCTTCGCGAAGGTCGTGTAGCGGTTCTCCATCTCGCGTATGAGCCACGCGAGAGCCTGCACCGCTTTCTTCGGGTCTGTTACTGGAGGCGTCAGCAGATGCGGCAGCTTGTCGTAGACAGCCATTTCTACGCGCTTCGGGTCTACGAGTATCATGCGCAGTTCCTCTGGCGTACGCTTGGAGCAGAGGCCGACTATGCAAGAATTAACGAAGACGCTCTTGCCCGAGCCTGTCGTCCCTGCGACGAGCAGATGCGGAAGCTCTTCGATTCCGACTATGACGGAGTCTCCGTTCACAGCGACGCCGAAAGGTAGCGGGAGCGCGAGTTCGGTGTTCTGGAAGCCATCGTCCTCTATGACGGTGCGCAGCGGTATGCCGCGGCGCTTTGGGTTCGGTATCTCTATGCCTACGTAGGGCTTGCCTGGAATCGGCGCTTCGATGCGCAGGCTCGGCACGGCCATCGCGAGCGCAATGTCGTTCGCAAGCGCGGCAACCCTGCTGACCTTTATGCCTGGCGCGAGCTGTATACGGAACTGTATGACGGTCGGGCCGACAAGTATTTCGGCAAGGTGCGATTCAATTCCGAACTGCTCCAGCGCGCGCACGATTTTTTCCCCGAGCGGGCGCGCCTTTTCCTCACCCATCTCGCCGTCGCGCGACTCGCTCGGGCCGAAAATTTCTATCGGCGGAGGGAAAATTCCCTGCTTCACGCGGCGCGCGCCGCCGTCCTCGAAGCTGAAGCTCGGGTCCTGTATCGCGGCGTTCGGTTCGGCCTCCGCTGCTTTTTTCAGCGACTCCGGGTCGTTGTAGTCTATGTCTTCTTCATCTTCGCCGACGCCGGTTGCGGTGTATGTAGCGTGTTCGCAGCGAACGGCCGGCGGAGCGTCGTATTTATCGCGCTCCGGCTTCTCCTCATCGTAATCGAAATAATCCTTGTCGCCGTCGAACTCCGATATGTTCGGCGCGTCGTTTTCGTCAGGATCTTCGTCGTATGTATCGTCATACTCGTCATCCGCTTCTTCGTATTCCGCGTCTCCGCCTCCGTCATTGGCGCGTCGGCTGAATTTTGGCAGGCTGAAGCGCGGAAACGTCATATTGGGCAGTTTTATGAAAGACAATGGACGTATATTAAAAGCCATCAGCGTTAGATATATCGTCAGAAAGCCGGCGAGCGCCGTGCCGAGTATGCCGGTCGTCTTGTAGATAGCGGAGCTCATTCCGTAGCCGAATTTACCAGCCGCGACGAACTGTGGCACAAGCCCATGCTCGCCGCCTGTCAGCTTGTTCAGGCCGAGCGTCATCGATAGAAACAAAAATATGAAGAATACTCCGCAGAGATGGCGCAGCCAGCCTGCCATAGACGCGCCTGCAAAAAGCCTGACCGACGTGTAAAGCAGGAAAACCAGCGGAATTATCACAGCGCCGCCGATATTGGAGAGCAGCCAGCCCGCTATAGCCGCGCCGACGTCGCCCGTCCACGGCGTGTAGAGCGAGGCGATTGCGTAAAGCGTGACGAGTGCGACTAGAATGTTGAAGATTTTGAAAGCCGTGCGGAGGTTTACGAATATCTCTTTTCTGTCAAATTTCCTCACGCGCGGCTTTTCTTGCTGCTGACCCTTTCGCCTGCGGCGCGACGGAGCCGCTTCCTGTTCCCTCATGCTTCGCTGCCTCCGACAGTAAGTCCTTCGATGAGCATTGATGGTTGGCCGTCAGTGACTGGAACGCTCTGTCCCGATTTCCCGCACATTCCAGGGTCCATGACCAAGTTGTTTCCAAGCGCAGAGATATTGCGTAGGGCCTCTGGGCCGTTGCCAGTCAGTATAGCGCCACGTACTGGGACGCCGATTTTGCCTTTTTCAATAAGGTAGCCCTCGCTGACGTAGAAGACGAAATCTCCGGACGTTGGGTCTACTTCACCGCCGCCCATTTTTTTGACGAAAAGGCCGCGCTCTGTGCGCGCGAGCATCGTATCGAGGTCGTCGCGCCCAGGAAGCAGGTAAGTGTTGCTCATGCGCGGGACGGGGACGCAGCGGTATGACTCGCGGCGTCCGTTGCCTGTGAGCGGCAGCTTATAGAGCTGCGACGAAAGCACATCCGTCATGTAATTCTTGAGCACTCCGTTTTCGATAAGCACGGTGCGCTGCGAGGGCGTACCCTCGTCGTCGAAACGGTAGTCCCCGTAGAGCCCTTCCGTAAGCGGCCCGTCTATCATCGTCACCATCTCGTGGGCGACCTTCTCCCCCACCTTGCCGCGGTAGGTCGAATAGTCTTTCTCGACTATGTCGGCTTCGAGGCCGTGCCCGCAGGCTTCGTGTACTATCGTGCCGCCAGCTTCGCCAGCCATCAGCACGCGCATCTTGCCGGCCGGACACGGGCGCGCCTCAAGCATCAGCAGAGCGCGGCGCAGCGCCGTGCGCGCTAGCTCAAGCGGCGTCGCTCCGTTCCAGAAAAGCTCCTGCGGCAACGTCATGCAGCGCCGCTCCGAGCCGGTCTGCACCACGCCGTCCCGCTCGGCTATCACCTGCGCGGCGAACGAGGTGTAATATCTTTCGTCTTCGGCGACCTCTCCGCCGGGTTTTATGACCAGTATTTTCTTTCGAGAGACTGTGTAGCGATACGACGATTGCCGGATATACGGAGATTCTTTCTTTATGGTTTCGTCTATCTCGCACAGGAAAGATGCGTCAGGCTGTTTCGTCGGCTTTTCCGCGCCCTCGACTGCGTTGCCGCCGGGCATGGCGCCGCTCGCCGCACGCTGCCCGGCCATCTCCGCGCAGCGCGCGAAGGCCGAGGCTACAGCCGCGGCGCTTCCTCCGGGCGCGTGCGAATAAAAGGTTTTGCCGTTGACGATTATGCGGCTGCCGGAACCGTCGGAGGTCGACGAAGAAATCTCGTCTATCTTACCGTCCTCGAAGTGGACGGAGTGGCCTTCGCCGCTCTGTATATATACGTCGGCGTACTGCGCGCCGTTCTCTAGCGCTTTCGCTATGTTCTCGTGGAAAAAATCAAGGCTGCAATTCATTCGTTCTGTTCTCCCGTTTCTTCGTCGTCAGTGTTTGCAGTTATCTGAATCCCTTCCGCTCTCAGCGACTCCATAAGGCTCAACAAATATTTCTCCTGCCCGACAGGGGTGAAGACGGTGATCTTTCCCGCCTTCGCGTCGTCGGTCTGGAGGAAGCCGATGCCCTCGGCCGCGTCTATTATCCAGCTTATATAATATATGTCCTCGTGTGGGACGATAAACTTCAACGCTTTTATCTCTGGCTTCATCCGTCACATCTCCCGCTGCTTCGCCAGATGCTCGCCGTATGTCTCGCTGAAAATGTGCCGTCCTTTTCCGTCAGCGAAGAAGAAAAGGTAATCCGTCTCCTGCGGCTTAAGCGCGCTTTTCCACGAGCTTTCTGAGGGCACGCATATCGGACCGGGCGGCAGTCCGTCGTTGAGATATGTGTTATACGGCGAGTCGATTTCCAGATCTTTATACGTAAGCGCCGTCTTTTTTTCCCCGCGCTCGGCCCAGCAGTACATGACGGTCGCGCAGGATTGAAGGCGCATATTTTTCTCTATTCTTTTAAGGAATATGCCGGCGAGTATAGGGCGTTCCTCAGCAACGCGCGCTTCGCCCTCAACGACCGAGGCCAGTACTCCGCGCATAAGAACGTCCTGAGCAGGCGTATCCTCCGTGATGTCTTTGCCGATCCTCTCGAACCACAGCCGCGACGCCGCGGCGACGAAGCTCTCAGCTATGGCGGGCCCAGGCGCTATGAAGTACGTCTCGGGCAGGAGGAACACCATCCTCGCGCGCACGTCGTCTGGCAGCCATTTGCGCACCGGTTCGTAGAAATTTTCGGTCTTCTCCATAGCCGAGTAAAAATCCCCTGCCGTCACTCCGTCATCAACGAAGAGCGCGACCAGCCTGTCGAAGCGCGAGCCTGGAATCAGCGCCGCTTTTGCAACGACCGGCTTCGCCTTTGCGAGCTGCTTTACAACTCCACGCGGCGTGGCGCGACGCAGCATGTAAAGGCCAGGCTTTATTCTGCGGTCGAGCCCCGTGCGCGACATCTCACGCACCAGCGCGTCCGCGTCGTCCACGACGCCCGCCTCTTCGAGCAGGCGCGCCGCCGCCCCCGCGGAGGTTCCGGACGGTATCACGACCTCGGTGTGCTGGAAATATTCGTCCGGCAGATCTGGATACTTGCACGGCAGGTAAAGGCAAATAAAACAGAACGCCGCCGCGGCGATTATATAAACGAAATTATCCGTGACCCTGTCATTCATTGCACAGCCCTCCTGTACGCCGTTCAAGGCGTTACTTATTATATATGATAATTGACAGTCTGTAAGCTAAAGCGCGGCGAACGCTTTGTAAACTTTCATTGTGATTCCCTGTATTGACATTGACGGAGCTTTGGCGTATAAAACTTAACAAGCTGAGTCTTTGAGGACGGGAGGGCCGCCGATGTCATACTTTGCATATTTCTCGCAGTCATGCTGTTCGTCGCGCTTCTCCTCATGGAGCGGCAGCTGTTCAGCGCGCCCATCTCAAAGCGAACAGCATTGACGCGCCGTACATCGGCGCATGAGGCTAAAACGTTTTGAGACCGGAGGGGTGCTTTCGGTCTCTTTTTTATTTTATAAGGGAGGTTTTATCTTGAGGAAATATCTATTGACGCCCGGCCCAGTTGAGGTGCCTCAGTCGGTTCTCACCGCGGAGGCCGGGCAGATGGAGAGCCACAGGTGCTCCGCATTTTCATCTCTATTCATGGGAATATCGGAAAAACTCTGCCGTTTGCTCGAAAGCGCGCAGCCCGTCGTTATACTTCCCTCTTCAGGGACGGGCGCGCTTGAATGCGCTGCTGTCAACTTTCTAGGCGCGGGCGATAAATTTATCTCGCTCTCGTGCGGCGCGTTCGGAAAGAGATTTCGCGAGATAGCTCTGCGCACAGGCGCGCATGGAGTTTTCGGCGACTTCGAGAAAGGAAGCGCGCCGTCGCCGGAGGACGCGGTGGCTCTGCTGCGCGCGCACCCCGACGCCAAGGCGCTGCTAGTCACGCACAACGAGACATCGACTGGCGTTACAGTCCCAGTCCGTGAAATCACCGCAGCCCTGCCGAAGGAGAACCGCCCGCTGATTTTGGCCGACGGGGTCAGCTCCGTCGGCGCCATGGAGTGTTTCCCCGAGGAATGGGGAATCGACGTGCTCTGCACCGCTTCACAGAAAGGGCTCATGACGCCGCCCGGCCTCGGCTTCGTCTGGCTCTCTAAGCGCGCGCTTGCGGAGCTCGAAAGGCGCGAGTGCCCGAGCTACTACTTCGACCTTAAGCTCCATCTAAAATACATGAAAGAAGATTCATACGAAAATCCGTACACGCCGCCTGTGTCGCTTTACTACGCGCTCGACGCGGCGCTCGACGTTATACTGAAGGACGGCGCGCGCAAATGGTTCTCGAAGCGCCGTCGCTGGGCCGACAGCTTTGCGTCCGGACTAAGCTCAATGGGCTACGAGCTTCTCGTGCAAAAGCCATCGCTCCGCTCCGCAGGAGTGACGGCTTTCAGCGCGCCAGACGGTAAAAGCGAAGCCGTGCGCAAAATACTTTCGAGCATGGGACTGACGACGGCCGGCGGCCAGGGCGCTCTCAAAGGGAAAATAATCCGCGCCGCGCACTACAGCGATTGGGGCGATGTTGAACTTACGGAAATACTTGGAGCTTTCGACGAAGCGCTCAAGGAAGCTCGGCAATGACGCGGCGCTAACTGCCCCTAAAACCAACAGAGGATTGGATGGCTGAAATTGATGAATAATAATAAGTGGAAAGTTCTTGTAACGGAAAAGGTCGGCGAAGCCGGCCTCGACATCTTCAGAAACGCGCCAGAGGTGGAGCTCGAGGTCGCGCTCGGCCTTACAGACGAGCAGATAATTGAAAAGCTGGCCGACGCCGATGCAGTACTGACGCGCAGCGGTACGACGATGGACGAGAAAAAAATCGAGGCAGGACAGAATCTCAAAGTCATAGGCCGCGCCGGAGTCGGAGTCGACAATATAGACCTCCATGCCGCGAGCCGCCGTGGAATAATAGTAATCAACGCGCCTAGCGGAAACACGCTCGCGGCTACGGAGCTGACGATGGCGAACATGCTCGCCGTCGTGCGCAGAGTTCCGCAGGCCTGCCGGTCGCTGCACGAGGGAAAGTGGGACAGGAATAAGTTCACAGGCCGTCAGCTTAGCGGTAAAAAACTACTGATAATCGGTCTCGGCAGGATCGGCAGCGAAGTCGCGAAGCGTGCGCGCGCCTTCGGCATGGAGGTTATAGCCTACGACCCATACATCCCGCACACTAAGGCCGACTCGCTGCACGCAGAGCTCATGAGCGACCTCGAGGGGGCGGTCTCCCTCGCCGACATGGTGACGATACACACGCCGCTCACCGAAGAGACGGCGAACATGATAGACGAGGCCATGCTGCGCGTATTCAAGCATGGGGCCTACCTGGTGAACTGCGCGCGCGGCGGCATCGTCGACGAGGCTGCTGTGGCTCAGGCCGTTCGCGAAGGGCGGCTCGGCGGCTTCGCGACAGACGTTTACAGTGCAGAGCCTCTCACTCCGGGCCATCCGTTCCTTGCGGAAGACATAGCGGACAGGATAGTGATCACGCCGCATATCGGGGCGAACACCCTAGAGGCGCAGTCCGAAGTCTCGCGCATCGCGGCTCAGAATATGCTGAGCGTGCTTCGAGGAGAGCCTTACAACCACGCTGTCAACCTCCCGTTCCTCGAACAGGCGCTCAACAACGACCAGCGCATGTACATCAGTCTTTCGCGCAAGATCGGCCTGCTCGCGGCTAAGCTCGCCCAGGTGCGCGGTTCCGCGCCTCACAAGTGCCACGTCACGCTGCGCGGCACGCTCTTTGACGACGAGGAAAAGCGTCTCGCCAATAAGCTCCGCCCCTACACAATCGCGGTGCTGAAAGGAATGCTGGAGGTCAGCATCGGTATGCCTGTCAGCTACATGCTCGCGCCGCTGCTCGCTAAGGACAGGGATATCTCAATAGACGAAAGCTACGGAGAGCCGCGTACCTACAAGAATACGATAGAAGTCGAGCTTGAAACGGCAAAGGGCTCCGTCTCGCTGCTTGCAACGATAACTGAGGAAGGCCGCCAGAGGATAGTTCGTGTTAACGACTACTGGGTCGACTTCGTTCCGACAGGCAAGCTGCTTATCTTCCAGAACCACGACCGTCCCGGAGTCATCGGCAAGATAGGAAGCATACTCGGCGAAGCCGGAGTCAATATCGCTAACTTTGCGCTTGGACGTAAGGAAGGCAGCGGCCTCGCGCTCGGCGCTCTAGAAATCGACGGCGAAACCGACGACAGCCTCAACGACGAACTCATCAAAAGCGGCGACATGGTATGGGTCGCCACGGTGGATTTCACGAAGGCGGGCTAAATTCATGAGATTTTTTATAATACGCCACGGAGAGACGGCGTGGAACATTGATGGACGCTTTCAGGGACAGCAGAATACGGCGCTGAACGAAAAGGGACTCGCTCAAGCGGCAGCGCTTGGCAACCGGCTTGCAGGCCACAGGTTCGAAGCGGTGCTCACAAGCCCGCTCGACCGCGCAAAAAAAACTGCGGAGCTCGCTTCTGCGAAGTGCGAGTTCGAAGAATTTGCCGAAGTTCCAGCCTTCACCGAAATCAACCACGGAGACTGGGAAGGACGCCTCTCGACCGAAGTCGAGGATGAATGGCCAGAACTTCTCCGCCGCTGGCACGCCGCGCCTGAAACGGTGAAGATGCCCGGCGACGGCGGCGAGAGTCTTGACGACATAGCGCGCAGGGCAGTTCCTGTGGTTGAGGCGGTCGCAAAAAAGTACAAAGGCGATGTTCTTCTTGCCTCGCACGACGCGGTTATCAAGGTTCTGCTCTGCCATTGGCTCGCCGCTCCGCTTTCGAGTTTTTTCAGGTTCCAGGTGCCGAATTGCAGCATCACGATAGTCGAAATGAAAGAGGGCTGCGCGCCGAGGATGAGCCTCATGGGCGACGCGGCGCACGTCGGCGGGAACTTTGAAAGCCCCGAGCAAAAGGGCTTGTAGTATAATTATTAAAAATCTACGGCTATAGGCGAGTGATACAAAATGCTGGGAGCTCTCGTAGGCGATATAGTGGGCTCGGTCTTTGAACGTGCCCCACATAAAAGCAAGGAATTCGACTTCATTTCCGAAAAAAGCCGCTTCACCGACGATTCGGTACTGACGCTCGCGACTGCGGACGCGATACTGCACGGCTACGGATACATGGAAGTCTTCAAATACTGGGGACGCTGTTATCCGCATGCTGGCTATGGCGACAAATTCTTCAGATGGTGCCTTTCTGATGATGAGGAAAAGGGAGAGAGCTTCGGCAACGGCTCCGCTATGCGCGTCTCTCCCGTCGCGTGGGCTTTCGACACGATGGACGAAGTGCTTGCAGAGGCGAAAAAAAGCGCGGAGCCTAGCCACAACCATCCAGAGGGCGTAAAGGGAGCCTCCGCAGCGGCAGCCGCGATATTTCTCGCGCGTACCGGAAAGTCGAAAGAGGAGATAAGGGAATACGTAGAAAAAAATTTCGGATACGATTTGAGTCGTACTGTAGGCAAAATAAGGAAGGGCTATAAATTCGATGCGACCTGCCCCGGCAGCGTGCCGGAGGCGCTCATAGCGTTTCTTGAGTCCGACTCGTTTGAGGACGCGTTGCGCAATGCCGTCTCGCTCGGAGGCGACTCCGACACTCAGGCATGTATTGCGGGCGCGGTCGCGGAGGCTTTCTACGGCCCTATATCCGAAAAATGGGTCTCGCTGCTCAGCGTTCTGCTTCCTCAGGAGGCGCTGAAGGTCGCGGACGAATTTAACAAGAAATATCTAGGTTCACGCTATAACTTCTTCTCATGCGCCGTCGAAGGCAGCTTCGGCGAGCCGTGCGACAAGGGAGCGCCGCGCGGCCTGCTCAAGCTTGACCCGTCGGCCTGCCGCTGGTGGGTACGTTCGCCCGAGACCGACGAAGAAGTGTGGGCTTTTACCGCCGACTCCGGCAAAAAATCCGGCCCCGTCGTTTGTTTCTGCACCGGCACCTCTGTCATTTTTGACTATCTCTCGTTCAAATCTTACGAGGACGCATTCATCGCGCTGAACCGCAACGGCTTCGACCTCTACTTTGAAAATTATTCCGAAGGCGACATCAACGTTTACGACTACGGCCTACAGCCGCCGCGCCGCCGCTTTGAGATCGAGGAACACCCGCTATTCTCTGCCGGAGACGAGTGGAGCTGATAAAAATGGGCGTCGGACGGAATTTCATAATGAGCGCAGAAAAGGCTCAAAACGGCGCAATGCCAGACTGCCTCGTTTGGGACCTACTCAGTGAGATATTATTTCTTGATTATTTTCCCGGCGGCTATACAATACAAGCAAGTATGCAACTCTATTCATAGGAGGAATTTGAAATGGAATTAAAAGGAAGCAAGACAGAGAAGAACCTTTGGGAAGCCTTTGCCGGAGAGTCCCAGGCGCGCAATAAGTACACCTACTTCGCCTCTGTCGCGAAAAAGGAAGGCTACGAGCAGATAGCGGCCATCTTCCAGGAGACCGCAGACAACGAAAAGGAGCACGCGAAGCTCGAATTCAAGGCCCTTTCCGGCATAGGCGATACGCTTGCGAACCTTCTCGCCGCAGCCGCCGGCGAGCACGACGAGTGGACCGAGATGTATCCGCGTATGGCGAAGGAAGCCCGCGAAGAGGGGTTCAACGACCTCGCCGTGATGTTCGAGGGCATCGCGAAGGTTGAGGCCGAGCACGAGGCCCGTTACCGTGCGCTTGCGAAGAACGTAGAGGACGGCGCCGTCTTTGCGAAGAACGGAAAACTCTTCTGGAAGTGCCGCAACTGCGGCGCGGTCTTCGAACTCGACAAGGCCCCCGAGAAGTGCCCTGTCTGCCGGCACCCGCAGGCCTACTTCGAGATACAGGCGAAGAACTGGTAAGCTTCAGCATTTCAGATAAAACGGCATAATACGCCAAGCGCCGCCCTGCTTTTGGAGGGCGGCGCTTTTTCGTGCGTTGCGCAGAAAAAGAAAAATCTAAACAGGCGCGGCGTTACGCTGCCGCCGCCCCGCCGCCGAATCCGTCCGAAACACGATATTGTTGTGTTTTTGTTTATAGATGAAAAGTCTGGGAATGTTAAGTGTGAGTTAAAACTCCCGGACTTTTGCAGTTTTACGAGATCATGTCGATTTTTATGTAAAATGATATGTGTCTTATAATATTGATAACATTATAAACTGCAATGGCGTTCATGCGCCACTGCAAACTCTACAGCTCGATTACCTCCAAATCGTCTGGGACGAAAAGATTACCATGATAATACTTCAGCCCCTCCAACGTGTAGAGTTTTTTGCGGTTTTTGATATTTTTGTCTTCGGTGTGGTAAAGCAGAAGGTTTTCAACTCCAAGACGTTCGGCAAGCTCGCAAGCGTCTTTTACTGTCGAGTGGTGTTTCTCATAGGGTTTAAACTTATCGGCCTGCGAATGGAGGCAGAAAGCTTCGTGCAGCAGCCACTTGCTTCCTTCGGCGAAGCCGCGCTCGCATTCGTTGTAGGGTTCGTCGCCGCAGCATGTAAGTCTCTCTCCGCAGTCTAAGTCCATGCTAAAACCGTATTGCTTCGCCTTCGTCGAGCGGATGTCGAAGAAAGCGAATTTCCTGCCTATGATTTCAAACTCTTCGCCGTCGCTTACCGTTATCAGCCGCAGCCTGTCTCCGACGAAGGCAGATTCCTTCGCGCCGAGCAACTTACGCGCCATGTCATCGATTAACGCTGTGACCTCGTCGTGTGCGTAGATTCGCGCCTCGCCGTCGTATGTGCCTCGGCTCATGTTTTGACATATCATGCGCACCATCCAGATAATACCGAGCAGGTGGTCGATGTGCTTGTGCGTTACAAAGACATCGCGTATTTCCTTCCAGTCGATTCCGGCGAGCTGCAGCCTGTTAAGTATCCCGTTGCCTCCTCCGCCGTCTACGAGCAGATGTCTGCCGTCCGCGCCGGTCAGCACGAAGCAGGTGTTGTAGCATTCGGTTACTGTGGCGTTGCCGGTTCCGAGCATTGTTATCTTCATTTCTGTAATTTGCCGCCTTTTCCCCAATTTCATTCTTCGGGCGCGCGCGCCCTGAGACGGAATAAATAATATCATTATTGCCGCAGGACGCAAGAAAGCCGCGGTGTTTTGACTGCGCCGCGGCTTTCTTATTTATGTCATATAATTTTGATAACGTTATTTGCTCTTCGCTACGAGCTCGGTGAGGTAAGCGTCGTCGGCGATGTATGGGAGCGTGATGTGTCCGTCGCTGCGTTTCGCGTTGAAGGTCTCTACCGTCTCAATGGCATGCTCGTTGCGCGCCCAAGCGCGTCTAGCTACTCCGCTGATGACGTCCCAACTCATGGACTCGAGGATTATCCTGTCGACTCTCTCACTTCCGTCAAGGACGAGCCCGAAGCCGCCGTTGATCGCCTTGCCGGTTCCGACGCCGCCGCCGTTGTGAAGCGCGACGAGGCTCATACCGCGAGCGCAGTTTCCGGCGAAGGTGTGGATAGCCATTTCCGCCATGACGTTGCTGCCGTCGTAGATGTTCGAGGTCTCACGATACGGCGAGTCGGTGCCGGATACGTCGTGGTGGTCGCGTCCAAGCATGACGGGGCCGATTTCTCCGTTGCGAACCATTTCGTTGAAGCGGAGCGCTATCTTCATGCGGCCCTCTTCATCCTGATAGAGGATGCGGCACTGCGTACCGACGACGAGCTTGTTCTTCTCCGCGTCGCGAATCCAGACCCAGTTGTCGTGATCCTGGAAGCGGCGGGTTTCATCAATGCATTCCATAGCTGCGTGGTCTGTCTTGACAAGATCCTCTGGATTGCGCGAGAGACAGCACCAGCGGAACGGTCCGTAGCCGTAGTCGAAGAGAAGCGGCCCCATGATGTCCTCGACGTAGGAAGGGAAGATGAAGCCCTCAAAGGTGTTCTCGCCGTTCTTTGCAATTTCCTTTACGCCAGAATCAAATACCGCGCGCATGAAGGCGTTGCCGTAGTCGAAGAAGTAGGCTCCCTTTGCAACGAGGGCCTTTATGAGCTCGAAGTGCTTTTTGAGCGTCTTGTTGACGAGGCGGACGAATTCGTCGTGGTCCTCGGCGAGCAGGCGAGTCCTCTCTTCAAAGCTGATTCCCTGCGGGCAGTAGCCGCCGTCGTAGACGGCGTGGCATGAGGTCTGGTCGGACAGAAGTTCGACGTTCTTATTATTGTCGAGGGCATACTGGAGAAGGTCGACAATGTTGCCTTCGTAGGCTATCGAGAGAGGCTTGCCCTCAGCCATCGCTTCCTCGGCCCACGCAAAAGCTTCGGGGAGCTCCTTCGTCCTTCTGCTGACCCAGCCCTGGTTGTAGCGAGTGTCGATGCGCGACGGGTCGACTTCCGCAATGATCGCAGCGGCTCCCGCTATCTCGGCGGCCTTCGGCTGCGCGCCGCTCATCCCGCCGAGCCCTGACGAAATGAAGAGGTGTCCCGCAAGTCCCTTGCCTTCGGCGAGATGGAACTTCTTGCGTCCCGCGTTGAGCAGCGTGTTGTATGTTCCGTGGACGATTCCCTGCGGCCCGATGTACATCCAGCCGCCGGCCGTCATCTGCCCGTAGTTCGCCACGCCGAGCGCCGTCGCGCGGCGGAAGTTCTCCGGGTCGTCGAAGAGCCCGACCATGAGCCCGTTCGTGAGGATGACGCGCGGCGCAGAGGGGTGCGAGCGGAAAAGTCCGAGCGGATGGCCCGACTGCACTACGAGCGTCTGATCCTGCGTGACGATTTCGAGATATTTCTTTATAAGGAGATACTGCATCCAGTTCTGGCAGACCTGTCCAGTCTCTCCATAGGTGACGAGCTCGTATGGATAGAGCGCCACGTCGAAGTCGAGGTTGTTGTCGATCATTACCTGGATGGACTTGCCTTCGATGCACTTGCCCTTGTATTCGTCGATGGGCTTGCCGTAGAGCTTTCCTTTCGGACGGAAGCGGTAGCCGTATATGCGTCCGTGCTCCTGATATTCCTTGAGGAACTCGGGGGCGAGCTCCTTGTGGTATTTCTCGGGAATGTAGCGCAGCGCGTTCTTGAGCGCTAGAACCACTTCTTTATCGTTGAGGACCTGTCCCCTGTTCGGAGCTCTTCTTATGCCGGGTTCAAATTCCGGCATCTCCGGAAGTCCGTCCGGGAACTCCAGCCTAATTTCTAGCGCTTTTCCTGCCGCGTCATGCATAGTTTATTCCTCCCATAGATTTATAAAATCCACGAGGCTTTCGCCTTCATCTTAATCTATGCGTATAATAGCGCTTTTTTATAAAATAAACGTAAAAAACAAATTTATGGCTTTTTACGCGGCGACCGCCGTTTTATGTTTTTCTCCTTGACTTAGCCGCGTTTCCCACTATACTAATTGTAGCGCAAAATTTTAGGCTTCAAAAGCTTTAAAGTGCAAAACAGGTATTTTATAACAAATATAAAAACTTGAATTTAAAGTATTATAGCACATCTTAGCTCATCATGAAAAAACAAACTGAGGAGGAATTTTTATGTCGACACTATATCTGGACGGAAAGTCGCTTACACTTCAGGACGTCGTTAACGTCGCGCGTAAGGGTTGGAAGGTTGAAATCTCGCCCGAGGCCAAGGAGCAGATAAAGGAATGCGCGAAGGCGGTTCTTGCGTGGGCCGACGAAGGCCGCGTCGTCTACGGCGTAACGACGGGCTTCGGAGACCTCGCCTCGGTCGTCATCCCGCGCGACAGGTGCCGCCAACTTCAGGAGAACCTTCTTCTGAGCCATTCCTGCGGCTTCGGCGAGCCGTATCCCGAGGACGTCGTGCGCGCTATAATGCTGCTCCGCATCAACACGCTTTCGCGCGGCTACTCCGGCATCAGCCTAGAGACGCTTCAGCAGATGGTCGACTACCTCAACCTCGGCATTCACCCTGTCGTCCCGACGCAGGGGTCCGTCGGCGCCAGCGGCGACCTCTGCCCGCTCTCGCACGTCGCGATATCGCTCATCGGTCACGGCAACGTCGTATATCAGGGCAAGGTCATGCCGGCCTCCGAAGCGCTCGTCATGGTCGGTATGAAGCCCGTCGAGCTTCAGCCGAAGGAAGGGCTCGCGCTCAACAACGGCACGACGGTCATGAACGCAGTCGCGGCGCTCTGTATCGCCGACGCTCTCAACATGGAAAAGAATGCAGATATCGCGGCCTCCATGTCCGCAGAAGCGCTGCACGCCGTCCCCTACGCCTTCGACAAGAGGACGCACGACCTTCGTCCGCAGGTCGGTCAAGGAATCGTCGCCGAGAATATGCGCCGTCTGCTTGAAGGAAGCGAAATCGTCGAGGCATATAAGAAAGACCGCGTACAGGACGCCTACTCGCTTCGCTGCCTGCCTCAGGTTCACGGCGCGAGCCGCGACGCTATAGCCTATGTCAAGGAAAAGATAGAAATTGAAATCAACTCCGTCACCGATAACCCGATAATCTTCCACAAGGACGGCGACGCCGTCAGCGGCGGAAACTTCCACGGTCAGCCGATGGCGATGGCGATGGACTTCTTCGGCATTGCTGTCGCGGAGTTCGCGAGCATTGCAGAGCGCCGCATCGCGCGCATGGTCGATCACAAGCTCTCCGACCTGCCGCCGTTCCTCGTCTCCGATAGCGGAGTCAACAGCGGCTTCATGATTCCGCAGTACACCGCCGCATCGCTCGTTTCCGAGAACAAGGTCCTTGCTCATCCGTCGGTCGTCGACTCGATTCCGACCTCGGCGAATCAGGAGGACCACGTATCGATGGGCGGCTACAGCGCGCGCAAGGCCCGCCAGATACTCAACAACACGAACCGCGTCATCGCGATAGAGATGGTCAACGCGGCGCAGGGGATGGACTTCAGAGCTCCTCTGAGGCCTGGCAAGGGCTCCGGCGCAGCCTATGCGGAATTCCGCAAGCATGTGCCCTTCTATGAGAAGGATCAGTTCATGCAGCCGTTGCTCCTGAAGTCGCTTGGGCTCGTCGAGAGCGGGGCGATGATTGAAGCGGTCGAGAAAGAAATAGGCGAGCTTAAGTAACGTCTTCACGTCCGTAAATCTATAAGCTAGACGATAAATGTAAAAAGCGGAGCCATCGCTTTTTACATTTATTTTATAAAACGGCTATATTATAATCATGCAATACTATATTAACGCGAAAGGCGTGAGCGCAAAAAATGGCAATTCAGCTGATTGAATGCGTACCGAATTTCAGCGAGGGACGCCGGCAGGACGTCATCGACGAGATCGTAAGCTGTTTCAGGGATAAGCGTGGAATCTATCTGCTCGACCAACGTGCCGACGAAGACCACAACCGCCTAGTCATAAGCCTAGTCGGGGCTCCTGCGCCGATACAGGAAGCGCTTCTCGCAGCCGCGAAGACAGCGCTCAAGCATATAGACATGAACGCGCATCAGGGCGGCCATCCGCGCATTGGAGCCGTCGACGTAGTCCCCTTCACGCCTATCAAGGGCATCACGATGGAGGAGTGTATAGAGCTCGCGCACAGCTTCGGCGAGCGTTACTACAAAGAGACCGGCATTCCAGTCTATTTCTACGAGGACGCGGCGCTGCGCCCAGAGATGAAGCGGCTCGAGGTTATTCGCAAAGGGCAGTACGAGACGCTCAAAGATGAGGTTAAAACGAACCCCGACCGCACGCCGGACATCGGCGAAGCCAGCCTGCACCCCACAGCCGGAGCGACGGTCATCGGCGCGCGGAAGTTCCTCGTCGCCTTCAACGTAAATCTTGACACGCCCGACGTGAATATAGCGAAAAAGATAGCTGCGGCGATCCGCGCATCGTCCGGCGGCTTCTGCCACGTCAAGGGCATCGGCCTCGCGCTTGAGGAACGCGGCACCACGCAGGTCAGCATGAACCTCGTCGACTACGAAAAGAACTCGCTCTATCGCGTGCTTGAAACAGTACGCATGGAGGCCAGGCGCTGGGGCGTCGGCGTGCTGGAGACCGAAGTGTACGGCATGATACCGGTGAACGCGATTCTCGAAAGCGCCGCATATTATCTGCAAATAGCGGGCTTCGACCCTGAACAGGTGCTTGAGCTGCGTCTGCTCGAACTTATGGGAAAGGATGCTGAATAATGGCTACGAAAAAACTCTACCGCAACATGCGCCTCTTCACACCAGTCGACTGCGGGCATCCGCTCGCGGGCAAAGAACAGGCCAACGTCAAAGAAATCAAAAAAGCCGCGATGCTCGTGAGCGGAGGCATAATCGAGAAAATCGGCGAAGAGGACGAAATCCTCAAAAACGTCTGCCCCTGCGAGGTCGCGATAGAAAAGGACTTCGGCGGGGCCTGCGTCATCCCGGGCTTCGTCGACCCTCACACCCACATGTGCTTCGCGAAGCGCCGCGAGGACGAGTTTGGAATGCGCCTGGCTGGACTTCCCTATCTTGAGATACTCGCGCGCGGCGGCGGCATACTCTCATCTGTCAACGCAGTGAAGGCCGCGACGGAGGAGCAGCTCTTCGAGACGACGAAGAAGCTCGCGCTCGCGGCCCTCGCTAAGGGAACGACGACCGTCGAGATAAAAAGCGGCTACGGCCTTGAGCTCGGCCTCGAGCTGAAAATGCTCGAAGTCATAGGCCGCGTCGGACGCGAAACGCCGCTCGACGTAGTGCCGACCTTCATGGGCGCGCACGCCGTACCGCAGGAATACAAGGGCCGCGCCGACGAATTCGTCGACGATGTGCTAGTCAAGCAGATGCTGCCGAAGGTAAGAGAGCAGGGCATAGCGGAGTTCTGCGACGTATTCTGCGAAGAAGGCGTATTCTCCGTCGACCAGAGCCGCAGGCTGCTCAAGGCCGCAAAAGAAATGGGCTTCGACACGAAGATACACGCCGACGAAGTCAACGACCTCGGCGGCGCCGGACTTGCTGCGGAACTCGCTACGCGCTCGGCGGAGCACCTTCTAGCCGCGTCGGAGGAAAACCTCCGCGCAATGGGCCGCGCCGGTTCGATAGCGGTGTTGCTTCCGGCGACGGCCTACAGCCTTAAAAAACCATATGCACGAGGCCGCGAGATGGTCGACTGGGGCGTGCCTGTCGCGATGGCGACAGACTGCAACCCAGGCTCATGCTTCTGCGAGTCGATGCCGTTCATATTCGGCCTCGGCGTCATGTGCATGGACCTCTCTGTTGAAGAGGCGCTCACCGCTGCAACGCTGAACGCCGCTTACGCGCTGAACCGCGCGAAAAAGCTCGGCAGCCTCGAAGCGGGCAAGCAGGCGGACTTCCTCGTCCTCGACGGCGAAAGCCCGACGACGCTCGCCTACCACGCTGGCGCGACTTCTATTGAAAAGGTGTACAAGCTCGGAGAGCGCGTCGCGTAAGTTTCAGTCAAAAACAAAAACAAGCGAAACAGCATAGGCGGCCCGCACGCAAAAGGCCGCCTATTTTGCATCTTCGTGCCGGATTCACCGCAGTTACAGGCGTTTAAGAGAGGTGCGCTCGTATCGTTTATAAACACAGAACGACAAAATAACCGTCAAAACATCGCCAGTGCTCTGCGGGCAGACGATACCGTACATTCCGAATATTCCGTCCAGTATGAAGAGCATCGGGATATTAAGCACGAGCCAGCGCGAAACGCCGAGGAAGAACTCCTTGTCTCCCCTGCCAAAAGCCTGAAAGAGATAGACTGTAAAGAAGCTCATGAACATGAGCGGCGTCGCTAGCACCCTTATCCTCAGGAAATTCGTGCCAAGAGCGACGGTTTGCGGCTCCGTTATGAATGCTTTCATGATATACGGGGCGGACAACTCGTACATCGCGATGCTGACAGCAGATGTTATAAGGCCGACTTTCAGAGCGGAGAGCATAACGGCCTTCATCCTTTTGTGATCGCCGGAGGAATAGTTGCAGGCGACGAGCGGCATCATGCCCTGGCAGAGGCCGATGCCGAAGTTGAGCGGCAGTCGTTCCGCTTTCAGCACTATCCCGACGGCGGCGAGCGCCACATTGCCGCATTCCACCATGAGCCTCTCGATGACGACATAGTCCAGTTCGAAAAGAAATGTCGTCGACGCCGCAGGAACGCCTACTCCGAAAGTCGAGCGTATGCTGCGCGCAGACGGCATACCCGCTTTAACATTGAAGGTGACGGGCGAATCCCTTCCCATCCTGAATATCACCAAGACGAAATAGAGGCAGGCGATGGAGTTCGATATACAATACATGTCGCAACGCCCACGCCGAGCACTTCGTGACCGCGCGGCAACAGCACAAACATAAAGAGCTGGTCTAGCGCGATGTTGATCAGACCGCCGAATGTTATGCCGAATCCGGCTTCTTTAGATGCGCCTATGCTGCGCAAAAGGTTGGCGAGCACGTTCGACAGCACGGTCGGAACCCCGCCGAAAACGATGACGCAGTAAGCATACTGCTTTGTATTTCCGTGTTCGGAAATACGGCGTTGATGGCTGAGTCGAATCCTTTGAGGTTGTCTGTACAGGCTATGAAGATGGCTTCTGCGCCTCTGTTTTTCAGGCTGTTCAGTACAGAGGCCCAATGCCCGATGAAGCGGGGCAGGCTCTATTTGGCGCTTTCGTTTTCTCCTGCCCACATGCCGAGTACGTCTTTGTGTCCGTCAAGGTCTATGGCTATCTCAATGTATACGGCTTTCTTAACTATCTGACCTTCGCTTCTGACGTGGAAGCGTATAGCGTCGAGGCAGCCTACCGCATATACGGATTCAAGGGGACGCTGCCGCCACTCTCTTGCCAACGGCAGTATCTTATCGGTTATGCGGCTTATGGTGGCGTCCGATACAGATATGCCGTATATGTCTCTGACATGGTCTGAGATGTCGTCGGCGCTCATGCCTTTTGCGTACATTGATATGATTTTCTCTTCGATGTCCTGACTTATGCCTGTCTTGTTCTTCTTAAGGAGCTGAGGTTCGAACTCGCTCTTCCTGTCCCCGGGGACTGATAGCTCTGCATTGCCGCAGCTGATGCGAAGCGTTTTTTCGCTGTGTCCGTTACGGCTGTTGTCCGTGTTTTTATTCTTGCAGTCGTACCCGGAATAGCCGGGTTCATCGTCAAGCCCGGTCTCAGGGCCGTTCTCCATGAACTCGGCGATAGTCTCTTTGAAAAGCTTTTGAATATCCTTCATGCTGCCGATGTTGGC
>CAVEUD010000003.1:0-114388 GCA_963618995.1 bacterium
CAATTATCTACCCCATATCTTCGAATAAATACGAAAAAATAGATAAATTTTATAGTTTTTTCTTTAATTTTCGCATATATATAACAAATTTGTCTATCTTATAATCCTGATGTTGATGGGGCTGTGCATTCATAATAGATTTAAATTCATCATCATTTATATGCAGACGTTCTTTTATTATAGATATATAACTATTCATAAGCGCGTCATTGCACAACGGTTCTTGCAATTCTTTTATGGCGTCATCACGGCTCATTTGCCCTGACACGATCATGCTTGATAAGTGGGAGGTACGTTTATCGACGCCGAACTTTTTCGGGAACCAATAAAGCTGGACAAATGCTGTTAAAATATTCTCTAAATGTTTCCTTCCGTAATATTCAAAACCGCAGAAGTCATATAGCTCTTCAAATGCCTGCTTACGACGGTAATCAACATAGTTTAAAGGTCTCAATTCTCTTAATCCAGATATTTTCCGGTCGAAAAATTTTCGGTACGGAGATATAAATTTCAGTTTATCTATTGGAGTTGTTCCAAATCGACGATTAATATCTTTAATATTTACGACATCCATGGCATCATAAGTATTGCCTCTTTGAAGAACACACTCCAAAGCAAAATTTCCGCCGGATAAAAAGTATTTAATTTTATATTTGCGTACAACATCATAAAGAAATGCAAATAATACATTATCTTGTGGAATCGCGAGGTTAGGTACCCCGGCTTTCATGTATGCCTTCGTCAAGGCATTGAATTGCACGACATCTGGGTATATAGTCAAAAGCTTTATGCCGCTTACTTTTACCAATTTATCTATATTTGATTTAGATATTTCGGTATCAAAACCATCGTCAATATGAACAGCCAGAATACGCAGTCCCCACTTATGTCCAAGATAAGCCAGATACGAAGAATCAAGACCGCCTGATATTCCCATCACGCAGTCAAACTCTTTATTTTTCTCACTTTCCTTTATTTCCTTCAGCATAGAATCCAATTTCACAGCGCCTTCTGCCCCAGGGAAGTAAGTCGTAGTATTAATCTGGGCTAATGCGCTTGTGCAATAATTACAATAGCCATTTTCATCAAATGTAATAGTAGGATCTGACGAATCATTCATCACGCATCTTTTACAAACTCTCATCAATAGAACACACCCTTCTATAAAAATACCTATATTGACATATAAAGATGTAATAATTTTTTTTCTTCAATCGACCAGTTAAATTCTGTTTTTACGGCTAAACGTCCTGCATTTCCCATTTCTTGTGTTTTACGAGGATTATGTATGAAATAGTTAATGGCATCACGTATCGCTTCGACGTCATCGGGGGAGACACATATACCGCAATGCCATTTATCTATAATCTCTGCCCATAGAGTATAATTAGTACATATAACGGGAATTCCTGCCATCATGTATTCAAACAGCTTGGTGTTCCCCAAAGTACCTTCTTTGCCGTTAGAATTTGGAGAATACCGCAGAAGAGCCATTCCAACTGAACTTTGTTTCAGCATTTTTCCAACTTCTTCGTGAGATATTTTCCCGAGAAAGTTTACTTTTTTCCACGCAGGATAGTCTTGCAGTTTATTCATATATTCCTCGCCCGCTGCGCCAGCCAGCTTATATTGCACATCTAAATTTTCGATTGCCCGCAATATAATCTCATGACTCCACTGAGGTGTTACTCCTCCAGCAAAAGCGATTACGTTGTTCCATCTAGTTGTTGGTGCGGTCTCTTCCACATCAGTATAAAAATCGATTATCGGGAAATTTGTAATTATCTCAACGTTCGGATTAACTCGACGTAGTTTTTTTATCAGATGTGGAGTAACACCGATAACAAAATCTAACTTTCTGAGTACCATACCCGAATATATCGAATACACTTCAGAACATGGCTTTCTCAAGAGTTTAGGAATCCAATGCTTGTGTAAAATCTGTGATGGAACATCTTCATGGCTGTCAAATATGACTTTCTTGCCATTTTGTTTTAATTTCTTCGCCACCGGCAACAACTCAGGATCATGCAGGTGGTATATTTCCGCGTCTACCTGCATTGCGTATTTGAACATTACGCGGCTGGAGTGCATGATTCTGTCCAGCCGCGATGCTGGTTTGAAGTCTGCAGAGATTATTTTTACTCCGCTGCGTACTTCCGGCGCTTTGTTGTCGGCAACAAGCAAAGTGACATCGTACCCTTCTTTAGCTAGCGAGGTACACTCCTTATGAAATATTCTCGTGTCATAACGTTGATGTACGCTCGTTACGTGGCAGACTTTTACTGACATTTTCCGTTTTCCTTAAATATTACCTTCCGTAGCTTCTCATTATTATCTCAACAGTCTTCCTTGCCTCTCTCCCCGTACACATCGGCTCGCACTTGCCGTCAAGCACGTCGAGCACGTGCCTGTAATACGGCAAATGTCCATGCCCGTAGACGGATTTGGGCGCTTCGTTGGCGTTTTTAACTTCTTCGTCCATGGGGTCTTCGTCTGCAAATTCCCAGTGTTCTATCCGGTTTAAGGCAAATCCGCCTACTCTTACCGTGCCTTTGTCTCCTAGGATCGTTAGGCTGCCTTCGAGGTTTTGGGGGTAGGTGAGTACAGTGGCGTTTATGCTGCCTATGGCCCCGGACTGGAATTTTATGGCTACGGAGATTGTGTCTTCTGCTTCCATTTTTATTTTCTGTGTGGAGTAGAGCGCTTTTACGTCTTGCACTTCTCCGCCGAACCACCGTACGAGGTCTACATAGTGGCTCGCCTGGTTTGAGAGGCAGCCGCCGTCGAGTTCGTATGTGCCGCGCCATTTGGCCATGTCGTAGTAGTCCTGCGGGCGGGTCCAGAGGACGTTTGCGAGTATCATGTAGATTTTGCCGAAGCGGCCTTTTTCGTAGGCGCGGCGCAGGAGCTGTATGCTGGGGTTGAAGCGGTTCTGTTTGACTACCATGTATTTTACTCCGGCTTTATCCGCGGCTTCTATGGCTTTGTCGCAGGCTTCCAATGAGCAGCCCTGCGGTTTCTCGGAGAGGATGTTTTTTCCTGCTTCCGCAGCTTCTATCGCCTGATATGGGTGCAGGCCTGACGGCGTGCAGAGTGTTACGAGATCCGCGTCCGTTTCTTTGAGCATTTTAGATAAATCGTCGTATGTGCGGCATTCTCCGCCCGCTTTCATCGCGGCTTCTATGGCGCGCTCTGGGATTACATCACAACAGGCGACAAGTTCGGCAATTCCTTCCGCTTTGAGCTGGTTTATCGCTTCTATATGGTTTTTGCTTATTCTGCCGCATCCGGTTAAGGCTATTTTGTGCATTGTTTTTATGCTCCTTATATTGTTATCCTGTTTATCAAAATTTCCTACTCAAGTTATTTCAAATACCCGCCGTCCACATTCATAACGCTACCCGTACACCATCTCCCAGTGTCGGACAGCAGGTATACAACCGCCGCCGCCACGTCCTCTGGCTTTCCGAGCCCAAGCGCGTGCTTTCTGACTATCGCCTGTTTAAATTCTTCTTCAGTCTTATAGAGACGCTTTATGTTGTTCAACATAGGCGTCTCAACATATCCAGGACAGACACCGTTGAATCTTATTTTCTGTCCCGCATATTCTGCGGCGAGGGATTTTATCAGCGATATTAAGGCTCCTTTGGATGCGGCGTATGCACTGTTGCCTGCCGCCCCGTGCAATGCTGTAACCGACGATATTCCCACTACAGAAAGTTTTCCCGGCTCGTGGTTTTTCTTTTTTACCAATTCTCTCGTTATCTCCCAGAAGGCGTCGAGGTTTACGGACATTATCTCGTGTAGATCGAACAACTCCGTCATTCGAAATGGCATGGTTTTCTCTATGCCAGCGCAGTGAACAAAGCCGCTTAACGAACCTGCGAGATTTACAGCTTCTATGACGAGCTCTTTGCTGTTTTCTGGTATTAAAGGCATGGCTATCGCCTTGTGCCCTCCGCCTTCGAGTTCTGTCAAGGTTGCGTTAAGTCTCGTTTCGTCTCGTCCGTTTATGATGCATACCGCTCCCATTGCGGCGGCGAGCTTCGCCGTCGCTCTGCCGATGCCGGACGAGGCTCCAGTTATTAGGATTTTTCGTCCTTTGAGAGAGAACGGGAAACTGTCCATTTTATTTCTTCGCTTTAGGCCATAAGGTCGAGTATGTCCTGTACGGTTTTGAGCTGGTCTATCTGTTCGGAGTTCAGGACTTTATTGTATTTTTTATCGAGCATGGCTATTGTGGATATGACTCCCATCGAATCCCATTCGTCGAGCGTTTTGAGATCGACTTCGGGCCTGATGTTGGTTTTATCGGCGTCCAGTGTTTCTGCGATGAGTGTAAGTTTTTCTTCGAGCGTCATTTTTATTTTCTCCTTGTCTTATCTGTATCGTTTGTCTTTCGTTATGTACCTTTGCTTGGTATCTTTCACTTTATGATATTTCTAGATGTTGTTTTCTATTTTCTGTCAGGGATTTAGTTCATGGTTATTACAGTACCGCCCCACGAGTATCCGACTCCGAAGCCGGCTATGAGGGTTTTTGAACCGGGAGTGAATTTTTCGGGAACTCGACTCATAGCCCTCTTTATGGCTATAGGTATGGTGGAGCTTACAGTATTGCCAAGTCCGTCAACGTCAATGCAGAATTTCTCGTTCTGTATGTCAAGTTTGTCTCTCAGAGACGTTAGGACTAATTTGTTTGCCTGGTGAAGGACTACGTAATCTATCTGCTCCATCGTCAGGCTGTTTTTAGAGAGTGTCTCATGGATTAGATCGGGAACGGTGCGCAGCGTGAAGGCATATATCTCAGGGCCGTTCATGTATATGTTTTCTTCGCTGCGTATGTTGCCACTCTGGTCTTCTTTTTCCATAGACGTTTCAGCAGTTTTGGGCTGCGCCATACCTCCGGCAGGGATTATGAGGTTGGGCGCGCCCTTGCCGTCTGTGCCTAGGACGAATTCTCCGATGTCGTTTATATCGTCATTGGTGAGGAACGTCGCGGAAGCTCCGTCTCCGAATACAGTACGCGTACTCCTATCGAGCGGATGGATATGCTTGGTGTACGTTTCGGATGTTATCAGCAGTACGTTCTTCGCCACTCCGGCGCAGAGCAAACCTTTCGCAACAGCGAGACCATAGATATAGCCCGAACAGCCGAGGTTGTAGTCCATCGCCCCCGCCGATGTTGGAATTCCAAGACGATCCTGAACAATGCATGCGGTCGTCGGCAGGAAATAATCCGGGCTCTGGGTACAGAGCAGGACAAAATCCACTTCCTGCGGAGATACACCATACTCGGCGAAAAGATTCTGCGCCGACTTGACCGCCATGTCGGAGACAAACTCGTTAGCAGCAATGTGACGCGACTTGATGCCGGTCTTCCGGTAGATCTTCGAGGCCGTCCAAGATGGGTTAGCGTAGACAGTCTCGAGGGCTTCGTTGGTTAGCTTGTCTTCCGGGAGATAGTAGGAGATGTACATAGCGGCTACCTCTCGTATTTCTTGACGGCTACGGCAGGATTTCCCGCGTAGACGGTGTCTGTCTGTTTGATAGTTCTGTAAACTACGGCATTCATGCCAATCTGGTTGTGTGTGGCTATCTTAATACCGTTTCTAACGACGGAACCGGGGGCCAGCCAGCAGTCATTCTCAACTACACAGCTGCCGCAGATGATACTTCCGGCTGTGATCATGCAGTTCTGACCTATATTTGCACTGTGCGCGACCTGCACGAGATTATCTATCTTCGTGTTATCCCCGATAGTCGAATCGTCCAGCACGCCTCTGTCTACGCAGCTGTTGGCTCCTATGTCTACGTTGTCGCCTATGACTACGTTGCCCATGTGGCGAATTTTCTGGTATTTGTTGTTTTCGTCTAGCACATAGCCGTGGCCGTCCGCGCCTATCACAGCTCCTGAAGATATGTGGCAGTTTCTGCCTATCGTCGTATGGTGGTAGAGCGTGACGTTCGCGTCTATGATTGTGCCGCCTCCTATTTTGCAGTGGTCTCCTATTACGCTGCCCGGACCGATATAGACGTTTTCTCCGATTTCTGCCGTTGGGCTGACTATCGCTTTATCCGATATTCCTGTCTCGTGTATTTCTGGATTGAAACGGGAGACTATTTCTCCAAATACGCGCCGCGGTTCATTCACGTGAAGCATTACCGTTTTGCGTTCCGTGGTGTGTTCCTGTTCCGGCAGACATACGAGTACTGCCGCTTCCGGTATTGATTCAGCAGGCAACAGCTTTTTCGCCCAGCAGAGCGCGTCGGGCGATGGATGGGCGAGCGAGGCAAAACGATTTATTTCTACGTCGTTTTCTATTTTCTCTTCTTGCACAAGATAGTTTTTCTCGTTCAAGAATTGCACTAGTTCACTAAGCAGGAACATTGTCTCTTTCCCTTCTTATGATTTCACCGAATACTTTCGGGAAGTTGCCAAGCAAGTAGTCGTCCAAAAATTCGGCGTATCTGTCTTTCAGCCTCGCGCGGATTTTCGCTTTGTTAGTCTCTTTTTCCCACCAGCAGGGATGTAGTAAAAGCTGGAAGTAAGGAACTTGTCTATCGAGCATGGAGTCGAGTTTTTCATAGAAAAAATCTTCTCCACGTGAGTCTGATGCGTAGTATTCGGTGTTGAATAGTTCTTCCGAGTAGGCAGATACGAACGACTTGTATTTTCTGCCGAGTGTCTCTTTACCGGGGCGGTGGAATGATACGGCATAGTCCATTGGAAAGAGGCTGGCACGTATCCAGTTTATACTCTCTAATATGTTTTCTTCGTCTTCCTTAAACAACGCGCTGTCTACGTGCAGGCCTACCACGTGCCCCATCTGCTGAAGCTCTTTGCATATTGACACGCATTTTTCAGAGAGCATCTGATATGTCGCGGTGTTGAGCTGGAAGAAGAAGTTTGAGGTTACTCCAGACTCGTTATCCAGCTTACCGAGCTTTAAGGCTCCGTCTAAGGACATATCTACGTCGTGGCGGAGGACGAAACATTTGTTGCACTCTGATTCATGCATAACATTCGCCCCCCCCGATATCGTATGTATGTTTGTGAATACGGTTTTGGCTGCTTCATCTAATCTCAGCGGTTTGTAGCCTTCCAAGGTTATAGCGCGGAGTATCTCTCTATATGATTCGTCGGAGAAATGGGGCTGTGTGAAGCGCGTCATGATATTTTCTCTTTTCCTCCGTTATCCCTCGTAGTAAATCTGCTGTTCTATGAGCTGCTCTTCGGGCACGGGACGCCAAATTTTCGCAGGTGCTCCAACTACTGTTTGTCTTGCGGTGACATCTTTTGTAACTACCGAACCTGCGGCTACAAGGCCGTCTTCTTCTACAGTTACTCCGGGGAGCAGCACTGCTCCTGCTCCTATGCGTGCGCCTTTTTTGACGTGCGGGCCTTTGAAGTGTTTTTTGCGTTCTTCAGTGCGTCCGAGGTAGTTGTCATTTGAGAAAACTACGCAGGGCGCTATGAAGCAGTAGTCTTCGACTATGCTAAAGGCCGTTATGTAGGCGTTGGTTTCTATTTTCGTCTTTTTGCCTATGGTTACTTTGTTCTCTATCGTCGCGCCGCGTCCGATTATAGTGCCTTCGCCTATTGTTACGTCTTCTCTTACCGTGGCGAGGTCGCCGAAGAATGCCATGTCGTTAATTTTCGCGCCACGGTATATCACGCAGCCTGCGCCTATAGTTACGGCTTTGCCTATTTCAAGCGGCGGCAGTTCTCTCGCCGCACCTGTGGTTGCGCTCATGGACGCTTTGGCCGGCATTTTGCCGAGTATCGCGCCGTCCAGTATTTTGCAGTTGTCGCCTATATGTACGTTTTCGCGTATGACGACGTTGTGTCCTATTTCTACATTGTGGCCTATCACGACATTTGCTTCTATTATTATGTTTTCGCCGTGGACGAAGTTTTCGCCTATCTTGGTCTGTTCAGAGATTCTGCAGGACATTTCGTTATTCCTTCTCGATGTCATTGTCTATATACAAATACAATCTCGCTCTTACAGTGGCTTTCTAGAGCCTGTACAGGTTCTTATGTGAGAGCGACTCTTCTCCAAGCACAGAGACGACGGCGTTTTTCGTATCGAACAGCACTTTTGCGTTATCCAAGACCATCCGGTAGTCGACGTTGTGCTTATGCCACGTTGTTATGACTACGGCGTCGCAGGAGGCCACAGTCTCGGGTGTGAGTTCTATTGATTCAACTATCTGCCCTTTCCACTTGGTGGTTTTGCAGTAGGGGTCGTGGTAGACGACGTTGGCATCTTTTGTTTCGAGTTCCTCCCATACTTTAAGCGCTGGCGATTCTCTGAGGTCGTCAATATCTCCTTTGTAGGCTACGCCCAGTAGCATTATTTTGCTGTTCTTGAGCGGTTTTTCTTGTTCGTTGAGTATGTCCATAAGGCGCTCCACAACGTAGTCCGGCATGTTGTCATTTATTTCGCCGGAGAGTTCTATGAGGCGCGTATGGTAGTCGTATTCACGCGCTTTGTATGTGAGGTAAAAGGGATCCAGCGGTATGCAGTGGCCGCCTACACCGGGGCCTGGATAGAATGGGACGTAGCCGAAGGGCTTTGTCGAAGCAGCGGCTATTACTTCCCAGATGTTTATTCCCATTTTGTTGTAGACTATCGCCATTTCGTTGGCGAGCGCACAGTTGACTATGCGGAAGGTGTTTTCGAGGATTTTGGTCGCTTCCGCTTCTTTGGGCGACGATACGGTGAATACTTCTGCGCCAAGCACAGTGCTGTACAGCGTCTTCGCTATCTCTGTGCATTCTGGAGTGCAGCCGCCTACGACCTTGGGCGTGTTGTGGGTTTTGTATCTTGCGTTGCCGGGGTCTACTCGCTCTGGGCTGAATGCAAGGTGGAAGTCTTTCCCTACTTTAAGGCCGCTCTTTTCGAGTATTGGCTTGACGATTTCTTCGGTGGTTCCTGGATATGTAGTCGATTCGAGGACTACGAGCATGTCTTTGTGGACGCGCTTTGAGATTTCGTTAGCTGAGTTGATTATATAGGAGAGGTCCGGCTGCTTGAATTTGTCCAAAGGCGTCGGCACGCAGATTGTCACCACATCGCATTCGGCTATACGGTCATAGTCCGACGTCGCAGAGAGATGGCCTGACGCGACGAGCTCCTTAAGCTCCTGTGGCACTATGTCGCTGATGTAGTTTTCGCCGCGATTTACCATGTCTACTTTGGGCTGCTGGATGTCGAAGCCGAGTACTTTGTATCCGGCTTTGGCTTTTTCTACAGCTAGCGGAAGGCCTACATAGCCAAGGCCTATTACGCCTACGTGCGCGGTTCTGGTTTTAATCTTTTCTAATAACTGCATTTCCCTGTCTCTCCTTGCGGCATTCTCTGTTATGTAATCTTCTTTGCGCTTAGGCAAATGTTGTCCGTATCGTTTCGACTATCTTTTCTGCCGCATGTCCGTCTCCGAATATGCTACCGGGATAGTCCATAGGCTGTTCCAGTTTTTCTGTTTCTTTCAGCCAATCCATACCGCACGGATTGTTTTCGAGCAGATGCCATCCCGTGTCGGTGATTTCCTGCCATCCCTGCGGCATGATGAGAAGAGCGCGTTTTTTAGCCCAGTAGGTTTCGCGCTGGAAGCCGCCGCTGTCGCTTATGACGTATTTCGCGGTTTGAAGCAGAGACATGAGCTCAAGATAGCCGAGAGGTTCTGTCGTTATTAGTTTTTCTAAAAGGTGTTCTAAGCCAAACTCCATTGCTTTTTTACGCGCTCGAGGGTGCATCGGGAAAAAGATTTGCAGCCTCGTACCTTGTGCCACGGAGTTTAATCCTTCAAGTATCGCTGTGAATTTATCTTTATCATCCGTGTTGAAGTCGCGGTGGATTGTAACCAGTATATAACCGTCATTATGCAGACCGTATTCCTGCATTTCAGCAACAGAGTTCAGGCGCGGGAGCATTTTCAAATACAGGTCGTACATAACGTCGCCTACGTTGTACACACCTTTAGTTATGCCTTCTTTGCGAAGGTTTTCAACGCTCAGTTCCGTGCAGGCGAAGAGCAGGTCGGAGATGTGGTCTGTGAGAACGCGGTTGACCTCTTCGGGAAAAAGCTTGTTGTAGGTGCGCGGTCCGGATTCTACATGGGCAATGGGGATATGGAGCTTAGCCGCATCGAGCGCACCTGCAAGTGTCGTATTAGTGTCTCCGTAGACCATGACGAGATCTGGCTTTTCTTTGAGCAGTACTTCCTCGAATTTGCACATTGCATCTGCCGTCTGCACGGCATGACTGCCTGAGCCAACGCCAAGAAAGTAATCTGGTTTGGGTATTCCGAGTTCGTCAAAGAAAGTGCCGGACATGTTGAAATCATAGTGCTGGCCGGAATGCACTAGGACATGACGCCACGCATTCGTATCGCGTACGGCTTTGTTGACTACGGCTTCTTTTATGAACTGCGGACGTGCGCCGACTAGGGAGACTATTTTATGCATTCCTGTTTTTCCCCTTCTAATGCTTCTATGAATTTTTGCGCAAGCTTTGGATACGTATAGTGAGCTAGAATATATGTTTTGCCGTTATGGCCTAATTCTGATAACTTGGCAGCGTCCATTGCATAAATATTGAGCAAACGGCTTTTTAGTCCGGCAATGTCTCCTGATGGCACAGTAAAACCGCAGTGCGCCATGGACACAATATCGTTGCTCGCACTGCTGGCCCATAGAATCGGTTTAGAAGACATCATATAGTCAAAAATCTTGTTCGACGACATACCGTATTGATATAACGGAGTGTCAGGTGTTACGCATATTAATACGTCCATTTTTTGAAGAAGATATGGCACACACAATTTGGGGACAGGAGGCAAAAACGACACATTCCCCAAGCCTAGCATAAGTGTTTTTTCTATTAAACGTTCTTTTTCGTTGCCTTTGCCAACAAATAGAAAATGTATTTGCGTTTCACTTGAGACTTCTGCTGCAAGGTCAATAATTGCATCCAGTCCATTACTTACAGAATGTCCTCCAATGTAGCATACTAAAAATTTGCTTTGTTGTTTTAAGACATTAATGCATGCCTCGTGTTCCTGCGGCAAAGCAATAATATTGTCTTCCCACTCATCGACATCAACACCGTTCGGAACTACGTGATATTTATCCATCGTCATTCCGCGTGTAACTAAATGTTTATAGGCATCAGGCAACAGTGATATGATTATATCTGCGTTCTTGCACCAATAATCTTCCGCCATCTGCATAATCATGATGAAGGGGTGCCATTTAGACATATGGCCAAATAACTGCGGCGTCATTGGCCACAGGTCGTGAAGTTCAAAGACGAATTTTGCGTTATGCTTCTTGGCTATCCATCTGGCCGGATAGGAATCCAGCGGATATGTCGATGCCGCAATTACAGCGCCTGGTCTAAAATCTGAGGTTATCTTAGGCAGATATTTGTAAAGTTTACGTATAAAGCAAAGCATATTGCATATACGTCCAATGCCGTTACCATTATATGCGGGGGTCTTTATCCATATATATTTAATTCCATCTATAATCTCAAGTTGTATATCACCATGCATTTGAGGATTGATTTGCCTAACATGAGAGAAAGATGCTGCGACTATATATACTTCATGCCCCATCTTAACCAGTTCTCTGGATATGTAATAGGGACGATATGCCATACCATGGTATATCGAGCCGGCATAATGACTTATTTGCAGAATTTTCATACTTTAATCTACCTTATAGTGTTCTTTTATTTGCGTTACCAGAGACTCTGATTCCAATGAGAACTGTTCCCTCAGATACCTCTGACTCCCCACAATCCCACAGTACTCGTCATTTATTCCTATCCTTATCAGCTTCGCCTTTCCGTCAGTCTCAGCCATAGCTTCCGCCACGGCTCCGCCGAGCCCGCCTATGACGTTGTGTTCTTCTACTGTGACAATGCATCTGCACTCTTGGGCGCACCTCATAATTATTTCTTTGTCTATCGGCTTGACTGTGTGGAAACTGTATTGCTCTATGCTGCGCCCTTCGCGTATCAGCTGATCGCAGGCTTCCGTCGTCTCGTCGAGTATCGCGCCTGTTGAGAAGACGACTATTTTGTGGTTTGCGTCTTTTATACTTTCACGGACTTTTATGGCTTTGCCTATCTGAAAATTATCTATCTTGTCGTGGATTCGTTTTTCTCCGCCTCTGCCGAGACGCATGTAGCATGTGCCGGGAGTGTTTATTATTGCTCTCGTGGCGTATTCTGTTTCCACGAGGTCGCCGGGGCATACTACCGTTACGTTGGGGAGCGCCCGCATTATCGCTATGTCTTCGGTCGCCATGTGGCTCATGCCGAGGGAGCCGTAGACGAAGCCTCCGCCTACGCAGACGATTTTCACGTTTGCGTTATGGTAGGCGCAGTCGTTGCGTATCTGCTCGAGGCATCTCAATGTCGGGAAGTTGCCTATAGAGTAGGTGAAGACGATTTTGCCTTCAAGCGCCATTCCGGCAGCCGCCGTCGTCATGTTCTGCTCGGCTATTCCGGCGTTGGTGAACTGATTGGGCAGTGCTTCCCAATAGGGCTTGAGTACGCCGAAACCTAGGTCTCCTGTTATGAGTTCTATGTTTTTGTTTTTCTTCGCTTCTTCTATGAGCGTTTTTACAAATGTGTCTCTCATTTGCTTGTACCTCTGTTGGGAGCCGTTACGCATTTCCTGTCTTTTAAGTAATCAGGCTTCCATGTGTATGAAGTCGTGTGGTCTTTGTATATGTCGGCGTTTTCGTCTGGCAGTTGTGGATTTTTGATTCCATTCGGCGTGTATGGATCAATCACTCCGTCTGGTTTGTGAGTATGGAGTTCAGTTACGGCGCAGTCGTACTCCCAGCCGTCGTGAGGGAAGCGGTAGTGCCAGAGTATGTCGTTTTCCATAAAGCTTACGCCGCAGCCTTTTGTGGTGTCGGCTATGATTACGCTGGGCTTATTGTCATTCTGTGCGTTGCGTTTAGCTTCAATTCCCTTAAAGGCTTTTTTCAGCTCATCGTGGTCGTTGCCGTTGATTTCCACGACGTTCCAGCCGAAGGCCTTCCATTTGTCGGATAGGCTTTCGAGTTCTATTGTGTTTTCGCAGAAGTCGAGCGACTGCATACGGTTATGGTCTATGACCGCTATGAGGTTGTCGAGTCTGTAGTGGTTGGCGAATAGCGCGACTTCCCATACGGAGCCTTCGTCGCACTCGCCGTCTCCCATTACTACGAATACTCTGCTGTTTCTGCCGTCTTTTTTGAGTGCGTAGGCCATACCGGAGCCTGCGGAGAGCCCGTGGCCGAGCGAACCTGTGGAGAAATCAACGCCTGGGACGTGGTGGGACACGTGGCCTGAGAGCCTGCTGCCGTCGGCGTAGTGCGTTTTGAGCTCTTCAACGTCGAAGAAGCCGCATTCGGCAAGCGTGGCGTATATAGACGCACCGGCATGTCCTTTGCTCAGTATCATCCTGTCGCGCCCGTCCCATTTGGGATTCTTCGGATCATATTTCATCACGTCCGCGTAGAGCACGGCTATGATGTCGGCTACGGAGAGTATCGCGCCGATGTGGCTTCCCCCGGACAGGTGTGTCATTTCTATCCCATGGCGTCTTATGCGCCAGGCAAGTTGTTCGCTTGTCATTTTCTCCACTCTTTCCGCCATCTGTTTTTTCGCTCCGATTATTGAGAAACTAAGTCAAGGCTTTGCAGCGGTTCATTGCTCAACTGCCAGCCAAATGCCTTGCAGTTATCTTCCAGTTGCTTTATGTTCTTTATTCCGGCCAACACTACAGAATCAGATATATAGTCCAAGATGAAACGTATTGCCACGGAAGATACGGGGACATTTTTTTCCTGCGCTATTTCTTTCAGAACGGATACAATCTCCATATTCTTTTTCAACTTGTCGCCGTGGAAATTGACGTAGATTTCGCGGCTTCTGCGGTCGTTTTTTCCAAACACTGTGCTTTCGTCGTACTTGCCGGTAAGGACGCCTTGCCCAAGGCTTCCCCACGTGAACGGCGTGAGCTGTAAATCGTTTGACATGCCCATAATGTCGCTTTCGTTTTTTCTGCACGCGAGGCTGTATTCGTCCTGAAAACTGACGAACGAGCCAATGTAAGGCATAAGCTCTTCTGTATCTGCTTTATGTATATTGCTCAGCCCGTAATAACGAATTTTTCCTTCACGTTTTAGTTCTTCCAGCGTCTCTACAACGGAGGATATAAGTGTCACACCGTCTCTGTAATGCAGCTGATAGATATCTATATAATCAGTACCTAGGCGTTTCAGGCTTTTTTCAACGGCAACGCGTATCCATTCCGGGCTGTTGTCGTAGAATGTTTTCCCGTTCTCGATGCGGACGCCGAATTTCGTCGCTATGACAACACTCTGCCTTTTGCCTTTAAGCGCTTTGCCGAGGTTCTCTTCGGATTTTCCAAGTCCATAGACGTCTGCCGTATCGAAGATATTTACTCCTGCGCCGACCGCTGCGGCGACAGCGTTAAGCAGGTCGTTCTCTGATACTTGTCCCCAGCCGTATTCGCCAAGAGGGCATCCGCCCATGCAGAGGCGCGAAACTGTCAGGTCAGAATTTCTTAGTTTTATATATTCCATCATCTTTACCTGTGCTCTTTCTTGAACAGATAGCCGTAGCCTTTGCCCAGAACCTTTCCAATCGTGAGGAAAAAGAGTTTTACGTCTGTGGAAAACGATACGGTCGCGGCGTATTTCACGCGTAGTTTGTTTTTGCGCGGAAGGACGTATTTCTCATACATTTCGTCCGCGTTGTAGCTCCCCACGATTTCGTCTAGGTTGATAAATGCGATGGAGCTGTAGTCGGTTATGCCGGGGCGCACTTCAAATATGAGTTTTTCCGTACCTGTATACTGCTCCGTGTATTTCAGAAGTTCGGGGCGAGGGCCGATAAAGCTCATTTCACCTTTTAAGATATTAACAATATTTAGAATTTCATCGAGTTTTAGTTTTCGTATTATGCTGCCGGTTCGAGTAATACGTTTATCATTTTGAGCTGTAGTTCCTCCACCAATTTTATCTGCATTATTTACCATTGAACGGAACTTACATATATTAAATATACGACCTTTATATCCACCGCGCTTTGCTCTGTAGGCAACAGGGAATCCGTCGTCTACTACTATTGCGACGGCAATAAGCAGATATAGTGGCAACAGGCATACAAGCAAAACTACAGCGAGCACTACGTCCAACGCACGCTTCACAATACGGTTATAGACTCCTTTGTAGCCTGTAACCAGCTCAGCGTTGATCTGTGATGCAGCTACGGAGTTATCCGCCAGCTGCGCCTCAAGAGAGTCGCCATTTATATAAGCCATATTATCAATCCCCGTGCTCTGTGCCATATCCATAGCAACCTATCACGCCTCATTTGCGGCGGACAGCACGCGGATAATCGACGCTCCACGTTGGTTAAGAGCGTTGAGCTTATTAACCTGTTCGCTCGTTAACCTGCCACGCTTCAAAAGGCTACGCTGCCGACAGAGCCACTGCCTTAAACTGTGGCTTGGAGGATATTCCGCGGCAATCGCTTCTTTGTTGTTTGACTGCCTTATCTTCTCTAACATCTCAGCTGCGGCCATATACCTTTCGTCCCATATTTTTTCATTGGGCGTACGCCAGTCCATGCCGAGAGCGTTGAGTTCGGTTACCTGCTCATCGGTTAAAAAGTGCTGTGAATTCTGTTGTTCTTCGTTATATGCTTTCCTGCATTTATACAGCCATTTGCCCAGCCATATGCCATCGGTCGTCACGTATTGCTGCGATATGTTGAGGGCGCCGTGTTCTTTTCTGTATTCGCGGCACGCGGCTATGCGTTTGTCCCAGGAGTCTTCTTTCTCCCATTTAAATCCAAGTTTGTCTAATTTAGCTTTGCGTTCCGTGGTCAGTTTTATGCTGGCCCGTCCAGTCTTTTCGTTTATTTCCATGTGCCGTCTGAGCCATTTGCCGAGCGGGAAGCCGGTTTCGTCGACATAGGTTACACTTACGTTTATGTCGCCGTGTTTTTCGTAGTAGGCTTTTGCCCGGGCGTAACCGTATTCCCATTGTTTGGTGAATGAGTCCTGCCAGTCCATGCCTATCGCGTCGAGGCGCTGGATCTGCTCTTTTGTGAGCGGCTGCGCGCCTTTTATTCTGCCGTCTCTCGCTTTGCGCATTCTTCTTACCCACGCACCTACTCTTAATCCCTCTTTTGTGGTGTATCCGGCGGGGATGTCAAGGTCGTGGTTTTTAACGTAGTATTCGACGCAGGCCTGGTAGTTCTTTTCCCACTGGTAGTCAAGCTTGTCCCAGATCATGCCTAACTTATCGAGCATGGCTATACGCTCGTCAGTGAGGTAGTAGCCTTTGCGTCCGCTGCGTTTCGCGACGCGGAGGTTGGCTATCCAGCTTCCGAGGTCTATACCGTCTTCGGTTGTGTAGTCGGCTTTTATGCCTATGTTTCCGTATGCGTATTTGTATTTGCAGAGCGCTCCGTAGTATTTCTCCCAGGAGCGGTCGTATTTGCTCTGCCACTCCATGCCTATGGCGTCGAGTTTGGTTATTCTGTCTTCGGTGAGGATTCCCGGTATTTTGCCGGTTCTTACCTGCCTTTGGGTGTTGAGCCATGAACCAAGGGCGTAGCCGTCGTCAGTCATATATCTGTTGGAGACGGACAGCGTACGGTGTTTTATATAGTAGTCTTTCGCTATCTGGTACATGGCGTCCCATGAGGCGGATAGTGTCTCTTCGAGTTCGCAGAAGAGCTGTTTGCTGTCTCTGGTTTCGTCGGTTATGGAGAATGCCTCGTTGACTATTCTGTTTTCTTGTCCTATGCCTCTGTAGTAGTTTATGACGTCGGTCATTTCCTGCTGGATTGCTGCGATGCTGTAGAGGTTTTCTATGTTGTTTACTACGTCTATTATGACGGAGTTTTTCTTCGTACCTGCGGCCAAGGCCCGGCCTATCTGCTGTTTGTAGATTATCGGAGATACGGTGGGACGCAGGAGAATTACTCCGGATACTCCGTCTATGTGAACTCCTTCGTTGAGCATGTCTATGCAGAGTAGGAGTTTAAGGTGTGACGACGTGTCGTTACGGAAGGCGTCGAAGGCCTTGGACGATTCCGCGTCTTCGGAGTAGGCTTTGTATATGTTGGGATATTCGTCTATTCCTTTGAACCACTCGCGTATATGTGTCTCTGTCTCACACAGGTGTTCGACGCTGGAGCAGAAGATTATGTATTTGCCGTCTCTGGCTTTTATGTGCTTTTGGAACATCACGTCTAAGCCTTCGGCATTCTCTAGCGAACGGCGGAGGGCGTCAAGCTTTTTCTGTGCTTCGTCGCGCATGGCTTTGGTTTTCGCCTTGCGGATGCGCGTTTGATATTTTTCTATGTCTTTGGTGCAGGAGTAGATAGACAGGACGTATTCAGGAGGCGTCAGGATGCCTCTTACTACGGCTTCGCCGAGCGTCATTTCGGATGCGATGTTTCCGTCGAAGAGTTCGTCGGCCATGTCGCGATGGTTGTCTAAGTAGCGGATGTTTGTGGCGCTAAGGCCTAAAACGGGAACTTCTGGATATGCCAATAAAAGCCGCTCCACGCCTTTACCCCACATCTCAGCTCCGCAGCGGTGGAATTCATCAAGAATTATGTAGTCCGGCGCGTATCCCGTCAGCGCCTCTTCGTCTGCAAGCATGAGCTTAGTGTAGGTGAGGAATGAAACGCTAGAGAGTTCAACATCACATGCTCTTTTCAGGTTTTCCAGCTGAGTGCGGAAAATGTATTCGCTGGGGGAAAGCCACAAGACACGAGACGAAGGGTTATCCTCCGCGAGCTTGAATGCGATGAAGGATTTGCCGGTACCGGTGGGATGGACGACGGCGGCTTTGCCGCGCGAAGCGAGCATGGCGCGGACTTTTTCGTATGCAGTCTGGTTATGCTCGAATAGGTCTATCACTGCCTTGCTGCCTCCTTCTTGTCCGTTCTATCGGTCTCTTATGGCGAATAAACTATACTTTTCTCGCCGCTTTCAAACCTTCTCAAAAACTTTCATCTCAAACATTAAACAACAGCCAAAATCACCCGTTTGGCTTCTGTATATTGTGCCAACTCCTTCACCAAATGTCAATCTCAGAGCGGCGAGAAAAGTATACTTTTTGTGCCACGGAACGTTAACGAAATGTAAAGTCAAATAATAATATATGGATGCAGGGGCTAAGCGATCAGGCGCTCTTTTATGCTGTCAGGAGCAATGCTTAAAGCGGCCTAGACTGGCACAAAAAACATGAAATCTAAACAAGCATTTTCAAAGCAACAGATGATAAAGTAAAAAATTGTTCGAACAATGGATTTAGAGAAATAGGCGGATCATTCCGAGTCCCTGTACTATGGAATTTGCTGGAATCTATATAAAGGAGAATCAAGATAACCCGTATGGGATACGATATCACATTTCTCTCCGAATTGCTATCGGACTGCAAGGAATCGAGAACGTTATAGCTGACGGCATCCGCATATCTGGATTTTTACAGCAAGGCTTACCACATCAAGAATGCTACGATGAATATCTTCTTGCTGTTCTTTGTCGGCCTCATATTCTCATCTGTAGAAAGAGGCTGGATATGCCCTATAAAAGACGACATTAGCCGACTGGATATTGCTCATAATCCTAACAGCGAAGCCGATACATAAACCCAAATTAAGTATGTAAGAACGGCAGGGCACCTGAAGCGTTATTCTCAATAGAGAATCTAGGCAATGAATCGGCTGAAAATAAGGCGCACAAGACAAAGGCGTAATAATCTTTATTTATTCATCTTTCTTTTTTAGAATACAAAATCTATACCTATATATCCGTAAAATTACGTATTTTGAAAATCGGGGGCGAGTAACGCAAATTTATCCGATTTGGCGTTTTAGGCATATTTCGCACTTTTGTTCTTTTCAAAAAGTGTTACTTATACGTTACTCGTTTGCGAAGCAGATTGGGAAAATAAAAACGGCTCGAAGCCGAAGAGCCGCGAACCGTTGGTATTACTTGGCGGAGGCGTGTAGGAATCGAACCTACCAGAGCAGCTTCTAACCACTCTCACCGGATTTGAAGTCCGGGCCCAGCACCAGCTGAAACGCACCTCCACAAGATGACCGGTACAGTTTATCAGAAATAGCGGTCATTCGCAAGAAACTGCGGCGCTCTGCCGGCTGCGGCCTTTCGGCGCATTTGCATGGCCGCGCTGGCTTTTGCCGCGCGCCTGACGTTTCTGTTTCTTCACGCGGCTTCAATCCATCGTTTGAAGGTGCCGCGGTCTACGCGGAGCTGTCGGGCGGCTCCGCGCGCTGAGATTTCGCCGTTTTCCCATGCGATTTTCAAAATTTCAAAGTCTTCTGGGCGTTCCTTCGGCCTTCTGCCGAAGCGGACGCCGCGGGCGAGGGCGGCGGCTATTCCCTCGGCCTGGCGCTGGCGTATAAAGGCGCGCTCCGTCTCCGCGACGTAGCTGAGGAGCTGGAGCACTATGTCGGCGATGACGACGCCGGTCAGGTCGCGGCTCTGGCGCGTGTCAAGCAGCGGCATGTCGAGGACCACTATCTCGGCATGTTTTTTCTTCGTGAGCGTCCGCCATTGTTCTAGTATCTCCGTGTAGTTGCGCCCGAGTCGGTCTATGCTTTTGACGACGAGGGTGTCGCCGCGGTGAAGTTTATGGATTAGGCGTCTGTAGCCTCCGCGCTCGAAATCTTTGCCGGACTGGCGGTCGAGGTAGATGTTTTCCTCCGGGACGCCGTATTCGACCATCGCGGCGCGCTGGCGCTCTTCGTTCTGATCTCTCGACGATACTCTGATGTAGGCGTATTGTCTGCACATTTTCGTTTCCTCCCGTGTGATAGAAATGCGTCCTTCTATTATGTCGGGAGGCTGCTGCATTTGCGCCGCCGCACGCGCATGAAAAGGCGGCGCGCTTGGAAGTTTTCCGCAGCGCGCCGCCTTTTTCCTCAAATTGGGGCTAGAAAACATAATCGACGATAAGCTTCGGTTTTTCCGCCGTCTCAGAGACTTTCCAGCAGCCGTCGAGATATGTAAGCGCCTCGGCCAGCTTAGCCTCGTCGTTGTAGCGTATCTCGATGACTGTGTCGCCTTTGTACACGGCGTCGCCTGTCTTGGCTTTGAGGCGAATCGCGGCGGAGGGGTCGATTTTGTCGCCGAGCTTCATGCGTCCGCCGCCGAGCGCGCGGAGCGCTTCGCCTATCGGGCGCGCGCGGAGCTCGGAGATTACGCCGTCTCTGTCGCTTTTTATCTCGAAGCGCTTCGACGCCTGCGGCAGTATTTCAAGCGGCTTGAGCAGGACTTCCGCGTCGCCGCCCTGCGCGGCTATCACCTCGCCGAACTTAGCAAGCGCCCGCCCGTCGTCGAGGGCTTTTTTCGCGCGTTCCGCGCCTTCTTCTCCGTCTTTCGCTATACCGGCGACGGCGAGCATGAGGCCGCAGAGCGCGACGCAGAGCTCCCGCGTGTCGACCGGGCCGCGTCCGTCTAGCACTTCGATCGCCTCGTAAACTTCCGCTGCGTTGCCCACCCATTCGCCGAGCGGCTGCTCCATGTTCGTTATCGCGGCGACGGATTTTCTGCTGAATTTTTTCGACAGACCGACGAGTTCGCGAGCCAGCTCGCGCGCATTGTCATCGGTCTGCATGAAGGCTCCGTTTCCGTATTTTACGTCGAATACGAAGCTCGAGGCCCCGCCGACGAGTTTTTTGCTGACGATACTCGCGGCAATGAGCTGCACCATCGAGACGGTCGCCGTCACGTCGCGCAGCGCGTAGAATTTTCCCTCCGCGGGCGCGAGCAGGCGCGAGTGGCCGGATATTGCGCAGCCGATTTTTTTCATATTCGATAAAAATTCGTCGGGTTCGAGGTGGACGCGCATTCCGGGGATTGACTCGAGTTTGTCCACTGTGCCGCCCGTGAAGCCGAGACCGGGGCCGGAGAGCTTCGATACGCGCGCGCCGCATGACGCGGCGAGCGGCAGCAGGACAAGAGTCGTTTTGTCGCCGACGCCGCCGGTGCTGTGTTTGTCGACGACGCGCATCTCGGGCGGGAAGGAGTAAGTGTCGCCCGATTTTGCAAGCGCGTCGGTGTAGTGCGCGAGCTCGTCTCCGTCGAGGCCGCGGAAGTAGACGGCCATGAGCCACGCGGCTGTCTGGTAGTCCGGGACGCTTCCGTCCATTACGCCGCGGACAAGCTCGTCGAACTCGGCCTTCGAGTGGCGGCCTCCGTCGCGTTTTTTCTCGATGAAATCTATCATGTTGAAGCTCATAGCTCGGCCTCCGAGAGGAAGCGCTCGACGAGGCGAGAGAGGTCGTTACCGCACTTCTCCATCACTTCGAGCACGTCTTTGTGCGTCAGCTTCTCTGGAGAGATGCCCGCGGCGCGGTTCGCGGCGCAGGAGATGCCGAGGACGCGGACGCCCATGTGGTTGGCGACGAGCACCTCGGGAACGGTGGACATGCCTACCATGTCCGCGCCCATTACGCGCGCCATGCGCACCTCGGCGGGCGTCTCGAAGGACGGGCCGCTGAAGGCCATGTAGACGCCTTTTTTGAGCTCGATCTTTTCTTCGCGCGCCGCGCATTCGAGCGCCTCAATGAATTTTTTGTCGTATGCCTCGGTCATGTCGGGGAAGCGCTCGCCCCATTTATCGTTGTTGACGCCCGCAAGCGGGTTGACGCCCATGAAGTTGATATGGTCGGTTATCGCGGCTATCGTACCGGGGCTGAAGCCGAGGTTTACGCCGCCGGAGGCGTTCGTCGCTACAAGCGCCTTGACGCCGAGACAGGCGAGGACGCGCGTCGGGAAAGTCACCTCCTGCATGTTGTAGCCCTCGTAATAATGGACGCGCCCCTGCATCGCGGCGACGGCCTTGCCGCCGAGGCGGCCCAGCACGAGACGGCCCGCGTGGCCCGGAGCTGTGGAACGCGGCCAGTATGGTATCTCGTCGTATGGGATAACCTGCGGATCTTCTATGCTGTCCGCGGCGCGTCCGAGGCCCGAGCCGAGTATGACGACGGCATCCGGCCTGACGGTGGTTTTCTTCTCAATGTATTTGAGCGCCTCTTCGACTTTGTCCCAGTAGTACATCGCGTTTCCTCCTTTACTTTGCGCGCGGGTGGTATTGGTCGTAGTAGTCGCGCAGGCTTAAATCAAGATGCGTGTATTTTTCGGTGGTCATTATGGAGCTGTGGCCGAGAAGCTCCTGGAGCGTCCTCTGGTCCATGCCGTTGCGGATGAGGACCGTAGCGAAGGTATGGCGCAGGATATGCGGATGGAGCCTGCTTTTCGGCACTCCGGCGGCGAGGCCGCGCTTGTGCAGGATGACCCAGAGCGTCTCCCGGTGCAGCTGGCTGCCGCTGCGCGAGAGGAAGAGCCATTCGGCCTCGTGTTTGTCCAGCTGCGGACGGTATTTTTCTATGTATTCGTCGACGGCGCGGCGCGCGGCCCCGATGTACGGAATTGCGCGCTCTTTGTCGCCCTTGCCGCGCGCGTATAGTATGCCGCTGCCCGGGTCGAGGTCGCGCAGCCGCAGGCCGCAGAGCTCCGAGGCGCGCATTCCCGCGCCGTAAGCAAGCTCTATGTAGGCGCGGTCGCGCTTGCCGAGCGCCGTACCGTCCTCGCAGGCGTTGATTATTCGCTGCAGTTCGTTCTCGTTGAGTATTTCTGGAAGTTTTTCCTCGCGCGACGGAAGCGGCGCGAGGCGCGGCACCTTGTCGGTCATTCCGTCGTATTGAAGGAATTTTGCGAACGAGCGCAAAACCGCGCCGAGGCGCTGTATCGAGCTTTTTTTGCGCTCTTCCGCACCGGCTTCAAGCAGGAAACGCGAGACGGCGTCAACCTGTACGTCGAACGGGTCGCGCCCATTCCTGCGGCACCACGCAGTCCATATAGAAAGGTCGGACAGGTACGCGCGTTCAGTGTTTTCGCTGCATGCGCGCTCGAGCTTTATGTAGTCGCCGAATCTTTCAGCGGTTTTTTCAAATTCATCACCCGCGGCGGGAATCATCTCTGCGCCTTCCGAGCGAGGTGCCAGTAGTAGGCTACGAGCGTCTTGCCGTCCTTCACGCCGCCATCCGCGACAAGGGCGTCGAGCTCTGCGGGCAAAAATTTGCGCACTTTTATGTACTCGTCGTCGTCCTCCGGCAGCTTAGAATCAGAGAGCGCGGAGGCGTAGAACATAGTTATCTTCTCCGTCGTGAAGCCAGGCGAGGAGTAGAGCTCAGCGATTTTTTCCAAACGCCCAGGCCTGCGTCCAATTTCTTCCTGAAGCTCGCGGGCCGCCGTCTCCTCCGCCGATTCGCCGTCCTCGACGAGTCCGGCCGGGATTTCGTATATTTCTTTGTCTATGGCGTGGCGGTACTGCTTTACAAGGAAGATTCCGCCGTCGGCGTCCTCGGCGAGCATCGCGACCGCCGGTTTGTGCAGGACGACTTCGCGTATTTTTTCCGAACCGGAGGGGAATTTTACCGTGTCGACGCGCACGGCGACGATGCGTCCCCTATATGGAAATTCGCTTTTTAATATGTTGCGGAGTGGGTTTTTCGCTTCCGTCATCGTTCGTCACTCCTATTCGAGGCTTTCGCCGTCGTTTACGCGCAGGCCGCGCGCCCAGTCTTCCGCGCGCTGGAGCTTTTTGCCCTCGGGCTGCACCTCGGCGAGGCGCAGAAGCCCTTCGCCGCAAGCAACGCATGGCGCTCCGCCGCGCACCGCGTATGTGCCGGGCGTCCCGGAGCCGGTGACTGCCTCGGCCCTGTATATGCGCAGCCGCCTGCCGCGCACCGTGCAGAATACGCCGGGCGCAGCTCCGATGCCGCGTATCTTGTCCGCGATTTCAGCGGCGGGACGCGCCCAGTCTATCTTTCCTTCGGATTTGTCTATCTTAGGCGCGCAGGTCGCGCCGTCTTCGCGCTGTTCCGTGAAGCGCCATTCGTCCGGCTGCACGTCGCAGAGATAATGGAGCAAGGTTTCCGCGCCGAGGCGCGCCGCCTTCTCCGCAAGCGAGGCGCAATCGTCGTCCGGCGCGATTTCGAGCTCCGGCTGCGCGAGTATAGGGCCGGAGTCCATTCCCGCGTCTAGGCGGAATATCGATACGGCGGTGCGTTTGCGCCCGTCCATCAGAACGCGCTGAAGGGGCGCGGAGCCGCGGTATTCGGGAAGCTTCGACGGGTGGATGTTAAGGCAGCCGTATTTCGCAGCCGTGAGCACCGGTTCTTTGATTATATGGCCGAAGTCTATGACAAGCAGAACGTCCGGCGCGTTGGCCTTTATCCACGCGGCGCGCTCCGCGTCCGCAGAGAGCCTCTCCGTCGTATAAACTGGAAGGCCGAGCTTCTTGGCGAGCTCCCACACAGGCGTGTTCCGCATGGAAAGGCCGCGCCCGGCGCTTTTGGGCGCGTTCGTCAACACCCATTCAGGGCGCAGCCGCCCGTTTACAAGTTCAAGGCAGCGCGCGGCGAAGTGTCCGGAGCCGAGGAAGGCCGCCGTCAGCTTCGTCATTTTTCCTCAGCCGCGCGGCGCGCGATCTTTTTCTTCATGAACTGCCGTTTGAGCGGCGAAACGCGGTCGATGAGCAGCCGCCCTTTAAGGTGGTCTATCTCGTGCGAAAAAACGCGCGCAATGAAGCCTTCAAGCTCGCGCGTAACCTCTTTGCCGTTCTCGTCTTTGTATGTCACGGTCATTCTTTCAGGCGAAACTGCTTTCTCATAAATGCCTGGGAAGCTGAGACAGCCTTCCTCGCCCGTTACGGCTCCTTCTTCCGATAGTATCACGGGGTTCACGAGCACGTATTTGTCGTCTTTGTAGTCGATGACGACGACTTTCTTCGAGACTCCGACCTGCGGGGCCGCGAGGCCGACTCCGTCGTTCGCGTACATAGTCTCCCACATGTCGGCTACGAGCGTTTTCAGCTCGTCGTCGAAATCAGCCACCTCCTCCGTCTCCTCGCGGAGAACGGGGTTAGGATAAACGCATATAGTTCTAAGGGCCATAAATTGACCTCCCGTCGTTTTTTTTTAGATATTCTAACTTAAAAAACGCCCGCGCTCAAGGGAACGAGCGCGGGCGCGGATTTACGGCGTTGTGCCTGCGTTAGGCGTCTTCTTTCTCGCGGTTCTTGAGTAAGTCGCCGAGCGTGAAGTTCATCTCTTCCTGCGGAAGCTGGCTGTTGGGGTTCTCCTGCCTCCTGCGGTCTCCGTCGGGGCGGCGGCGGCGCGGACGCTCGTCGCGGCGCGGACGCTCGTCGCGGCGCGGCTGCTCGTCCTGCTGGAAACGCTCGCGCGGCTGCTCGTCGCGCGGGGCCCGCTTCGCGGGTTCCTCGTGCGCGGGACGGAGGCTCAGGCGGATGCGGCGCTCGGTCGAGTTGACCTCGAGCACGCGGGCCGTGACTTCCTGTCCCTCGCTGAGAACGTCTCTCGGGTTCTCGACTCTCTGGCTCGAAAGCTGCGAGATGTGGATGAGTCCCTCGACGCCTTCTTCAAGTTCGACGAATGCGCCGAAGTCGGCGATTCTGACTACCTTCACAGGAACCTCGGCATCCTTCTGGTACTTCTCGGCTGCGTTCTTCCACGGATCGTGGAGCTGCTTGTAGCCGAGGCTGATGCGCTTGCGGTCCTTGTCTACGTCTATGATGGAAACTTCGACCTTCTGGCCCTTCTTGAGCACCTCTTTCGGGTGCTTGATGCGGGTCCAGCTGAGGTCGCCGATGTGGATGAGTCCTTCCACACCGGGCTCTATTTCAACAAAAGCTCCGAAGTCGGTCAGGTTGGTGACGGTGCCTTCCGTCGTCTTTCCAGGCGTCCAGCGCTCGGCGACGGTGTTCCACGGATCGTCGAGGGTCTGGCGGATCGAGAGGGAGACGCGGTTGTTCTCCGTATCGATTCCGATGACCTTGACCTTCACATGGTCGCCCTTGGCCACGATGTCTTTGGCCTTGGCGTTGCGCTGCCACGCGAGCTCGCTGATGTGGACGAGCCCTTCCATGGCACCGAGGTTGACGAAAACGCCGAAGGAAGTGATGCTGCTGACGTCGCCCTCAAGGATGTCGCCTTCGTGAACCTGCTCGTAGAAGGTCTGGCGAGTCTTTGAGAGTTCTTCTTCGATGAGGCTGCGGCGCGAGAATACGAGGCGGCGCTTTCTGCGATCCTTCTCGATGAGCTTGACGGGGAATTCCTGTCCAACGAGGTTGCCCGGGTTGACTCCGCGGCCTTCCTGCGTAAGGTGCGAGATGGGAATGAAGCCCTCGATGCCGCAGCAGTTTACGATAAGACCGCCTTTCACCTTGCGGAGCCCTTTGACGTTGATCGTCTCGTTCTTCTCCGCCTCTTCCTCGAGCTTGTTCCAGCGCTCGTCGAACTCGCAGCGCCAGCGCGAAAGGCTAAGCTGCGCATCCTCGCCCTGATTGATGTTCGTTATCTGGACGCGGACTTTAGCGCCGTTTTCCGGCTCGGGAGTCTCCTCCACGAGCACGCGGTGTGTCCACTCCTTACGCGGGAGGAATCCCTCGCATTTGTAGCCCACGTCTACGAGCCAGCCGTCCTCCTGTGTATCGACGATTGTCCCCTCGACGATCTTGCCGCGGTGGAAATCGCCCATCACATCGTACTGCTGCATCATTTCTTCCATTGTTTCTTCTTTTTCCTGCGTTTCGATTACGTCTTCGTTGTGAAGCTCGTCAACCATACCCAACATCCTCCTGCTTACATCTTCTCTAGTTTTTGAACAAGTTCTTTTATCAGCCAGTCAGGCGTGCTGCCGCCCGCGGCTATTCCTACGCTTCTCTTATTTTCCAGCCACCTCCCGTCCAACTCGCCCGCGTGCTCAATCCAGAGCGACGGCACTCCCGAAAGGGAGGCTATCTCGGCGAGTTTACGCGTATTTGCGCTGTTTTTGCCTCCCAGGACTATTATTCCGTCCGCTTCCTGCGCAAGCCGACAGACGGACTGCTGGCGAGCCAGCGTAGCCCGGCAAATAGTATTATAAACCTTCAGTTCGGGAGATACCGGTACGAAAGCGCCCACGAGCGCGGAGAACGTCTCGACGCGCTGCGTCGTCTGGCTCAGCAGGCCGCACCGTCTGCCCTTCAGCCCCGGCGGTATGTCGTCCGCCGACGCGAGAACGTGTACCTCCCCCGACGCATACCCCATAATTCCCTGAACTTCAGGATGCTCAGCATTGCCTAATATTATCACGATATAGCCTTCTTGTGACAGTGATTTTGCCTTTTCCTGCGCCGTTTTTACGAAAGGGCACGTGCCGTCGACCATTTTCGAGCTTTTGCGCCGCAGAGCCTCGAGCACCTCAGGGCGCACGCCGTGCGCTCTCACGAAGGATACTGCGCCGTCCGGCACGTCTTCCGGTTTCTCCACAACGACGAGCCCCATTGCCGTGAGCCGCGCAATCTCCTGCGGATTGTGTATTGGGCTGCCGAGCGCGTATACGGCGGGCGATTTGCGCAGCTCTTCCACGAGCGTCGTTATCGCGCGTTTGACGCCGAAGCAGAGCCCCGTCGGGTCGGCCGTTATGACTTTCATTGCGCTCGCTCTCCGTTCAGGTGCGCAAGGCAGAGCGGCACAGCGCGGCGCAGAGCCTCGATCTTCGGGATTTCGTCGAAGTCGAACCACACGGCCGGCTCGAAATGTTTGAACCACGTCGTCTGGCGGCGCGAGAAAGCTTTTGTCGAGCGGATGTCGCCCTCGATGGCTTCGATGAACGTGCAGCGCCCCGCAAGGTAGTCTACAAGCTCGCGGTAGCCGAAGCCCTGGAGTGCCGGAAGCGATGGGGAGTAGCCGTTGTCGAGCAGCCACTTGACTTCCTCTGGATAGCCGCTTGCGAACTGTTCTTTAACGCGGCGCTCGATATTCTGATAAAGGTTCGCGCGCAGCCGCATAAGGCCGATATAGAAGATGTCATAGTGAGATTCCATTTTTTGCTGTTCTTTGTACCACCAGCTCGCGTTGCGTCCGGTTATTCTGAAAATCTCAAGCGCGCGCATCGTGCGCACTGGGTCGTTCGGATGTATCCGGGCGCCGGCCTTAGGGTCTATCTCTAAAAGTTCGTCGTGGAGCGCCGCAAGGCCGCGCTCCTCTATCTCAGCGGCAAGCTGCGCGCGCACGGCCTCGTCTTTCGGAAGATCCTCAGAGAGCGCGCCGGAGAGCGCGCGGTAGTAAAACGGCGTGCCGCCGATAAGCAGGGGGACGCGCCCGCGCGCAATGATGCGCCGCGCCGCATCGTCCGCGTCCTGCGCGAAGTCTGCGGCGGAATAAATTTCGTCCGGGTCGGCTATGTCTATAAGGTGATGGATGATTTCGCGGCGCACCTCGCGGGAGACCTTGTCAGTACCTACGTCGAGATAGCGATAGACCTGCCGCGAATCGACTGATATGACTTCTGCGTTCAGCTCCTTCGCCAGAGAAAGACTGAACTCCGTCTTGCCGACGGCGGTCGGCCCAATTATCGCGATTACCGGAATCTTTTCTTTCGTCATCTTTCAAACCATTCCCGAAGTTTTTTATTTTCTATTATAAAGACCGTCGGCCTTCCGTGCGGGCATGTGTACGGAGTTTCGCAGCGTTCGAGGCGCGCGAGCAGATCCGCGGCCTCTTCGGGCTCGAATCGCCGCCCGAGCTTCACGGCGTCGCGGCATGCGAGGCGCGCCATGCGCCACCATACTTCGCGGTCACGCTTCGCCGCGTCGCGCTCCGTCTCTATCCCGCGCAGCGCCGAGCGCAGCATGTCGACCGGCGAAAGGTGACCCTTGCCGCGTATAGCAGGCACGGCCGTCACCATTCCATCCGATGTCTCGAAGCCCAGCGCAGCGAGCTCCTTTTCGTAAAGCGCGGCCTCCGGACGCACTGCGACCGGAATCTCCATCGGCAGCGTCAGCCTCTGCGTCGCAATCTTGTCCTTGAAGCTCTCGCATATTTCCTCGAAAAGTATGCGTTCGTGCGCCGCGTGCGGGTCCATTATCGCAAGAGCCTCCGGGAAGTCGAAAATAAGGAATCCATCGGCGCTTTGTCCGATGTATCTTTTTGTCTGAACCAGAGGAATTTCCGCGCAAGGCTCGTCGTTTTCCGCAGGGAAGAAGACGCTCTCGACCGGCGACGCGACGCGGGCCGCATATGAGGAAGCGGCCTTCTTCGAGACCAGGTCCCACGGCTGCGCGCCGGAGGGATAAAAAGAAACCGACGGCGGCGCGGACGCGTCGGGCAAAGACGACGGCGGCGGCGCGGCTGCGACTGAAGTTATCGAATGGCGCTGAGCATAGACGGCTTTCGCGTTGTCGTAGACGATTTTGAAAATATCCTGGCTTCTGCGGAAACGTATTTCTTCCTTCGTAGGGTGGATGTTTACGTCGACGTCGCGCGGGGGCATATCGATCATCACTGCCCACTCTCCGTAGGCCGCGCCCTCAGCGGCGGTCAGCGCCGCGCGTACCGCCGAATCCTGCACGCGCCGCTCGTTTACGAAGAGCATTATGACGACGCGCCGCGAGTCTGGAATCGGGTTCCACCATAGGCGCGCCGACACCGCCCCCTGCGACGAGCCGGAGAAGAATATCTTCGTCTGCTTCCCCCAGCGCCGTTCAATACACTCGGCTATCGACGCGGCGGAGGAATATTCGAGAATCCGGCGTCCCTCTTCCCGCACGCGGAAGGAAACCTCTGGATGTATAAGCGCGTAGTCGTTGACTATCTGTATTATGCGGCGCAGCTCCGCCGAGGAACTTTTTAGGAATTTGCGCCGCGCGGGAAGGTTGAAGAAAAGGTCGTCTATCTGTATCCGCGTCCCAGGCTTAGCAGGCATCTCCGCATGAAGCGTAATCCGCCCCGCCTCGATGCGGAGCAGGCCGCCCGTCTCAGCGCCGACGGCGCGGCTGCGTATCTCCATGCGCGAGACCGCGGCGACGCTCGCGAGCGCCTCGCCGCGATAGCCGAGCGTCGCGATATTCTCAAGGTCTTCGATCGTGCTTATCTTGCTCGTCGCGTAACGTTCGACGGCGAGCGGGAGCTCGGCAAAGGCGATGCCGCAACCGTCGTCCTCTATTACGAACGAGCTCTTGCCGCCCTGCTCCGTGTAGAGCGAAATCGACTTCGCCCCCGCGTCGAGCGAGTTTTCGATAAGCTCCTTCGCAACCGAAGAAGGCCGCTCGATGACCTCCCCAGCCGCTATCCTTGTGGAAATATCAGGCGCTAGACGTTTGATCATTGATTATGGGGACGGTCTCCATTCCTAGAAACATTGTATTCAAAGTCTACTTGAACCCCAGCACGCTGCGGCTCTCGTCGCGAAGCCTCATGACAAGCTCGAGCGCGGCGAGCGGCGTCATGTTGTTAGGGTCGCAGGCGGCGAGCTCTTCGAGTATCGCCTCCTGGCGCACGTCGAAGAGCGTGAGCTGGTTATGCGATGAATTTTTTACGCTGTCGTTGCGGGCTTCGGCTTGTTCCTCGAACTGCGCTAAGAGCTCCTGAGAGCGGCGCAGCACCGCGGAGGGCACGCCCGCGAGGCGCGCGACCTCTATGCCGTAGGAGCGGTCTGACGGCGCTTCGATTATCTTGTGAAGAAAAATTATGCGTCCGGCGCTTTCGTCCACGCCCATGCTTAGATTTACGATTCCGGGCAGAAGGTCAGCGAGCTGCGTCAGCTCGTGGTAGTGCGTCGCGAAGAGCACGCGCGGCTGTGCGTGTTCCTGTCCCTGCAAAAATTCGACGACCGACCATGCAATGCTGAGGCCGTCGTAAGTCGATGTGCCGCGCCCGACTTCGTCGAGGATGACGAGGCTCCTGTCGGTCGCGTGACGCAGGATGTTAGCCGTCTCGACCATCTCGACCATGAAGGTGCTCTGCCCGCGCGCGAGCTCGTCGCGCGCGCCTATGCGCGTGAATACGCGGTCTATGAGGCCGATCTTCGCGCTCTCGGCGGGGACGAAGGAGCCCATGTGCGCCATTATCGCGATGAGAGCCGCCGTGCGCAGGTAGGTGGATTTTCCCGCCATGTTCGGCCCAGTTATGAGCGCGATGCGCCGCCCGTTTTCGGCGCTGAAGTTGAAGTCGTTGGGCGTGAATGGATTTTTGCCCAGCGTCGCCTCGATTACGGGATGGCGCGCGTTTTTGACGATGAAGTCCTTGCTCATGTCGAGCGTCGGGCGAGTGTAGCCGCGTTCCGCGGCAACGGCTGCGAGCGAGAGCAGAACGTCGAGCGCCGATATGAAGTTCGCCGTCCGCTGCACCTCTGCGGAGTGTCCGAGTATTTCGCCGACGAGCCGCGCGTAGATGCGCTCCTCTATCGCGAGTATCTCGCCCTCGGCGCGGAACATGTCGCGTTCGAAGCGCTTGAGCTCCTCCGTGATGAAGCGCTCGGCGCCCACAAGCGTCTGCTTCCTCACGTAGTCCATCGGCGCTTTCGAGGCCGAGGATTTCGGTATTTCTATGTAGTAGCCGAAGACTTTGTTGACTCCGGCCTTTAAGTTCTTTATTCCGGTGCGCTCGCGCTCCGATTCCTCAAATCGCGCGAGCCACTCGGACGAGTGCGCCGCCTTGTCGCGCCATTCGTCAAGCTCCGCGTCGAAGCCTGCGCGTATAACCCCGCCGTCGCGCACGAAGCGCGGCACGCTGTCGGCTACGGCGGCGCGCAGCAGAGCCGCAAGCTCCGAGGCGCCGCACTGCGGGACGATGCGGGCGAGCGCGGGATAGCCGGATATAAGCGAGACTATATCGGGCGCGGCGTTCAGCGTCACGCCGACAGACTGCACGTCGCATGGCAGCCCCATCTTGAGAGTAAGGCGGGAGAGAGATTTTCCCATGTCGCGGCAGCGAGAGAGAAGTTCCGCAAGACCGGCGCGCAGCCCGCCGTCGCCGGCGAGCGTCTCTATCATGTCCTGGCGGCGCGAAATTTCGTCGAGGTCCTGAAGCGGCGAGGTTATCCATTCTTTGAGCGCGCGCCGCCCCATCGGCGTGCGGCAGCGGTTGAGCGCCCAGAAGAGCGTCGCCTGCCCCTTGTCGGCAAGTTCCAGGTTCGCCTGCGTGTTCTGGTCGAGGACGAGATTCTCCTTCGGCAGCATAGGCGTGAGCAACGAGATGTTTCCGGCTTTTGAGAACTGCGTCTCTTCAAGGTATTTTACAGCAGCGGCGGCGGCCCCGGCGGCGAGGTCCCTGTCGTCGAGCCCCATCGCAGAGAGCGACGCTATGCCCCATTTGCGGCAGAGCCAAGCCGCGCCCTGTTCTGCGGCGAAGCAGCCCTTTTCGCATTCCGTCACGCTGACGCCGCGCGAAGAAAGCCCCGGACAGTTTTTCTCGAAAAGTTCGCGCTGCCCGCGGCGCAGAAGTATTTCGTCCGGCATAAAAGCCGAGAGTATCGCCGCGCCGCCTTCGTTCGTGAATGTCCCGGCGCGCAGCGCGCCGTTAGTCGGTTCGAGCAGTGCGACAGCCGTAGACTTGCCGTCGAAGAGGCAGGCAGCTATTTTTCCGCCGTCGTCGGAGTTCTCTGGCAGCCACGTGCCTGGCGTGACGATGCGCGTCACCTCGCGTTCAAGCAGCCCCCTGCCGTCCGGCTCGGTTATCTGTTCGCATATAGCGACGCGGTAGCCCGCTGCGACGAGCCGCCCCAAGTACGAGTCTACGGCGTGGAACGGGACTCCCGCCATCGGTATCTTGTATTCATTTTCTTTAGAACGTGATGTAAGCGCTATGTCGAGGACTGACGACGCGATTTCTGCGTCGTCGAAGAACATTTCATAGAAATCTCCCATACGGAAGAAGAGCAGACAGTCGGGATAGGCGTCCTTCCATTTGACATACTGCTCCAGCATTGGAGTCATTTTTACTCCGCGCGGCAGTTCCAAATTTAGATGTTCCTTCCGCTGTCTAGGTAACTTTGCAGCAACAGCGTCGCCGCTATCTTGTCGACTTTCTTCTTTCTGCCGCTGCGCGACACGTCGGCTTCGAGCAGCGCCTGCTGCGCTATCGTGGTTGTGAAGCGCTCGTCCCAGAAGCGAATCTCGCATTCGGGGAAACGCTCTTTTATCTTCTCGGCCGTAGCGCGCATACGCTCCGCCTCAGGACCTTCGCTTCCGTCTGTGCGGCGCGGCATCCCTATCAGAATGACGGGCGCGTCGTACTGGGCAACAGTCTCAGAAAGCGCCGCAAGCCAGTCGCCGCGCGCGTCCAAAACGGCGGCCCCCTGGGCGAATACGCCCAAGGGGTCGCTGACCGCGACTCCGATCCTTACGCTGCCTATATCGAGAGCTACGATACGCCGCATTACTTTCCTTTTGTCATAAGCTCCTCAAAAATCTTCGGAGCCGCCGCGAACGCCTTGTCGAGCTTGTCCGCGCTCTGCGCGCCGCCCTGCGCGAGGGTCGGGCGTCCGCCGCCCTTGCCGCCGAGCTCAGTAGCCACGGCCTTGAGCAGAGAGCCTGCGTTAGCGCCGAGTTTAACGATGTTGTCAGACGCCATGGCCGTCAGCGCGACGTTGCCCTCTGCTCCGACCCCCGCAAGGAGCATCATCGCGTTCGGGTACTTGTTGCGGATTCTGTCGCCTATCTGGCGCAGAAGGTCCGGCGTGATGTTGTCGAACTTCTCGGCGATGAAGTCTACGCCGTTGACGTTCGCGACTGGTTTGACGCTGTTCTCTATCTCCGACATCGCGGCTTTTACCTGAAGCTCGCGGTTCCTGCGTTCGAGGACTTTCTTCTCGTCAACCATCGTTTCAACCCTTGCCATCAGCGAGTCAACGTCTCCGCCGACCATCGTCAGGAGCGACATAACCGCCGTGCCGTAGTTCTGGAAGAGAGGCAGTGCCTGTGTTCCAGCGACTGCCGTTATCCTGCGGATGCCGGAGCCGATGCCCTCTTCGCGGATAATCTTAACGAGGCCGATTTCGCCGGTGTTCTTGACGTGCGTTCCGCCGCAGAGCTCTGTAGAGAAGTCTGAAATTCCGAGTACGCGCACCTCGTCGCCGTACTTTTCGTCGAAAAGTGCGCGGGCTCCAGTCTTCTTTGCCTCTTCAATCGGCATTACGCGCGTCGTGACGGGGCTGTTTCTCAACACCTGCTCGTAGGCTATGCGCTCCGCCTCGCGCAGCTCGTCGATGCTTACCGGCGCGAAGTGGTTGAAGTCAAAGCGCAGGAAGGTCGGCGTAACGAGCGAACCGGCCTGGCGGACGTGCTTGCCGAGTACGCGCGCGAGCGCTTCATGCAGAAGGTGCGTCGCTGTATGGTGGCGCTGTATGTCGGCGCGGCGGACGGCGTCGATCTCTGCCGTCACGCGAACGCCGCTCCTTATCGTTCCCTTGGTTACTTTCCCTTTATGCACTATTAGGTCGGCGACGGGATAAACCGTATCGGTTACTTCAAATACCGCTCCGTCCGCTGTGATCGTTCCCGTGTCTCCCACCTGGCCGCCCTTTTCACCGTAGAACGGAGTATTGGAAAGGACGAGCTCGGCCTCCTGCCCCTCTGTCGCTTCGTCCGCGAGAGCCCCGTTCATTATGACGGCCTTGACCTCGGCCTCGCACTTAGTATCCGTGTAGCCGCAGAACGGCGACGGGGCTATCTTGTCGGCGAGCTCCGTATAAACGTTCTTAGAAATCACACTGCTCGTCTGCTTGCTTGAGGCGCGCGCCCTCTCGCGCTGCTCTTCCATGGCCTTCTCAAAGCCGTCTTTATCGACGGTGATGTTGCGCTCGCCGCACATCTCTTCCGTAAGCTCAAGCGGGAATCCGAAGGTGTCGTAAAGGACGAAGGCTACGTCGCCGGGCAGCTCGTTTTTGCCTGAGGCTTCAAGCTTCGCTATCTCGGAATCCATGAGGTCGCTGCCCTGCGCAAGCGTGCGCGAGAAACGCTCTTCTTCCGTGCTCAGCACCTGCTCGATGGCGGAAGACTGCTCCACAAGCTCGCTGTATTCGTCGCCGATCGACTCGCGGACGACTGGCAGAAGCCCGGTCAAGAACGGCTTGTCGATGCCCAGCAGCCTGCCGTAGCGCACGCAGCGCCTGATGAGGCGGCGAAGGACGTAGCCGCCGCCGTCGTTTGTCGGCAGTATGCCATCCGCTATCATGAACGCTGATGCGCGGATGTGGTCGGAGATGATCTTTACCGCCATGTCCTTTTTCGGGTTTTCGCCGTACTTGACGTTGACGAGCTCGCAAGCCTTGTCCATGATCGGGCGGAAAAGGTCGGTCTCGAAGTCGTTCGGCACACGCTGCACTACAGAGGTGAGGCGCTCGAGCCCCATGCCGGTGTCTATATTCTTATGCGGAAGCGGCGTGAGGTTGCCGGCTTCGTCGCGGTTGTACTGCATAAAGACGAGGTTCCATATTTCGAGGTAGCGGTCGCAGTCGCAGCCGACTGTGCAGGTGGGTTTGCCGCATGAGAACTCCGGTCCCTGGTCGTAGATTATCTCGGAGCACGGCCCGCAGGGCCCGACTGGACCTGCCGACCAGAAGTTGTCGTCCTCGCCGAGGCGGAATATCCTGTCCGCGGGAATGCCGACCTTCTTGTGCCATATATCGAAGGCCTCGTCGTCGTCGAGGTAGATGGTCACATACAGGCGATCGCGTTCGAGCCCGACGCGTTCCGTGAGAAACTCCCACGCCCACGGAATGACTTCGTTCTTGAAGTAGTCGCCGAAGCTGAAGTTGCCCAGCATTTCAAAAAACGTATGGTGGCGCGCAGTGCGGCCGACGTTCTCTATGTCGTTCGTGCGCACGCACTTTTGCGATGTAGTCGCCCTTGTAACTTCCGGCGTTTTCAGCCCGAGGAAATAAGGCTTGAACGGCACCATGCCGGCTATAGTAAAAAGGAGGGTAGGGTCGTCAGGCACCAGCGAAAAACTGTGGTAGCGCTTGCAGCCCTTCTCCTCGAAAAAGCTCAGAAAAAGTTCTCTTAGTTCCTTCCCGCTCCTGCGTTCCATGAAACAGCCCCCATTGATATTCAAACTAACAAGATATTATATACGATTTATTCTGAAAATGCGCGTCAAAATAAAACGCGCGCGGCGCGCCGCTGTAGGTTTGTCAAACATCTGTTACAGCGAGGATAAAGCGGAAGTCATGACTTCCCGGGGAGACTTCCATCCGGGAGGCCTCATATGGAAGTTGTTGTATCTGCGGTTATGGAGCGCCGGCTGTACAGCAGAATCTTTCAATGAATAGAACTTATGCGGCGCGTAGAAGTATTCGCTGTCTTTCCCGCGCGGCCTTTCCGCCTTTCCGTTATGACGCGGCGCGTACGGCTTTATCAGCTTACGCCTTATCCCATAGCGCGCTGAATATCTTTCAAAGAGCGCAGGCCTGCCTTTATCAGAGGTAAAGCGGCTGGCGAATTCCGAACCGTTGTCCGTCCGGACGCATTCCACACGGAATTTGAAGAATCTCAGCATATGCGTCGGGAATACCGCGGATGTAGCGCGGTCGGTAGCGGGTTGTTGCTAGTAGCCGCCTTTCCTCTGTTAATAAATAAATTCTGGAATATCTGTCAAGGTTAAATAGAGGTTAAGCAAAACTAAAAAAGGGTTTTCGGAATTGTCGAAAACCCTTGAAAATTCTGGTCGGGATGAGAGGATTCGAACCTCCGACCACCTGCACCCCATGCAGGTACGCTAGCCAGACTGCGCTACATCCCGTATAACGGCAGTTATGATACAGCTACATCACGCTTCGGTCAAGTGGCAAAATAAAATTCCCCCGCATCGACGCGAAGGAATTCATTCAAAACCAACGAAAAGGAAAATACGGTTTTACTTATTTACGGCTTCCTTTAAAGCTTTGCCGGCGCGGAAGACGGGGACGTTCTTCGCCGGAATCTCTATGACTTTCTGCGGATCCTGGGGATTGCGTCCCTGACGCGCGGCCCTCTTCTGAACTTCAAAAGTGCCAAATCCTACAATCTGAACCTTTTCATCCTTCTGAAGCGCCTCGTGTATATTGCAGAATATGGCTTCCACAACTTCGGTCGCCTTTTTCTTAGTGACGCCCTCTACCTCTTTGGCCACGATGTTGATGAGGTCTGTCTTTGTCACCGCGATGCCACCTCCATTCAAATTTGAACCGCCTTAACGCAGTACATAGCATTTATACAGATAAAAGCCGCCTCCGTCAAGACCTTGACATAAAAAATCAGCGCTGTCAGCGATTTTTCGTCAGTTTTTGCTTCTCAGGAAAATTTTTATCGGAACTCCAGAGAAGTCCGCCATGTCGCGAAGTAAATTTTCGAGACGGCGCTTGAAGCTCTTTGACGAGAGCTCTGGATTGTTGACGAAGAAGACGAACGCGGGCGGCGCTCCGTCTGCCTGCGTGCAGTAGAAAACCTTGAGACTGTGCCCTTTTCCGTCACCCGGCATGCGGTCGAAGACGAGCACCTCTTTGACAAGGCGGTTGAGCTCCGAGGTCGGTATCCTGCGGCGGCGGTTCTCCTCAACCTTCAGTATCATCTCTGGCAGCCTGCCGAGGCTGCGGCCAGATAGAGCAGAGATGAATACGCGCGGGGCGTGCGCCGCGAGCGGAAGCTCTTCAATAAGCTTTTTCGTCACCGAGTCTCCGACCTTTTCTTCCTTAGGGGCGAGATCCCATTTGTTGACGACGATGACGAGTCCCTTGCCTCGTTCGAGAACCTGTCCGACGAGCCGCTTGTCCTGCTCGGTGAGCAAATCCTGCGCGTCGAGCAGCACCAGCGCGACGTGGCAGCGGTCTATAGCCTGGTAGGTGCGCACGTTCGAGTAGTACTCGAGCGCGGAGTTCACGCGGCTTTTGCGGCGCAGCCCCGCAGTATCGAGGAAGCGGAATTTTTTGCCGCCCAGCTCGACTACGGAATCGACTACATCGCGCGTGGTGCCGGCAATGTCGCTGACCATTGAGCGCTCCTCTCCGGCGAAGGCGTTGAGCAGGCTCGACTTGCCGACGTTGGGGCGTCCAACGAGCGTCACACGGATTTCATCAGTTTCTTCGTCAAATTCGTCGTCTTCGAGCTTCGAGGCCACTATGTCCATAAGCTCGTTGAAGCCAGTGTTGTGCTCCGCGCTGACGCCGACTACTTCGTCGAAGCCGAGGCCGTAGGCTTCGCCTATCATCGCGTCCTCCTGGTTCTGGCTGTCGAGCTTGTTCATCGCGACGACGACAGGCTTGCCGCTCCGGCGCAGCTTGTGCGCGATTTCCGTGTCGGTCGGCGTGACACCTGTTTTTCCGTCGACGACGAAAATTATTACTCCGCTTTCGTCGACTGCGAGGTCGACCTGCTTTTCTATCAAATCCATAAAAGGGTGCTCCGTTTCGGAACGGATGCCTCCCGTGTCTACTATGTAAAACTTTTTGCCGGCCCACTCGGCTTCGCCGTAGAGCCTGTCTCTCGTGACGCCGGGCTGGTCGTCAACTATCGCGGCTCGTTTCCCTAATATTCTGTTGAATATAGAGGATTTACCGACGTTGGGCCTGCCGACTATCGCAGCTATCGCCATTGTTGTTTACGCTCTCTTTTCCTTAATTTTTGAAACTGTGTATCGGGGCCGGTATTCTGCCGCCGCGGTTGACGAAGGCAGAGCAGTCGAACTTGTTGACCGGCATTATAGGCGCGTAGCCAAGCAGTCCGCCGAAAGTGACGGTCTCCCCCGCGCTCTTGCCGTAGACCGGTATGACGCGCACCGCGGTCGTTTTGTTGTTTATCATGCCTATCGCCATTTCGTCGGCGATTATCCCAGATATCGTCTCCGCCGAGGTTTCGCCTGGGATCGCTATCATGTCGAGGCCGACTGAGCAGACGCAGGTCATCGCCTCAAGCTTGTCGAGCGTCAGAGCTCCAGCCTCGACCGCCTCGATCATGCCGTGGTCCTCGCTTACTGGGATGAAGGCTCCGCTGAGGCCTCCAACATACGACGAGGCCATGACGCCGCCTTTTTTGACGTTGTCGTTGAGTATCGCTATAGCCGCGGTCGTTCCGGGCGCGCCGGCATGTTCAAGCCCCATCTGCTGCAGTATCTCCGCGACGCTGTCGCCTATCGCCGGGGTCGGCGCGAGCGAGAGGTCGATGATTCCGAAAGGAACGCCGAGGCGCTCGGACGCTTCGCGCGCTACGAGCTGGCCGACGCGCGTTATGCGGAAGGCTGTTTTCTTGACAGTCTCGCAGAGCGTCTCAAAGTCCGCGCCGTGAACGTCTTCGAGCGCGCGCTTGACGACGCCGGGTCCGCTTACGCCGACGTTTATCGCGCAGTCGCGCTCTCCGACGCCGTGGAACGCCCCCGCCATGAAGGGGTTGTCCTCGACTGCGTTGCAGAAGACGACGAATTTCGCGCAGCCGAGCGAATCCTTATCTTTTGTAAGAAAGGCCGTCTCTTTTATGACCGCGCCCATCTCTTTCACAGCGTCCATGTTGATGCCTGAGCGGCTCGAACCGAGATTGACGGAGGAGCATACGCGCTCCGTCACGGCGAGGGCCTCGGGGACGGAGTTGATGAGCTTCTGGTCGGATGTCGCAGTACCCTTCTGAACGAGCGCGGAAAATCCTCCGATGAAGTTGACGCCGACTTCAGCCGCCGCACGGTCGAGCGTGCGCGCTATCTCTACATAATTGTCCGTTTCACATCCAGCCGCCGCTATCGCGACAGGCGTCACGGAAATTCTCTTATTGACTATCGGGATTCCGAATTCAAGCGAGATTTCGTCGCCTACGCGTACAAGGTTCTCCGCCGTCCTCGTTATCCTGTCGTATATCTTCTGGCAGAACTTCTTTTCGTCGGGGTCTGCGCAGTCGAGTATGTTGATACCCATCGTTATCGTGCGGACGTCGAGGTTCTCCTCGAGGATCATCTCGTTCGTCAGCCGTGCTTCCGATCTGGTAATCATCGTTTCTATATCCTGTGCATGCTTTCGAAGATTTCTTCGCGCTGGAATTTTATCATGAGGCCTATCTCTTCGCCGAGTTCTTGGAGGCCTCCGGCCAGCTCTCCAGGAGAGCAGCTCGCCTCGGTGACGTCGATTATCATGAGCATGTCGAAGTAGCCATTGACTATCGTCTGTGAAATTTCGAGAACGTTTACGTTTTTGCTGGCGAGGTAGCTGCATACTCTCGCGATTATGCCTACCTTGTCTTTTCCGAGCACAGTGACAAGCGCCTTCATTTCATCAATACCCCCCTGATTCTTTGACGCGGCCGCTGCCGCGCCGCCGCGGAGGGACTTTCCCTCAATCCAGATATAATAATACAGAGGGAAAAGCTTTTCCAGACCTCGATATGTCGAAATAGGGGGCGAGTATCGCGCCGAGCGCAGCGAAGCGTTTCGTGCGCACCCAAAGCGCGCCGTCATCGTCGGACTGCCAGAAGTCAACATCGGCGGCGGCGAGCTTGTCCGCGATTTCTTCGGCTGCGGCGCGCTGCGCCGTTATCTTTATCATCGGCACGAAGGGCGGAAGCTCGAGCTCGCGCCGCTCTCGCAGTTCGCGCGTCCAAAAACAGCCCCAGCCGCGGCGCAGCCCCTCCTGCCAGCCCAAGCCGGGGCGGCGGCTCTGCACGACGGCGCGCCGTTCGTCACCGCCGCGCCACATCGACTCCCACAGCATAGCATAGGCGCGCACGCGCGCGTCGTATCCCTCGGAGCGCGCCTCGGCGTCCGCGTCCATCCAGCCGATTACGGCGGGCGCGAGCCCTCCGCATAGAGAGAGCAATTTTCGCGTGCCAACCAACAGCGCGCCGTGCGGGTATTGTTTTACGAGTTCTTCGGCGGCGGGGATTTTTTCTTCGTCGTTCTGGAAGAGCAGGACGTTTCCGTAATTTCCGCGCAGAGCTCCGCAGACGCGCCCGAAAAGCGCTTCGAGCCCGGGGCGGGAACCGCGCATGAGCAGGCCGCCGCAGTTTGGGCAGCGTTCGGGCAGAGGCGCGCGTTCGCCGCAGGAAACGCAGCGCAGACGCCCGCGCCGTTCTTCCCAGCGCATCGCCGAGCCGCAGCGCGGGCATCGCGCCGTCCAGCCGCATTCCTCGCAGCACAGCTCGCCAGCGTAGCCTTTGCGGTCGAGCAGCCACATCGCCCATTTGCCGCGCGCGCGCGCCGCCGCGGTCTCGCGCAGCAGCGGGACGCTTATGGAGAGACTGCCGCTGAGCGCAGTGAACTCCGACGCCTGCGCCTCCTTCGTGTCAACGAAGACTAAGCGTCCGTCGTTGTTTTTCTCTTCACACTGAGGATTCATGCCGAGGAAGATTTTCGACGATGGCATGGAGCCGCCGAGCAAGAAGCGCGCTCCGGCTAATTCCGCGCGTTTGCCGAGAAGGGGCCGCGCGTTGAAGACGGGGTGATTCTGTGAACGCCAGCCCCCGTTGTTCTCCTCGTCCATGATGATTGTAGAGAGTCCCGCGAGAGGCACGAAGGCCGCGCCGGACTGCCCGGCGATGAAACGCACTTCCCCCGCAAGCGCGAGCTTCCAGAGCTTCCATCGTTTCGCAGGCGTATCTGGCCATAACTCGCCGCCGTCGCGCGCGGATGGAGGCAGGCTTTTCCAGAAAGCGCGCGCCATTACGGCCTCAGGGAAAAGTATGAGCGCCGGCGCACCATCTTCGAGTGCGGCGCGGTATCGCTCCCAGCGTGTTTTATAGTCCGTGTTGTAAAAGCATTCGGCTGTGAATTTTCCGCCGCCGCATTCCTGGTGCGGCGGCAGTGCTTCGTTTGAAAAGAATTTCGACGGCAGCAGCGCCTTCATCGCGAAGCCCGTGCCAATGAACCACGTCGTACCGAACCATTTTATCAACTGCCAGAGTTCTGGCGGCAGAGGCGGGCGCTCGTCTATTACAGCGGCGAGCGGTTTCGTCTTCGACTCGTCATAGCTTCCGCCCGCGTCCGTCGTTACGCCTATCCTGTCCCAGCGCCCGAGCGGCGCTGATACGCGAAGCCCCTCGGCGAGCGCCGTCTCCCATGAATATGAGAGCGGCGTCCACCAAGGGGCTGAAAATACGGCGTGAACCGTCTGCATTATTTCCCGGCGGCGAGCGCCGAGACGAAGTCAAGTATGCGCGAAGCGGATTCCTCTTTCGTTCCGGAGAAGCGGACCGGCTCTGCGCCGCGAGTCATTATCGTTATGACGTTGGTATCGACCGCAAAACCGGCGCCAGGCGCCAGCACGTCATTCGACACTATCATATCGAGATTTTTCTCAGCCATCTTCTTCTGCGCGTTTTCGAGGACGTTCTGCGTCTCGGCGGCGAAGCCGACGAGCAGCTGCCCCGGCCTCTTGCGCCTGCCGAGCTCAGCCGCTATGTCGCGGTTTTGGACGAGTTCAAGCGTCAGCGTATCCATCCCGCCGCGCTTTATCTTCTGCTCCGCGCGCTCGGCGGCCTTGTAGTCTCCGACGGCTGCTGCTTTTATGATTACGTCCGCACTTTCGGACGCGCTCATGCAGGCCGCGAACATTTCGTCCGCGCTGACGACTTCGACGATATTCATCCCCGCAGGACGGCGCAGCGCCGTCGGCCCGGTTATCAGCGTGACATCTGCTCCGCGCCGCCACGCAACTTCGGCTATCGCGCAGCCCATTTTGCCGCTGCTCGGGTTGCTTATGAAGCGCACCGGGTCTATATACTCGTGGGTCGGCCCGGCCGTGACGGCGACGCGCAGCCCGGCGAAGTCCTTTTTGTCGCAGAGGGCGCGCATAACGTAGTCGTTGATCACGACCGCGGAGGGCATGCGCCCCTTCCCTTCATAGCCACATGCGAGCAGGCCGCTGTCTGGATCGACTATCTCAGCGCCACGCTCTTTCAGAACCTTTATGTACTCTTGCACCGGGCCGCTCGCGAGCATTTTACCGTTCATCGCCGGGAAGAGCAGCAGCGGCTTCGTATTCGCGAGCAGAGCCGCGCCGAGCAGCGTAGAGCCGTCGCCCCGCGCCGCGACTCGCAACGCGTTCGCCGTGCATGGGGCTATGACGAACAGATCGGCCCAGTCTGTCAGAGATATGTGCGGAATCTGCCAGCCGTATTCGGCGGACAGAAAGTCGCGCTCGCGCCAGACGCGGCGCCTGCTGAGCGTAGACAGCGCAAGCGGGCTTACGAACTGTTCGGCTGCCTCTGTGAGTATCGTCTCGACCTCGCAGCCGAGCTTCACCCAGCCGTGCAGCACGTCGGGCGCTTTGTAAGCGGCGATACCGCCGCTGACCCCGAAGAGTATCCGCTTAGGCCGCGGGCTCATTTTCCTGTTTCGGCAGCGGGTCTACTATGCGGTAAGCGATGCGTCCGTTCGTCACGTCATCCACGGCCATCGATATGTATTTCTCGTCGCCGTTGAGTTCGCGCCGCTCGCTGAGCTGGCGTGCACGCGCTGAGATGACGAGCGTCAGTATGTATTTGTTGGGGATGTCCCTTTCGCGGTAGATTTTTTCAAGATCCATATATATCATTGCAGTTCCTCCCTGTTTTTCCTCACGATACTTATAATTTCTTCGACGGTCCTTTCAAGGTCGTCGTTCACCACTACGTAGTCGTATCTACAGGCGCAGGCTATCTCCGTCTCGGCGTTCTTTATACGCAGCTCGCGCTCCTCCGCTGATTCGCTGCCGCGCCCTTCGAGACGGCGGCGAAGCTCTGCCATCGAGGGCGGTTTCACGAAAACCGTTATCGCCTCCGGCATTTTCTGCTTGACGATGAAAGATCCCTGAACGTCTATTTCGAGCACTATGTCTGTGCCGGCGTCGAGCGCCGACTCTACGATGTCGCGCCGCGTGCCGTAGAGGTGTCCGTGAACCTCTGCGTATTCGAGGAAGTCGCCCGCGGCGATTCTGCGTCGGAACTCTTCTTCAGAGATAAAGTAATAGGTCTCGCCCTCTTTATCGAGGCCTGGCCTCGGCGCGCGCGTCGTACACGAGACGGAATATCTTATATTGGAGAGTCGTTCGAGCGCTAAGTGAAGCACTGTTCCCTTGCCGACTCCGGCTGGGCCTGAAAATATATAAAGACGTCCCTTCACCGCTTAGCGCTCCCCTTCCTCAAAACGCGACGTTATCGTCTCGGGCTGTATAGCCGAGAGTATAACGTGGCGGCTGTCCATTATCAGAATCGAGCGCGTTTTGCGCCCTTGCGTCACGTCTACCAGAAGCCCCGCCTCACGCGCTTCGTCCTTAAGGCGCCGTATCGGGGCGGAATCGGGGCTGATGAGCGCGACGACGCGCTCCGCGACGACCATGTTGCCGAAGCCTACGTGCAGAAGTTCCCGCGCCATACGTCCGCCCTTACTCCAAATTCTGTATCTGCTCGCGTATACGTTCGAGAGCCGCCTTCGCGTCGACTGCAAGCCAGCGTATCTCCGCGTCGGCGACCTTCGAGTCGAGCGTGTTGACCTCGCGGTTCATTTCCTGCACTATGAAGTCGAGCTTGCGCCCCGCGCTTTCGTCCGAATCTCCGGCGGAGCGGAATTTCGCGATATGGCTCTTGAGCCGCGCGAGTTCCTCCGCCACGTCCCATTTATCGGTGAGCAGGACTATCTCCTGCATGCAGCGCTGCTCTTCGAGCTTTTCGCCGAGCTTCTCAAGCGTTTCGGTGACGCGCGCCTTCATCGCCTCGAACGCCGCGTCGCGCGCAGGTTTCCATTTTTCTTCTATAACGCTGACGATCCTTTCGAGCTCAGCGAGGTGCTTCAGCACCTCCTCGCGCAGATGTCCGCCCTCCAGCTCGCGCATCTTGTTCCACGACGCGGCGGCCTCGTCGAGCAGTTCCTTAAAAACTTCCTCTGTAGCCTGAGAGTCCTCTTCGTCCTCGAACTTAGGCATATCGAGTACGCCGGGGAAGAGCGCTACGCGCTCCACGTCTACGTCTGGCACGAATCCGAGCGCGCGGCGCGCCGCGGACATCTCACCGCAGTAGGCGGCGAGCACCTCCCTGTTGACGCGCCCCGTCCTAAAATCCTGCGCCCATAGCACCTCCATGCGGAGCTGCACCTTGCCGCGGCGGAACGTCTTTCTGAGATTCTGGTGGAACCACGGCTCCATGTGCGCGAACTCCCTCGGGAGGCGAACCGAAATTTCCTGATAGCGGTGATTGACGCTGGAAAGTTCTACGACTACGGTTCCCCATTTAGTCTGTATCTGGGAACGGCTGAAGCCGGTCATGCTTACATACATACGGATCCACCTTTCATAGCGGTCTTATCAACCTTGTTATAATATATCCTCCACGCTGGTTTGCGCAACGCCGCCCGCGAAAATTTCGCCGATTTCGGAGAGCATTTCGCCGAAGCCGCGCCCGTCTATCGCGCATACGCAGACGACGCGCTCGCCGCGCGCCCGCAGTTCGACGGCGGTCTCGTATGCGGCCGCGCCGCTCTTATCTATTTTGTTCAGTATCACAAGCCGCGGCAGTTCCCCAGCGCCGAGCTCGTTCAGCGTTTCAAGCACCACGTCGAGCGTCGCGCACGGGTCTTTGTCCGCCGAATCAAGTACGAGCAACAGCAGATCGGCGTTCGCCGCCTCTTCGAGCGTGGCGCGGAAGGCGGCAACAAGCTCCGGAGGCAGTTTTCTGATGAAGCCGACGGTGTCGGAGAGCAGGAAGGGTTTTCCGCAGCCGGTATCTATCCTGCGCACGACGGTATCCAGCGTGGAAAATAGCTGATCCTTTGCAAAGACGCCTGCGTCTTTCGACAGAGCGCGCAGCAGCGTAGACTTTCCGCTGTTCGTGTATCCGACGAGCGCCGCGAGCGGCACTCCGCCGCGTTTGCGCCTTTCTCTGTTTTCACCGCGCCGTCTGCGCACGTCTTCGAGCCGCTTCGTTATGCTCTTTATGCGCAGCTCTAGCTTACGGCGATGACGTTCAAACTCAGTCTCGCCGGGGCCGCGCGTCCCTATACCTCCGCCGGTGCGCGACATCTGATGTCCGAGCCCTTTTAAGCTTGGTATCTCGTAGCGGTACTGCGCAAGCTCGACCTGGAGCTTCGCCTCCGCAGTGTTCGCGCGCCGCTCGAAAATCTTCATTATTACGAAAGCCCTGTCCCAGACCTGCAAGCCAGTAAGCTTTTGCAGGTTGCTCTTCTGCGTCGGCGTTATGAAGTCGTCGACGACGAGGTGCGTGCATTCGTTCAGCTCAGCGTAATCTTTTATTTCCTGCGCCTTACCGGCGCCGATGAACGAGGCGGGGTCAGGCGCGCGGCGTTTCTGTATCACGCGCGCCGCGACGGGGACACCGACGTTCTCAAGCAGAAGCACGAGCTCGTCGAGCGAACTCTGCACGTCCTCTCCGTCTCCCAGCGCCGCTATTACCGCCTTCGGCTCCTTTGGACGCAGATCGCGCGCGGTGCGCCTCTGGCGGCTCAACGGTTCTCCTGCGCCTCTATTTCTTTCGCGAGCGAGGCTATCGCGTCAACGACCTCTGCGGCGTTCATGTCGGTGCTGTCGAGTATGACGCAGCCCTGCGCGGGGCGCAGCGGCGCTATCTCGCGCGTCATGTCGTAGCGGTCGCGTTCTATCACTTGTTTCAGTATTTCTTCAAAGCAGGCGCACTCGCCCTTCGCCTCGCGCTCGGCGCAGCGCCTCCTAGCGCGCTCTTCGGCGCTCGCCGTGAGGAAAATTTTCAGCTTGGCCTCCGGGAATATGACCGTCCCCATGTCGCGCCCGTCGGCGACGAGGCCGTTCTCCGCCTGCGCGCGCTGGAAGCCAGCCAGCGCATCGCGCACCTCGGGGCGCGCGGCGTAGGCCGACACTATCGAGTCGACGTGCGCCGTGCGTATCGCCTGCGTCACGTCTTCTCCGTCCGCAGTCACCTTTCCGCCTGCGACCGCGATTTTGAGATTCTTCAGCGTTTCGCTGATTTTCACGCCGTCTTCGGGCGCGACGCCCTCTTTGTCGAGCTTCCACGCTACGGCGCGGTAAAGCGCGCCCGTGTCGAGGTAGGACAGGCCCATCTTCTTCGCGACGGCCTTCGCCGTCGTGCTCTTTCCGGCCCCGGCGGGGCCGTCTATCGTCACTATGATTTTTTTACTCACTTATTCCGCCTCTTTAAGCAATTCTCGCGCGTCCCGTCAGCTCCGAAAGCCTAGACGCGCCGTAACGGTTTACGAACTCCGGCAGGCCGCCGCATATCGTCGCGCCAGCCTTCACGTCGGCGAAAAAGGCGCTTCCAACCTCTACCGCCGAAGCGCCGGCGAGCAGCATGGCCGCGCAGTCCGAAGCGTTTGAGACGCCGCCGCAGCCGACGACCGGGATTTTCACCGCGCCGCAGACCTGCCATACGGCGCGCAGCGCGAGCGGAAATACCGCCGGTCCAGAGAGCCCGGCGACGACTCGCCCGAAGGCCGGTTTGCCCGTAGCCATGTCCATCGCCATGCCAAGCCACGTGTTCGCGCATACTATGGCGTCCGCGCCCTCGGCCTCGACGGCGCGCGCGACCGCGGCTATGTCCGCGGACTGCGGGGTCAGCTTGACCCAGAGCCGTCCGCTCCACGCGCTTCTCGCCTCGCGCACCGCGACGGCGGCATGCTCCGCGCACATTCCCCACGCCATACCGTCGCCGTCCGCGTTCGGGCACGAAATGTTGAGTTCTGCCGCCGCCACGCCTTCGACGCCGGAGAGGACGCGCAGCGTCTCGCGCGTCTCGGCCGGACGCTCCATGACGACGTTGGCGATCACGGGGCGCGGACAGTTTCTGACGAGTTCCGAGTAACGCGCGGCGAATTCGCGCGCGCCGCAGTTTTGCAGCCCGATGCTGTTGAGCGCTCCCGCCGGCGTCTCCCATATACGCACGCCGCCGTTTCCGCTGCGCGGCGCGAGGCTTATCGCCTTTGTGCAAAGCGCGCCTATTCCGTCGAGCTTCTCGCCGTTCCAGAAATTTTCGGCGTAGGGCCACACGCCCGAGGCCGGAATCACAGGATATGGAAGCTCCAAATCGCCTACGAGCACAGATAAATTAATAGTCATTGAGATCCACCTCATCCGCCCTGAACAACGACTGGTCGGCGCAGACGCGCCTCAGCCCGCCAGCCGTCTTGACGACGCAGCCCATGCACCCGCCGTAGCCGCAGGCCATGCGCTTGTCGAGGCTGAAATATAGATTCTGAGGAAAATCCGCGTAATGGCGCTGCATCGCTTTGAGGAAGCCCATCGGGCCGCAGCACCACACGTCTTTTCCTCCGGTCTCGCGCGGCAGCGCCCTGAACATCGAGTCGCCTTCGCCGAAGCTCCCGTCGTCGGTAAAAATCCTGGCGTCGGGGCATATTTCCTTTATCTTCGCCGCGAAATCCTCGCAGCCGCGCCCCGGCATCCCGACGTAAAGCTCGGAAGCCGCCCCCGTTTTGCGCGCGAGTATGAAGCCAGCCGCGCCTACTCCGCCGCCTGCCGCAATCGCGCCGCGCCCATCGGGGTACGGTACTCCTACGACGCCGCGGACTGTTAGAACTTCACCGGCCTTCACGCGGGAAAGCATCTCCGTCCCCTCGCCTGCGAGCATATAACAGACCGAAATCTCTCCGCGCTCCGGCGAAGCGTCGGCCGCCTCGAACGGACGCCCAAGCAGCTTCGCGCCGTCGGGCGCGAATACCATGAGGCACTGCCCCGCCTTCGCGCTCCGCGCCAGCTCCGGCGCTTCGAAGGTCATCCAGAATATGCGCTCCGTGAGTTTCGCGTTCTGCGTCACGCGCGCACGGTAATCGTTAACGTTGTGCGAACCGCAGCCTTCCACCAGCACTCCCCGCTTTCACAGATTAACTGATAAAATATATTCAAGTTTCGACATATATTTTACCATTTTACGAGTGGGCTTCGCCCCGGAGGTAAACGCAATGAACTTCAAAAATCTTCTTCCTTACGCGATGAAAGAAAAACCGTGCGACGCCGTGTTCAGGAACGCGAGCTTCGCCAACCTCTACACCATGGAGACGGAGCAGGCCGACGTAGCGGTGAAGGACGGCGTGATCGTCGGAATAGGCGAAGGCTACGAGGCCGCGGAGGAAATAGACTGCGCCGACGGACTGCTCGTCCCCGGCTTCATCGAGGGGCACATGCACATCGAGAGCACGACGATGACGCCGCGCTCATTCGCCGCCGCGGCCGTGCCGCACGGCACCGCGACGGTGATGGCCGACCCGCACGAGATAGCGAACACTTGCGGCATGGAGGGCGTGCGCTTCATGAAGCGCGAGAACGAGGGGCTGCCGCTCGACATATTTTACGGAGCGCCGTCGTGCGTGCCAGCCTCGTGCTTCGAGACTCCCTTCGAGGAGATAAAGGCCGGCGGCATAGCGACTCTGCTCGCAGACGGAACCTGCACGCACCTCGGAGAGATGATGAACTTCCCCGGCGTCTACCTCGGAGACGACGAGGTGTGGAAGAAGCTCGAAGCCGCGGAAGGAACGGTAATCACCGGACATGCGCCCGGCGTCAGCGGCGCGCAGCTCGCGGGCTACCTGCTGGGCGGCGTCACCTCCGACCACGAATGCAGTACCATCGACGAGGCGCGCGAGAAGCTGCGCCGCGGAATGTACCTGATGATACGCCAGGGCGCGGCGGCGCGGAACCTAAAAGCCCTCGCGCCGCTGCTCGCCGGGTCGCCGGAGCTGTGCGTGCGCTGCCTCGCGGTCAGCGACGATATAACTCCGGCCTTCATCCGCGAACGCGGACACATGGACGGCTGCGTGCGCGAGCTGATAGAATGCGGCGTTCCTCCGCTGGCTGCGCTGCGCACGGCGACGCTAACGCCGGCGGAGTACTTCCGCTTATATGACCGCGGCGCGATAGCGCCAGGCAAAATAGCCGACCTCATCCTCGTCGACGACCTCGAAAACTGCCGCGCGCTACGCGTCTGGAAGCGCGGCAAACTCGTCGCGAAAGAAGGGAAAATCCTCACAAGCCTCGCGCCGGCCGCAGTCTCGGAGCTTCCGGGGCTGCACAAGACCATCGCAACGCCCACGCCTGACGAGCTCAAAATCAAACTCGGCCCGGACGATAAATACATCAACGTCATCGGCGTCGTGCCGCGCCAGTTCACTACGGAGACGCTGACGATCGAACCGACGGTGGTAGACGGCTGCGCCTGCGCCGATCCGTCGCGCCGCATAGCGAAGATGGCCGTCGTCGAGAAGAACCGCGGCACTGGCCGCCTCGCGCTCGGCTTCCTTCACAATTTTCCGCTCGAACGCGGCGCGGTCGCCTCGTCGGTCGCGCACGACGCGCACAACTACACCTGCGCAGGAATGGACGACGTTTCGATGGCGACGGCGCTGCGCGAACTCGCGCGTATGCGCGGCGGCATAGTCGTAGCAGAGGGCGAAAAAGTGCTTGCAAGCCTCGAACTCCCAGTGGGCGGCCTCATGAGTCTGCTCGGCGCGGACGAGCTGCTCGAAAAGCTCAAGGACATCCGCGCCGCGGCCGAGAGCATCCGCTGCCCCGGCACAGAGCTGCTGATGCAGCTGAGCTTTATGTCGCTCTCGGTAATCCCGAAGCTCAAGCTGACCGACCAGGGCTACTGCGACATAACGGCAGGCGGCGCGCAGCCGCTGACGCTCGCCGAGCTTCCGGACGATAAATAGAGCCGCGCGGCGAAAGTTTGTGTGAGCCGCCACACGTTTCGCCGAGCGCTGAAAAGACAGGAAAAGAGGCCGCCCACGGCGGCTTCCTTTTCTTTGTCGGCTGAAAATATATAAAATGAAAAATTTCCCCCGCGCGAAATCGCCGCACTTCCCGTGCGTTTTGGGAAATTCCCGTGAGTTTAGGCGCTTTACCCAAACGCGCGGGAAGTGAAAATTTTACTTTTCGCAAATTCACGGCTTTTGCGGAAAACGCCGAAAAAATGATTTTTTTAGTTTTCGTGAATTTGAGGAACGAAGCATAAACGAGCGTCAGCGCAGCGGAGCAAGGCGGCCAACAGCAAAAGCCGGCCGCCCTTGGCTTAATCGGCTATTTGCCTGTTTTTGAGACGACTTTTTTCGCTGCCGCTATTTTCCGATCGCTGTAAAGTACGACATCCTTAATAACTAATTTTTTGACGGCGGATATGAATGTATCCATGAGGTCAAAGTCAATCATGCCGTTTTTCTCCGGCAGGCGGATACTTTCTTCTTTGACGGTATTCCAGCCGCCCAACTTGTTCTTATAAGAATAAACCGGCAGATCGGTTACTTTGTTGATGCACATGACCATGAACAGGTATTGATTCGGCGAAAGTTTGATTTCTTCTTTTTTATAATTCCAGCGGATAGCATAGGCGTCGGACAAAACGGTAAAATCTCTTGACTGGTAGTATGCCCTGTAAACATCGCTGTTGGAAGGGATGGAGATTACATTGCTCAGGACGGTTGCGCCCGCTTTGGGCGCATAGTAGTTCAATCCCTGATTTTGGAAGCTCGAGGTCAGGCAGGGAAGAACGCAGTCGTCTGCCGGATGCTTAGGCAGTTCCTTCGCTTTGTACGGCAATTTCTTCGTTCCGACCCGTTCAAACAGATTTCCGATTTTATATGTTCCCCAGTCGCCGTCGCCGAGGTTTTTAAAACATTGAAGAGCGTCAAGCTCTTCAGACGACAATTTATAATTGTCGTAACCGCTTACTGTCAAGTAAGCGGTTAGCTCAGCCACCCGCTGAGCTTCCAGCTCAGCCACCAATGATTCCATGAAATCGAAGTCAATTTTACCGTTAGCAATAGGCAACCGAATTTTTGTTGTTGCCATCGCCGCTCTATTGAATTTACGGCCGTAGTCATATTTTTTCGATGTAGCAATTCTACAAGATGAGATTATAAACGCCGCTATTCTTCGGTTAAATGGGGTGAACTGCGGCACCAAATGCTGAATATGGGAGTATCCTATAAAATCTTTTTCCTGATAGAACATAGTGTCAGCACCGATTGTCGTATCAGAGCAAGTTATAGCGTTCCCCTCATTAAGAGCCTTCAATTCCGAAAACCCCATAACACCGTTATCAACCGATTGATTTGAAACCAAGGCGACGCTGCCGTTTCCCGATAGAATTTCTTCATTAGACAAGCGATAATACTTGGTAGGATTGATGTCGAACAGGCTTCCAAGCTCGTACTCGCCCCACTCAGCATCTTCAAGCCTTTTGCTGAGCGGGGCTTCTATTTTCCCAGGCGGTCGTCCTCCGTGGGCTGGTTTTTCAGAATCGCCGAGACTTCCCAGGCAAGATAATCGCTTATCGTTTTTTTGAAATCCTCGAGAGTGGGCGTTGTATCAATGGGGGCCGTCTGATTCCAGTCGTTTCCCTTTTCCGGGTCGATATGCCCCTCGTAGTATTCTTTTTCCGTAAAAATGGAGAGCTTCGACTTTCCGAAACGGACAATATCGACGACTTCCCGATAGCGCTCTTTCGCCCTGTCCGTGTCAAACAGATTTTTGCTCGCCTTCTTGCGGTCGGAACGGGTGTAGCCGTCGTTGGAGAAATCGATGAATTTCACGACGTCGTCTTTTTGATGAGCCTCGCCGACACGGAATACATAGACGTGGGTCTGTACGCTGGATTTTCCCATGAACAGGTCTATCGGCATTCTGATGCTTGCAAGAAGCGTGCTGTGCTCCAGTATCCGTTTGTTGTACTCCGCCGCTTTTCCCGAGCCCGCGGAGCTCTGGATGATAACGGCGGCATAGCCCTTTTCCATCATGGACAGAGCCTTTTCAACGAAGACCATTCCGTTGCCGTCCGCAGAGTACGGGGGATTCAGGACAAAAGCGTCCGCGGGGAATTTCTCGTCGGTTTTGCCGAAGCCGTAATGGCCGTTAAACTTCAAAGAGTCCTTGTTCAGAATGTTTGAGCTGCCGTCGCCCATCATAATCATATTGAGGACGGCGAGCATGTAGACGTTAGAGAGTATTTCGAGCCCGAGCAGCTGATTTGCCTTGATTGCCGCCGACTTGCGCATCAGCTCCTCGGGGGATTTGATTTTCTCTTTTGCGTCTGCCAGCATTTCATTCATAGCTGCGACCAGAAGGCCCGCGGAACCGGTGGCAAAGTCCCACACATAAGAGTCCTTATGCACTCTCGCGAGGCGGCACAGAAGCGTCCCGACATATGGCGGCGTCAAGACGACATCGTTGAGCTGATCCTGCGTGAAGCCGAGCCACGAATACATTTCATTGAAGAGTTTGCCGGTAAAATCCGTGGTCAAGCCGATTTTATAGTAGATGCCCAGGTCGTCTACAATCTTGATAAATACCCGCTTTAACTGGCTTTCGCCGCCTTCCGCCCTGTTGATATTGTCTGTCGTCAGCGTATTTTGAAGAGTGCGCACAATCAAGTCTTTCTTGTCCTTGGGAAGCTTTTTCGCGTCGAGGAACGACTCAATCTTGCGAATCATAATGTCGCCGTCTGTATTGTTCCTTTCATCGGAGGATTTCAGGTCGGCCTTGGTCAGCGGATACACATTGTTGTCAACATCGCCGAGGGTAGCCATGATAGAAGCAACGACAAGATAAACGCGGTCATTCTCGCTCAGCCCTTTTTCGCTCTTGAAAATATCGTTGTTCAGTTTGACGAGGCTCGCTGTGATTTCCTGTTCTCTGCGTTCTTTCAGTTTCGCAATTTCGTCATGAGAGAGCGACAACTGTTTGACTTTTTCGATAAATGCCGGGAAATGCTCCTTTTTCAAGAAAGAGAGGTCGGCGTATTCATCAACCTTTTGACCAACGCCGAAATTGTTCTTTGAAACGTAGTATACGCCAATCTGATGTTTGAGTTTTCCGTCGTTTTCCTTGCTGCCCGTAACGCCGATTGCGATAACGTCGGTATAGCTTGTGTAGTGAAGAACCGCGTTGGCATAGTGGACCGCGCCGTTTACTGCATAGGAGTTGATATTTTGATAGTCAGGCTGGTTTTTCGAGTTTCTGTTGGCGACGTTTCCTTCGCCGTCCAGTTTGACGAGCTTATCCTTGTACCCTTTATATTCGATTAATATCGGATAGTATTTTCCATCATCGGCCCGCAGCAGCAGCTTGGCGTCGGGCCGATTGCCGCCTTTGCCGCCGCTCTTGGAAAAATAGTCGTTCAAGGCTTGGTCGATTTCCGTGTTCAGGGGCTCCTGCTCCAATTTATAATCCAATTTATATGATTTGAGCCAACCGTTTGCTAAGTCGGCAATATTCGGCTCTATCGACTTAACCGTTGATTTAGATCCCATCGTCATTTCCCCTTGTCTCTCAAATCGGAATAATGGCTGCGGCGGCCGCTGCAAATATGTCATTATAATTGTCTAGCAAAATGTATATGTTATGTGTAGGCTTGTCAATCGTCCATTACACAAGAGCGAAGAGCGAGTTTCATAACTTCCTGTGGAGACCTCCTGCCAAGGGGCTTCAACTGGGAAGTGCGGCGATTCGTATGGGGAAGTGAAATTTCCCATCCGCGCAAAATCGCCGCCCTCACCGTGCGTTTCGGGAAATTCCGGCGAGTCGAAGCGCTTGCCCCCGACGCACAAGATAGTGAAATTTTCACTTTTTGGCGATGGAAGGATTTTTTGTTGAGCGCAGGAAAAGCGTTTTTTCCGTTTTTCTAAGTTTGAGGGGCGAAGCATAAAAGAGCGCTCGCGCCGTAAAGCTGCGGCGCGAGCGTGCGTTGAACTAATTTCCGAAAACTTTCTTCGCCTCTCTCATGTTCGCTGTAACTTCGACGCCGAACGGGCAGCGCTTCTCGCAGGCGCGGCACTCGACGCATTCGCCGGCCTTGTGCGCCAGCGCAGCATAATGTTCGCGCACCGTCTCGGGCACAAAGCCCTGCGCTTTTGCTAGGTTCAGGAACTTCGTCACCGACGCCACGTCTATCCCCTTAGGACATGGCGCGCAGTGTCCGCAGTACATGCAGCGGCCGCGCCAGCTTATCTTCGGGAACGACGCGAAAGCTTCCGCATAGTCGCGTTCGGCGTCGCTCGTGTTCTCGTAGGCGAGCGAACGTTCGAGCTCCTCGACGGTATGCGCGCCGGAGAATACCGTCGCGACGGCCGGGCGCGTCAGCGCGTAGTGCAGGCACTGGTTCACGGTCAGGGCCCTGCCTGCCGGCGAAAGTTTTTCGTCGAGCAGGTCGCCGCCGCCGAAAGCCTTCATCACCGTTATCGCGACGCCAGCGCTCTGGCAGTATTCGTAGAGCGCTTCGCGCTCCTTGTCCATGTTGACGAGCGGCTTCGCGTAGCTTTCTCCGCTCCACAACCGCTCGCAGTCTTCGCCAGCGGGCTGGAGGTCGTAGCATGGGTTGACGCTGAACATTATCACGTCGGCGATGCCGCTCTTCGCCGCCGCCGTCGCCGTCTCCGGGTTGTGGCTGCTCACGCCTATCGCCTTTATTCTGCCGTCCGCTTTCAGACCGCGCGCGTATTCCATGACGGGGCCGTTCGCAACGCCGTTCCAGTCGTCGAGAGAGTCGACGTAGTGAATCATGCCGACTTCGATGTGATCGGTGCCGAGGCGTGCGAGCAGGTCGCCGAAGCCCGCGCGCACCTCGTCTATATCCCGCGTGCGCTCGTACTGTCCGTCCTTCCACGTCGTGCAGAGGTGCGCCTGAATCACGAATTTCTCGCGCCGCCCGCGCAGAGCCTCGCCGACAAGGCTGCGCGCCTCGGGCGACGGCGAATAGAGGTCGAAGCAATTCACGCCGGCAGCATAGGCGCAGTCGAAGAGCGCCATCGTGTACTTTCCTTCATGATCGACGAAGCCCTCGCATCCGATGCCTATCTCGCTGACTTTGAGCCCCGTCCTTCCGAGTTCTCTGTATTTCATAAAACCTCACCGCCGCACATAAATTTATAAAAATTCTATAGCCTAAAGCGGACTCCAAGTCAAGCGCGGCTCTCAGCCGCAAGTTTCCTCCAACGCCATATCAGCGCGCGCCTCTCGTATTCCTTGACGAACTCGTCCTTGCCGCCGCAGTAGCTTTCGATGTCGCTTGGGAAACGCGCCGCGAGCGCAGCCTTGAGTTCGCCACAGGCCGCACGCGCGCCGACGTGCTCGCGCATATAATCGCGGAAGGCGACGTGGCGCTCTATCGCATAAACGTCGTCGTATTGGAAGGCGTGAGCCTGATGAGCGCGTTTTTCGCCGCCTTTCCGAAAGTAACGCCGCTCCGGTATGCCGAACTCGCCCATAGCCTCGTAGCCGACCGCCGCAAATTTATCGCCGAGAGCGTCGAGCGCCGCAACGTCGCGCACGACAGGCAGCACATCAATGACAGGCTTCGCCTTCAGCCCAGGCACAGAGGTGCTGCCGATGTGGAAAAGGTCAGATTGTCTCCTATAATTTCGCGTATAACCGCAGCCTCAGCTTCGAACATCGCTGGCCATTCCGGATTGTAGTCCACGACCTCGACGCGCATCGCCGCGTTTCCACACCGTCCATGATTCAACTGTTTTCTCTGGATTCGTCTGCTCAGCTTTTCGTTATAAAATCTTTCAGCGCCTGCGCCTCGCGGTTTCGAATATACTCGCCTATCTTCGCGCCGCGAAGCCGCTCGGGAACAGGCGGCGCAGCCGCTGATTTAAGGACGGCGAGGTATTCGTCGAAACGGGCGAGCCAGTCGGGGATTTTCCCGCCGTAGTCCGCCGCAACGACGATTTCAAAATCGCGCCGCGATATCGGGCCATTTTCGAGCGCGCGCACCAGGTCGCGCAGCTTAGCCGGGGATTTGACAAGCGAGGCGCGCATGTGTTCTTTTATGACGAACTCCGCGCACTTGCGCCAGCGTTTCGGGATTTTGAGCGCGGCGGAGATTTCGGGAAGGAGCGCGAGGCCGCGCTCTTCATGCCCGTAATGGTGCGGAAGCATATTTTCAGGCGTCGTCCCCTTGCCTACGTCGTGCAGCAGAGCCGCGAAGACCGCCTCTGGCGAAGCGCCTCCGGCCGCCGCGCAGTCGACGACCGACATCGTATGCACGAACGCGTCGCCCTCGGGATGGTACTCAGGCGGCTGGCTTTTGCCTATGAGCGCGGCGATCTGCGAAAATTCCTGCTCGAGCAGCCGCGCCGCGAGCAGCGCGCGGAAGTAGCGCGACGGCGCGGACGAGGCGAGCGCCTTCCGAAGCTCGGCGAATTTCCGCTCCGCCGGCTCTGCGCGCAGTTCCTCAGTGCAGCGCCCCATCAGCGCGAGCGTCGCTGGCTCTATATCGAAGCCGAACTGCGCCGCCTGCCGCGCCGCGCGCAGCGAGCGCACCGGGTCTTCGGCGAAATGCTCCGCCGAGGTCGCGCGGATAATTTTCCGCCGGATGTCAGAAACTCCGCCATACGGGTCGATTATGCGCCCTTCTTCGTCCGCCGCCATGCTGTTTATCGTCGTGTCGCGGCGCGCCAAATCCTGTTCGACCGTTATTTTTTTTCCGCATATCGCTTCGAAGCCAGTGTAGCCACGCCCCGTTTTGCGCTCGACGCGCGCGAATGCTACCTCGCAGACCGCGCCGCCGATTTCAAGCAGGAAGACGGGAAAAGATTTTCCGGCTCGCCGCGCCTCTGGGAAAAGCGCTGTAAATTCGCCCGGCAGCATACCGCAGACGAGATAGTCTCTGTCATGTGCGGCGCGCCCCATGACCATATCGCGCACTGCGCCGCCTGCGAGGTATCCGCGACCGCCGGCAGCTCTTAATTTTTTGAAAAATTCGCTCTCGTTCATGCCGTGTCCGCCAGTTCCACATAAAAAACTGCGTTCCGTCCCCACGCCGGACGCGGAGGCGAAACGCATAAAATTCACGCCGTATTATAAAAATTACGGCTTACTTGTCCATTATCTCTTTTTCCTTCTCAGCAAGGGCGGCGTCGATCTTCTTAATGAAAGCGTCTGTCTTGTCCTGCGCTTCTTTCTGGAACTTCTTAAGGTCGTCCTCGGTTATCTTGCTGTCCTTTTCGAGCTTCTTAAGCGCCTCTATCGCGTCGCGGCGTATATTGCGGACCGCTACGCGCCCATCTTCCGCCATCTTGTTGACCATCTTTTTGAGCTCGACGCGGCGCTGCTGCGTAAGCTCGGGCAGGTTTAGGCGGATCGACGAGCCGTCGTTCTGCGGAGTGATGCCGAGGCTCGAGCTCTGGATGGCCTTTTCTATGGCCTTCATAGCGGTCTTGTCCCACGGCGTTATGAGTATCTGGCGTGCCTCGGGCACGTTGACGCTGCCCATGTTCTTGATCGGAGTAGGCGTTCCGAAGTAGTCGACTTTTATCTCCTCGACAAGGGCGGGGTGCGCTCTTCCGGTGCGGACGCCGAGCATCGTGCTCTTCAGGTGCTCCACGCTCTTTTCGCAGCGCGTGTTAAGTTCGTTAAGTATGTTCTGAGGCATGCGGGTCACTCCTTACAGCTTGTGATGTTTTATAAATTATACTCTATCTTGAGACTATAGAGCCTATATTTTCACCGTCTATAAGCAATCTGCGCAGATTACCTTTCTTAAGCATGTCAAATACGATTATCGGGATGTTGTTGTCCTGGCAGAGAGAGAAGGCCGCGGCGTCCATTACCTTAAGCTGCATGTTAAGCGCGTCCATGTATGTGATGTGCGGCAGTTTCACTGCGTCGGGGAATTTTTCAGGGTCTTTGTCGTATATGCCGTCGACTTTCGTCGCCTTTATTACGCAGTCGGCCCCGATTTCAGAGGCGCGCAGCGCGGCGGTCGTGTCGGTCGAGAAATACGGCGAGCCGGTACCCGCGGCAAAGATGACGATACGCCCTTTCTCAAGGTGACGGATCGCTCGGCGGCGTATAACTGTCTCCGCAATTTGACGCATCTCTATCGCGGACTGAACGCGCGTCGGCTGCCCAAGGCTTTCGAGCGCGTCCTGCAATGCCAGCGCGTTTATAACAGTCCCGAGCATTCCCATATAGTCGGCCTGCGCGCGCTCTATGTACTTCGTCTGCGCACCGCGAATAATGTTGCCGCCGCCGACGACCATGGAGACCATGATGCCCTCTTTCGCAACTTCGGCGATCTCTTCGCAGATTCCGCGCACGGCGTCGTAGTCGAGGCCGAAGTGTCCGCCGCCGGCGAGTATTTCGCCCGACAGCTTCAACAGAATTTTGTTGTATTTGCGGTTCATGAGAATCTCCCTTCGGGACAAATTATGGTTTTTATTATTAAAAAGGCGAGGGATTAAAAATAATCCCTCGCCTCAGCGTTAGGTTCAGAGCTAAGCTTCTATCGCAAAACGAGCGTAGCGGCGGACGACTATGTTCTCGCCTATCTTCGCTATGTTTTCGATGATGAGATCCTTGATTTTGACGTTCGGGTCGCGCACATACTTCTGCTCAAGCAGGCAGCTTTCCTCGTAAAATTTGTTGATGCGGCCCTCGGCTATCTTCTCAAGCATCTTCTCGGGCTTGCCCTCTTCGCGAGCCTGCGCCATGATGACCATTTTCTCATGCTCAAGGACGTCGGCGGGGACATCTTCCGGCTTGATGTAGCTCGGATTTGCGGCGGCGATATGCATCGCTATCTCGTGTCCCAGCGTCTGGAATTCATCCGTGCGGGCGACGAAGTCGGTCTCGCAGTCCAGCTCAAGCAGAACGGCGAGCTTCGCATTGCTATGGACATAGGTGAACATACGCCCCTGTGCAGCGTTACGCTCCGCCTTCTTCGCGGCCTTCGCAAGCCCCTTCTCACGGAGGTAGTCGCAGGCCTTATCCATATCGCCGTTGCACTCGACGAGCGCCTTCTTGCAGTCCATCATTCCGACAGATGTGCGGGCGCGAAGCTCCGACACCATCGCAGCAGTGATATTCGCCATGTTAGTTAGTCTCCTTCCAGCCCTTCTGGTCGGCCATCTCTTTTACACGGACCTTTACTTCGTTCTCAACCGTCTCGTCTTCGTCTATCACAGGAAGTTCCTCCGACTCTGGAGCAGCCTCTTCTGCGGTCTCCTCGGTGCGGGCGTCCTGTCCCTGACGTCCCTCGATGTATGCGTTCGCCATGAGGCCCACGATGAGCTCTATAGCGCGGATGGCGTCGTCGTTGCCCGGTATCGGGTAGTCGATGACGTCGGGATCGCAGTTCGTGTCGACGATTGCGATGACGGGAATTCCAAGCTTGCGCGCCTCAAGAACTGCGATAGTCTCGCGGCGTGGGTCGATGACAAAGAGCGCATCCGGGATGTCACGCATATCCTTGATGCCGGAGAGGTATTTTTCAAGCTTCTCGCGTTCCTTGCGGAGCTGAATTACTTCCTTCTTCGGGTACTTGTTGATGCTTCCGTCCTCTTCCATCTGCTCGAGCTCAGCCATGCGCATAACGCGTCGGCGGATCGTCGTGAAGTTGGTGAGGAGTCCTCCGAGCCAGCGCTGGTTGATGTAGAACTGGCCGGCCTTGAGCGCTTCGTCGCGGATCGGATCCTGCGCCTGGCGCTTCGTCCCGACGAAAAGGACGTTCCCGCCCGACTTCGCTATCTCGCGGACGAAGTCGTAGGCTTTCTCAAGCCCTTTGACCGTCTTCTGAAGGTCGATGATATAAATTCCGTTACGCTCCGTGAAGATGAACGGCTTCATCTTCGGGTTCCAGCGTCTTGTCTGGTGTCCAAAGTGGACGCCGCACTCAAGAAGCTGCTTCATGCTTACTACACCCATGTGTATCCCTCCTGTTTTTTCCTCCAACCGCCTCTCTCGCTCAAGAACCCGCCTGAGCGGGAACCTCTTTTGCGTCAGCAGCTGTGTGTGCTATACACCGTTCTCAAGTATATCATAGTCTATGGCCGCAGGCAAGCCGCCGCTATATTTCAAATGCCTTAAGCTTCTCCGTGGGCTCGGCACGTCCAAAGCAGCTTCCCGCTATGAAGAGCGCCGTAGAAACCGCGAGCGTCGGGACAATCGAGCTCGTCCCCGCTATACTTATCTTCGTCAGAGTGAAGAAGAAATATGCCGCCGCGCCTCCAATCATTGAAAGCAGCGCTCCGGTCGAGTTTGCGCGCTTCCAGTAGAGCCCAAAGAGCATCGGGCAGAAGAATACCGCCTCAAGGCCGCCGAAGGCGAAGAGGTTTATCCACACGAGCAAAGAAGGCGGCTTCAGCGCGGCGATAAAAACTATGAGGCCGACGACGCCTGTGACCGCGAGGCTCATACGCTTGACGGACTTCGGCGGCAGCTTCGTCTCGTCGTTTTTCAAGACATAGTGAAAATAGAGGTCCTTGACTATCGCCGCCGAGCACATGATAAGCATAGAGTCGACAGTGGACATTATCGCCGCAAGCGGCCCTGCAATGAATATTCCCGCCCAGAAAGGCGACATCAGCCGCACGGTCAGAGTCGGCACCGCGAGGTCACCTATCTCTATATCTGGGATTACGGCGCGGCCCATAGCCCCGACGAGGTGCATCGCGAGAAGGATGAAGCCTACGGTGAAGGTGCCGATTATCATTGCGCTGTGCATCGAGCGCGAATCCTTGTACCCAAGACACTTCTGCGTCGTCTGCGGCAGGCCAAGTACGCCTATGCCGACGAGCACCCAGAACGAAAGGATAAAAGGCTTCGGGATGGCGTCGTTCGCGCCTGTCGGAGTCAGGAGCTTTGGGTCGATTGTGTAAAGCGTCTGCATAATGTTGCCGATACCGCCGCCGACCGTGACGACGGCGAAGAGTATCGCGAGCGAAGCGACGAGCATCATCACGCCCTGAATGGTGTCGGTGAGGACGACGGCGCGGAAGCCGCCGACAGTCGTGTAGATCACGACCGTGAGACCGAAAATAATAAGCCCCGTCTGATACGAGTAGCCAGTCACGGATTCAAAGAGGCGCGCGCCGCCGATGAACTGCGCAAGCATCGAAGCCATAAAAAAGACGAGCAACGCCGCCGACGAAAAGATGCCGACAGCGTCGCTATCATAGCGCGCGCGTATAAAATCAGTAATCGTCACTGCCTTAGTGCGACGCGCGACTAGCGCGAAGCGCTTTCCAAGCACGCCGAGCGTCAGGAAAGCGGTCGGCACCTGTATCATTGAAAGGAGAATCCATCCGAGGCCGAGATTATATGCGATGCCCGGGCCGCCGACGAAACTGCTCGCGCTCGTGTACGTCGTGATGATAGCCATAGCTAAAACAAAACCGCCCATTGAACGGCTGCCTATGAAATATTCTTCCATAAAGCCGACCGTATCTGAGCGCTTTGCAGCGAAACGGTTGCCAAACCACGCGATGCCCATAATTAGGACGAAGTAAAGAACAAGCGGGACGATCATCGAAGCGTGATTAACCATTGCTTTTCTCCTTTAATTCATATCCATCGTCAAGCGGAAGATCCTTGAAAAAGAAGCTCACAGCACCCCAAAGTATCAGCGAAATACCTACGTATCCGACTATGCAGCTGTAAAAAAACCACTCGGGGAAGCCTAATATATACTCATACTCCGCAGGGTCGTCGCCGAAGCCGTAAGCTGTAACGTACCACCATGCAAAAAAGAGCAAATAAAGAGCGACGATGACGATAGTCTCTCGTCGCGTAGAACGCAGAAAGTCCTTTGAAACCACAGCGACCCCTCCATAAAGATACATTCACGCGCGCAGCGCGTACTATGACGAAAAAGTATAGTACAAGACCGGCTGCACAACAATATACTGTAAAGCCAATTATCGCAAAATCCGTTTTTTCGCGACGCTTGCAAAGTCGCAGAAATAGGCTATAATATTCTGCGTCTTTTGCGAGACGCGGAGAGATGGCCGAGCGGTCGAAGGCGGGCGACTCGAAATCGTCTTAGCGGTGCTGAGCCGCTACGTGGGTTCAAATCCCACCCTCTCCGCCATTTTTATGCAGTTGTGACGAAAGCCCCGCTTTTTCGCGGGGCTTTCGCTGTATCTTACAACTTTGCGCGCCGGGTTATTTTTGCCCGTAGCGGCGCGACATGTCCTCTGATTCGTTCTTTATCTCCTCAGGCGTGAGAGGCACGCCGCCGCCGCGCAGCGCGGTTAGGAAATATATTTTCGCAAAGATTTCGAGCATTTCGCATTTGAGCGCCGCTTCGGAGAGCGAGGCGCAGGCGCAGAGCGCTCCGTGGTTCGCGAGCAGGACGCCGCAGCCGGAAGCGAGCGCGTCGGCTGCGCTGCGCGCGAGTTTCTCGGTGCCTATCGGCGCGTATCCGGCGCACGGCACTGCGCCGCCGAAGAGCACAGCCTGGTTGTCGGTCAGCGCCGGCATCGGCGCGCGCAGAGCCGCGGCGGCGGTCGCGTAGACCGAGTGCGTGTGTATGACGGCGTTCACGTCCGGGCGGCGGCGGTATATCTCCGCGTGCAGTTCACGTTCAACCGACGGCTTGCGGAAGCCTTCAAGCAGTTCCCCGTCCAACGAGAGCACGGGGAGGTCGTCGGGCGTTAGGACGTCGTAGTCCATGCCGCTCGGCGTTATTATCATGCCGCGCGCGCAGCGCATGCTGAAGTTGCCGCCCGTCCCCTGCACAAGCCCCTTCGCGAGCATCGCGCCAGCCGTATCTATTATTTCGCGTTTCGCCCTGTTTTCGTCCATTGCGCCGCCTCCTATGATTTTTTCGCCGCCTCCGTCCGCGCCAGTCTCCGCGTGAGCGGAAGCATGAGCAAGTTGATGAAGGCCATCGAGAGGAACACACCGTTTATCGACATGCCGGCCGCTATCATAGCGGACATAAGCGCGGCGGCTATGACCATGCCGAGCGAGTCTATTATATTGAGCGAAGCTATAGTGCGCGCCATGTGCGTCTCCGGCGTGAAGTTCTGCATCATCGCGTACATCGGTATGCTGTAGAGGCCGCCGCTCGCGGCTATGAGGAACATAGACAGTATTATGAGCCACGATCGCCCAGACGAGAGGAACGCGCCGACGCCGGAGAGCACGCCGTCCGAAGCCCGCTGCGGGCTGACGATGTAGAGCATGACTATGAAGACGCTTATCGCTACGAGGCTCGCCGGTACATATTTCCCGCTGACGCGCCCTCCAAGCAGTTTGTTGCAGCATGTGGCTCCGAAGCCTATGCCGACGGTGAAGACTACGAGGAAGAGCGTCGAGACCTGCTCATCGCCGCCGATTATGTCTTTTGCGAACGACGGGAACTGCGCGAGGAAGACCGAGCCGAGGAACCAGAACCAGCTTATGCCGATTATCGACAAGAATACGGGACGATTGGGTACCGGGTAGGTTATGAGCTGCCACGTCGAGCGGAAGAGGTTGCGGTCGATCCTCAGCTCCGGCGACGCTGCGGGCAGAACCGGGATGAATCGGCTCGCTATGTAGCCGGCCGCCGCTACGCCGACGACGCCCGCGGAAATATAGTAGCGGCCCAGCGGCGACATGATGAAGAGGCCGCCGCACAGAGTCCCGGTCAGTATAGCGACATTCGTCCCAGCGTTGACGAGGCCGTTGCCAGCCACAAGCTCGTCTTCGCGCAGCAGCTGCGGCAAAACGCTGTACTTTAGCGGTCCGAAGAAAGTCGACTGCGCGCCCATGAGAAAGAGCAGCGCAATGAGCCACCAGAGCTGGACGTAGTGGAACGCCGCCGCCGTCATAGCCATCAGGATTATTTCGGCGAGCTTGATTATGCGAATGAGCCGCGATTTTTCGTATTTGTCAGAAATCTGCCCTGCGAGCGACGAAAAAAGGAAAAAGGGCAGGATGAAAAGCCCCGCGACGACCGTTATAAGTATCTGAGCGTTGAGATGATATTTAGCCGCGAGGTCGAAGGTTATAAGAGTGACGAGCGCGCTCTTGAACAGGTTGTCGTTGAACGCGCCGAGAAACTGCGTTAGAAAGAGAGGCACGAAGCGGCGGGTAAGGAAAAGTGCAAACTGGGATTTTATGCCGATTCACCTCGTTGTCATTTCTTCACTTCGTCGAGCGATATGCCGCGGGTGTGCTCAGTCTTGACCCATTTGCCCTGGTCTTTAGCGAGGAAAGCGGCGCGGAAGAGTATCGGAATCCAAGTAAGGCCGAACCAGAAGTACGATAGAGTATACTTAACGTAACGCAGCGTAAATTTCTTTTCGTGGAACGACGGCCCCGCGACGGCGCAGAGCAGGCAGAAGCCTATTATCGAGACGACGGGCATCCCGAAGAAAAGCGCCCAGTCCAGCATCGTGTGAGGCACATCCGCCGAAGGATAGAGCACCATATTGTTGACGAGCGTGAATGCCATGCCCGAAAGCATGACGACGATGCCAAGGCAAGCCTTCGCTGGCGCGAGCAGATAGAGAAAGAGGTCGAGGTACTGTAGGCGGCCAGTCGTGAAGAAGCTCTTGAGCGCCGGACGCCCGTAGTGCCAGAAGACCCAGTAATGGCCTTGCATCCAGCGCGTACGCTGACGCACGGAGATACGCATGTCCTGGGGCTTTTCGTCGTAGATTACCGCAGCGTCGTTCCAGTGGACGCGGCTGCCTGAAAGTATCAGCCTCGTGGACATTTCGAGATCCTCAGTAAGGCTCTGGAGATTCCAGCCGATTCTCTCAAGCGTCGCCATGCGTATGACGAGCCCCGTGCCGCCGAGCGTGCAGGAAAGCCCCCAAAGGCCGCGCGCAAGCTGCCAGAAGCGGTTCGTAAACCAGTAGGCCATAGCGTACGAGCGCGTGAGCCAGTTGTCGTCCGGATTCTTCACGTCAAGGACGCCCTGTATAGCTTCGGCGTCTGGGTGCAGCTCCATGTAATTGTTCATCGCCATGAGGAAGTTCCGCTCTGCGAGGTTGTCGGCGTCGAACATCGTCAGAGCGTCGTAACTGTCGAGCGGTATCTGCGCCAGCGCCCAGCGGACGTTCCACGTCTTGCCGTTGTGTTCGTCGTCGAAGCGCTCAAGGGCGACAGCCCCCTTAGAGCGCGCGAGCGCCGCAGTGCCGTCTGCGCAGTTGTCGCATGATACGTATACTCTGTAACAGTTTTTAGGGTAGTTCTGTCCCGCCAGGCTGTCGAGCAGAGGCGAAAGGACGGCCTCCTCGTTGTGCGCTGGGACGAGCACCGCGAAACGGCGGTAACGCTTCGCCTGCGGCATTTTTTTCTGATTCCAGAAGCCTCGCAGACTGACGATAATCTGATAGAAACCGTCGCACATCAGTGCGCCGAGCAAAGTGTAGAGCACGAACTGGATTATCCACCAGCCCCACCATATACACCAGTAAAAGAGTTCTATTTTATCCATAAAGGCCCTCCGTCGCCGGTACGGCGTTATTCACCAATCTATCATACAACGCGCCGCGAACGCAGGCAACAGCGTAGCCAGCGCTATTCTTCTCCGAATTGAAAGCGCAGGCCGTATTCGAGAATTTTATCGTTCAGCTCAAGCTCACGCGCACTCTCAGAGCTCATCTCTGCGAACGGAACATAATCAAGTTCGCGCCCATCCGCCAAATCAACCGCGGCGCGGGTTGCCGGCTCGACGAGCGTCCCGCCGCTGATATAGCCGCCGCTCCTGAAAATCACCGGCGCGGAGGCCGGCTCAGGCGCGAAGATATTGCGTCCGAGTCCGGACGAAAATTCAACGCCGAGCAGAGAAGCCGCAGACGCCGGAATATCTATCTGCCCAAGCGCGCGTCCCGGGACGTACGGCAGCTTCGCGCCGCCTGGAACGTGTATCATCAGCGGCACAGTATTCACGGAGCGCCAGCTGCGCTCGCCGTCAACGGCTTTTCCGAGAAGCTTAAAAAGCGATGCGGCATCCCACTTAGGTATCGCGGCGTGGTCGCCGTAGGCGATTATCACGCTTTTTTCGTAGAGGCCGCCGCGTTTGAGGCCGTCAATGAATTTTCCGAACTCGCGGTCGAAATAATGAATAGCGGCAAGATAGCTGCGCAGCACTGCGCCTTCCGCCTCGTCCCCCTGCTCGAAGGCCGCGGCCTTGAGCAGCTCGGGAAAGCCGAAGGGATAATGACTCGACAGAGTAACGAGGAAGGCGTAAAAGGGACGCTCCTGCGCTTCGAGCATAGAGAGCGACTGGCGGAAGAAGCTGCCGTCGCTGAGGCCGAGACCGAATACTTCGTCCGCCTCGTAATCCTTTTTGCTGACAAACTTTTCAAATCCGAGCGCCGGGTACATGTGCGCGCGGTTCCAGAAGCCCGCGCGGTCGCCGTGCATCGCAAGCGCCGCATAGCCGTGGGCGCGCAGCAGCCGCGGCAGAGCGCCGTAGCTTCTGTCAGCGAAGCGGACGTATGCGACTCCGGAGCGCGCTGGATATAGCCCCGCGTTTGTGAGGAATTCAGCGTCGGCGCTGTTGCCGAGCCCCGTCTGCACGTAGAGATCTCCCGCGAACGACGCCTCGCGCGCAAAGCGGTTGAGGTTCGGCGTCACCTCAAGCCCGTTCACACGCAGTCCGACGACGAAACTCTGTAGCGACTCGGCCTGTATCATTATAAGGTTCTTCCCACGCGCAATGCCGAAAGCCGCTTGATAGGGCTGCGCGAGCTTCGCGTGGAAGGCCGCGAATTCTTCTTCGGCGGCGGCGATTGCATCCTCGCTCAGCTTCTCGCGTCCGAAGCTCTCGCGCAGCACGTTGCGCGCATCTGCCAAGTGATAGGCCATCGCGCCGACGTTGCAGCAGACCGCGGGACGGTCCCACATCGCGGCGAGCGCATTCGGCATACGCCGGTCGTAGCCGTAAATCATGACGGCGAACAGGCCTAGCGACACGGCGAGCACGGCGCACGAAGCGGCGGCGCGTCTTAGATTGAGCGCGCCAAATACGCCAGCGGCGCGGATTCTCGCAGCAAGCAGGTAATATGCGAAGAAGAGCGGAATATCGGCAAAGTAAAGCACGTCGAGCGGCGAGAGCAGCGCGAGCACGGAATCCGAAACGTCGTCAACCTGTCCGGAAAGGCCGAGGTTGTGCAGCGTGAAGAGGTCGGAGTAAAAGCGCATATGCAGCAGGTCGGTGACGATGAGCGCGGAGAAGGCCGCGTCAAGCGCAAGCGCGCAGGCGAAGCGCATGCGGCGCGGAAGCAACGAAAGCGCGGCGGCGAACGCGGCGCAGAGCGAGACAGAAAGCGCGTAGGCGAGCGGCGAACGCGGCAGACGGCTCCAGACCTCGCATTCGAGGCCGAAAAATTTCACAAAAACGGCGAGCGCCCACAGAACAAAGAAAATCAGTTCGCGGCGGTCGTTTCTCGCGGCACGGTAGCCGGAAATGGAATTCTCCAAGCAGTTCACTGCCGTAACCTGCCGTATATGCTGTTAAGCTCACGCAGCTGCCCGGCCTCGCCGCGCAGCCTCGCTGCATCCTCGACGGTCAGCCGCCAGCCCCAGTTGCCCTTCGGCATAGAAGGGCGGTTCATGCGGCATTCCGTGCCCAGGCCGAGAATGTCCTGTGCGGGAATCACGGCGAGCTCCGCAGTAGAGGAAAGAGCCATTCGCATCATTATCTCCGCAACGTTTCCGGCGTCCACCTCGCGACCAGTATAAAACGAAAAATTTTCGCGCTCCCGCGCCGTCGAGCTGCCGCTCCACCACCCCGCGGCCGTGTCGTTGTCGTGCGTGCCGGTGTAAATTACGCTGCGCGGCGCGACGTTATGCGGCGCGTATGGATTTTCTGCGACGCTTCCGCCGAAGGCGAACATCAGCACCTTCATACCCGGCAGGCCGAAGCGCGCCATCAGCTCGCGCACGTCGTCTGTGATTATGCCAAGATCCTCGGCTACGACAGGCAGTTCGCGGCCGCCGCAGTCCTCGCGGCGGAACGTTTCGAGCATCTCGCCGCCGAGCGCAGAACGCCAGCGTCCTTCCTTCGCCGTCTCGCACTCCGCTGGGATTTCCCAGAAGGCCGAGAGCCCGCGGAAATGATCTATGCGTACCGTAGCGCAATATTTCAGCAGATGGCGCAGACGCGAGCGCCACCAGGCGAAGCCGTCGCGCCGCATCTCCTCCCATTTATAGAGCGGGTTTCCCCAGCGCTGCCCCGTCTCGCTGAAATAGTCCGGCGGCACGCCCGCGACGCAGCGCGGCCTGCCGTCTGCTTCGAGGTCGAAGAGTCCGCGCGCGGCCCATACGTCTGCGCCGTCCCACGCGACGTATATCGGCGCGTCGCCCATCAGTTCGACGCCGAGTCCGGCGCAGAAGGCCGAAAGCGCGCTGAGCTGGCGGAAAAATATGAACTGAGTGAAGGCTATAAAAGAAAGCTCGTCGCCGTTCGCCGCCTCAAAGCGGGCGAGCGCCGCCCCGTCGTGCGCCGCGAACTCCGCGGGCCACTCGGCCCAGCAGCGTTCGCCGTTCTTCTTTTTCAACAACGAATAGAGTGCGTAGTCGCGGAGCCAGTATTTCTCATCAGCTTTGAATTTTTCAAAGTCTTCCGACATCTGATGACAGGAGCCGCCGCAAAAACGCTTCCAGGCAAGGCCGACGAGCCTCGCGCGAATCTCCGATGCAGCAGAGAAATCAGCGGCGCGTTCCGAAGAAACGGCGGCGCGCTCAATTTCGCCGCGCGTCAGAAGGCCGTCCTCAACCAGAAGTTCCGGGCTGATGAGAGCGGCGTTGCCGGCAAAGGCGGAAGGGCTGCTGTACGGCGAATTGCCGAAGACCGGAAGCACCGGCGTAAGCGGAAGTATCTGCCACAAGGAGAAGCCCGCCTCTTTGAGAAACTTCGCAAAATTCCTCGCGCTCGTTCCGAAATCGCCCGCGCCGCAGGGGCCGGGCAGTGAGGTGACGTGCAGCAAAACGCCGCTTCTTCTATCGCTGGACACAACGCAACGCCTCCGGGCACAGATATACAAAAACCGCTATATTATACGGCAAAAGCGCGGACGATGCGTCGACGCCGTGAAAATTCAAGGGAAAAATAAAAGGCCCGGAGACGCCGGGCCCTTACGTTTCGTTCTATTCTTCCTCCGGCTTCAGCAAGACGCAGCCGAGCGGCGGGATAGTCAGCCGGGCGGAGTAAGGCCGCCCGTGAAACTCCTCTTTATCCGCCTCGACCCGCCCCATGTTGCCTGCGCCTGAGCCGCCGTAGATCTCCGCGTCGCTGTTCAGAACCTCGCGCCACGCGCCGCCGGCCGGCAGGCCGACTCGGTAGCCCATGCGCACGACTGGAGTGAAGTTCGCGACAAGCACGAGGACGCGCCCTTCGCCGTCGCGCCTTATGAACGAGACGACACTGGAATCCCTGTCTGAGCAGTCTATCCACTCGAAACCCTTGGGCGACGTGTCAAGTTTCCAAAGTTCGGGGCTTTTGCGGTAGAAGCGGCATATATCTGCAAACCAGCGAGCGATGCCGGCGTGGCGCTGGTCGTTCAGTTCGTGCCAGTCAAGGCTCCGGTCGTGGTTCCATTCGCGGCTCTGCCCGAACTCGCCGCCCATGAAGATGAGTTTCTTGCCGGGATGGCAGAACATCCAGCCGAAGGCGAGACGCAGGTTCGCCGCCTTCTGCCAAGCGTCGCCAGGCATTTTTTCAAGCAGCGAGCATTTTCCGTAGACCACCTCGTCGTGCGAGAAAGGCAGCACGAAGTTCTCGGCATAAGCGTACCACATGCCGAAGGTCAGCTTGTCGTGGCAGTACTTGCGGAATATAGGGTCCTTCGACATATAAGAGAGGAAGTCGTTCATCCAGCCCATATTCCATTTATAGCCGAAGCCCAGGCCGCCGAGCCATGCAGGCTTCGTCACCATCGGCCACGAGGTCGACTCCTCCGCCGTCGTCATTATGCCGGGATGCTCGTCGTAGAGCGAGATGTTGAGCTCTTTAAGAAAGTCTATCGCCTCGCAGTTTTCCTTGCCGCCGTACTTGTTCGGCACCCATTCGCCGTCTCGGCGCGAATAGTCGAGGTAGAGCATCGAAGCGACGGCGTCGACGCGCAGTCCGTCTGCGTGGTAGCGTTCAAGCCAGAAGTTCGCCGACGAGACGAGGAAGCTTCGCACTTCGTTGCGTCCGTAGTTGAATATCGCGCTTTTCCAGTCAGGGTGGAAGCCCTGCCTCGGGTCGTCGTGCTCGTAGAGCGCCGTGCCGTCGAAGCGCGCGAGGCCGTGCGCGTCCATCGGGAAGTGAGAGGGCACCCAGTCAAGTATCACTCCTATGCCTGCGCGGTGCAGAGCGTCGACGAGCGCCATGAAATCCTCCGGCGAGCCGTAGCGCGAAGTCGGCGCGTAATAGCCTGTCGTCTGATACCCCCACGAACCGTAAAACGGATGCTCCATAACTGGCATGAACTCCGCATGAGTGAAGCCCTCGTCCTTCAGGTACTGCGGCAGCTCCGCGGCGAGCCCGCGCCAGCCGAGCATTGTGTTTCCATCGCCGCGCCGCCACGAACCGGCGTGCAGCTCGTATATCGCCTGCGGCGCGTCGGTCGCGTTCTTCGCCGCGCGCTCGGCCATCCACTCCGCGTCTCCCCATTCATAGGAGGGAGCGCCGCAGACCACCGCGGCGGTCGCGGGCGGCGTCTCGCAGAAGAACGCGAGCGGGTCGCACTTTTCCAGCACGGCTCCGCTCTCCGTAGTTATCGCGTATTTATAGATTTCCCCAGCCCCTACGCCGGGAACGAAGCCCTCCCAAATTCCGGAGGAATCCCAGCGCGGCGCGAGCCTGTGGCTCTCTTTGTCCCACGAGTTAAAATTTCCAATGACCGACACGCCCTTAGCGCACGGAGACCAGACGGCAAAGAGCGTGCCAAGCTCGCCTTCATGTTCAATTATGTGCGCGCCGAGGAAGTTATAAATGCGGCGGTGCGTCCCTTCGCGGAAAAGATAAATATCGTTGTCAGCGGCCAACGTCGGCCCGTATATCATCTCTTTCATGACATCGCCTCCGTCTCTGTTTATGTTATTATAGCGTGAGTTTGCATATAGGAGGCAGAAAGATGAACGACATCTTTTCTTACAATAAAATTACTCCCGAGACAATCTCAGAAATAGAAGGCAAAATAGGCGCGCACAACGTCAGTGCAGAGCCGGAAAAGCTCGAAAGCTACTCGCACGACGAAGTGCCGGCGAACGCCTACGAGCACGAGTATCGCGCCGCGCTGCTAGTCTTCCCCGAAAGCACGGAGCACGTCTCTGAAATTATGAAAATCGCGTCGCGCGAGCGCATCCCCGTCACGCCGCGCGGCGCGGGCACGGGCCTATCGGGAGGCGCGCTGCCGGTTCACGGCGGGATCGTCATGAGCTTTGAGAAAATGAACAGAATCCTTGAAATAGACGAGGCGAACCTGACGGTCATGACGGAGCCAGGCGTAGTCACCGCGGAGATAAGCCGCGCCGCGGCCGCGCGCGGTCTGCTCTACGCCGGCGACCCGTGCAGCGGCGACGCGTCGTTCATCGGCGGCAACATTGCGGAGAACGCCGGAGGCAACAAAGTTATCAAATACGGCGCGACTGGCGCGCAGGTGCTGGCGCTTGAATGCGTACTGGCCGACGGCTCAGTCACGTGGTTCGGCGGCAAACGGCGCAAGGATGTAACGGGGCTCGACTTCGTCCATCTGCTCTGCGGCTCTGAAGGCACGCTCGCCGTCGTCACAAAGGCGGTTTTGAAGCTCATGCCTGTGCCTCGCTACACAGTAGATCTGCTCGCGGCCTTCCGCGACGCAAAGACAGCAATCGACTTCGTGCCTAAGATCATAAAAGAGGGCGGACTTATCCCCGCCTCGGTCGAGTTCATAGACAAAAAGGCGTTGCAAATCGTCGCGCGCTACCTTAACACCGAGGTTCCGGCGAGCGACGCTGGCGCGGCGCTCATCATCCAGCTGGAGGACAACGACGGCGACATGATAGAACGTCAGTATGAAGAGATAGGCAAGCTCTCGGAGAAGCACGGAGCCTACGAAATCTACGTGGCGGACACACGCAGTACAAAGGAGCGCGTCTGGCAGGCGCGCAAGAACGTTCCAGAAGCTATAGCCTCAGTCTACAAACGCTACACGAAGGAAGACTTAGTCGTGCCGACCGCATGCGTTCCTGAACTGCTTGAACTGCTGAGCGTCACCGCCGAGGCAGACGGACTTGAAGCGATCGTTTACGGACACGCAGGCGACGGCAACATGCACTGCACGATAATATCGCCAGACTGCGCCGACTGGCACGAGCGGCTGCACAGAGCGCAGGTAGAAATTTATGAGAAGCTGCTGAAAATGGGCGGCACGCTCAGCGGCGAGCACGGAATAGGCTATAAACGCCGCGGCTACATGAAATACTTCCTTGACGAAGCGCAGCTGGAACTAATAAAACGGGTGAAGCTCGCCTTCGACCAGCAGAACATATTAAACCCGGGAAAAATCGTAGACTGGGGCGACAGATAGGAAGTTTATGGCGCGCTGCGCGTCCGGATATGAAAACTGTCAAAAACGGCCTGCGCTGTTTTTTGTCAAAGCGGCGGCGGTTCTCGTCATCGCCGCCGCGCCTTATCTGATCTTTTGCGGAGTCCCGCTCTTCGGCCTGCCCGACGCCGAATACGTGACGAGCGCCGAAATAACATATTTCCACACCGCAGAGACAAAAACATTCCGCAGCCAAGCGATATAAAACTCGCGCGAAAAGCGGCTGGACATCTCCGTCTGTTGCCGTTCGCCCCGCTGACTGAAGAAGACCCGAGATATACGCTCGTCTTCACAACGCGGTCAGGGGAGCGGATTTCTTTAACTGCGGGATTCTGCGACATCGAAATACAAAGGCCGCACGATGCGCGGGCCTTACCGGCAGGGAGAGCTCTTCTTCAAGACTATCGACGGGATATTCCGCAGATGAAAGCGTGCGCCGCAGCCATAAAAAATTCAAGGCCGGAGCTTCACGCCCGGCCTTATCGTTCATTTTACTTTTCTTTTTCGATTTTCATTTTGCGCAGCTCGCGGCGGAGGATTTTTCCCGTCGGCGAGATCGGGTATTCCTTGACAAAGCCTATTTTGCGCGGGACCTTGTAGTGCGCAAGATGGTCTTTACAGTATTCAGTCAGCTCCTTCGCGGTAACCTGCGCGCCCTCTTCGAGGATTATAAAGGCCTTGACGAGCTCTCCCGCGACTTTGTTCTTTTCTCCTACCGCGACGGCGGCGTGGACTGCGGGATGCTTGCAAAGCGTAGCTTCGACCTCCTGCGGATAGACGTTGAAGCCGCTGACGATTATGATATCGGTTGCGCGGTCGACTATTTTTATATACCCGTCTTCGTCTATGCGCACAACGTCGCCTGTGTTGAACCAACCGTCGGGCGTAAAGCGCTCGCGCGTGTTCTCCTCGTCACGAAAGTAGCCGCGGACGACGGCCGGCCCCTTGAGGTGAAGGACGCCTTCGTCATGCAGGCCGATTTTGTCTCCTTCGCGGTCGCGTATCTCAATTTCATAGTTATAAAAGGCTGGGCCGACTGTACCGAGTTTCTTCGTCGCCTCGCTGCGGTTGACGGCCACGACGGGGCTGCATTCGGTCAGGCCGTAACCCTCGAGTATCCCGACGCCGAGGTGCTCGCGGCAGCGGGCATCCATCTGGACGTTGAGACGGTCGCCGCCAGTTATGACGAATTCGACGCCGCCGATGCGCTCGCCGCGTTTTTCGAGCGCGCCAAGCAGAAAGGTCATTATCGTCGGAACGGCTATGACGCGGTTGACGCCAGACTCTTTCATCGCGCTTATCGTGTTGTCGACGGGGACGAAGTTGGGAACGAGCGTCTGAGCCATGCCGTAGGTGAGCGCGAGAAGCCCTGCGACCGTATAGCCGAAGGCGTGGAAGTTGGGAAGGACGTTGAGCACGACTCCATTATCCGATTCGAGGCCGGGGACGTGCGGCCCTATCGGTTCGAGGTCGGCGATAAAGTTTGCGTGCGTGCAGCCGACGGCCTTCGGCCGCCCGGAGGTGCCGGAGGTCGAGAAGATGACGGCGAGGTCGTCCGTCTCTGGTAGACCTTCGCGGCCCGTCCATGCATGGAGCGACCCTTCGAGCGGTGCTGAGGCGATCGGAACGTCGCGCATAAAGCCAGCCTCACGCACCTTCTTCGCGCCGTCTTCAGTTAGTATTACGGAGTGTACGTCGAGCATTTTTATGGTGTCAGATAAATTTACCGCTCCGGTGCGCGCGTTGAGCGGCGCGACGGCTCCGCCGAGACGCCAGCAGGCCAGCGAGAGCGCGAGAACCAGCGGCGAGTTCGGCAGAAGCAGCGCAAGGCGCTGCCCTTCCGAGAAACCGGCTGCGCGCAGCTTTTGCGTGCAGTCGCCGACGAGGGCGGCGAAGCGCGCCCAGCTCCACCATTCGCCCTGCCACCAGAGACATTTTTTCTCGTCTTTGCCGCGCCAAACGGCTTCGATAAGCTCTTCGAGGCGCTTGAAATTATTAAAGTCGGTCATGATAATCAGGCCACCTATCGCTGTTGATAGGACAATTATGCCATATTATTTTAGCGTTGTATATTGCGTGACAACGCCGTTTATCAGCACCGCGCCCTTTCTAGTTGCGGCGCATCATGAAGCGGCGCTGGAAGATCCCCTTGTCCTCTTCGCAGTAGATTACGGCAGAGGTTTTATTGAGCGGCATGTGCGTGCGCGGGTCTATCGTGAGCGTCATGTGCGCGAGCGCGAGGTCCCGCGTCGCGAGCAGCGTGTGACGTATCGCTTCGCCGCGTAAGCCGGGAGTGCTCTGGAAGGCCGCGGCTATCCACATCACTGCGTCGTATGAGAGTATCGCCGCGGTCACGTCGCCGGGCTTGCAGTCCTCGTTGTAAAGGCTGCGGTACTCGCGCAGCACCGAGCTTATCTGCGGGTCGAGCGCCGTAACCTCGTTCAGCCACCAGCTGCCGGCGAGAGCACGGCCCGCCTGCTGCGGCAGCCTGTCAGTGTAGCCGTTCCCAAGCACGTCGGCGCTGAAGCCCGCGGCGGCGCGCTGCGGCAGTATCTCTCCTGCAGACGCGTCGGCGCCGGGCAGCAGCAGCAAATCGGCGCCGCTTTCGGCGAACGCGCGCATCGCAGAGTAGTGTCCGCCGCCGCGTCCGTATGGGAGTTCGGCGACGACCTCGGCGCCGAAGCCGACGGCCCATTTGCGCGCGGATTTATATATTGCGGACGCAACCGCGTCGTCCGGCGCGTAATAAAACGCTATCTTTTTCTTGTGAAGCGCCTGCGTAGCAAAGTACGACAGCGTCTTTCCGTACGTCGCGGCGTCGCTGACGAGCGAGAATGAATAAAGGTACGGCAGCGACGACTCGTCGAGCAGCGGCCCGTCTAGCGGCTCCGGCGATGCGACGACGAGCGGCGCTTCAAGATTGTCGGCGAGCGGAGCGAGAGTCTCGGCAGGCTCTGCGCGCCCCAGCACCATGACAAGCATATTCTTGTCGCTCATGACGTTTGCGACAGCCTGCTCCGCCGCTTTCGTGTCGGACGGCAGGTCGAAGCCTATAACCTTGAGTTTATATTCGCCGCGCGCCAGGCCGCGGCTGTTTACGCGCTCGACGGCGAGCTGCGCCGCCTTGAGCTGTACGTGCGAGAGACGAGCGTCCGGGCCTGACATCGGCGCGAAGAAAGCAATGCGCAGCTCGTCGCCCGCCGGCGTCCTCTGGTTGCCTATCTGGGAAAAGAGCGTCGCGAGCACAGCGAGCGAGACGATGAGTATGATTCCGTTGTATAGAGATTTCTTGCGGATGCGCATCGTACGCGGCCTGTTCGCCACGCCGCCGGATATTGTTTTGAGATTGCCTGGAACGGCGACGACCGCGCTCTCTTCCTCTGCTATCTCCGAGCCGCCGTACTCCATCTCCATCAGCCAGTCGATCAGATCCATGACTTCGTCTGCTTGTTCCTTTGTAAAACCAAGCTGTGAGACCAGCGATGAGGCGTAATCGGCGTCCTCTTTCATATACTCGCGCCGCGCCGGCCGCCAGCCGCATTTCAGCAGAAAGCGCAGCGCGAAGGTAAGGCGGAAAGTTTTCTCGGGGCGCAGCGAAGAGCGATCTTCAAGGAACTGCGCAAGGCGATCCGGGTCTTCAAGTATCTTTATTCCGTAGCTGTCTATGATTTCGACTAAAATGTCGCGAACGTCGTCCGGCATTGCTTCACTCCTCAATTCTTCTGCCTAGTATAACTCAAAGCGCGCTGTATTTGAATTTCGCAAATTGTAAATTTTCGCGGCCCATGCTAAGGTAACGCAAAGGAGGCGCGTTCGATGAAGATGCCAGAAAAATTTCGCACGCCTGCGCTATGCGCTGCGGCGCTGATTCTTTCCGCCGCAGCCGTCGCAGGCTGGCGCGTAGACGAGCTTACGCTGACCGAAGACAAAGTCGGCCGGGTCGTCTTTTCGCTTCCAGCGCCTAACGGCTACCGTTTCACGACGGGGTACACTCACTCCGTAGAGCTGACGCCTGTTGAGGACGAATACGCCGTCGCGGGCAGCGAGCTGTGGAACTGGCAGGAGCGCGTCAAATCCTCGAACGCCGGAATGCCGAGCATCGCGCCGGAGCACGGCCGGTATATCAACTCGCACGAATGGCTGATCTTTCAGGGAGGCAGGAGACCCTCGGAGCGCTTCTATTTACGGGTCGGCAATGAACGATTCGGGCGCAACTGGATAGATCTGCCTCCATACGGAAGCGCGGAAATCTATAAAATAATTCCCGGCGCGCGCCTCGCCGTCGCGGCTGAGAAAAAGCCGCTCGCGCTGACTTCAACGTCAGGTCTCGACATCCTCGAAAAGCGCTAAAAAATACCGGATTCCATAAAAACGCAGAGCGCAGCGCAAAGCATGAGCGCCGCGTAAAGCATCGGAACGCGCCTGAAAGCGAGCCATCCGGCGCGGCGCGGTGCGATCAAGGCGACGCGGCCGACGACGAACACCTTCGTCCAGAAAAATATAAAATCCGACAGGAAGGCGAAAAAACCTCCAATTTCGACAAATTGCGAGAGATTCCACGGAAGCAACAGCGCCGTTACAAGCGCGGCGCAGAGCGAGAAGCGCAGCGACGAGGCAGCAGCTCCGCAGGAACGGCGCGAGGCGTCGGGCACGGCGCATAAAAGCAGAGCGAGCAGAAAAGTCATCCCGGCGCGCCCCCATATTCCTGCGGCGCTCCAGAGCGGCATGACTGCGTAGGTCCCGAGAGAGCCGAGCCCCCCCGGCACTCCGGCGCGCAGGACGAAGAGCGCGAGCAGGGGCCAAACGAAGCAGAAGACTGTGGGAAAGGCGAGCGCATCAATAACCGCGCCCGAGGCGAGTGCGCCGCGCGGCAGATTGAGAACAGCCGAGAGGGCGAGCAGCGCCGCCGCGGCAAAGCCGCCCCATTCACAATCTATATAGGGCGGCAAAGAGCCTGCCGGGAGAAAATAAAACGCCGCGAGCGCGCATGCAGCTGCGGCCCGCGCGCGCTTCTGAGGAGCGCCGCAGAGGCGCGCGGAAACATCAGCTCCGCCCCCTCTTGCCGCTCTTACAGACAAAAGCGAGAAGCACAGCAGAAACGCGGCGAAAGCCGCCGCGGAGATGAACGTCAGAAGAAATTCCAAAGATCTGCGCCGGTACGAAATTTCAAAAAAAGGGCCGCCTTACGACGACCCTTCCGTTGATTCGCGATTCCTTACTTAAGTATGCCCTTTTCCTTGAAGAATTTCTCCGCGCCGGGGTGCAGCGGGCAGGTAAGTCCGTTGAGAGCGCCTTCGAGCGTGATTTCCTTACCTTTCGCGTGTGCCGCGGCGATGTCCGCGAGGTTGCCGTACATGGCGGTCAGGAATTCATAGACCTGCTCCTCGGGGACGGAGTCGTTCGTGATGAGGATAGCCATGACGGCGGGGGTCTTCGTCTCGGTCGTTATGCCTTTATAGGTATTGGCCGGGATCGCGCTGGGGACGAAGAACGGGTATTCCTTCTTGAGCATCGCGAGCGTTTCGTCGTCAAAGCTGAGGAGCGTGACGTCCTTCGTCGTCGTGAGATCCATTATCGAAGCGGTCGGATAACCGGCGACGACGAATCCGGCGTCGATCTGGTTGTCCTTAAAGCGGCTCGTGGTCGCCGCGAAGTCGAGGAAGTCGGCCTTCGCGAGGTCGTCGTAGGTCATCCCCGCAACCTTGAAGATGGCCTGGACGTCGCCCTCGACACCTGAGCCCGGAGCTCCGACACCGACGCGCTTGCCTTTAAGGTCGGCGAGCGTCTTTATGCCGGATTCTTTCGTGACGACTGCCTGGATGTGCTCCGGATAGAGCGAGGCGACGGCGCGGATGTTCTTCGCGGGTTTGCCCTGGAACATCAGCTCGCCGTTGTAGGCCCAGTAGGCGATGTCGTTCTGGACGAAGGCGATTTCGATGCCTTCGGTGGCGACGAGGTTGAGGTTAGCGACGGAGGCATTTCCGGTCTCGGCCGTGCACTGAATCTTTCCGCCCTTGGTTATCGCAGAGGCGATAGCGCCGCCGACGACGTAGTAGGTTCCGGAAGTTCCGCCCGTGGCGATCGACATGTAAGTCGGGGCCGCGACCGCTACTGTGGTGACGGCGAGAGCCGCCAGCAGAGCTATGAACGTTACGATAATACCTTTCTTCATCTTCAATTCCTCCCTATAAATTGTTTTGCAATGCGGATTTCCGCGCGGGAAGCCCGCTTATCGCCTTTTTCAGCGGACTACTCGTGAGCGAGCCGCTTCGCCTTCGCCGTCTGCATAACGTAGATGACGGCGAGCACGGCGAGGCCTAAAAGGTCGGAGATCGTGCCCGGTATCAGCAGGCATATCGCTCCGACGAACGCAACGACGCGCATATACCACGCGAGGTGCGCCTTAAAGTATCCTATCGTGAACATCGCAAGCAGGAAGACGCCTATCAGCGCCGAGCATATCGCCTGCGCCATGTAGAACGGCTCCACGTCGATGAAGAGCAGCATCGGGTTGTAGACGTAGATGTACGGGACGAGAAAACCCGCGAGCGCCAGCTTGAACGAGGTGACGCCCGTCTTCATCGGGTCGGAGCCCGCGATGCCAGCTCCAGCGTACGCCGCAAGCGCGACCGGAGGCGTCAGGTCCGCCGCGATTCCGAAGTAAAAGACGAACATGTAGGCAGCCATCGGCGGAACGCCGAGCAGGAAGAGCGCGGGGGCCGCCATCGTGCTCGTGACGATGAAGTTCGCCGTCGTTGGGAGTCCCATGCCGAGAATGAGGCTCGCTATCATCGTGAAGAAGAGCGTGAATATCTTCGTCAGCGCCAAGGCCGCCGTCTCAGCCGTGACCTCCGCGCCCGGCGCGAGCGAGAAGAGCGACGCTCCGATGGCCGCGAGCAAGCCGTCCGGCGAGACCTCCGCCATTGCGACGATGGCTCCGGCTATCTTGAGCGCGAGCCCGGTCAGCGTGCCCATGCCGACGACCATGCCGACCGTGGCGCATGCGCAGGCGACGCCTATCGCGCTGCGCGCTCCGCTCTGGAAAGCGTCGTAGAGCTTCTCCGGCGTGAGGCGCGTTTCCTTATTGAGCCACGAAAGCGCGAAGCTGACGAGTATGCCGTTGAAGGCAGCCTTAAGCGGCGTGTAACCCGCGAGCAGGAAGTAGATTATCGCGACGAGCGGGATAAGCAGGAAGCCCTTTGTCTTGAGCAGCGGGCCGAGCGGCGGAAGCTGCTTCCACGGAATGCCGCGCAGTCCGAGGCGACAGGCCTCGAAGTGTACCTGCACCATAACCGCGAAGTAATAAAGCAGCGCCGGAACGACGGCCGCGATTGCGACCTCGATGTAGGGAACGCCGAGTATCTGCGCCATGATGAACGCCGCGGCTCCCATAACCGGCGGCATTATCTGACCGCCCGTCGAGGCGACCGCTTCGACCGCGCCCGCGAAGTACGGCTCGTAGCCGACGCTCTTCATAAGAGGTATCGTGAACATACCAGTCGTGCAGACGTTGGCGACCGACGAGCCGGAGACCGTGCCCATAAGGCCGGAGCTGACGACCGCGACCTTCGCCGGGCCGCCAGTCGACCATCCGGCGAGGGCGAGCGACAGGTCGATGATGAACTTTCCGAGGCCGGTCTTCTCAAGAACCGCGCCGAAAAGTATGAACATGAACACGAACGTCGAGGAAACCTCGAGCGGCGTGCCGAAGATGCCCTCCGTGCCAAGATACATGTGGTTGACGATGCGCGAGATGTTGAATCCCCTGTGCGCGATCATATCGGGCATCGAGCGCCCGAAGTAGCAGTAAAGCAGCGCGATGACAGCGAGGCACGGAAGGACGGGGTTGGATATTCGCCGCGTAGCCTCCAGCAGCGTCACGATGAGCAGGAAGCCCATTATAAGGTCCGTCTGCGTCGGCAGTCCCGCGCGCGTGACAAGTTCGTTGAAGAAGACGACTAAATACATCGCGCTCGCGACGCCTATCGCGCCGAGTATGAAATCATAGAACGGTATGCCGCTGGTTTTGGATTGTTTGGACGATGCAGGGTAAAGCAAGAAGACAAGTGCCAGCGTGAAGGCAAGATGGACGGCCCCCTGCTTCTGCGCGAGCAGAAGCCCGAACCCGGAAGTGTAGAAGTGGAAGCAGGACATCCCCACCGCAATGAGAGCGACGAGCTTTCCCTGCCAGCCCGACAGAATCCTGAATCGTGACTCTGTGTCGTACTTGCGCATCAGTTCTTCGAGGTTGAGCTTGGTCTGCTCGTCGGCCTCCTGAATCTGTCCCGCGTTTTTCATTTCAGCATCACTCAAAACTATTCCTCCTTTTGCAGAGCTTTTGTGGAGCGTTACTGACTCACCCTATGTCTTGCCTCCTTTTTATTTAGTTTAGCGTGCTAAGCAAAAACTCCAGAGCATTTTTCTATAAACATAAATTAACTTTATCGTTTTAGACTGTTCATTATTATCAATAAATTTACATATAATGTTCTGAATTCATAGCAATGATTATATACTTGATTCAAATGATTATCAACATAAATTTTTACAATAAACGATAGTTATCGGTTTGATTTTATATCCGCAACCGTGTTTATCCTTCGCATGTATAAAGCGAAAAGCGCAGCGCGCCGACCGGCGCTCCGACTTTGTGCGCGCATAAGGCGCGCATAGGACCGATAAAGAGACCGGCGGCGCGCAAGACATGAAAAAAGCGGCGGATATCTCCGCCGCTCCCTAAAGCTTCCCTCGCGCGCTGCAAGCTTAGCGCCGCGTCATGTTCGTCAGTCTTTTTCAGCCGCCTCGCGACAGATAGCTATAGACCTCGATGTCCCGAGACGTTCCGCCCCGGCTTCTATCATTGCGCGCGCAGTCTCCGCGTCGCGTATGCAGCCGGAGGCCTTGACCTTCACAGCCGCGCTTACTGCATTTTTCATGAGGCGCACGTCCTCGACGGATGCGCCGCCTGTGGAGAAGCCTGTCGATGTTTTGACAAATTTTGCGCCTGCGGCCTCGGCGGCGCGACAGGCGGCGGTTTTCTCTTCATCGTCCAGAAGGCACGTCTCTATAATGACCTTCACGACCGCGCCGGGAACGGCATCGACCACGGCGCGTATGTCGTACTCGGCGGCTTTGATGTTCCCGTCCTTGAGGAATCCGACGTTTATCACCATATCTATCTCCGACGCGCCGTCTGCGGCGGCCCTGCGGGCCTCGAAAGCCTTCGCCTCCGTGCTCATCGCGCCGAGCGGAAAACCAACGACGCAACATACGGAGACGCCGCTGTCTTTCAGCAGCGACGCCGCAAGCGCGGCGCGCGACGAATTTACGCAGACGGATGCGAAGCCGTACTCGCGCGCCTCAGCGCACAGCTTTTCAATATCCTTCGCAGTCGCCGCCGGGTTGAGGTTCGTGTGGTCGATATACTGCGCAAGATTCATTATATTACCGCCTTTCCTCCGAGCTCGGCTACCCTGCGCTTCAGCGCATCGTCGAAAATCGAGAGCGCCTCGACGGAGCTCGTTTTCGGGTGCCTGTGCGTGAGCTTATAGTATACGATGTCGGGCGGCGTTTCGTGAAGACGGCTGAACGCTGCGCGCGGCTGTTCCTGCGCGAACTGACGGCGCGCCGATTCAGGTATCAGGCACCACTGCCCCGCGCGGCGCATCAGCCGCGCAGCGAGCCGCACGGAATCGACCTTGGCGCGGAGCGTCTTCATCGGCTCCCAAATATGGTCGTGCCAGAGGCGGAAGCCGCCGCTCCACTCTATATAGAACTCCATGCCCTGCTCGAGCTCCGCGGGCTTGACGTACTCCGACGGCTCTTCTCCCTCCGCCGGTATGCGCGCGACGACGAAATTTTCCTTATAAATAGGTTCCGTCTGAACGCTGCGCGCGCTTTCCTCATGTATGACTATCGCGGCGTCGAGCGCGCGGCTCTCGACCGCCTGATAAAGCATGTCGGAAGGGTCGGTGACGATCCGCAGATAGACCGGCGGCTCGTGTTCGAGCAGCGCGGCGTAGACGGGCGGCAGAATGCGGCAGTTGACGCTCTCGGAGCCGCCCACCGCAAGCGAATAGGCCGAGCCCGGCGTGCGCGCGTTCGCTATCTCGCGGCTGACCTCCTGCCATTTGAGCGCGAGGGGCAGAAAGCTCTCCCCCGCCGGAGTAAGCTTGATGGATTTCATACCCTTCTGCCGGTCGACCAGAATCAGGCCCATGTCGTTCTCGAGCTCGTTAAGGTTGTAGCTTATCGTGGACTGCGTGACGCTCAGCAGCTCCGCTGCTTTTCCGAGAGTCCGCGACATGGCGACGGCGAGAAAGGTCTCTATCCCTTTTTCATGCAACAACGGTCACATCCTTCGTGTAATTCTTCGTCCGCGCCTCAGCGCGTCGCGCGCGGCGCATAATAAAAGCGGGTTCCGCGCGGCAGAGGCGCAGCTCTGCGCCGGAGCCGAGGCGGCACCCGCTCTCAGCGTTTAAATGCTGTTTCCGTCGGCCGACCGTATTACTGGCCGAGCAGCGTGAGCATAGCGCCCGCCGCGACCGCGGTTCCGATAACTCCGGCGACGTTCGGGCCCATGGCGTGCATAAGCACGTAGGAGCCGGGGAACTCTTTCTGGACGACCTTCTGGCAGACGCGCGCCGCCATAGGAACGGCGGAGACGCCCGCAGCGCCGATGACCGGGTTGATTTTGCCGCCGGAAGCGACCTTCAAGACCTGACCGAAGATAACGCCGCCCGCCGTGCTGAATATGAAGGCGATGAGACCGAGTAAGATGATCTTAATCGTGGCGACGGTGAGGAATGTGTCCGCGTTCATCGTACCGCCGACGGAAATACCGAGGAATATCGTCGTCGCGTTAAGGACTTCGTTCTGCGCGGCCTGCGAGAGGCGCTCCGTGCATCCGCACTCGCGGAGCAGGTTGCCGAACATCAGCATGCCGATAAGCGGAACCGCCGCGGGAAGGACGAGGCCGCAGGCTATCGTTGAGATGATCGGGAAGAGGATGCGCTCGGTGCGCGAAACGGGGCGCAGCTGCTCCATCTTGATGCCGCGGTCCTTCTTCGTCGTGAGAAGCTTGATGACCGGGGGCTGGATGAGCGGGACGAGCGACATGTAGCTGTAAGCCGCGACCGCGACCGCGGGAAGAATGGCTGGAGCCAGCTTCGCGCAGAGATAGATAGCCGTCGGGCCGTCTGCGCCGCCGATAATTCCTATACCGGCAGCCTCCTGAATCGTGAAGCCCATAAACATGGCTCCGATGACCGCCACGAAAACGCCGAGCTGCGCCGACGCGCCGAGCAGGAACGTCACGGGGTTAGCGAGCAGCGGGCCGAAGTCCGTCAGAGCGCCGATGCCCATGAAAATGATAATCGGGTAAATCTCGTGGCGAATACCGAACATAATGTAATAAAGGAATCCGCCCTCGTCGATAATGCCGGAAAGCGGCAGATTGACAATGAGACATCCGAAAGCGATCGGCATAAGCAGAAGCGGCTCAAAGTCCTTCGCGATGGCGAGATACAGAAGAATAAAGGAAATGAGAAGCATCAGCAGGTTTCCGCCCGTAAGAGCGACGAGACCGGACTGATCGATAACTCCCTTCAAAGCGGTCATATAAAGTTCCATGATTATTTAGCCTCCGAAGATTTTTTTTCAAAAGATCCAACAAGTCTGTTCGTTCCGAGCATAACCATCATCAGTCCGATAATGACGAGGAATACTATGCTCATCGCGATGAAAGACATAACGAGCGCTCCGGACGTACCGGCAAAATAGGCGCTCATAGAAGCGACGCCTGGCATTGTCTCCGCCTCCTGTTAAAATTTTCCCCTCAGGGCCTGCCGCGGCCCGTTACCCCGCCGCGCTCCTGCGCGGCTGATAAGACGCGAAAAAGAAAAATCACAAATCTCCGGTGAAAATCACGCCCCCTCCGCTGCAGATTAAAAACCGGCAGCGCGGCGTCGACCGCCGCAAAACACGCAGACACAAACATCAATACAATGGAACTTAGAAGGAAGCTCTGAAGAAACGCAGTTTGCGGAACGCGCAAAACGTTTAGACGCGGCGTACAAAACCTGACAAATCAATCGCCTGAAATCGCGCATCTCGCCGCCCCCTCCAAAGAAACTGAAAAGCTCCATGCATTAAATACATCTTCCTTCTATAATTAAACACCGTAATTTTACCTATAATATGCACAGCGCCGATTTATCCCGCGCCCGCGCAACGTGCATACAACCGGCATAAAATCCGCTCACAGCGCGCGTTTAGCCTCATTGCGCCTACCTGCTCACGTGCAAAGAACGCCCCCGGCAAACGACGCATTTTCTCAATGCGAAAGCTCCTTGCGGCATTATCATCCGTCTCCGACATTGCAGAAGAAAACGGCGAAAACATCGCCGCGGCGCGGATTCATCTGCGGCGCTCCCGTCTCATGACAAATCAAGAATTATCTGCAAATATAGAATTTTAGGATGGCCCCGCTTAATTATCGCAAAATTCTATTTTTTATTGTATTGAGCTACTGACAATTTGGCTCCCGCCTGCAATGTCCACGACTTGCAAGCGGTCGTATTACAAAAATTTTCAAGAAAACAACCGATGCAGGTATTGTCAATAATATTCCATGTTAAGGAGCCATGTTATATGAGCTGCGGCAAAAAGAAAGCATATTTTTCCATGGCGTAAGCTCGCTTGCGCAGGCGCAGCGTCAGCGACGGGGTTTGGGCATTACCGTCGTCTTTCGTACCGGGCGGAAATGGCACGTGGGGCAGCAACTTATGAACCGGCAGGAGCCTTACCAACGTTGCGTTCCGGATGTCCGCGTACCCCAAAAATATCCTTCCGCCGCGCTGCCTAAAGCCGGAGCAACGTCGACAAGCGTTTTTACCATCGGAGGGAAATGCGGTGTAAAAAACGCTTGAGTCTCTGATAGATTTTCCCGATTACGCGTCACTCGCGACAGACGTTATAAACGCTCTTCCTGCCTTGACAAAAGCTTTCGGCGGCTGTATAAAGTCAGAGGTTGCGAATATCGCGCGACGATGGGGAGAGTAGAGGCCGCGCACCGTGCCAGAGAGGAAATCCCGCTTTTGCGGAGCTGGAAGATTTCTCGCGGACGAGCCTTGAAGACCACCCCGGAGCGGGCGCCGAAGCCGCGGCTGCGGATAAGACGCCGGGGAGCGCCCCTCACAGCGCGCGAGAGAGCTTCGCACGCGAGGCCGAATCGGAGTGGAACCGCGGAAATTCAAGCCGCCTCTGAGCTTTCAGGGGCGGTTTTTCAATTATCAGGAGGAGGAATATCAATGGCACATTTCACAACGCCGGAAGGCAAGCGCTATGAGGCTGAATGCGCGACGGTGCGCGAGCTGCTCGACCGGTGGCATCTTAAAAAGGCGATAGGAATGACGGTCGGCGGAGAAGTCGTCGACTGCGATAGAGTTTTCACAGAGGATACGGAGTTTACGCCGCTCTTCCCGGACTGCGAACAGGGGCTAGAGCTGCTGCGCCACTCGACGGCGCATCTTCTCGCCCACGCTGTGCTGCGTCTCTGGCCCGAGGCTAAGTTTGGCATCGGCCCGGCGATAAAGGACGGGTTCTACTATGACATTCGCTTCCCGCAGCCTATTTCCGACGAAGACCTTCCGAAGATCGAGGCTGAGATGCGCCGCATATCGCAGGAAAAAATCCCGCTCGTGCGCGGCGAGCTCTCCAAGGACGAGGCCGTCAAAAAATTCGCGGAGATGGGCGAGGATCTCAAAGTCGAGCTGATCGAGGGCATAGAGGGCGAGACGCTCTCAACCTACACGGAGGGCGACTTCACGGACTTCTGCCGCGGCCCGCACGTCCCGCACACGGGCTGCTGCAAGTTCTTCAAGCTGCTTTCGCTCGCGGGGGCATATTGGCACGGCGACGAAAAGAACGAAATGCTGACCCGCGTCTACGGCACTGCCTTCGGCAGCGAGGACGAGCTCAAGGCCTACCTGAAACGCCTCGAAGAGGCTAAGGCGCGCGACCACCGCAAACTCGGCAAAGAGCTTGACCTGTTCAGCCTGCATCCGGAAGGCCCCGGCTTCCCCTTCTTCCACCCGAAGGGCATGGTCATCCTCAACACGCTTCAGGCCTTCTGGCGCAAAGAGCATACGAAGCGCGGCTACGTCGAAATAAAGACCCCGATGATCCTTGACCGCGCGCTCTGGCTGCGCTCAGGCCACTGGGATCACTATAAGGAGAATATGTACTTCACCGAGATAGACGGCGAGCCGTTTGCGATTAAGCCGATGAACTGCCCCGGCGGAATCCTCGTCTATAAAAGCGACATCCACAGCTACCGGGAACTGCCGATGCGTGTCGGCGAGCTAGGCTTCGTCCACCGCCACGAGCGTTCGGGCGCGCTCCACGGCCTCATGCGCGTGCGCGCATTCACGCAGGACGACGCGCACATCTTCTGCACGCCCGATCAGATAAAGGATGAAATAAAGGCGATAATGGACATCGACCGCTATTTCTATCAGGACGTCTTCGGCTTCAAGTACCATGTTGAACTTTCGACGCGCCCCGAAGACTCGATGGGCGATCCGGAGCTCTGGGACCTCGCGGAAAAATGCCTCAAAGAAGCGCTCGAAGAGACCGGCACCGAATACAAGCTCAACCCGGGCGACGGAGCATTCTACGGCCCGAAGATAGACTTCCACCTCGAAGACTGCATCGGGCGCACGTGGCAGTGCGGCACGATACAGCTCGACTTCCAGATGCCCGAGAAGTTCGACATGACATACATAGGCAAAGACGGCGCGGAGCACCGCCCCGTCATGCTGCACCGCACGGTCCTCGGCAGCCTCGAGCGCTTCATGGGAATATTGATAGAAAATTACGCCGGAGCCTTCCCGTTCTGGCTCGCCCCGGTGCAGGCGCGCATCCTCCCCGTTGCGCAGGACTACGCAGCGTGCGCGGAAAATGCAGCGGCGAAACTCCGTGAAGCCGGCATCCGCGTCGAGACAGACGGACGCGACGAAAAACTCGGCAAAAAAATCCGCGACGCACAGCTTCAGAAAGTCCCGTACATGCTTGTCATCGGCGCTAAAGAAGCAGAAAACGGAACGCTCGCCGTCCGCGAACGCGCCAAAGGCGACATGGGCGCGATGACCTTCGATGAATTCATAGCGCAGACGAAGACTGAGTTCAACCCGCTGTAAAATTCTATGATGCTTGCAAATTGACACGACAGCACACAGGTAAACGCATAATACAAGAGAGCCCCGCCGCAGGGGCTCTCTTGCGTATAATGCAGTTAAGCTGACGCCAATGATTTAGAAATCTATTGCCGTATGACAGAAGAGAATAATGCGTTCATCCGAAGCATATAGTCGTTCAACTTTTTAAAAAAAACGCCTGTTAATCGTCATTCCGCGCCTGACTCGGCATGACGGGAGCGTATGTTTTTCTTAAAAGTTTAGTCGCTATAGCTGCAGCAGCTTCATATCATATATCGGTCTGTATCGTCCCGGCCTGTCTGGTTATTAAGCGCGGTGACAAAGCGGCGCAAGGCATAAAAAAGCCCCTGAGGTATCTCAGGGGCTCGGGCGTTTAATGATGTTGCCGTCTTTTAATATGCCGTTATTTGCTACTGAACGCTCGCGAGTTCGTCGAGCCTTGACTGAATCGTGTTGATTTCGTCGTCGATGGCTTTGAGCTTGGCCTCTTCGTCGGCGCGGTCTTTGCGGAGGTTCTCGAGGCGTTTGAGCAGACGGTCGGTCTCGATGCGCGCGGCGGTCTTTCCCGCATAGAGCCTGCCGGGGTCGTCGTCCTGTATGTCCCAGAAAAAGCGCGCTCTCGCCCCTCTGGAAGATATAATCGAGCTTATGCCCGGGCTGAGCTCTATAGTCACGCGCTTCTGTCCTTCGAGTATATTCTTACCGGTCTTGGGATCGAAGCGTCTGAAAAACACCAGTCCCTCTTTTTCGCCCTGAAATGAAAAATTCAGGCGTTTGTCGTAGTCTGCGGGCTCGTATTTTTTGTTGCCGACTTTCATATCTATCATTTTGTCGAAGGGCCCCGGATACATTGTAGGGCCGTTGTTTACAAATTTCACCTTTATCGGGATCATTTCACTTAAATTCAGCATATTAAGATAACGATACTTATATCTCTCAACTTCATCCTGCGTCCAGAGATTTTCCTCAGCCTCCGCCTGTATCTCAGCTTCTATTAATTCCGCCGAGTAGTAGGTTACATAAACTGTCAGATTGCTCGTACCATCTTCATATTTTGCAGACTTGCGCCATCTGAGAAGGATGTTGTCAAGCGAAGCGGCGTATGCCGCGGCGCATACAGCCGTGATGAATGTCGCTGCCGCTAGTATTTTTATCCATGAGGATATTTTATGTCCGGTCAATGTCTAATCCTCCTGCCATGGTGGGGATGTTTTGAAAATATATTGCTTAAGAAAAAGAGAGACCCTTTCGGGTCTCTCTCGGAGTTTCAGCCGGGCTGAATTAGAAGTTGATCGCGGTACGGAAGAGCACTACGCCCTCGTTACCCTTGTAGTCTCCGCCGCCGTCGCCGTAGTCGATGTAGTTATAGGCGAGCCAGAACTTGATCTGCGGAGTGTACTGATAGCCGAGACCGATGGTCCACTGATCGGTGTCGTCCCATCCCTGCACATCCCAGTCGGTGGTGACGTACTGGAGGAAGCTGCTCCACTTGTCGTTCCACTGCTGCTCAGCCGTAACGAGCCATGTCTTGTTCGTTCCATCCTTACCGACAGGTCCGTCAAGATCCGGGTTGAAGATCGCCGGGTACTGATTGGCGGCTCTCGGTCCGACAAAGGTGTTGTCCTGCGCGACATACTGCACCCACAGCGAGGTGAACTTGAGAACATCCTGCTTGACGTCGAGCATTACGCTCCAGGCATTCGGTTTGTCCTCAACGTTGGAACCGACCCAGCCGTCGTCGAGATCCTGCCAGTAGTAGTAACCGCGGAGGGCTACTGCGGGCGTGAAGCTGTAGCTGAGATACGCGCCGTACTGCTGGAGGTCAAGATTATCGCCTTTGATATATGTGCTCTGCCAGCCAGTGAGGCCACTAAGATCAAAATCAGCATCCGCATCAAAGAAGACGCCCTGGATACCGACATAGAACTTCTCGCTGAAGTTGGCCTGGAACTTAAGTCCGTACTCCATGAATGCGTTATCGGTAGCATACGCAGTGCCACGTGCATCTGTACCCTTCACCTTGTCGGAAAGCATATTGTCGTTGCGTCCGATGAGGAGTTCAGCGTCAAGCATGCCGAAGCTCTTCTTGAAGTTGAATCCGTCGTACTTCTGGTCTTTCCAGAGGCCGCCTTCGTTATCGCCCATTACGCTGTGGTAGAGTCCGGCGTCGCCTTCCCAGTCGCTGTAGATACGACCGAGACGGAAGTTGATGTCATAGGGCAGCTTCATATTGACGAAGAAACGGTCTGCAAACCAGTTGTTAAGATCGCCGCTGCCGGCATTGCTGCGGAAACGCACAAAGAAGTAATTGTTTTCATCAATGTACTTCGTGAGCATCAGACGCGCATAAGCGAATCCGAACTCGTTCTTATCGTCCTGATGGCTGCCACTGTGGTATGAATTCTGATCATTATCTTCGTTGCTGGCGAATTCGGCGTCAAACCAGAACTGACCGTTGAACTTCCATCCGCCGAGACGGTCTTCGAGAACCGCGACTCTCTTGTCGATGCCGTCGACCTTCACGCCGAGGGCGTCGAGCTCATCCTTGAACTCCATGACGAGCTTCTTGAGGAGTTCGAGATCCTGCTTGGAAGCCTTTTCAGCGTCGACGGTGACGAGCGCGCGGGCTACAACCGACGCCATCTCGTAACGGGTCGCGGGCTGCGCACCCTTGAATGCACCGTCCGGATAGCCGGAAACGATGCCGCGGGAGGCGAGGAGGCCTACCGCATCATAAGCCCAGTGTCCCTGGGGAACGTCCATAAACGGGTTCGTCGCTGCAAGCGCCGGGGCGGCGAAAGCCACGACGGCGACCATTGCCAATACTGCCATAAATTTCTTCATAGTGATTGTACAACCCCCTTGGTTGTTTTTTGTGAGTTTTTGTATCACGGAAACTTTCCGCCTCGGGGGCCGCGCTTATTTCGCGTAAGTATCCAATGTTTCCTTCACGCTGTTTCGCACGGCGCTCCTCGGTTTGTCTTTCCGTCTTAAAATTCCGCTCTCCTTTATTGGCTGGGGGTTGGTTTTCACCTCTCTTTCTTGCCGTCCAGGGTCGCCGCGGAAGTCTAAGCATTTAATCGGGAGTCCGAATTGTCAAGCTGCGATGTTACTTTTGCTTTGCGAACTGTACTTCCGTCCGCTCTTTATGGATTTTACAATATATTTTTACCTGTCGCATGGGGCTGTAGTCCCATGTTTCATGTAATCCACATAATTTTATAAATTATAAGAAAGTTTATGCGCATGTATGCATACTATTTAAGAGCTTTTCTTTTGCCGGGCTATCCTGACATGCGCGCTTCTTTGCCTAGAATTTTTTACGCCTGTTACACAGGTATTACACCGGGACGGAGGTTTTAGTAATGACATCGGTTTATCTTACGCAGTCTTTGTGCAACTCGGCGGCGCCGCGGGAGCGGCGGTATGATTTGCGCGATTCGCTTGTGCGCGGGCTTTTTTTGCGCGTTGAGGCGTCGGGACGGAAGACGTGGTATCTCTGTTACCGCACGCCGTCGCCGGAACGCAGGCTGCGCAATATGAAGATAGCGCCGGCTGAGTATGCGCAGCTTGCGGCGGCGCGGCGCGCGGCGAAGGAGTATCTCGCCCGGCTGTATCTTAATAATGTCGACCCGGCTGATTCGCAGGAGCGGCCAAGCGCGGACGGGCCGACGCTGCGCGAGCTTGTAGATATGTACGAGCCGTGGGTCTGCGCCAATCAGAAGAGCGGGGCTGTGACGGTTCGGGCGTTGCGGCTTTTTGCGGGCTTTATGGACGTCCCCGCGGCGAAGATCGATGCAAAGGCGGTGACGCGGTGGCGCGAGGAGAATATGGAACGGCTGAAGCGCGCGACTATCAACAGGCGAGTCGCGGCTTTGCAGGCGCTGCTGTCGTGGGGCGCGAAGGAGGGGCTTTGCGTCTCGGCGCTGAAACTGCCGAAGCTCGCGCAGTCGGACTCGAAGGTCGTGACACGTTTTCTGACGGATGGAGAGCGGGCGCGGCTCATGGCTGAGCTCGAGGCGCGCGAGGCGCGCAGCGGGCGTGATTATCTGCGGCCGGCCGTGATTTTAAGCCTTAACACTGGAATCAGAAAGGGGACGCTGCTGGGGCTGCGTTGGGGAGATGCGGACTTCGCCCCGCGGACTTTGCGGCTGCGCGCCGAGATTATGAAGGCCGGGCGCGAGGCTGTCGTGCCGCTGAATAACGCGGCGCTGTGCGCTCTTTCGGAGTGGCGCGCATGCTGCGGCGACGCAGGCGGAAATTACGTTTTTCCTGACGAGAATGGCGCGCGGCGCAAGGATGTGTCTAAGGCTTTCATGCGCGTGCTGGACAAAGCCGGGATAACAAATTTCACCTGGCACTGTCTGCGCCACGACTTCGCAAGCCAGCTTGCTATGAAGGGCGTGCCAATGCACGTGATTCAAAAGCTGATGTGTCACGGCTCGCTCGCGATGACGCAGCGCTACGCGCACCTTTCGCCGAATTCGCTCGAAGAGGCGGTGAGGCTTATTTGCTGACCGTTACACATAGGTTACACGGAGCTGCAGAATCGACAATGAAACCTCGCACAGCGTGGACGGCACGCGCATTCAAGGGTGCGCAGCCCGCGACCCGTTACGAGATGGCGTCGGTTGTAGCCCGCGCGCTCGTCACCGTCGACGCTGAAAAGGCTTCCAAGCAGGATCTCGAACTCCTCAAGAAGCTCGTCATGGAGTTCAAGGATGAGCTCGACGCCCTCGGCGTGAAGGTCGACGGCATCGACAAGAGAGTCGCGGTTCTCGAAGAGCGTCTCGGCGGATGGAAGTTCAACGGCCAGTTCTGGTTTGACGCCAACTTCGCTGGCGGAGACCAGTCCAACAGCGCCTACACGGAGAGCGGGCTTGACAATGACTTCCAGAAAGACCGCGTTCGTCTCACGCTTCAGAAGCAGATAAGCGAAACGACAAGTTTCTACGCTCAGTTCCGCGCCGGTTCTGAAGGCGCCGGTGCCGGTAGAAGCGGCTACGGGGATATTACCCGGATCAACCTCCGTGATGTTTGGGTGGACACCGTCCTTCCGTGGAACATCAACTTCCGCGTCGGACGTTTCATCCTCGACTTTGAAAGCGACCATGGCCTCTACATCGACAATGACGCTATGTTCGGCGACTTCCGCGTGGATGGCTTCCAGTTTGCGAAGACATGGAACACCTTCTCCGCCAAGGCGGTCATCGGACGCAACACCGGATTTGACCCCAGCTGGAAGATTGGCCGTGATGCTGAGGGTAATGACATTATGTCAGCCAACAACTTCATGACCTACGCCCTCGACCTTACCTGGCAGCCCAACGAAGCTTTCTTCGTCGGAGCCAACGGCGTATGGATGGTTGAAGATGGCGACCAGGTAGACAATGCTGACCTCAACACCTACAGCGTCTACGCGAGCTACAGCTTCACGCCCGCCATCACCCTCCAGGGAACCTACTATTTCCAGGATGCCGACACTGCATGGGTTGGCAACGACGACGACAGCCCGAACGCTTGGAGAGCGACCCTCGATCTTGGTCAGGATCTCCTCAAGTTCACCGGCCTCCGCTTCGAATACCAGCAGATCGACAATACCTTCCAGGGTGTGAACGATCCTTACAACTTCGGCGTTAATTCCGGTACCGCCGCCACAATCATGGAGAACTTTGACGCAGCTGATCCCAATGGGACGACGAAGGTGTTCTTCATCTATGCGTCGCAGAAGTGGAACGACAAGTGGAGCAGCTACCTCCGCTACCAGCAGGCCGACTTCGATACCAACGGGCTTGACGACGCGAAGGGCTACGGAATCGGCGTAACCTATCAGTACACGCCCGCCATCGCTTTCCGCCTCGCCTACGACGCAGTGGACTATGGCAGCAACAACTACACCGGCATTAACGACAAGGATCACGTCTTGCAGTTCCGTACGGCGATCAACTTCTAGTCTTAGGGCACATATCAGTAACATATAAACAGAGGCCTTCGGGCCTCTGTTTTATTAATGGCCTGATACAATATATGGTAGTAAATTAACCGGATAACGAATACAGCCTTTTCTTGTCACAACGCGCTTCGACACGACGCACTGTTCGCTACGCAAACACAGCGAACTTCATACACATACTGCACTGTCAGCACGATGTTTCTTTTTTACTCGAATGACTATCTCGTCGCGTCTTATCTTTCCGTCTTTATAAAAAATAAACCAATAGGAGGCAACACATTGAAGACAAAAATTTTTGCAATTCTGCTAGCTGTTGCGGCTGTCGGAACATTCGCCGCATACACAGTAGCCGCACCCTTTGACCAAGTGCTGGACAGGTGGACGAAGACAAGGACATATATCGACAAAGAAGATGATATTAGCAATCTTGAGATAAAGGCCACCTACTACTCGGCGGAATTCATAGAGGCGTACATCCAGCGCGAAGCAGAAAAAAACCTCTGGACCCAGCAGGAGACGGAAGACTACAAATACAAATTCCTCCAAGCACTGAGACTCAACGAGATGATACCTATACAGATAGAGTTTAACAACAACGGCCCGACGATGCACCTCGGCCCCTTCGACATAATGGTTAAACTGATAATCAAAAATAAAAGTTACAAACCAGTAGACTACGATAAGCGCTTCAATTTCAGCTTCCAGGGCAAAAAAGAAGGGCTTGTCTTCTTCCCCCGGTATGACGAAAAGACGGGGAAAGACCTTTTAGAAGGCGCGAAAACAGTCACCCTTGAGCTTCGCGGCTCAATATCCAACACATTGACGCGCGGCAACGCGACGAGGCTGCAGTGGGACGTTGCCAACGACGACCCGCAGAAACTCTACCAGGGTACGACCGCGGCGAGGATAGAGACCGACCGCCTCATCAAGCGCCTTGAGAACCTCCGCAAAGACCGCGTCGACGAAGAGGCCAAGCTCAAAGCCATCGACGACGAAATCAACACGATTCAGTCAAGGCTCGACGAACTCGCGAAAATTCACTAGTCTATACCAAACAACGAAAGACCGCAGACATATCAAACGCAGCAAGCCCCCGGCATGAACGCCGGGGGCTTGTTTGTTTTCAGGATTTTTTGCCGGGGCGTTATTTCTTCCCCGTGCTGCCGAAGCCGCCTTCGGCCCTTGCGGTTTCGCCCAGTTCGTCGACTGTTTCCAGTTCGGCTTTTGCGACAGGGGCGAAGACCATCTGCGCTATGCGGTCGCCGGGCTCTATGGCGAAGTCTTCCTCGCCGAGGTTCATGAGGATCACGCGGATTTCGCCGCGGTAGTCGGAGTCTATGGTGCCGGGCGCGTTGAGGACGGTGACGCCGTGTTTGAAGGCGAGGCCGCTGCGCGGGCGTACCTGCGCTTCGCAGCCCTCTGGCAGCTCGATGTATATGCCCGTGCCTACTATGCCGCGCTTTCCCGCCTTGATGACGGCGGCTTCGCTGGCGCGTAGATCCATGCCGGAGGCTCCCGCGGTGGCGTATGAGGGCGGCGTCGCTCCGCCCTCTGCTTTCAGCTTAACTTTTATTACGTCCATTAGTTTTTGCGCTCGCGCTCGAAGCGGCGCGCAGGGCGGTGCGGCTTTTCTTCAAAGTCGTCCGCTTCGCGCCTCTGGTCGCGCTCGCGGCGTTCGCCTCTGTCGCGGTCCCGGTCGCGCCCGCCCCTGTCGCGGTCGCGTCCGCCTTCGCGGCGCTCTCCGCCGCCGCGCGGGAACTGCGAGTAGCGCTCCTCGCGCGCCTTCTCGACGGGTATCTGGTCGCGGAACTCGGGCTCAAGCGCGAGCTCATCGAGCTTGTCGAGCAGTTTTTTGCGGCTGAGGTTGACGCGGTGCATGTCGTCTATCTCCTTGACGGTGACGAGCACCTTGTCGCCTATCTCGAATGCGTCCTCAACGGAAGGAACGCGGTAGTTGCTTATCTCGCTGACGTGGAGCAGCCCTTCCCTGCCCGGCAGCACTTCGATGAATACGCCGAAGGTAAGCATCCTCGTGACGGTACCTACGAAGGTCTCCCCCGCCTCCACTTCGCGGACGAGGTCTTTGATTATCTTGACGGCCATAGCCGCCGACTCTTCGTTGACGGCGGCGACGCTGACCTTGCCGCTGTCTTCGACGTCGATTTTCGCGCCGGTCTGCTGGACTATGCCGCGTATCGTCTTTCCGCCTGAGCCGATGACGTCGCGGATTTTCTCAGGGTCGATGTTAAATGTAACGATTTTCGGGGCGGTCGGCGCAAGCTCCGGACGCGGTTCGGATATGACGGAGTCCATTATGTCGAGTATCTGATAGCGGCCTTTCTTCGCCTGCGCAAGCGCCTGCGTCAGTATCTCGCGGGTGATGCCGCCGGCCTTGTTGTCCATCTGGAGCGCTGTCACGCCGTCGCGCGTGCCTGCGACCTTGAAGTCCATGTCGCCATAGTGGTCCTCGAGGCCCTGTATGTCGGTGAGGATGCAGACCTGCCCTTTGTCGGCGATGAGCCCCATCGCTATGCCGGCGACGGCCTTTTTGATCGGGACGCCCGCCGCCATCATCGCAAGGCTTCCGCTGCATACCGAGGCCATGGAGCTGGAGCCGTTGGATTCGAGTATGTCGGATACCTGGCGCACGACGTAGGGGAAGGACTCTTCCTCGGGGAATACGGCGCGCAGCGCGCGCTCAGCCAGAGCGCCGTGCCCTATTTCGCGCCGCCCGGGGCCGCGCATGGGGCGCACTTCGCCGACGGAATACGGCGGGAAGTTGTAGTGAAGGATGAAGCGTTTCGAAGGCTCGTCAAGCTTGAGGCCGTCCATGACCTGATCGTCGGTGCCCATCATTCCGAGCGTAGTGACGCCGAGCGACTGCGTCTCGCCGCGCGTGAAGAGCGCCGAGCCGTGGGTCATCGGCAGTATGTCCGCTTCGCAGGTTATCGGGCGAAGCTGATCCATCGCGCGTCCGTCGGCGCGCTTTTTGTCGACGAGGAGCAGACGGCGCACGGCATGCTTGACCATTTCGTCCATGACGGACGCGATATATTTCGCGGAGTCCGGATAGCTCTCGGCGAAGAAGTCTTCGGCCTTCTGCTGCGCCGCCGCGATAGCCGCGCCGCGCGGCTGTTTATGGTTTATCTGCACCGCTTCGTAGATTTCATCGGTGAGGTTGTCATGCATCCAGTTATCGATTTCTTCGATAACCTCGGGGGCCGGCAGCTGCGCCTTGGGCTTGCCTATCTCGGCGACCACTTCGTCGATGAAGTCCATTATCTTGCCTATGGCCTCGTTCGCAAGTTCCATAGCGTCGACGAGCAGATCTTCTGAGACCTCTTTGGCTCCGGCCTCGACCATCGTTATCCCGCCGCGGTGTCCGGCGACCGTGAGGTCAAGAGCGCTGTTCGGGAGGTCTTTCTCATCCGGGTTGACGACGAGCTTTCCGTCGATGCAGCCGATGCGGACCGCGCCTATCGGGCCGTTCCACGGGATGTCGGATATAGCGAGCGCGAGCGACGCGCCGTTGATGCCGAGGATGTTCGCAGGGTTTTTCTGGTCGACGGACATTACAGTCGCGACGACGTGTACGTCGTGGCGCATCCATTCAGGGAAGAGCGAGCGGATGGAGCGGTCGATCATGCGTCCGCTGAGTATAGCGGACTCGGACGGGCGACCCTCGCGTTTAATGAAGCCGCCGGGCACCTTGCCCGCAGCGTAGTAGCGCTCCTCGTAGTCGACGAGCAGCGGGAAGAAGTCGAGACCCTCGCGCGCCTTCTCGGCAAGCACCGTCGTCACGAGTATCACCGTGTCGCCGTGTCTCGCAAGCACCGCCGCGTTGGCCTGTTTCGCCACTCGTCCGATTTCGAATGACAGTTTCTTGCCATAGAAATCAAGTTCGTAGATTTTCTTCAAAGTTATTCCTCCTGCCTATTATCATCACGATAAGAAGGATAACACAAAATAATAAAAAATGGCGAAAGGGAGAGCCCTTTCGCCATGAAATATGCGAAAAAATCGCGTGGAATTAGTGGCGGAGTCCGAGGCGCTGGATGAGCGTCTGGTAGCGTCCGAAGTCCTTGCTCCTGAGGTACTGGAGCAGGCGGCGGCGCTTGCCTACCATGATGAGGAGTCCGCGGCGGCTGTGGAAGTCCTTCTTATGCACCTTCATGTGCTCGGTGAGCTCGCGAATGCGCGCGGTGAGTATGGCGACCTGGACTTCCGTCGAGCCGGTGTCCGCCTCATGCGTTTTGTACTCTTCGATGATCGACTGTTTCTTATCCTTCTCTATCATACCTATCACTCCGTTCCGGGCCTTGCTCTGCCCATATTTCCCCCAACTCAGGCATGTTGCGGCGACGCATGTCCGTGTAGGAGGTCTGGAGTATATTACCAGAAAGATGCAGTTTCTGGCAAGCCTCGCGGCGTTCTGTTATGGACATAACCGTCTTTTGATATTTTCCTGCTTCAAAAACAGGCAGAAGCGGCGGCTGCGCGCCGTTTTTTATGCAAAAATCGCCTCTTTTATGATATAAATATCGCAGTGCAAAAAATAGGCGCGGCGCGACGCCGCCGCGCGAACAACGGAGGAATGGAAATGCCGTCGTCGCCGTGGAATCTGCCTAACATGCTGAGCCTTTTCAGAGTGATACTGGTTCCCGTCATACTCGTCTTCTTAACGCTGCGCGGACAGCTCGGCTATATAATGGGGCTGAACGCCGGGGACTGCATCGCCGCCGCCGTATTCATTATCGCGTCCATAACGGACGCCGCCGACGGCTACATCGCGCGTAAGCGCAACATCGTCACCAACCTCGGCAAGTTCATCGACCCGCTCGCGGACAAAATACTCGTTATCGCCGTGCTGACGGCGCTGGTCGAGCTGCACCGTTTCCCTGCGTGGATGGTCGTAGTGATAATTTCGCGAGAGTTCATCGTATCGGGACTCCGTATGGTCGCAGCCTCCGAGGGCGTCGTCATAGCGGCCTCGAAGGGCGGGAAACTCAAAACCGTGACGCAGATAATAGGCATAATACTCCTGCTTTTCAGCATCCCGGGCGCGATGGCGGTTATGTGGCTCGCCGTCATTCTCACAGTCTGGTCCGGCATAGAATATGTCCACAATAGTATGGATCTGCTGAGCTGACTGAGATTCAGAAAAGTCAACGCGACGAAAGCAGCCGTCCACGCATAAGGCGCGGACGGCTTTTTTCGCAGGACGTCGGAGGGGACGCCGGCGCCGCCGTAGGCGCGATATGGGCGCGCGTTATGAACGACTACGGGCGGGTATCGCTCTCCGTCCAAAAGGCGAACTGCGCGCTGAAAATGTACGAAAAGGCAGGATTCAAGGTCGTTGACGAAAACGAAGAAGAATACATATCGCTCCGCCGCCTCTGACGGCCGCGGCCTCATGCCGTGCCGCCCGGAAGTTTTACGACTTCACCTTAGACTCAGTCCCCTTCATAAGCCGGTCGATGTTTGAGCGGTGACGCCACGACGAGAGACAGGCGAGGAAAAGCGCCGCGGCGGCGTATGGCTTAGGCATCCCCCATAGATAGGCGAATAGCGCGGCGGCGAAGAGCCCCGCGAGCGAGGCCACAGAGACGTATTTAGTGAAGCGCATGACGGCGTACCAGACGAGGCCGCCGAGAATTGCAGGCCACGGCGTGAAAAAATCGAAGAATCCTATTACGCCGAAGGTAGTCGCGACGCCCTTGCCGCCCCTGAAGCCGAGCCAGACGGGGTAATTGTGGCCGAGGACGGCGCAAACTCCGGTAAGCGCGAGAAGCGAAGGAGACGAGACGAAAAACGATGCCGCGAGCACAGCGAGGCCGCCCTTGAGCATATCGAAGACGGCGACGGCGACGGCCCATTTCTTACCCATGAGGCGGCCGACGTTCGTCGCGCCGATGTTGCCTGAGCCGAAGGAGCGGATGTCCGCGCCGCCGACGTATTTCGCGACGAGGAAGCCGGTCGGGCACGAGCCCGCGAGATAACCGAAGATTGCGCATAAAATAATGGACATGTTGATCACCCGTATAATAATAAAGATAAAGGCGGCGCAAGCCTAGCCGATTGTACGGCGCGCGCGGGCGCGCGTCAAATCCGCGCACGAAAAAGCGGGAGCCGCGCAAAGCGGCCCCCGCAGTCGTTCGTTATGCCGCTTTCTGTAAAGCCAAGCGAAGCTACAGAATCCTATCTATCTTCTGCGGCTTTATTCCATGCCTGTCCGCGTAGCCCGTGAGCATAAGCGTCAGCGCGCCGTCGCCCGTTACGTTGCAGGCCGTGCCGAAGCTGTCCTGGAGCGCGAATATCGTGAGCATGAGAGCCGTGCCGGACTCGTCAAAGCCGAGGATGCCGGTGATAATCCCGAGCGAGGCCATGACCGTACCGCCGGGGACGCCGGGGGCCGCTATCGCGAAGATACCGAGCAGCAGGCAGAAGAGAACCATCGTGCCGACCGAGGGGATGGAGCCGTAGAGTATCTTCGCGATCGTCATGACGAAGAACACTTCGGTCAGGACGGAACCGCAGAGGTGGATGTTGGCGAAGAGCGGGATGCCGAAGTCTACCATGTCGTCGCGGAGCGGCGGCTCGGATTTCTTGGCGCAGCGCAGCGCGACAGCGAGCGTCGCGGCGGAGGACATCGTACCGACGGCAGTGATGTAGGCCGGGCCGTAGTTTTTGACTATGTCAAGCGGGTTCTTGCCCGTGTAGATTCCCGCGATGCCGTAGAGCAGAGCCATCCAGATGTAGTGTCCGGCCATGACGATGATGATGACCTGCAGGAAGACCGGGAGCTGCTTCGTGATGCTGCCTTCGTAGGAGAGCGAGCAGAAGGTGAAAGCGATGAAGAACGGAAGAAGCGGGATGACGATCTTCGTGACTATCGCGAGCACTATCCGCTGGAACTCTTCAAGCGCGTTCGTTATGGACTTCGCTTTCGTCCAAGCCGCCGCAAGGCCGAGGCAGAGCGAAAGCGCAAGCGCGCTCATAACGGACATGATCGGCGGGATGTCAAGCTTAAAGACTAAGTCGGGCAGAGCCTGGAGCCCTTCAACGTTAGTAACGCTGGAAAGGTTTGGGATCAGGACATAGCCGGCGGACATCGAGAAGAGCGCCGCGCCTATCGACGATATGTAGGCTATCGCGACGGCGAAGCCAAGCATCTTGGAGGCGTTGTTGCCGAGGCGAGTAATGGACGGAGCTATGAAACCGATGATAATGAGCGGGACGCAGAAGAGAATGAGCTGTCCCAGAATGTAGCGTACAGTGACGACGACGTTCATAAGGGCAAGCCCTGCGAACTGTCCGACCGCAATGCCTACGATGACGCCGAGCAGCAGCTTCGCAGGCAGGCTGGTTAGAAACTTCATAATATCCACTCCTTGCTTTTCAGATGTAATGAATTTTTACAATGCCGCTGTATGCTTTTCCGGCCTCAGCCGAAAAGCGCAGTCTCCGCACCGTCGTGCGCCGCGCTTTTCCGCAGCGCTTCCGCTCCTGTGTCTCCCTCCTTTCCGCGCGATGTCCGGCGGAGATAATGCTCCACTCTTTTGTTTAATGATATGCGCCGCGCATCTTTGATGCAGCCCTGTGCGCATGCCGTACGAAAAATAAACTCCTTTGGCTATCATACCAAAAGCCGCGCCTTTGTCCATATCCGCCGCGTTAATTTTATTTTTGCGCAGAAGCGCGGGAATTTTGCGGCGTTCGTCGCGGCGGCATTCAAAGAAATATTAAATTAATAATTTTATATATAAACTATAAATATTATATAGTTTTATAATTCCAATGTAATTTTGCATTTATTGCTGCGCGTTCCATTGACACAAGGGGTGCTGAACTGAAATTACGCCACTAAACTACAACTCACAATTCGGCTGATGAATTTTTCTGTAATTTTGTTTGATTTTTTGGATTTAAGCGTATAATATCGGAGTTATCTCCGGCGGTGGTATGGAGCGATAGTTTTATGACAGGATTACGAAACACCGCGAATATACGAAGGGAGCGCCGATAATGAGAACTTTGATCAAGGGCGGGCTCGTCCTCGATCCTGCGAACAGAATACAGAGCGTACTCAACGTTCTGATGGAGGACGGCAGAATAGCCGCCGTCACTGAGGCGGAGCCGGAAGCAGAGGAAACCGTCGACGCCGCCGGGCGCGTAGTCACGCCCGGTTTTATCGACATACACATGCACGAGGATCCGCTGAACGAAGACGGCACGCTTTACCGCGACGAAGAAAGAGCCATATTCAACTGTATGCTGCGCATGGGAGTGACTACGGCGATAGGCGGACAGTGCGGCCTCAACGTACACGCGCCGTTGGAATATCTCGGCGTCATAGACCGCGAAGGCGCGGCGGTGAATGTCGGCATGTTCGCGGGGCACGCCTTTCTGCGCGAGCAAGCGGGACACGGCGACAAATACAGCCGCGTCACAGAGGATGAACTGCAAGCGATAGAGAAATCAGCAGCGCGCGAGCTTGACGGCGGATGCCTCGGAGTATCGTTCGGCATACGTTACGTGCCGGGCATAGATGAAGAGGAGCTGCGCCGCACCGCGGCGCCTTGCCGTAAAGACGGCAAGGTCATAGCGGCGCACATACGCGACGACGCGGCTCAGGCTGTATCCGCCGCGCGGGAGCTGCTCGAGGCGGGACGCGAGCTCGGCGTATCCGCGCAGGTCTCGCACGTAGGTTCTATGGGCGGCTTCGGGCAAATGCGGGAATTGCTGCGTCTCGTAGATGAATACCGCATAGGCGGCATGGACGCAAGCTGCGACTGCTACCCATACACGGCTTTCTCGACAAGGATCGGCTCGACGACCTACGACGACGGCTGGATGGAACGCTACGGCTGCGGCTACGACGCCGTAGAGATATGCGAGGGCAAATACCGCGGACAGAGATGCACCGAGGAGATATTCAACGAGGCGCGCCGGGAAACCCCGGACTGCCTCACCGTCTGCTACGTCATGGCAGAAAAAGATATAGACATGGCGATGGCACACCCGAACGTCATGCTCGCAAGCGACGGGATTATGAACCACGGGCAGGGGCATCCGCGCGCGGCAGGGGCTTTCCCGCGACTCTTCGCCGAGTACGTCCGCACCGGCAAGCTGCCGCTTTATGAGGCTGTGCGCATGGCGACTATTATGCCAGCGGAGAAGCTCGGGCTCAAACGCAAGGGACGGCTGACTCCAGGCGCGGACGCTGATGTGATAATATTCGATCCCGAAAAGATAGCGGACAGCGCGACCTTCATGGAGCCCACGCTTCCGCCCGTCGGAATCGACGGAGTATGGATAGGCGGCAAACTCGCGGCGAAGGACTGCCGCATAGTCGACGGCCGCCTCGGACGCTCGGTGCGCAGATAATAATTTACAAGGCAATATAAATAAAATATTGGAGGAATCATAAAATGGAATTCGGTTTCTGGTCCGTAGTGCCGCCTGTCGTGACGATCGCGCTCGCACTGATTATCAAGAACGTATTCGTCGCGCTCTTCGTCGGGATAACGCTCGCCTCGCTCATATTGAGCGGCTGGAACGTATTCACGGGGCTCAACGGCGCGTTCTACAGCATCGTCCGCACCTTTGAGAGCAACGGCAACACCATCGTTATAATGTCGATGTTCCTCATAGGCGCGCTCATCCATCTTATAGAGCATTCTGGCGGCATTGACGGTTTCGTTGACATCATGGTTAAGAAAAAGGGAATCATCAAGACGAAAAAGTCGGCGGCGTTCTTCACGTGGCTGCTCGGTATCGTCGTCTTCACCTCCGGCTCGCTCAGCTGCATGGTCACGGGCTCCGTCTCGCGCCCGCTCAACGACACGATGAAGGTCTCGCACGAAAAGGCGGCCTTCCTCGTCCACACCACCTCCACGCCGTGGTGCGTCCTCTTCCCGCTCAGCGGCTGGCTCGCCGCGATGACCGGCTACCTCACCTCCGGCGGCGTCTCCGAGGGCGAGGCGATAAGCACGCTGATGCGCTCGATACCGCTCAACTTCTACTGCATAATCGCGATAGTGTTCTCCATGCTCTCAACCTTCCTGCCGCTAGACTTCGGCCCGATGAAGAGAGCCGAGCTGCGCGCCGAAACGACCGGCGAGCTTGACGACCCGCGTTCGGCGGCAATAGACGAAGAGCCCACGGCGGCGAAGCGCAACGTGAAGCCGCGTATGAAGAACATGGTAATCCCGATGCTGACTATGGTAGGAACCATTCTGGCGGTGCTGATAGTCACCGGCGACGGCAACCCGACCGCGGGCAGCGGAATGCAGGCGCTGCTCTGGGGCTGCATGATTTCCGTCCTCGTCATATCGATAATGTGCCGCGTCGAAAAGCTCTACAACCTTGAAAGACTCGTCGGCGAAGTGCTTAAGGGTATGGCGACTATGCTGCCGATAGCCTGCATTCTTCTGTTCGGGCTCACTATTGGTGGCCTCGTCAAACAGCTCGACACCGGCAACTACCTTTCGTCGATATTCATGAGCGCGCTGGTTCCCGGTCTACTGCCTCTGCTCACCTTCATCATTTCGATGATGCTTTCGTTCGCGACCGGCACGTCGATGGGCACGATGGCGATAATGTCCGTCATAGCGCTGCCGATGGCGATAAACATGGGTATTGACGTGCCGCTGGTCGCGGGGGCGCTCTTCGGCGGCTCAATATTCGGCGACCACGCCTCCCCTATCTCAGACACGACGATAATGTCCTGCGCCACCACCGGCTGCAACATCATCGACCATGTAAAAAGCCAGCTCCCCTACGCTGTGGGATTTGCGCTGGTTTCAATGGCGCTCTACGCGGTGCTGGGGTTTGTGATTTAACAGCTGACAATTCAATCGACATATAAAAACGGAGCGGCGTGAAATTTGCGCCGCTCCGTTTTTTATCGCGGGTTATGGGCCATTTCGCTTAATTACCCAGCATGATGTTAAGTATTTCTATATCTGTCTCGCGCATTCCCTCCCGTCCCATACGTCCTACGGCGCGTATCGTAGTTTCCGCGTCGTCCATCGTGAGCCCTTCGCCCGGCTGAAAGACATGACCCGCCGCAGCAAGCTCCATGCCGAGAAGCGCGTTTTCGACCGCCACGCTGATTTTCGTCGCGCAGCTTGATTTCGCCCCGTCGCAGACCATGCCGCCTATGGTACAGATGCTGTTGATTATCGTGCCGCATATAACGCGGTAGATCTCCTCGTCCGGCGCGCCGCGGCGGCGCATAAGCATATAGGCGACGCCGCACGCAGCCCCCGTGGCAGCGCTGACTACGCCGCAGTAGGCCGAGAGCCTTCCTATATATTTCTTCTGGTGAACAGCCGCGAGGTTTGCCAGCGCAAGCGCCCTGTACGTCAGTTCGGCGTCCGCGCCGTACTCCCCTGCGTACACAACGACAGGCATAGTAACAGTGATGCCCTGGTTTCCGCTTCCGTTGTTGATGACGACCGGCATCGGACAGCCGCTCATGCGCGCGTCGCTTCCAGCCGCCGCGGCAGCCCTCGCCCTGAGGCGAACATCAGGCTTCTGAGAGAGCGACAGCAGGCTCTTTCCCGCCTGCACTCCCCATTCGCCGCGAAGCCCTTCTTCCGATATGGCCTTGTTGCATTTTATCTGGTTTGACAAAATAGGCTCTATATCCTTGATTTCAGCGCTTCCGGCGAATTCGATGATGGAGCGCAGGTTGATGGCTTCATCGTCGCCCTCCGATTCCTGCGCATTCATTCCGCCGGCGTGCTTTTCGAAGACGACCTCACCGTTTCTGACGATTATTGTAATATTGTTGTGCTGTCCCTGAATTTCAACGGAAGCAGAATCGTCTCCGGCCTTTACCTCCGCGACGATATAAAGGTTTTCCGCGCCCTTGACCAGCTCGCAGGTGCAGAACTTCTCAGCAAGCAGACGCCTGACCTCGGCCCTGTCCTCGTCCGTTACGCCCTCGAGCACAGCTAGCTCGCGCTTCGCGTCTCCGCCCACGACGCCGAGGAGCGCCGCCACCTCTATGCCGCGCAGACCGCCGGAGTTCGGCACGACCACACCTTTGACGTTTTTTACTATATTGCCGCTGCACTGTATATGGCACGACTCCGGCATACGCCCCAGCGCTTCCCTAGCTTTCGCTCCGGCGTACGCTATGGCTATAGGCTCGGTGCATCCGAGCGCCACTTGAAGTTCGCGGCGCAGGATGTTAAGATGATTTGCATAATCGGCTTGTTTCATTAACAAATCTCCTTCTTGACGATTATTTATGAGCATTTTTCTCACGCCGCTTAATATAAGAAAGGATTTGAAGAGCGGCATGAATTTTCTCAATCTCGAATATTTCGTAGTTCTCTCCGAAGAAATGAATTTCTCCAAGGCTGCCGCGCGTCTGTACATTTCGCAGCAGTCGCTCAGCGCCCATATACATAAGCTAGAACATGAATTCGGCCTCCCCCTGTTCGACAGGGGGATACCGCTCCAGCTCACAGAGGCCGGAACCTATTTTCTCCAAAGCGCGAAGGTCATACTGGACGAGAAGGCTAATCTTGAAAAGCATCTCTCCGACCTGCGCGACTTCCAATGCGGCGACCTCACTATCGGCATACCGAGCTCGCGAAGCGCCGTAGTCCTTCCGCAGCTCGTTATAAATTTTCAGAAACAATTTCCGCAGGTAAACATTCATCTCGTCGAGGGAGACAGCAACGAAATAACGCAGGCTCTCTATGACAAAAGGACCGACATCACGATAGGCTTCGAGCTGAACGATCCGGAAAGGCTCGCCAGCGAGCGCCTGTACCTCGAAACGACGCAGATTGTAGTGCCGAACCAGATTTCGGAGCAATATTTCAAAACGCACGCGCCGCTGCTCCAGGGCAAGGCTCTGCCGCTCCGCATCTTCGGGGACTGCCCGTTCGTCGGCATCAACAAGGATACGTGGCTCGGCAACGTGCTCTACGGCGCGTGCCGCAAAGAGGGCTTCCATCCAAATATTGTGATGGAGACGAAAAACACCATCAGTATGCTGTCATTGTGCTGCGGAGGGGTTGGGATATGCATATGTCCCAGTAGCTTCCTCTCCGCTCTGTGGTCGCCGCTCAGCCGCCAGCTTCTGAGCAGTGCCACAACCTTCCCGCTTTTATACGAGGAGGGACAGAGCTGGATAACCCTCAGCCACCTGAAAGACAGATACCTCTCTCTGGCGGCGAGGGCCTTCACAAAAATCGCTAAACAGTTCTACGCGCCAAATGGAACGGACAGCTCTGCGGAGGCGTGAGCCGCCACGCACAGCGAGGCTTCAACCTCGTCCTTCGTCGTGCGGATGAAATGGAGCATCGCCTTGTCGAGCGGATACCTGATTACGCAGCCGGGCGTCAGTATGATGTTCCGTCCGCCCATCAGCGAGCAGCACTGGAAAATCTGCTCAGTCACGGCGTTTCTTTCACCGTGCGTGATGTCCATGCGGTTCATGCCTCCCATCAGGCATTTGCCTGTCAGCGCATGCACCGCGGCGACCGACGGAAGGAACTCCCATGCGTGCCAGTTGAAGACCTGCACCGGGTAATCTTTCAGCACCTCGAAGATAATGTTCCCTCCGTGCGCGTGCAGTGTATTCATCCAGCCGCCGGCACAGTGCGCAAGCACCTGTCTGTCATAGGGCTCGCCGTACTCTCTGTACATAACTGCCGGCATCACGTCGTAGTTGCTCATCTGCGAGGCGAAGAAAACGCCGGAAGCTCCGAGCTCTATCGCACGCTCAGCTAGCGCCCCTGTGGTGCGCGCAATTTTTTCAAGCGCGGCCTTGACTTTATCGCCGTGCCCTTCCTTTATATGCTGGAGCATTTTTTTAGCAGATAGCTTGTCTGCTATGGTGAGGGGGCTGAATACGGTGAAAAGCACGGGGACCTCCTCGCCGCTTTCGCTCAGCCTGTCGAGCAGAAGCTCCAGCGAATAAAGCTCCCTCCGCAGAGAACCTTTATCTATGGCGCATACGTCGATCTTGTCCCAATCGTCCGGCGCGGAGACGGGCGTGCTTGTAATCTTCGCCGTTCCGCCATTATGTATCTCTGAATAATCGACCGTGCATCCGAAGTCCTCGACGGCGTACATGCCGTTGTTCATCGTTTTGATAACGTCTATATCGTATTCCTTATAAAATTCATAGGTCTTCTCCGCCAGCAGCACCGGGTCGAGGTCTATGCCCGGCAGGTGCGTCCAGAAAGAATAGGGGACGCGGTCAGGCTTTTCCCCCGACACGGCTGCGGCGACTCTTTCAATCTTAGTCATTTTTTCCATTGCAGAATAAATCCCTTCCAGCAGGCAAAGTATGCGCCGCACGCAAGACGGCGCGGTTTACGGCATCTTGTCGAGATTGACTTAAAATCGCAGAAAGCGGCGCTCAGCCGAAAACACTCAAACAGTTCGCGGCAATGATATCCAAGCCGCGCCGCGTACGTCCAACACAAAAACAGCTGAAGGCTACAATCATATAGTTGTAGCCGCAGAGACAGCGTTTTATCGAAGGCGTTTTTTTGCATAGACGCTCTTTGTTTTAGGCGCAAAACTCTAAGCGGCAAATGTTCGTTAAGTTACAATCTTTTGGTTGTAGCTCTGAGATAAAAATTTGTTTGAACGGAGAGCAGAGTAAAAATATAATTTACTCGATTTACGCGGTTTTCTTAAAATTACGCAGAAGGCGGCTAGGCATAAGCCGCTTGATACATCATAGGCCAGGCGGGACAGAAAGAACGCGATGCTGGAAAGGAAGGGATAAATCTACAGTTCGGAAGCGTTCAGCAAAATGTATCCGGCCTGTTGAAAGTATCCCCAAACAGTCGTTATTCGGGACATTTAAAATAAAGGAGACGAGAAACATGAAATCGAAAATTACGCGTATTCTGATGACGATAGGACTGGCCGGAGCGATGGCGCTCGGCGCTATATCCGGCGCCTGCGCGGCGGAGGCCGCAGGAGCTGCGGACAAATTCCCGAAAGAAAGCATCACGATAGTCGTGCCGTTCTCCGCCGGTTCCGGCACTGACGTCGGGGCGCGCAACCTGCAAAAGCTCCTTACGAAGGAACTTGGCGTCAATATATTGATTGAAAACGTCACAGGCTCCGGCGGCTGGATAGGTTGGACGAGTGTTATCAAAAACAGCGCGGCCGACGGCTATACGATTGGAATGATAAATCATAACTTCGTCACAGGCGCATACGACGACGTTACACCGCGCACGATCACGCTCAACGACGTAGAACTGCTCTGCAATCAGGTTATAGACAACAACGTCCTCGCCATTCGCGCAAATGAAGACCGTTTCACGGACATTCTGTCTTTCATTGAATACGCGAAGAAGAACGACGTTCTCGTAACCGCGCAGACCTCCGGCATCACAGACGGAGACGCGAGCACAGCGCAGTGGTTCAACAATACGTACGGAACTAAAATCACGATAGTCCCAGTCGACGGCGCGAGCGACGGACGCAGCATGCTGCTCGCGGGTGATGTCGACGTTTATTTCGCCTCCGTCGGCGACATCTACATTCAGCGTCAGAGCGGCGAGCTGAAGCCCCTCTGCGTCTTCGCCCACGAGCGCTCGAAATTCCTTCCCGACGTTCCGACGCTTAAGGAAGTCAACGGCGGGGACTACGTCGCCTTCGCCTGCCGCGGTTTCTTCTACAAAAAAGGCGTAGACAAGGCCATCGCCGACAAGGTACGCGACGCGATGCTCAAGTGCATGAAGGATCCCAATTACATCAAGTCTATGGAATCGATGGGCCTCACGGTCGACACGACGAGCGGAGATGCCTACGCAGACTTGCTGAACAGCCAGCTCGAGACTCGCAAGGAGGTATGGGGAATCAAATAGCATTCCCCTTTTCCCCATAATCTGAATCAGACATGGAGATGAATTCATGAACCGCAAAGTACATCGCGACGTATATATCGGCGCGGGCCTTCTTCTCGTAAGCGCTGCATTCCTTATATACGGCTGGACACACATCGCAACAGCCGGATCAAAAACTCTGCCCTGCTTTCTCCTTACAGTCATGTGCGTGCTGTCGGCCAGCATTATCGTGAAAGGATTCCGCGAAACAAAAGCCGCAGAGGCGGCGGGAGCGTCCAGCTATAGTTATGCATATACAATAAAGGACAGCAAAGAACCTCTGCTTGCATACGTGATATGCCTCGTGTACCTCGCCCTCTTCTGGTGGCTCGGCTATTTCGCCTCTACTCCGATTTTCCTTATTGCGCTGATGCGCTACCTGAAGGCCGGAAGCTGGAAAAAAATAATCATAATCACGATTATTTATACGGCAGTAATTTACATTACATTCGTCCCGGTGCTCGGCCTGCCGATACACCGCGTCGGCCTGCTCGGCGACCTCTTTAGGTTCAAATAACTTTCTAATGAAGGAGCTTTTCTAAAATGCTTCAGGCAATTATGGACGGATTCGCCGTCCTCTGTAATCTTGAATGTATGATTTCGCTGGTGATAGGCGTCGTCTCCGGCATGATTATAGGAATAATTCCCGGTCTCGGCCCGTCGGTCGGCGTAGCGCTGCTGATACCGATTACGTTCAACATGCATCCCGCCGCAGCGCTCACCATGATGGCGGCACTTTACACATCAGGCGTCTACGGCGGCTCAATCACAGCCACCCTTTGCAAGACGCCGGGAACGGCGGCCTCCGCAGCTACAGCCCTCGACGGCTACGAGCTGACGAAACAGGGACGCGGCATGGAAGCGATAAGCGTCGTCACAATCGCGTCGGTTTTCGGAGGACTCGTCGGCGGCTTGCTGCTGCTCTTCTTCGCGCCCCCGCTCGGACGGCTCTCGCTGAGATTCTCCGCGCTTGAATACTTCCTCGTTGCCTGCTTCGGCCTCCTCGTCGTATCCGGCCTCGTCGGCAAGAATCTCTCTAAAGGACTCTTCTCCGCCACACTCGGCCTTCTGCTCGGCACCGTCGGCCTCGACCCGATAACCGGCGTTACGCGCTTCACCTTCGGCTCGATGTACCTTGAAAACGGCATCGACTACACACCTGTCCTCGTCGGACTCTTCAGCATGGCGCAGGGGCTTATACTCGTCGCCGACATGATAAAGGGCAAGGGAATGATAGTGGACGACCCCGTCGCGGCGCTCAAAGGCCGCCGCTTCCCGACAAAGGAAGAATTTAAGACGATTATGCCGACGATGATACGCAGTTCGCTGATAGGCACATTTATCGGCTTTGTACCAGCGGCGGGCGCGGCTATATCTTCTTGGATAAACTACAGCCTCGCGAAGAAATTTTCAAAAACTCCGGAAAAGTTCGGACATGGCGCAATGGAAGGCATCACAGCCTCCGAGGCCGCGAACAACTCAGCCTGCGGCGGCGCTATGATACCGCTCTTTACGCTCGGCATTCCGGGAAGCGCCGTCACCGCTATCATGTACGGCGGTCTGCTGATGCATGGCATGGTTCCGGGCAATGCGCTTTTCACCGGTCCACAGGCCGGCAGCACATACGCCATATTCATCGGATTCATCCTAGCGAACATACTGATGGGCGTTCTCGGACTCAGCCTTACAAAACAGTTCTCGAAGGTCTGCCTCGTTCCGAACTCGGTGCTCGTCCCGATAATCATATCGTTCTCCGTGATAGGCACCTACGCGCTGAACTACAGCATGGAAGAAGTTTTCATAATGATTCTCTTTGGAGCAATCGGCTTCTTCATGAAGATGTACGGATTCGAGACGCCGCCGCTTATCCTCGGCATGGTGCTCTGTGGAATACTCGAAAGCAACTTCCGCCGCGCGCTTATCCTGTCAAGAGGCAACCTCGTCACCTACTTCTTCAACCGCCCCATAGCCATGATTATTATGGCGACAATAATCCTCTTCGCGCTGATTCCTGTATTCATGCGCTACCTTGAAAAACGGAACCAAGCGAAGGCTGCGTAGACGCAATAGCTCAAACTAAAGATACCTCAACATACTCCCATAAGACGAAATCGCCGGATCTGCATATAACGCAAGCCCGGCGATTTTGCGCCGCCAGATGCGGCGTCACTGCTTCCCGGCAAAGCCTATAGTCGTTAAATTTTTGAAGCAAAACAATAGCTTATTTTGTCATTCCGCGCTTCGACGCGGCGGCCTGTCCGCGAAGCGGACATTCAAAAATTCTTCAGGTTGTCGCTAGCATCGGCGGCATTTTAGCCGATGCTAGCGGAATCCAGCGAAGTTAAATACCGTGGCGTGCGTAATTTAGAGCCACTGGATGCCGGGTTCGCCGAAAGGCGCATTCGGCGCAGGCGTCGTGCTGAAGAAATTCATTATGTCCGCATTGCGGACAGCACGCCGCGTCGAAGCCTGGCATGACGATATAGACGATATGGCCGTCTTTCATTACTATAAAAGTTTTGAAATTTCTTCCGCAGCTTCAAACAGACTCGGCATATGCTCCGCGATATGCGCGTCCGTCATGCGCAGCGGCCTACCGCCTTCGCCTTCTCCTCCAATATCTCCGCCATCGCCTTCTCCGTGCCTGTCATGCCCGGCGAGGCGATGTAGCCCATGTTCTTCATCGTAAGCTCGGGCGTCGCGCCGTTTATGCCGTGGATATCCCCGATGCTGACGCCGCTCATTGCTAAATCAACCGACCTGAATGCCGCGTCGGTCGCGACGATCCCCTTCATCGTGCAGCCGTGGTTGCCGCCGTCACAGATCATTCCCGTGATAGAGCTCGCCATGTTGTTTATGACGCGAGTCAGGACGTCCGCGCCGCCGCCGCGCAGGTAGGCCAGGCCGCAGGCCATCCCTGTTCCGGTCGCAATAGCGCAGCCGCAGAAAGCAGACAGCCTGCCGGAATATTCCTTAATATAAGTGCAAACAAGGTAGCTCAGCATCGTCGCGCGGCAGAGCGCCTCGTCGGAATACCCGCGGATGCGCGCTGCGGCGTATAGCGGCAGAGTGGCTATGATGCCGTGCGCTCCGGAGCCTGTTATGCTCATTGCCGGCCTGTTCAGCCCAAGCACGCGCGCCTCTATCGCGCCGCCGCAGAGCAGCGACGCCGTAGCGGCCTCGTCGCCGGATATGACCCTTCCGCCATTCTTAGCGGACAGGAAATGCGTGAACGGCGTCGAGCGGCTTTCCAGAGCCAGCTGAAACAGTTCCATGTTCATTTCGTGCGCGCTTTTGACAAATGCAATTTCTTCATAAGGGACGGTATCAACGTATTCAAGCAGCTGAGCAAGCGAATATTCGTGGATAAGGCTGCCGCCCCCCTTTTCATCGGCAGCCTGCGAATCTCGCATAAGTACGTCTTTCTCATCGACCGTTATGCGCACTATGTTCGTGTGGGAATCCTCTATAACCACAGTCGCCGTGCGCTCCGCGCTAGAGACTGTAGCTTCTATGCAGATGCGGCTGCTTATCGTTCCGAGACGTACTTTGACCTTGCCATTGGAGACCATTTCATGAGCCTTCGCGTTGTCGGCTTCCGTCACCGCCGCGAGGCACTCAAGCCCGAGCTCCGGCTTTCCCGCGATAAGCCCCAGCGCGGCGGCGTATTCGTTGCCGAAGTACGGACTATTGGGAATGCCGCACGTAAAGGCGTTCTTGTACATTCCGCTGTTCAGCACAACTTCGACGCGGTCCCCGCCGCCTATCTTTTCCGCCGCAGACGACACGGCCAAAGCAATCGCCCCGGGCTCCGTAACGCCGAGCGCAGGTCTCATGTCTCCTCTTATGAGCTTCGTCAGCTCATGCATCATATGTTTTCTCCTTTTTCTATGATTTCATTCCCAATCTCAAGATAGCAAGATAGCCCGGAAAACCCGGGCTATCAGTTATTTTGTTCTGAAATATAAAGATGGTGTCAAGGACTCCCGGACAAGTTTAACCCAACACCACAGTTTGATTATACATCTTAACGTTGGCATAAAAGCGCGGGAGAAGCGACAGCGCCATAAAAAGAAACTTCAGGGCTGAGTTTAGACTCAGCCCCTAGCGCCCAGCCGCGGACACAATTCATTTAATTCCCGTCTCCTTCGCGATTTCGCGCAGCCGCCTGTCTACGGCCTCCGGGTCGTTATAGTCGACGGAGGGCTTTACGCGCGCGGGCTTC
>CAVEUD010000004.1:0-102704 GCA_963618995.1 bacterium
CGATACTCCCCTCCTTCCTGGCGATGGTCGCCTGTCTGATGCTCTTTACATATTTCCCCGTCTTCTCGCTCGGACTGTTGAATCTCATCAGATAGCGTATATATCAAAGCTTAACCGCCGCGGTACTGTTTCCTGCGGCGGGTTAATTTTTTAGGTGAAGCCGTATATAATAGGTGAAAGCTCTAGGAGGAAATTTTTATGAGTATCATGACGTCGGCGGAAATTTCTGAGGCCGCTCTCGCGGCGGGAATCGCTAAGAGCCGGCTTGCGCTCGGGACAATGCTGCTGATGGGCTTCCTCGCTGGGGCTTATGTCGGGATGGGCGGATATTTTATGCTGGTCGTCACGCAGGATGCGGCGCAGGTTGCAGGCGTCGGTATTTCGAAGCTTCTTGGCGGCGTAGTGTTTTCGCTCGGTCTTTTCCTCGTGCTGACGGCCGGGGCGGAGCTCGTAACGGGCAACTGTCTTATGACGATAGCCTGCCTTTCAAAGAAAATCTCTTTCCACTCTATGATGCGCAATCTTTGCGTCGTCTACTGCGCAAACTTTGTCGGCGCGCTCTTTTTTGCAACGATTATATATCAGAGCGGGCTTATATCTGAGCAGTGCGGCGCTGCCGCGCTTGCGCTCGCTGTGTCAAAGTGCTCGCTTCCAGTGAATTATATGCTCGTCCGCGGCGTGCTGTGCAACTGGTTCGTCTGCCTGGCCGTTTGGATCGCATTCGGCGCTCAAGACACTGCGAGCAAGTTCATAGCCGCGCTGCTGCCGATCTCCGCTTTCACAGCGATGGGCTTCGAGCACTGCGTCGCCAACATGTTCTTCATCCCGCTCGGCCTCATGCTGAACGGCGGCGCGTCACAGGCGCTAACGGTCGCGGCCTTCGTGAAAAACCTTTTTTTCGTCACGATTGGCAACGTAGTCGGCGGCGCGTTTTTCGTCGCGCTGTTCTATTTCCTTATTTTTCGCAAAGACCTGAAGAGGGCGTAGCTTCCGCGCGCCTCGCTTCGTTTAAGAAATTCTTCCCGCTCCGGCTCGCCCGGCGCGGGATTTTTTCGCTCGCTGCGGCACGGGAATTCTTGAGATTAACGGCGGTTGGTGGTATTTTATCAAGATAAAATATCGATAACAGACAGCGGCTTTATTTAAGGCGTGGGGGTGGACGAGTGGAGTTTTTCATCATTTTCGCAGCTGCGTCGCAGAACCGCGACGAGCAGCTGAAGCGGATGACCGAGGCTGCTATAGAACCTCTTATAATTTCTCTCGCGATACCGACTATATTGAGTATGTTGACGACGGCGCTCTACAACACAGCCGACACCTATTTCGTCTCGCAGCTCGGCACAAGCGCGAGCGGCGCGGTCGGCGTCGTCTTCTGCCTCATGGCGATTTTTCAAGCTACCGGCTTCACTCTCGGCATGGGGGCCGGCAGCGTCATCTCTCGCAGGCTCGGCTGCGGCGACTCCGCTTCGGCGAGCACTTACGGCTCCGCCTCGTTTTTCTGCGCGCTTACGCTCGGAACGTGTATCTGCATTCTCGGGCAAATCTTCATCAACCCGCTCATGGTTCTGCTCGGCTCCACGCCTACTATACTGCCGTACGCGCGCGCCTACGCGCGGTGGATTTTGCTCGGCGCGCCGGTGATGTGCTGCTGCTTCGTGATGAACAACATTCTGCGCGCGGAAGGGCACTCGGCCTTTGCTATGTGCGGCCTAGTGACCGGCGGTCTACTGAATATCGCGCTCGACCCAATCTTTATTTTCACCTTCGGCCTCGGGATTTCAGGCGCGGCGGCAGCGACGCTGCTGAGCCAGTGCGTCAGCTTCTCCATCCTCGCGTCGTTCTTCCTGCGCGGCAAGAGCATGGTCGTAATCAGCATTAGGAAGCTTCCGCGCCGCGCGTCGACCTACTTTGAGATAGTGCGCCTCGGCTTCCCGTCGCTTTCGCGCCAGGGGCTCGCAAGCATCTCGACCGCGGCGCTCAACGCGAGCGCAGGAGCTTACGGCGACGCCGCCGTCGCCGCCATGTCGATAGTGGGAAGGATATTCCTTTTCATACTATCCGTGATGATCGGGCTCGGCCAGGGCTTCACCCCGGTCGTCGGCTTCAACTACGGCTCACGGCGCTACGCGCGAGTACGCGAGGCTTTCTGGTTCACGGTCAAGGCGGGCACGGCGATGATGACCGTGCTCACGCTTCTTGGATGGTTTTTCGCGCCGGAGGTAATCGCGCTCTTCCGCGCAGACGACGCTGAGGTCATCGCGATAGGTACGCGGGCGATGCGTTTCCAGTGCGCGGCGCTGCTGCTACAGCCGCTCTTCGTATCGACCAACATGATGCATCAGGCGTCGGGGTTTGCGGGGCGTGCGACGTTCCTCGCCTGCACGCGGCAGGGCATCTATTTCCTCCCGCTCATTATCGTGCTGCCGCGCATGTTCGGCATGACGGGCGTCGAAGTGACGCAGACCGTCTCGGACGTTTTCAGCTTCGCGACGAGCCTGCCCTTCTTATACTATTATCTGCAAAGGCTGAAAGATCAGGAGAGATTCGTGAGGTAATGTTAAATGGCTGATTTCAAGAAATTTTTCTCGGGGATATTCTCGACAGGCGCGCAGTCGCTGACGGAGGGCAATATTCCGCTTCTGCTGACGCGCTTCGCGATCCCCTACATGGCGGCGAATTTTCTACAGGCTCTGTACGGCGCGGCGGATATGATAATCGTCGGACAGTTCACCGATGCGGCGGGCCTATCCGCCGTCTCCATCGGCAGCCAGTTCATCTTTATGATTAACAGTATCGTCATCGGCCTCTCGCTCGGAGGCACAATTATGATAGGGCGTTTCTTCGGCGCTGGGCGCACCGATGAGATTAAAGAGACAATCGGGACGATGCTGACGCTTTTCACGATTATGAGCGTCATCATCACGGTTGGGCTGCTCATGTTCATCGACTCTATAGTATGGATGCTCGGCACGCCGGAAGAATCCTTCTGGCCGACACGCGGCTATGTCTTCATCAACGTCGCGGGGCTCGCGACGATGTTCGCATACAACGCGCTGGCGGCGGTCTTCCGAGGCTTCGGCGACTCAACCTCGCCGCTGATGTTCGTCGCGGTCGCGTGCGTGCTCAACATCGTTGGAGACCTCGCGCTCGTCGGCATCTTCGGTATGGGCGCGAACGGCGCGGCAATAGCGACGGTCTTTTCGCAGGGTTTTTCCGCCTACCTCGCGGTCATTTACGCGCGGCGCGCCGAGTATCACTTCGACTTCAAGATTGCGAGCATGAGGATAAAATGGGACAAGCTCGTCAACCTTCTGCGCATAGGGCTGCCTATGGCGGTTCAGTTCTCGCTGACGAGCATCTCATTTATATTTATACTTGCGACGGTGAGTAAGATGGGCGGCGTCGCGGCCGCGGCCGCGATAGGAATTACCGGCAAGCTCAACGGCTTCACGATGCTGCCGCCGCATTCATTCGCCGCCGCGATTTCGGCGATGGTCGCGCAGAACATCGGCGCAGACAAGCCGAAGCGCGCGCGCACGACGATGCTCTCGGGGCTCGCGATTTCGCTCGCCTTCGGCGTCGTCACATTCGCAGTGCTCTTTTTCTTCCCCGAGCCCGTTATACGGATTTTTACGCCGGACCGCGAGCTCATCGAGGCGACCGCGCTCTATCTCAAATCGTTCAGCCTCGACTGCGTACTCGTCTGTCTCGTCTTCTGCCTCAACGGCTTCTTCAACGGCTGCGGCCATACGACTTTCACGATGGCGAACAACATTTTCTGCGCCTTCGCCGTGCGCGTGCCCGCGACGTGGATTCTGAGCGGCATCGCAGGAGCGAGCCTCTTCACCGTAGGTTTTGCCGCGCCGCTTGCTTCGCTGCTGACGATAATAATAAGCCTTTGGTTCCTCAAGAGCGGGAAGTGGAAGACGCCGCGGTAGGATTAGCGAAGCATTTATTGACGGCGCGTTCATAAAGCGCGGAGCCGATAACTACAGCCGGCTGGTTTCTCAGGCTGATGAAGTGACCTGAAACTGCGAAGAGCATTCACTCCAAGGCACGAAAAAGGACGAGACCGCCGCCGTTAGGCTGTGGACCTCGTCCATAAAAAAAGCAAACCAGTTACAATCTATGACGGCGCGCCATCCGCGTAAGCGGGCATTTCAATACGTCAAGAAGCGTGGAGTCTGCTTTAGTTATCCACGCAAATCAGCGCTCCACTCAAATATACGCCCCGTCCTCGGGTCTATTTCAAATTCGTATTTTATGCCCTCGTGGAAAAGATCTCCCTCATAGCGCGCGTCGTGGCTTCCGCCCTCGCGGTGCATACGGATGTCTTTGAAACGCGAACCGGGAACCTTTTGCTGCACGATGCGTTTCGCTTCGTCGATGCTGACGGGGCTGCCGCCGAGCGTGCGAAGCCAGTCGTCGTCCACTTCGTAGTCAGCGCCGATGATGCGCCCGCTCTCGCGCGCGACCTCGAACTCGTAGTCGCCGTAGCGCGTCTCGAACTCGACCTTGAAAATGGCGATGCCGTTCTCGCGGTCGCTCTTGATTTCGACGTTGTAGGCGTCCCTCTCCGGCACTCCTGCGTTCTTAAGAGCGATGGCGAACGCCTGCTCGCGCCCTATCTCCGCGCACTGCGCCGGAACGGCCCCCGCGCCCATGACCAGCGCGAGGCAAAGAGCGAGGCACGCGACGGACATTTTTACTTTCACGATACATTCCTCCCTGATGGAATTGTTGTCATTATATGATATCAGATTACAGGTCGAGCTTCATCTCGCCGGGCTTTATGAAATTCATGCGCAGCATCGCCTCGGCTATGACGAGCGTCGTCACAGCAGGCAGGATGAAGTGCATCAGCGCGATCTGCATAAGCACTGCGAGCGAACCGCCCATCGCCTCGACGGCGCCGAACTGCCCGACCAGGCCGCTCGTCCCCATGCCGGCACCGGAGGGCACGTTCGTCATCTTAAACACGACCGTCGATATCGGACCGAGGACGAAGCTTGCGAGCGTCGGAGGAACCCAGATCATCGGATGGCGCACTATGTTCGGCATCTGTAGCATCGATGTGCCGAGCCCCTGCGACAGAAGCCCGGCGACGCCGTTCTCGCGGAAAGACATGACCGCGAAGCCGATCATCTGAGTAGAACAGCCGACCGCCGCGGCCCCAGCCGCTATGCCCGAGAGGTTAAGCGCCACAGCTATGGCGGCGCTCGATATAGGGAGCGTGAGTATCATGCCCATTATCGCTGAGACAAGCGCGCCCATCGGCCCGGGCTGGAGCTCCGTCGCGCGCATTATCACGAGGCCGAGCCACGTCATCATCGCGCTGACTGGCGGGCCGATGAGTTTTCCCGCCGCCATGCCTGCTATGACAGTCAGCGCAGGAGTCGCGATTATATCGACCGGCGTCTCCTTCGAGACGGCCTTGCCAAACTCGGCCCCGACGATGGCGGAGACGAAGGCCCCGACAGGCCCGCCCCACGCGTTGCCGGCGAAGCCCGCCGCGGCGCAGGAGAATACGACCATAGGCGGGGCTTTGAGCGCCTGCGCAACTGCAACGGCGATAGCCGGGCCGACCATCTGCCCCGCAATGCCGCCGAACTCGACCAGTATAGGCAGCCCGCACTTCGAACCGATGGTCTTGAGTATCAGCCCCGTTATGAGCGACGCAAAAAGCCCGACTCCCATAGCGCCGAGCGCGTCCACAAAGTAGCGCGAAAAAGAAAAACGAATGTCCTTTCGCGCAAAAAAAGCAGAAAGAGGATTAGACGACGATGGCAACAATACCGCCCCCTTATCAGGAAATTTTATCTGCAATTCTATATAGGCCGGGCGGGGATGTCAAACGCCGCACGGCACAGAACTTACGACATAAAAGGGCCGGGAACGCCGTATAAGGACGTTCCCGGCCTTTTACGCGCCGGCGCGGACGCGCTTTATGCTTATTGCGACATTTCCGCGACGACTTCCATCTCCACGTGCGCACCGTGGTGTATGTGGGCGCTTTCGTAAACGGCGCGCGCCGGAGTGTGTTCGCCGAAGAAGCGCGCGTATGCAGCGTTCACCGCGCCCCACAGCTCCATGTCGGAGACGAATATCCGGCACATGACTACGTGGTTCTTATCTATTCCGGCGGACTTGAGAATATTTTCGACGCGCGACAGACACATCGCCGTCTCCGCCTCGATGCCGCCCTCGGGTATTTTTTCCGTCAGCGGGTCGGCCGATGTCTGCCCCGATATGTAGAGCATCCCATTGCTTATCACACCGGCGGCGTAATGGCCGCTCGACGGATGCGGAGGTTTTACGATCTGCATTAAGTCTGCCCTCTTTCTTAAACTTGTGCTTCTTCGCCTAAAATATCTCTCCTAGCGCCTCGACGAGTTGCTCTATGTCGCGCTCGGTGTTGAAGAAGTGTATCGATACGCGGATATATCCTTCGCGGACTGTCGCGTGGACTTTGTGCTTGAGCAATACCGCGCGCGCCGCCGCGTTGTCCGCGTATTCCGGCAGCGTCAGGAATACTATGCCAGAGCGGCGTTCCTGCTCGCGCTCGGGGATTGAAATTTTCTTTTCCGCAAGCGCGGCGCGGAGCAGCTCTTCGAGGTGCAGCACGTGCGCCTCTATGCGCTCTATGCCGAGCTCGTTGATGAGGCTCACGCCCTTGCCCATCGCCATGATGCCGATGTAGTTCGGGTTTCCGCTCTCAAAGCAGCCAGCGTCGGAGCGCCATTTCAAATCCGCGCTGTGGCGCTCAAGCGGCGGGCGGTGCCACGATACGAGGCTCTGGCGGCAGGCCGTGAAGGGCTCCAGCAACGGGCGCAGATTTTCGTCACAGTAGAGGAAGCCCGCGCCCTTCATACCGAGCAGGCATTTGTGTCCGCCGTTGCCGAGGAAGCCTATGCCGAGCTCTTTCGGCTTGAGCTTCAATCTTCCGAGCGACTGTATCGAGTCGACGACGAGTATGATTCCGCGCTCGCGGCACAGCTCGCCGAGACGCTTCAAATCCATGCGGAAGCCGTTGCAGAAGAATGTGCTGGACAGCGCGACCGCCTTCGTCCTCGCGCCGCAGGCCGCGACGACTGCTTCCGGCTCCAGCGCTCCGTCTTTGAAATCGACTATGCGCGCCGTTACGCCGCGGCGTTCGAGCAGCAGCCACGGATAGAAGTTCGACGGATACTCCTGGCTGGTCGTCACGACTTCGTCCCCGGCCTCGAACGGATAAGACTGTACGAACTGGGTTATCGAGTCGCACGTATTTTTAGTAAAGGCTATCTCTGACGGCGAGCAGGACAAAAGTTTCGCTATTTCTCCGCGCACCTCGCGGCATATCGCGTCGTGTACGGGGTCTGCGTTTTCGCAGAATTCCCCGGCGAGCGAACGCCAGTACCCTTCTACGGCCTCCAGTCCGCGCTTCGGCGGAAGCGCTATTGACGAGACGTTGAAGTACGCCGTGCCGGCGAGGTTAGGATATTCTGCCTCTATCAGAGCTCTGTTCAGCGGTTCAAAGTTCATATCGCGCGCCTAACCTTTCGCCGCGGCCTTGGCCTCTTTGCGCATCTCAAGCCTTCCGATGCAGACCGTGCCCGCGAAGTCACTCAGACAGTTGCATGCGGTGCTTCCCATCTCTATCAGCTTGTAGATGCCGGCGACTACGGCAATGATGTCGAGCGGCAGCCCTATCGTCTCGGCGACTATCATCATTTTGACGATGATATTGCCAGGTATGCCGGCTCCGGAGCAGGAGACGAGCACCGATACGGCGACTAGCTGAACGAGCGTCGGGATATCGTATGTGATGCCGTTGACCTGCGCGACGAGCATGATGACGGCGGTCAGCACGAGCGTCGTTCCGTCCTGGTTGACGTTCGAGCCGAGCGTGAGGCAGAAGTTGGATATTCTGTCTGGGATGCCGAATTTTTCCTTAGCGACTCTTAGGCTTACCGGAAGCGTCGCGGCGCTGCTGCCGGTGCTGCCCGCGAAGAGCCATATCTCAGAGGTGTCCTTCAGGAAGCGCAGCGGTGAAATCCTCGCGAATATAAAGACCGTACCGCAGTAGACGAGGAGCGCTTGGACGAGCACGCTGACGTAGAACGCGCCAAGGAATTTGCCGAGCGAGCCGAGCAGCACGACTCCATACTTGCCGAGACAATCAGCGATTAAGAAGAAAATTCCGATGGGGGCGAATTTTATTACTCCGCCGATATAAGTCGTGAGCAAATCCTGGAACGACTGGAACCAAGACAGCACCGTTTCGCGGCTCTTTTCGTTCTTAATGTTGACTATGGCTATGCCGAAGAATATGGCTATGACCATCGCCTGCATGAGATTGCCCTTTGTGAAGGTCTCGAAGATGTTGTCGGAAATCATGCCGGAGAGGAAGCCCGCGAGGCTGAAGCCTTTCCCTACCGCGTCAACCTTCTCGAGCGTGCCGAGGTCGAGCCCTACGCCGGGCTTGATAATCGAAGAGACCGTGATGCCGACGACCGCCGCTGCGCTCGTCACGCAGAGATAGTAGACAACTATGCGGAAGGCCACGTGGCCGAGGCTTTTCATATTGCTCTGCGAGCCTATCGCAAGCACCATGATGCACATGATGAGCGGGACGATTATCATTTTTATGCAGCTCACCCAGAGGTCGCCGATAAATTTGAAAGCGCTCATCTGTTCGCCGAAGATTATCCCCGCTATCGAGCCGAGGATCATCGCCGCAAAAATCTGCGTCGTCGTTGAAATTCGTTTGCCGCCTATACTCATAGGAAGTCTCCCCTTTCGGAATTATTTCAGTATATCGTGCAGGCTGTCGATAAGTGCGTCGACGTCCCGCTTTTCAGAGAAATAGTGTACCGAGCTGCGGACGACGCCCTTGATTCCGAGCGGGCGTATCGCAAGCAGCGCGCCCTGCGCGCCCGAGGCGACGGCTACTCCACGCTCGCCGAGCTTCGACGCTACCACGGCGCAGTCCATTCCGCGTACGTTCCATGAAATTACGCCCGCAAGCTTACCCGCGTCGCGTCCGCCGTAAAGCTCGACCTGCGGTATCGAGAGCAGGCCGTCTATCATGTACTGCGTCGTCTCCGCGTTGCGCGCGAAGATTTTGTCGAGGCCGACGCTCGCGAGCATTTCCGCCGCGACGCCCAATCCTATGACTCCGGCCGTGTTGAGCACGCCCGCCTCAAACTTGTATGGCGCTTTGTTGAGTGTTATGGTGTTCTCGTCAAGCACGTGGCCCGCACGGCTTCCAATCGTGAGCGGGCGCATCTGTTCGAGAAGCTCTTTTTTCGCGTAGATCGCTCCCGTGCCCTGCGGCCCCATCATGCTTTTGCGTCCGCATATCGACATGAAGTCGCAGCCCGATTCGCGCACGTCCATGACGAGGCGGCCTCCGGCCTGCGCCGCGTCTATCATGTAGAGCGCACCCGCAGCGCGCGCAATTTCGCCGATTTCGTCGACGGGGGTGACCGTGCCGTAAATGTTCGAGACGTAGGTGACGTTTATCAGTCTCGTGCGCGGCGTGACGAGCGCCTTCACGCTCTCGGGCTTCACCGTGCCGTCGGGCTCCGCCTGCGCGACGCGGAGCTTCACGCCGTTTTCGTTCGCGAGGCGAATCCACGGCATCATGTTCGACTGATGCTCTAAGCTCGTGATTATGATTTCGTCGCCCTCGCGCCAGAGGCCGGACGAAGCGACGGTGTTTATCGCCTCGGTGGTATTCTTTGTAAAAATAATTTCTTCGGGCGCGGCGGCGTTGACGAACGAAGCCATCTTCGCGCGCGCTTCGTCTACGAGCGCGGCTGCGCGGCGCGCGGCGGGAAATTCTCCGACGCCGTAGTTGAGCGGGCACTCCGCGGCGTAGCGGCTCATCGCGTCGAGCACGCACTTCGGCGCCGGTACTACGGAAGCGTTGTCAAGGTATGCGACGGTGGACAGGAACGGTATCTGTTCCCTGAGTTCTGCGGGCGTCATATATAATTCCTCCTGCGGGATTTAATTTTCTATTACGATTACATTGTATAGCCGCACCTTGATATATTCCAATATAAATAATAATATAGTCTATATTTAATAAAATAAATATTAACATGGAGGCGGCGGCCGTGTTCCGCAATTGGGAATATATCTATCAGGTTTACAGGGAGAAGAGCTTCAGCCGCGCGGCGGAGAAGCTGCACATCGCGCAGCCGTCGCTGAGCCTGACGGTAAAGAAGGCGGAGGAGCGTGCAGGCGCGCCGGTATTCGACAGAAGCACGACGCCGCTGCGGCTTACGGAGTTCGGCGAAAAGTATATAGAAGCGGTGGAAATTATCAGGAAGCTGCAAAACGAGCTTGAAGATTATATATACGACACGAACGAGCTGCGGCTCGGCCACGTTTCGATAGGCGCGAGCAATTTCCATTCGGCGTACATTCTGCCGCCCGTGCTGTCGCTCTTCCGCAAAAAGTACCCGGGCATACAGCTCGACCTTTACGAGAGCAGCACGTCGGACTTCATACAAAAATTGGCGGCGGGCGCGCTCGACCTCGCAGTCACCAATATGGAACTCGACGAAAGCTCTTACAAAAGATTCCCGCTTTTTAAGGAAAAGATGATTCTCGCCGTCCCATCCGCGATGCTGCCGCGTAGTGCGGACGAGGCGGCGCGGCTTCAATTTGACGAGCTCTGCCGAGAGGATGTGAGCCGCCCGTGCGTTTCGCTCGCGGGGTTCACGCATCTGCCTTTCGTCCTGCTAAAACCCGGCAACAGCTCGCGCACGATTGCGGATAAACTTTTCGCCGCGGCCGGCGCTTCTCCGAATGTTACGCTCGAGCTGGACCAGGCCGCGACGATGTATCGCATCGCGGCGCTCGGCATAGGCGCGGCGATAGTCAGCGATGTCCTCGCGAAGAAGGCGGGACTTTCGGAGGATATGGCTTTCTTCAAATTAGGCGACGAGCTCTCGGCTCGGTACATTTATATGTACGCGCGCGCCGGAAGCCCGATTTCGCGCGCCGCTGCGGCCTTCATTGAGACGGCGTGCGAGTATCTGCCGGAGAATCTTCGCTGACGGCAGGCATAAAAAAGCGCCGCTCCTTAATTTTCCGGAGCGGCGCGGCGTTTGTTACTCGTCTTTGTATTTCGGGAATTTCCTGCGGCCTGCGCTTTCGCCGTCGCGCATGCGGCGCGGGCGGAAGTTTTCGCGGCCTTCGCGGCTTTCTCTGCCTTCGCGCGGTTCGCGGCGCGGCGCACGGTCGTAGCTTCTTCTCGGGCGGTCGCCGTCGCCTTTAATTTCGCGTATCGCGGCTATCGGCAGCCCTTCTTTTTCGAGGCGTTCGCGGCGGCCTTCGATGAAGGAGGCTCCGCGCGGCGATATTTCGACCACCGCGCTCGTGTCGCGCAGGCGGATGTTGCCGACGTCCTCACGTCCGAGCCCCGCGCCGCGGCATATTGCGCCGAGCAGCGGGCCAACTTCCCAGCCGTCGTTGCGGCCCGCGGCGAACTGCACGGAGAGGCCGCCCGTCATTTCGGGCCGTTTGAAGCGCTCCTTGCGCGCCGCGTCTTTTCCGCCGCGCTGCGCCGAGGCGTCGCGGCGTCCCTTTTCGCGGTCCATCTCGAACTGCACGTCCTCGCGTATCGAGTAGCCGCTCGGCTGGTCGCCGTAGGCCTTCGCGAGAAGCCCGGAGACGAGCACGGGCGCTTCCTCGCGCGACAATAGCTCGCGCGCCCACGCCTCGAATTCGTCGGATTCAAGCGCGTGCTCGATGATGTTGTTTTCAAAGCGGATGCGCGACTGACCCTCTATCTCCGCGGCGTCCGGGGCCGGTATCCATTCGAGCGTGAGCTGCGAGTGCGACGCGTGGAGCATATATTTGAACTGACGCGCCTCGCGGGCGGTGAGCAGTATCAGGTTGCTGCCCTCGTGGCCCGCGCGGCCTGTACGCCCGCTGCGGTGGACGAAGGCTTCGAGGTTCTGCGGCAGGCCGTACTGTATGACGTGGCTGACGGCGTCGATGTCGAGGCCGCGCGCCGCAACGTCGGTAGCCACGAGTATTGATACTCGGCCGCCGCGCAGCGCTGAGAGCGCGTTGTTGCGCTCGCGCTGGCTCATGTCTCCGTGTATCGCCGTTGCGCGGAAGCCGATATCGCAGAGCCTGTCCGCGATATCCTGCGTCTCTGCGCGCGTTCCGCAGAAGAGCAGCGACTTGCTCGGATTCTCCCATATCAGGACGTTGACAAGCCCTTCGAAGCGCTTACGCGACGGAATAATGTAGGCCTTCTGCGTTATGTCGCTGTGCGAAGCGACGTCGGAGACGAGCGATATTTTTTTCGGCGCGTCGAGGTAGAGCTTCGTCAGAGAGAGCACCTCGGGCGGCATCGTCGCGGAGAAGAGCCACGTGCGCTCGACGTGGTCCATCGCCTGGAGTATCGCCTCCATCTCGTCGTGGAAGCCCATGTCGAGCATGTGGTCGCCTTCGTCGAGCACAACGCTCGTAATATCTTCGGTCTTCAGCGTGCCGCGGCGCAGGTGGTCGAGGATTCGCCCAGGCGTTCCGACGATTACGGAAGCGCCGTCGCGTAGCGAGCGTATCTGGCGCTCCATATCGAGGCCGCCTACGAGGGTCGCCACGCGCACTCCAATATCCGCGCCGAGCCAGGCGAATTCGCGCGCTGTCTGCTGCGCGAGCTCGCGCGTCGGTGAAAGCACTATTATGCGCGGCGTCCGCGCCCCCGGCTCCATCCCGTTAAGCAGCGGAAGAGCGAAGGCCAACGTCTTTCCGCTGCCGGTGCGCGCCTGCACTATTAGGTCGTTGTCGGCCAGGCTCCCGTCGCGCAGCACGGCGGTCTGCACCGGCATCGGGTGCTCAAAGCCTTTGCGCTCTATCGCGCGCAGAAGCTCCGGCCTTAGGTTGAAATCTGTAAATCTTTCCTGAATTTCCTGCATTAAAAATTTTTACCTCCTGAAAATATACGGACGCGCGCAAGCCGCGCGGCGCGCCTGTGCGCTCCGCAACGCGGCTGTACTACGCCGTCCCCTATGCATCCGGCACAAACATTCCCGTGCCGCGAAAATCTATCAAACAGATGAGAAACAACGAGAAATTTCGTTCGCAGGCAATACGCGGTGCTAAGAACCTTCATGCGGTGCGCGGCCTTTTTATCGGGCCGCCCGTCCTAAAACGGCTAAACTTTATTATATGTTCGCCGCCGTTCCCCTGTCAACACACGCGCACTTGCGCTTTCGCGCCGCCGCGCTATCATTGAAGCGGAACGTCATACGAAAGGAGAACGAAAAATGAATTTTCTTGAACTTGCAAAGAAACGTTATTCCGTCAGAAAGTTTTCAGACAAAAAGGTTGAGCGCGAAAAGCTCGACGCGATACTCGAAGCGGGACGCTGCGCGCCGACCGCGGTGAACTACCAGCCGCAGCGCATCCTCGTGCTCGAAAGCCCCGATGCGCTCGAAAAGCTAAAGGGCTGCACACCCTACCACTTCCACGCGCAGCTCGCGCTGCTCGTCTGCTACGACCGCGAGGCGAGCTGGAAGCGCTCGTTCGACAACTGCGATATGGGAGCCGTCGACGCAGCTATAGTCACGACGCAGATGATGCTGGAAGCAGCTTCGCTCGGCCTGGGCACGACGTGGGTCGGCTACTTCGACCCGGCGAAGGTGCGCAAGGCCTATGATTTGCCCGACTACCTCATTCCAGTCGCAATTCTGCCAGTCGGCTATCCGGGCGCGGACGCCGCGCCCGCGCCGCTCCACGAGAAACGGCTCGCGCGCGAAGAGACGGTCTTCTTCGACAGCTTCGACGGCATAAAGCCCGGCAGCCGCGAGGCCGACGCGCACTAACGCGATGGAGATAATCATATTCGACGGCGGCCCGCGCAAAGGCTGGAACACGGCGCAGATGTGCGAAAGCTTCGCCGTCGGCGCGGCGGATGCTGGAGCGGAGGTCGAGACAGTACGGCTCTACGGCCTGGACTTCAAGGGCTGCGGCAGCTGCTTCGCCTGCAAGGTCAAAGGCGGCGCATCCTACGGACGCTGCGCGCAGCGGGACGGAGCGGCGGAACTGCTGGAGCGCGCGGCGCAGGCGGACGGCCTCGTATTCGCCTCGCCGGTATATCTGTGGACGGTGACGCCGCAGCTCCACGCTTTGATCGAACGGCTCGTCTTCCCATTCATCAGCTACGGTAAGGGGCATCAGACTCTAGCGCCGAAGCGTGCGGAAACGGCGATGATCTACACTATGAACGTCAAAGAGCCGCTCTTCGAGGAAAAATTCATAAACGGCGGAGGCGGCCCGCTCGCGGCGTTCGAGAGCTTCATAGGCCGTGTGTTTACTAAGCCGGAGCGCGTCTGCGCCTTCAACACTACGCAGTTTGCCGATTACTCGCAGTTCGACGCGGACGGCTTTAACGAAGCGGAAAAGAAAATATGGCGGAGAGACGTATTCCCGAAGGAGCTGCGCGCCGCGCGCGAGGCCGGGCGGATCATGGCGGAAAAGATAAAGGCGAAGGCGTAGCTCTGCACGAAGAGGCCGCGCCGTTCTTCGTGCGCGTCTATGAAATAGTGCGCGCGATACCGCGCGGGCACGTCGTCAGCTACGGGCAGATAGCCTATATGCTCGGCGCTCCGCGCGCCGCGCGCCAGGTCGGCTGGGCAATGCGCCGCTGCCCCGACGATCTGCCGTGGCAGCGCGTCGTCATGAGCGACGGCACTATTGCTGGCGGCGGCTATGCCGAGCTGCGCCGCACGAAGCTTGAAGCCGAGGGCGTGAAATTCACGCGCGACGGCAAAGTCGACATGCGCGCCTGCCGCTGGAACGGACGGGCGCAGACGGGCGAAAATTCCGCCGAATGACCGCCCTTGACAAAATTTCATAAAAGTTCCCTCTTGATAACGAAACACGGCGGAATTATAATTCCGGCCATAAACGGGACGGCAGCCACACGCCCTCCCGTTTTTAATTTTATCTTGGGAAGATGATGTTTTATGGAAAGACATATAACTACTCTGAGGGGCGAGGCGGCGCTCGCCGCGGCGGTATTCGTCAACAGCTTCGGCGTCGTGCTGATGCTCTACTCGGGCGCTGGCATTTCAGCAATTTCGAGCGTGCCCTACGCTTTTTCCGAGACCTTTCCGACGCTTACGCTAGGCATGTGGACCTTTATTTTCCAGTCGCTGCTCGTTGCAAGTTTGATGGTCCTGCGCGGTCGCTTCGTCGCGGAATACATCTTCAGCTTCGTTGTCGGATTTGCCTTCGGCGCGGCGATGGATTTTCACGAAAGCTGGATAGCGATGCTGCCGGGCGGCATCATTTTTAGGATTCTCTATTTCTTCGTAAGTTGGTTCGTCATCTGCTTCGGCATCGCTCTCTCAAACAGATGTGAAATGCCGATAATCCCAACTGATTTGTTCCCGCGCGAGCTGTCGTCGATTACCGGCGTCTCATATCCAAAGATAAAAATTTCATTCGACGTGATATGCCTCGCCGTGACCGCGGCGCTGACGTTCTACTTCCTCGGCGAGGCGCGCGGGCTCGGAGTCGGGACCGTCGCCGCCGCTTTCACGATGGGGAAGGGCGTCGGCCTCATCGGCGAGTGGATGGACGGGCGAGTGCGCTTCGTCTCCGTACTCAGCGGACGAGGCGCGCCTCGCGCAGCGCGCTGAAAAATTTTGCATCGTCGCTGCAAATACGTAAAACGCATAGTTTTTACAAGGCGTTTGCAATTTTTTGCTTGTTATATAAAGTCATGAATCAGAGTTATATTTCAGAAAAATAATTTGTCCAACATTTGACAGCCGCGGCGCGTGGTGCTAGCATGTCGCCATCTTGCGGGAACGGAGGAAACGTTATGTTAAGAAGCATAAGCAACAATAACATAATAATTATAATTATTAACGCGGCTCCTTCTCGTAGGAACGGCGTTTAGCGCCGTTTGAGCAGACGAGCGAGGGGCCCTTTCAAAACGAAAGGGCCCCTTTTTTAGTGCAAAAATTTCTAACACGGATTTATGCAAGGAGGAACCACAGATGAACAAAACACTTGAAGTAAGATGGCACGGACGCGGCGGACAGGGGGCGAAGAGCGCTTCCGCGATACTAGCCGAAGTTCTTTTCGAGGAAGGCAAGCACGTACAGGCTTTCCCAGAATACGGCGCAGAACGCCAGGGCGCGCCGATACGCGCCTACAATAGAGTCTCGGATTCCCCGATACGCCGCCGCTGCGGAGTGCAGAACCCCAATATAGTCGTAGTCGTAGACCCGACGATGGTCGAGAGCGCGAACCCAACCGAGGGGACTACCGAAGACGCGGTATATCTCGTCAACAGCGCGGAGAACGCGAAGGAACTCCGCCGCCGCCTCGGCGTTTCGTCGAAGGCGAAAGTGCTTGTCGTCGACGCGACGAAGATCACACTCGAAGAGCTCGGCCAGAACCGCCCGAACGCGCCGCTGCTCGGCGCTCTCTCGCATGTATTCACCGACGTTCCCGTCGAGTCCTTCGTCAACCACTTCACGAGCAAGATGACGAAACTTCCGCAGCCGGTGCTCGAAGCCAACCGACGCGCGATACTGCGCGGACGCAGCGAGGCGGTCTTCGCATGAGTAAACCGCAATGCTGGCAGGAGGTGCCGATGGCGACGATAGCCTTCGGGGCCTCCGCACTGAAAGTGCAGACGGGGCTGTGGCGTTCTATGCGCCCCGTCATCGACACGACGAAATGCGTCTCATGCCTCCGTTGCTGGCTCCAGTGTCCCGACGACTCGATAGAGCTTGACGCGGAAAGCAAAGTCGCCGGAATAAATCTTTTCTTTTGCAAGGGCTGCGCGATATGCGAGCGGATATGCCCCACCAAAGCGATAACGATGCATTCGGAATCTTCATTCGCCGGAGAGACGGCGGTTTCGGGCGAACACCCCGGGGAGGTCGGCGCGCATGTCAAATAAGAAAAAAATCATGACGTCCGGCAACCTGGCCTTCGCGGAGGCGATGCGCCAGATCAATCCCGACGTCGTCGCGGCTTACCCAATCACACCGTCTACGGAGATCCCGATGCGTTTTGCGGACTTCGTGGCGAACGGCAAGGTCGATTCGGAATACGTCGCCGTCGAAAGCGAACACTCGGCTATATCGGCCTGCGTCGGCGCGTCGATTTCCGGCGCGCGCGTCATGACCGCCTCGTCGGCGAACGGAGTAGCGCTCATGCACGAAATCTTCCCGATAGCGGCATCGTTCCGCGCTCCGATAGTCTTCGGCCTCGTCAACCGCTGCCTCGGCGCGCCTGTCAATATCCACTGCGACCACTCCGACAGCATGCCGGAGCGTGACTCAGGCTGGGTGCAGATTTACTGCGAGGACGCGCAGGAAGTTTACGACTCCGTACTGCTCGCAGTGCGCCTCGCCGAGGATTCGCGCGTGCTGACGCCGGTGTTCGTCTGCCAGGACGGCTTCATCACGAGCCACTGCTACGAGCCCGTCGAGCTGCTCGACGACGAGACTGTGCGCGGCTTCGTCGGCGAACGCAAAGCAGCCTATCCGCTGCTCGACGTCGACAACCCAGTATCATACGGATCGTTCACTATGGCCGAATATTATTTTGAGATAAAACGCAACCAGATGGAAGGCATGAACAATGTCCTCACAGTCTACGAAGAACTCGCGGCTGAACTCGAGAAAGAGACGGGACGCCGTTATGCGCCGGTCGAGGACTACCGCGCCGACGACGCCGAATACCTAATCGTCATCATGTCCTCTGCGGCCGGCGTCGTCAAGGACGTCGTCGACGAACTGCGCGACGAGGGCGTGAAGGCCGGAATGCTGCGCGTGCGCTTCTTCCGCCCGTTCCCCGCGGAAGAGTTCCGGCGTCTCGCGAGCGGCAAAAAGGGCGTCGCAGTGCTCGACCGCAGCGCGAGCATAGGCGGCACGGCCCCGCTCGCGGCGGAGGTCAAAAGCGTACTCTACAACCTCGAGCAGCACGTGCCTGTGCAGGAATACATCTTCGGCCTCGGCGGACGAGACTTCTACACGTCGGACGCGCGCGCCGTATTCGAGCGCATGATGAAGAACGACTACCGCGTCGGCGCGCGCTTCATAGGACTTCTCGAAGGGGGCGGCGAAGATGTGCGCGATTAACATAAAAGAACTCACGAAAAGGCAGAGCCCCCTCACGCAAGGGCACCGCATGTGCCCAGGCTGCGGCGCGCCGACCGCGATACGCCAGTCGCTGATGGCAGTCGACTATCCGGTCGTCGTCGTCTCTGCGACCGGCTGCATGGAGGTCTCGACTACCGTCTATCCCTACAGCGCTTGGCGTATGCCGTTCATGCACATCGCGTTTGAGAACGCCGGGGCGGGCATCTCTGGCATAGAAGCGGCTTACAAGGTTCTGCGCCGCAAAGGCAAGGTCGGCAAGGACATAAAATTCGTAGCTTTCGGCGGCGACGGCGGCACCTACGACATCGGGCTTCAGTCGCTCTCCGGCGCTCTTGAACGCGGGCACGACTTCACGTACATCTGCTACAACAACCAGGGATACATGAACACCGGAGCGCAGCGCTCGAGCGCGACGCCGCGGAACGCGAACGCCACCACGTCGCCGGCAGGCAATGTGATGCCGGGCAAGCTTCAGCGCGCGAAGGACCTTACAGAGATCGTCGCCGCGCACGAAATCCCTTACGTCGCGCAGACGACGCTGCACAATCCGCTCGACCTCATCACGAAGGTCAAGCGCGCCGTCGAGACGCCGGGGGCGGCTTTCGTCAACGTGCTCGTTCCATGCCCGCTCTTCTGGAAAATAGACCCGTCGCGCCAGCTGGAGATATGCCAGATGGCTGCAGACAGTAAATTCTGGCCAGTCTACGAAGTCGTCAACGGCGAGTATAAGCTTTCTTACGAGCCTAAGAAGAACGTATCTATCGAAGACTTCCTGAGAGCGCAGGGACGTTACGCCCATCTCTTCAAAAAAGGCGCGGAGCGCCTCGACCTTGTCGAAGAGGCGCAGCGCGACGCCGACGCAAGTTGGGCGAAACTGCTCAGAAAGTGCGGTCGCGCCTAAAGCTCACGAAAAAATCCAAAAACGCCGGAGCGGAGAAAAATTCCCCGCGCCGGCGTTTTTCTTTGCGCGCCGCCGCGCGTATAATCTTCCGTGCGCGCACGCGCGAAAGACGATAAAGGAGAGAGACGCATGACGAACATAGAACGCCGCGACGCGGGGCTGCCATACAAATCCGACGAAGAAGTCTACGCGCAGTACCGCCGCTGCCGCGCGCTGCTCGACAAGCTCAACCGCGCGCCCTTTGACGACCTCGAGCTGCACAACGCGCTGGCGGCGCAGCTCCTCGGAAAGTCGGAGAACGCGATTATAAACCCGCCCTTCTACTGCGACTACGGCTTCAACATACACGCGGGGAAAAACCTATACATCAACTACAACTGCACTATACTCGACGTCTGCCGCGTCACGATAGGCGACAACTGCCTCATGGCGCCGCACGCCGCAATCTACACCGCGGGCCATCCGCTGCACCCCGCCGCGCGCGCCGCAGGCTGGGAGTACGGCGCGCCCGTCACGATAGGAAACCACGTCTGGATAGGCGGCGGCGCGATGATACTGCCCGGCGTCACGGTCGGCGACTTCTGCGTGATAGCCGCGGGCAGCGTAGTCGCGCGCAACCTTCCCGCCTGGTCTCTCGCCGCAGGCAACCCATGCCGCGTGATAAGAAAAATCACCGAGGAAGACCTGGCCTTCTATTTCAAGGACAGGCGGTTTTCGGACGAAGAGCTCGAAGAGATAACGCGCGCACGCGCCGGCCTCGGTCTGTAAAACATTTCCGCCGGACGGTTCTTCCCGCGCCGTTTTTGTTTTATACTATTAACAGGCAAAAGCAATATAACCTTTTGGAGGTGTTTTTCATGCAGGAAAAAGTTTGGGCCGTAGTATATCAGGACGCGGGCGGCGTACAGTCCGTGCTGGTGTTCGACCATGAGTCCGACGCGCGCCACTTCGCGCGCGAGATGGAGGCCGGAGGCAAGGGTACGCACGCGGTCTTCGCGACGAGCGTACACCGCCGCCACGAGAAGGAAGCCGCGCTCGCCCATATTGAGCTGCCGGAGTTCAGCACGAAGTGCATAGAGTGCCTCGCGGACATTCCTTCGATTCCCGACGAGGAGAAGGAAGCCGCCGCCAAGTACCTCGAAGAGCACCGCGGCGAAATTCAGAAAAACGCCGAAGTGATCGTCGACGGATACATCAGGAACGCGCTGACGGAGTTCTTCGACGACGACCGCGTGATTCACGGATAGAGCAGTTTTCAGCGGGCACGCCCCGCGGCGCGTCCTTTTTTATAACCTTATGCAGGGGGGATCGGTTGATGGCGCTGGCGGACACTTTTAAAAGAGACGTAATCGAATTCACGCGCGAGCTCGTGCGCATACGCAGCTACTCGGACGAGGAGGGCGGCGTCGCGCAGGCGGTCGTCGCCAAAATGAAGGAGCTAGGCTACGACGAGGCTTTCATAGACGGCACGGGCAACGCGGTCGGATTCATCGGGGACGGCGAAAAGCTCATCCACTTCGACTCGCACATGGACAACGTCGAGGTCAACGACGCAGACGAATGGATTCTTCCTCCATTCGCAGCCGAGATAAAGGACGGGCGCATCTACGGGCGCGGTTCCGTCGACATGAAGGGCGGCCTCGCCGCGTCGATATACGGGGCTGCGCTCGCGCGCGAACGTCGGCTGACGGCACGCAAACGCGTCTGCGTCAGCGGGAGCGTCTGCGAGGAATACTGCGACGGCGAGAACATCAAGATGATGTATAAGGAGCTGAATCTGCGCCCCGACTTCGTAGTGATATGCGAGCCGTCCGACGACGTGATAACGCTCGGTCACAAGGGCAAGGCGCAGATGCGCATAGTCACGCGCGGGCTTTCGGCGCACGGCTCCGCGCCCGAAAAGGGGATCAACGCCGTCTACGAAATGGCGGAGATAATCGACCGCGTCGAAGCGCTGAACAAAAAGCTCTCGGCGGAGGGCTCCACGCACGGTACGATAGTCCTATCAAATATAAGCTGCGTCACGGCGTCTCTCAACGCCGTGCCGAGCGAGTGCGAGATATACCTCGACCGCCGTCTCGTTCTCGGCGAGACAGAGGAGAAAGTGCGCGCAGAAATGGACGCGCTCGTCGCCGGAAAGCGCGCGACGTGGGAGATCGGCACGCTGCGCCGCACGAGCTGGAAAGGCGCTCCCCTCGTCTACGAACCTCTGCACATGGCGTGGAAGCTCGACGACGATTCTCCGCTCAAAAAAGCCGCCGACGAAGCCTACCGCGACTCCTTCGACGAAGCGCCCGCGCGCTACGACTTCTGGGACTTCGGAACAAACGCCGTCACGCCCGTCAGTATGGGAATCCCGACGATAGGATTCGGCCCCGGCGAATACAAGCTCGCGCACATGCGCGACGAGAACTGCGAAACGTCAAAGATAGCGAAGGCCGCGGAGTTTTACGCGGCGATTATCGGACGGCTGTAAATTTCAGACAGAGCTGCAAAGTAAAAGACCGGCGCGCCTTTCGCGGACGCGCCGCCTTTTTATGCGAGCTTCCTCAATTCCTCGACGACGCTTGCGACCATGCGCGTTATCGATAGATCCGGGACTCCGGCTACGATGTTGCCGCAGCAGTTGACGGGGATGAGAATGCGCGTTGCGGCGCTCTGTCCTACCGCCGCGGCCATCGCGGTCGTGATTTCGCCGAGCAGCGAGTCGGCTATGACGATTGCGACGGGGCCGATTATCACGTCGGCGCTGCGGCAGCAGACCTTGACTGAGTTCTCGCCCGTCGCGGCGCGGTTCGCCCCGGCTTTGAGCATCGCGGAGGCCGCGGTGCTGTTCGTCCCGACCGCGGTTACGTCGGCCTCGGGGAACGCCGCTTTGACCGCCTGCACCACCTGGCGGCCTATGCCGCCGCCCTGTCCGTCTATTACGAGAATTTTCATGAAATCTAACCTCCGCACCTGCGCTTAATGATCTTTATTCGCTCAATAACGCGCATTCACGCAATATGTTATAGTAATGCGTACATGATAATTATAAGGGTAAGGTGAGCTTTTTATGAATTCTATTGAAAAGGCCGCTACGGCGCTGAAAACCCTCGGCGAACCGCCGTACCGGTACAGCCTCACGGAAATGAGCGAACGCCTCGGCTGCGGAAAAAGCGGAGCGTTCAAGATACTGGGAGTGCTGTGTCAGTTCGGGCTGATAGAACAAACAAGCGATTATAAATATACGCTGGGTATATCTTCATACTTGCTCGGGAAATGTTACGAGACAAACATAGGCCTTGAAAAATTTATTCGCCCGTATCTGGTTCGCATAAGAGACCTTACGGGCGAAAGCGCGGCCTTCGCCACGACCGTATCCGGCCGCCCGACGACGATATACAGAGAAGACAGCACAAAAACTCTGCGCACGGTAAGCAGCGTCGGAGAACCAAGACCCATCAACGCCGGCGCCGTCGGAAAAACACTGAGCGCATACGAAGACGAAGCCGTAATAAGAGAAAAACTTTTGACAGAAAAGCTAGCGGCCTACACGTCGGCGACGATAACAGACCCGGAAAAACTGCTACTTGAATACGCAAAAATACGCGAACAAGGATACGCAGTAAGCGACGGCGAGTACAGCGCGGATACCGTAAGCATAGGGGTTCCAGTAATGAACGGAGCCGGCGGCGTCCTCGGAGCGCTTGTCCTCACGGCTCCAAGATCAAGAATCACACAGCCTGAGCGAGAAAAATATACGTTTATGCTCAAGCAGTTTTCATCAGAAATAAGCAACCGCCTGAAGATGACGCCGACAGCCGCAGGACAAACAAAATAAATATTTCTAAAACCGCCTGCTAGGGGCGGTTTTTTCTTCGAAAACGTTATTTTTTATTCAGAAATAACATTTTTCTATAATATCACATAACAATCGCATATTTTTTGCTTACAACCCCTAATATTCCAAATATTGACAAGAACAGCTTTTTGTTATTTAATTAACATACGCTATATAGAAATATTATTTCCTAATTAGAAATAGGAGGACTTCTAATGGATTTAAGCAAGGTTGAGTCTTACAACAAAGAGACAGCGGAACTTCGCACAGAGCGAGACAGGGATTATGAAGAATACGAGAAAGCCGGAAGGATATGGGGCCTGGTTCCAAGGGAGCGCATCACCAGGATAAAATTCGCCCGCCCGTCCAAAGAAATAATTGACGGATTTCTTCGTATGGACGACATGACGACGACAGTTTCCGACGTGCTCGACTCTATGGGCATAGACGGCGCGATTCCGTCGTCATATATCAAGCCGGTACTGCCGGGAAGCAAAATATGCGGTCCTGCCGTCACGATCAGAAATATTCCGGTTCGTAAAACGCCTACGCAGGGCGCGATAGACCACGACTTTATAGCGATGTCCACGAGAGACATATATTATATCGGCGAGCCCGGCGACGTACTGGTTTCAGATTTCGGAGGCAACCTCAGCGTTTCCAACATGGGCGGGCAAAGCTGCACCGTCGCAAAAAGCTGCGGGTTTGCCGGAAACATAGTAAACGGCTGCTGCCGCGACGTATCGTCTATACGCGAAATGGGCTACCCGGTATTCTCGTGCGGAACGACGCAGATTACAGGCAAATACCGTATGGAGTGCATAGAGATGAACGGTCCCGTGACTTTATACGGCAAGCTCGTCGTGCCGGGAGACATAATGCTCGCCGACGACTCAGGAGTCTGCATCGTCCCGTTGGACGCGGCAGGAAAAGTGCTTCAGCAATGCTTGAGCATCGCCGCGTCGGAAGAGCGCATGAGACAGCTCATCGAAACCCAAGCCCCGATCAGCGAGCTGCGCCCTCTTTTCCGCGCAAGATATAAATAGGTGAACGACGATGATGGACCCTAAAGTCGCCGCTGAATATCAGGAATACTTGGAAACTGACAGGATATGGGGCGTGATAGACAAAGAGAATATTAAGAAGATAAAATTTCCTCGTATCCCTAAAGAAATCATAGACGGTTTCTTAAATCTACACGACGACCTCACGGGAACTGTCAGCGACATTCTGGACGCGCTCGGTTATAACAAAGTTATCCCTGCGTCAGAGCTGCGCCCCGTCGAATATGGACATATCGCCGTCGGGACGGCTGTAACGCTGCGCAGCATCCCGATCGAAAAAACGACCACCCAGGGGCTGTTGGATCACGATTTCATAAAGATGGCCTCGCGCGACGTAAATTACCTCGCAGAACCCGGCGACATACTCGTCGGCGACGCGGGTGGAATGACGGATATGAGCAGCATGGGAGGGCAGTCGTTTGTATCCGCAAAAATACGCGGACTTGCAGGCGTAGTGATAGACGGCGCTATACGCGATGTCGGCGAAGTGCGTAAATATAAGATGCCTTGCTGGTGCCGCGGCGTTACGCCAAAAACTGGAAAATGCCGCATTCTGGCGATCGAGGTCAACGGCCCCGTTGTACTCAACAGAGTGCAGATTATGCCAGGAGATCTTATCATCGCGGACGATTCCGGCATCTGCGCGGTTCCTCCGCAGCACACAGAATTTGTATTAAAAAAATGTCAGGAGATCCTGCCTGACGAAGAAGAGATGCGCAAGCTAATAGAAGCAAACGCTCCAATAAAAGAAATTAAGAAACTGTTCCGTAAACGCTATATATAAATTATGCAAAGACAGCGGGAACAGCGCCATATAATATTGCAGTACGCGGCGTTGTTCCCCGTTTAACTACAAGCTGGAAAGGCGTGATATTCAAATGAACGGTTTATGGCTCAGATATGCCGCCATATGTGCGGCAACGGCAGTTTTGTCTTTTACGCCGGCTTCCAAATGCACCGCGGACATCTCTGCCAGCTTCTATCCGCAAAAAGTTGTTACTATTTCAGTACCTTTTAACGCAGGGAGCAATACGGACGGGCAAGTGCGTTTTCTGCAGCGCTTTCTTGAAAAACACCTCGGCTCGCCTACCATCATCGTCAACACCGGCGGTGCGTCAGGCATCATAGGCGTTACAAATTTCATCAAAGATACTGCGCAGGACGGTTATACCGTACTTTTCAGCCTCCCTACTCCGACGCTGTACAAACCTATTACCGGAGACACGATGTACAAAGTCGGCGACCTGCGCCCAGTAGCCCAAGTATCATCGTCTCCTATGTATCTGGTCGTACGTGCAGACAGTCCGTTTACGACGGGCAAAGACTTAATAGAATATATCAGAAACAACCCCAATAAATACACTTTTGCCAGCGCAGGCAACGGCGGCAACGCGCACCTTGCATTTGCAACATTTCTCTTCGGAGAGGGGCTCAAGGCTCTCAGCCTGCCGTTTTCCGGCGGAACTGCCGACTGTTACAACGCGGTTATGGGCGGCCACATCGACGCCTACTGCGTAAGCGAACAGGAAATTGCGGGACGCAGCGACGTCAGAGCTTTGATAAATCTCGGTTCTAAGTCAAAGCACGCGCAGTTTATAAACGTGCCGACCCTCTCGGAGCTCGGATATCAAGGCTACGGCATAGACACTTTTGCAGCGTTTTATTTCGGCAGGGAAGTGGACGACGCAATAGCAAAAAAGTTTGAAAGCGCGGTCAAAGCCGCTCTAAGCGATCCCGATTTCATAAAAGAAGCAGAAAATGCGCAGTTTGACATAAGCTATGTCCCGGGCAAAGCGCTGGAAGAGAGAATCGAAAAAACAGTCGAACGGGTGACTCCCGTGATGCAAAATATGGGCCTAATCAACAATTGAGAGAAGAGCACGAGTAATCTGGAAAAGGGTGAATATGATGGCTAAAAAAAATCTTCTGTCAGGGGGTTTATGGGCGTTGTTCTTCATCGCCTTCTACGCAGCAAGCGGAACGCTGAGGGCAAGCTCGGCGCTCTGGCCTAAATGGGTATGTACAGCGGGCTTCATATTCTCTATTGTTCAGATAGCTCTGACAATAAGAGATATGAAAAGAGAACGGAGTGCGCAAAACGAGCATTGGCTTCCGCTGACCTCCGCGCAGTACAAGCGCGCCGCCGCGGCTGCGGTCATTGCGATTGCCTGGGCCTTATGCCTTGCGCCGATAGGATTTCTGGTTTCGTCGATAGCCGCTCTTTTAGCGATATTCGTTATTTACGAGCCGCACAGGGATAAAAGACATATCATAACAGACGCCGTCGTCGCCGTCATATTCAGCTCAGCGCTTTATGTGCTATTTAAGTGTCTCGGCGTCTATTTCCCAGACGGGCTTCTTATTTAATTTTAAGGAGAGGACAAATATGGAACTTTTTTCTTTTATATGGGCAGCACTGACTCCTTATAACTTGATAATGGCCGTCACAGGCGTCGTTATAGGCATAACGGTCGGCGCTCTGCCCGGTTTTACACCTACTATGGGCATAGCGATACTGCTGCCCATGACTTATACGATGGATGCTGCGTCGGCTTTGATTTTGCTTGGAGCCATATATTGCGGAGCCATGTACGGCGGCTCCATCACGGCTGTACTTATCAATACTCCCGGTACGTCTGCGGCCGCCGCGACCGCTATGGACGGCTATAAAATGACTCTTGACGGACGGGCGCACGAGGCGTTGACAGAGTCCGCCGTGGCCTCGTTTTGGGGAGGGACGGTCAGCGTGTTCGCGCTGATTTTCTTAGCGCCGCCTCTTGCAAAAATTGCCTTTACATTCGGCCCGCAGGAAAAGTTCATGATGGCCATGTTTGGACTGACTATAATCGTGTCGCTCTCCGTCAATAATTTGTTTAAAGGTTTGATGATGGGCTGCGTCGGGCTGTTACTGGCCTGCGTAGGAATGGACCCGATAAACGGGCTGTCGCGCTTCACATTCGGAGAGAGTTTTATGCTTGGCGGGATAGCCATGATACCATGTGTTATAGGTTTATTCTCTATCACGCAGGTGCTTAATTCTCTTATGAATCCAATCAAAGATGTTGATAAGACGATGATCGCTACGTTTAAAAACTCACATCCGACGCTCAAAGATCTTTGCAGATACCCGTGGGTGTATATTCGCTCGTCAATAATCGGCATAATTGTAGGCATAATTCCGGGTACCGGCGGCGACGTCGCTTCTTACGTAGCGCACACATTCGGTAAAATGATCTCCAAAGAGCCTGAAAAGTTCGGCAACGGCTCGCGCGAAGGCGTCGCTTATTGTGAGGCGGCCAACAACGCGGTTACTGGCGGCACTCTCATACCGACGCTGACGATAGGCGTGCCGGGCAACGCTACTACTGCGGTCTTGCTCGGCGGACTCACAATACATGGGCTGACTCCTGGGTACAGCCTATTTACGTCAAATCAGCATATTATATATCCTTTTATACTCTCTCTCTTCATCGCTAATTTCGTTATGTTGTTAATCGGCGTTTTCGGAGCAAAGCGTTTTGCTCTCGTTACAACGACGCCCCATAACATTCTCTGCGGAAGCGTTTTGATGCTCAGCATAATGGGATCTTATGCAATAAGAGGGAGCGTAAAAGACGTATATATGATGCTCGCCATTGGAATAATAGGATTTTTCTTTATAAAAAGCTTCAAATACAATGTTGTGCCCATAGTGCTGGGACTTATATTAGGCCCTATTGCAGAAGAAGGGTTCTCGCAGGCTATGATATTAAACGGAAACTCCGCCGTTTCCGTTTTCGCATCGATGAGCACGCGTCCTGTCTGCATCCTTTTGTTCGCGCTGATAGTACTCTCTGTCTCGTATTCGTATTACAGCTACAAGAAAATGGGAAAGCAAAAAAACGTTAAAAAAAGATAACCTCCCCCAAACAAGTAAATCCCGCCGTAGCTGCGGCGCGGCGTGATTTACTTGTGTACAAAGCGCATAAAGAACCCCGTCATGATTCATATTTATGACGGGGTTTCTTGATTTCCTGAGTATTTATGTTTACAACGGCGCTCTTAATATTCTGCTCGGTAGGGAAACGGCATGAGCTCTTTCGTGCGAATCTTGAAGAGCCTTTCTTCGTCTTCAATTATCACCCAGCAGTCGGGCATGTAGTCGCCGAGTATCTGGCGGCATTATTTTGCCGCGCGCGCCGTCCATGACCGCCGCGACTATCGCGACCGGCTCGGCGCAGGTCCCGTGTATAGAGTAGACGTTGACGCCGCGGTAGATTTTCCCGTCCGCGGGCCGCAGCGCGCAACCGACGGTGTGGCGGCATTCCTCGCCGTCGTAGCAGGGCGCTATCGCGCCGCACGCTATTTCTATAAGTTCGCGCTCCTCCGGCTCAAGCGCGCGTTTTTCCATGAGCGGTGCGCCTCCCTCAAGATTTTATAATTCCTTACGCAGATATATCATGTCGCGCAGAAACACGCCGCCGTCGATTATCGGGCGGCTGTAATTTTTCGTGAAGAAGTCCCGCTCGCGGCGGAATATAGAAAACCCTCAGCTTTCGTAAACCCCGAGCGTCCACTGCACTTCGCTCGTGCCCAGTAAAAGCTCGGCGAAGCCGCGTCCGCGGCAGCGCCGTTCAATGAACGCCATCATCGCGCGGCCGTATCCGCGCCGCTGGAACTCGGGCAAGACGGAGATGTTTTTCAGCTCCGCCGTTTCAACGCCCTCGTCCGTTACGACCGCGGCGCAGAGCGCCGTTTCGCCATCTAACATGACGAAGAGCCGACCGCGCGGGAGGCAGCGCATGATCATAGCCTCTTCCTCGTCGCCGATAAGCAGCAAAGGGAGATATTTTTCCTTATCTTCCGAAATTTCTAAGATTTCCATATCATTCGCCGCCGCTGCGCAGAGTCAGCACGGTCAGCTCGGACGGTACGCCGAGGCGCGTCAGGAAGCCGTTCCATATCCCCGTGCCGGGCGAGACGAAGAGCCTCATCTCCTCCACGTCGTACCAGCCGTTGACGAAGCCGCCGTTGTATTTCGCAATCACGCGCGCGAGCCCCCAGACCATGCCGCCGTGCGTGTGGCCGGATAGCTGTAGATCCGCGCCCGCTGCGGCGTTAGCGCGCGCGTTTCCCGGGCGGTGGTCCATCAGTATCGCGAACGCGCCCTCCGGCGCTCCTTCGAGAGCCGTGCGCGCGTCGGGCGCGCCGCCTCCGTAGCGCGAGGAATATCCGTCAGGCAGCCCCGCGACGGTCAGCGCCGCATCGCCGCGCGCTATCGCGGCATTTTCGTTGCGGAGTATCTTTACGCCCAATTCTTCGAGCCGCGCCGTCCATTCGCGCCAGCCGAAATAATATTCGTGGTTGCCGAGGACGCCGAAAACGCCGTCGCGCGCGCGCAGCCCCGCAAGCGGCTCCACGTCATCGCGGCGGGCCGCGACCGTTCCGTCGATGACGTCGCCCGTAATCAGTATCATATCCGGCTCAAGTTCGCATACGCGGCGGACGAGCTCCGCTGTCCACGGCGCTTTGCGCGAGGCGCTTATGTGCAGGTCGCTGAGCAGGATTATCCGGTAACCGTCAAATTCCGGCGGGAGCTCCGCGAAGACGGCGTCGCGCTCGACAGCGCGCGGCTGGCGCTGCGCCTCGTAAACGCCGTAAACTCCTACGGCAAGCGAAAGCGCGATCATAAGCGCCGCGGCTGCGGGCGATATGCCGGACGAAGAGAATACTCCGTAATACATGCCGCTTCCGGTACGCCACACGCTTATGGCTCGCGCCGCGGAGCGCAGAACAAGCGCGGCGTCGCGGCAAAACGTCAGCGCGAAGAGCACGGCGAGCGCTACGAAAGCAACAGTATAGCCTTCTATGACGAATTGCGGCAGCTCAGGCGAGAAGAAATGCCCGCCGACGTGCGTGAAGAACTGCTGCTTGAAAGCCGCCGCGGCTATAAAAGCGGCGAGAGCCGCCTTCGCGGGCCACGCGGCGCGAAGCGCCAGTACGAAGCGCAGAACTGTGTAAAGTACGAGAACGACGGCAACTGTCCTAAACATAGCGTCAAGTATAGATGTTGGAGCCGCTCCAGGTCAACAGCGCGCCGCTCTGATAAAATAGGCTCGAAACGTATAAAGAAAGGACTGACGGAGTTGAGGACGAAACTTTTGAAAAAGCTGCTCGCGGCGCTGCTGCTCGGGTTGCTCGCCGCGCTTCCGGCATCGGCGGAAAAGCGCTTTCACATACTTATGATAAACGACCCGCACAGCTACATACTGCCCTACCGCGAGGCCGTAACCGAGGCGGACGGACGGCCCGCAGCAGTATACACCGGCGGCATGGCTCGCGCGCTGGAGATGGTGCGCGCGGAGCGGGCGAAAATCAGGGCTGAGTCCGGAGCCCCCATATTCCTTTTCGAAGCGGGCGACGTGATGCTCGGTCTCAAGGGAGCGCTTACTGCAGGCGGCGCGGAGTACGGCGCGCTCGCACTGATGGGATTCGACGCTGGCGTACTCGGCAATCACGACTTCGACGGTGGCGTCGCGACGCTCGCTAAACTCGGGCCTGCTTTGAAATTTCCCGTCCTCGCCTCCAATATAAAATTTGATGACGAAGAGGCAGTCGGACGCTATTTCGTGAAGAGTGCGATAATCGAGCGCGGCGGCGTGAAGCTCGGAGTATTCGGCCTCGTGACGCCTGAGCTCAAGTCGATCGTGAGTTTTCACGACGGCTTCGATGTTAACGCGGACCTCGCCGCCGTCGCAGAAAGGCATGTCCGTGAGCTGCGAGCCGCCGGCGCCGACGCCGTCGTCGCGATAAACCACATCGGCCTGCCGCTCGACGAAAAGCTCGCGCGCGAGGTGCGCGGCATCGATATCATCGTAGGCGGGCACACGCACGACGCCGTCGAGGAGACAAAAATCATAGACAACGGCGCAAACGCCACGCTCGTCGGACAGGCGGGGCTCGACGGGCGCTACGCGGGACGCTTCGACGTGACGCTGGACGGCGGCGGGCTCGTGCCGGAAGAATCGTCGTGGAAACTGCTGCGCGTAACGCCCGAGACACGCGGCATACCGGAGGTCGAGGCGATGGGCCGCGAGGCGCAGCGCGAAATAGCGGCGGCGCTCAAAATCAGCAATCCTGTCATGGGGCTTACGCGCGCCGTAGACTGCACGCGGACTGCGGCGCGCACGCGCGAGAACGAATTCGGCAATCTCGCGGCGGAGGCTTTCAGATATTCAGCAAACGCAAGGATAGGGTTCATCAACGGCGGTTCGCTGCGCATAGGCCGCATCGTGCCGCCGGGCCCGTTCTCTTCGACCGATATGCTCGACCTTATACCGTACGGAGATAAGCTCAGCCGCCTGTTGATGACCGGCGCGCAGATACGCGGGCAGCTTGAAATTTCGGCATCGTCGTTGATCGCGCCCGGCGATGACTACGATTACGCGCGGCGCACGCGCTCGGGCGAGTTTCTGCACGTCGCGGGGCTGCGCTTTGAGATAGACCTTGACGGCGAGCCGGCCGAGGTCGTAGGCCGCCGCATGACGCGCGCCGGGAACCGAGTCAGGAACGTGGAGGTTGAAAGCGCGCGCGGCTGGGAGCCGCTCGACGACAAAGCGGTTTACTCAGTTGCGGCTTCAAGCTTTCTCTGCCGCAAATTTGATTACATAAAGGACGAAGAGACGCAGTACAACGTGATAGAGGCTTTCGACGCATACTGCGGCGGAGCGCTATGGCGGCGCTTCGAGCCTAAGCTCGACGGGAGGATAAAAATTATAGGCGGATCGGAATAGCGACGGCTTTCGTATACGGCCGCCGCGCACATGAGGCCGCTGGCGGTGGTGTTCAGGGACGGCAGAGTTCGGCGGGGCGTGGGGCGATTCTGCCTTCGCGCCCAGTTTTTCGCGTGCCGGCGGGCTACCGCAGTTCCCTGAACAGCGACGCCGCGCCTATGACTGCGGCCTCGCCGCCTAAATTCGATGTTTTCAGCGTGAAATACGGACGGAACGGCATTGGCAGATATTTGCGCGCGCGCGCGGCGAGCTCTTCTGCAAGGCCCTCCGCGCGGCTCATTCCGCCGCTCAGTATGACGGCTTCAGGGTCGAGCGTGACAGTTATCGAGGCGACTCCGCGCGCGAGAGTTTCAAGCGCGGGAGAGATTATCGCCTCGGCTTCGGGCGCGGAGCGCATCTGCCAGAGAGTTTTGAAATCGGCGGGAAGTCCAGCCCGCTTAGCGCGCCGTTCGAGCCAGTCGGCGGAGGACGCCTCTTCGAGGTGTCCGGCGCCGCCGCAACCGCAGCCCGTCAGCTCCGCGCCGCAGAGCGCCGTATGGCCGCATTCCGCCGCCATGCCGTGAGCGCCGCGCACGAGCCTCCCGCCTGAGACTATACCCGCGCCGACGCCGGTGCCGAGCGTCAGCACGACGTAGTCCTCCATGCCCGCCGCCTCGCCGGCCATGCCCTCGCCGAGCGCAGCGCAGTTCGCGTCGTTTTCTATCGCGGCCTTTGTGCGAAGGCCGAGTTCCGAGAGGCGGCGTTCGGCCATATCGCCGAGCGCGAGGCCGTCGCAGTTTTCATAATTAGTCAGCCGGGCGACGGTTTTGCGGTCTTTCCCGACGAAACCCGGCAGCCCCATGCCGACGAAGCACTCTTCTCCTAGCACAGCGAAGCGCATGACAAGCGATGTGACAGCCTCGACAAGCCCTTCGGCGGTGCGCGGAGACGGCGCGGCAACCGTCTCCGCTAGCAGAAGCTTCGCAGGGCTGCGTGAAAAATCAACCGTGCCCGCCGTTATCGTATGTCCGCCCACGTCGAGGCCTATATATTTCATCTAATAATTCTCCTGTGCCGAGTTTGCGACGTCCGCCGCCGTGCATATAAAGCGCCGCAGATCGAAAACTTCCTCGCATTCGAAGCGCAGCGTGCGTCCGGCGACCCGCTGCGCGCAAGGAACCAGCGCCGCCGCGTCCGTCTGGAGCGTGTTCATAAAGGAGATTTCGAGCGTGTACGGCCCTTCGAGCGTAAATGGGTGCAGCTCGACTCGCAGCGCGGCCTCTGCGGCATCTTTCGCCGCGGCGTAGATTTCAGACTCCGTCTCCTCGGACGTGCGGCATAGCGCCGCCCCTCGTCCAAGCCCTTCCTTGACCGCACAGCACCTAACCTGCGGCCCGAGCAAGCTGCGCGCCTCGGCGCAGAGCGCGTCGTCCCCCGCCACTAACGCGACGGGGACGCCTAGCGCGCCGCAGAACAGCGCGTTCACGCCGGTTTCTCCCATCTTCACGCCGTTGACCGTGAGCCCGTATATCGTACGCGAATCGAAGGTGTGGTCGAGCACCGCCTTTTCCGTACCCGCCATCGCGTGGTATCCGACGAAAAACGCCGCGGCACAGCCAGCCGCGCCCTCAACCATTCCCAGCACCTTCGGCGAGCCGCCAGCGAGCATGACGGATTTCCCGAACTCCGCTATATCCAAGTTCGTCATAGAGCCGTGCGCGTCGCATATTATGACGCGCTCAGCGCCGGCGTCCAACGCGCCGCGAGCCGCGGCGCGGACGTCGCCCAGCTGCCGCGCGCGGCCGAAAGCATATTCCGCGCGCCCCGCGCGCACCTGCGCCGCGCTTACGACGCCGGTAGAGCCCTCCATGTCTGAGCTGATGAAAATATTCAGGGCAAGCGCCTCCTTTTTATGAAAAAATAAAAAAGCCGCGCCGCCGTTTTTAGCATAACACGGCGGCGCGGCTCCCATTCATATTTTAAACGTTGAAGCGGATTTCTATCATATCCCCGTCTTTAACGATATATTCCTTGCCTTCGAGGCGCAGCACCCCGGCCTTACGGCATTCGTCAAACGAGTGCCCGCGCGCCATGTAATCGTCGAAAGCGACGACCTGAGCTCGTATGAAGCCGCGCGCAAGATCCGAATGTATCGTGCCGGCCGCGTCGACGGCGTTCTCGCCGTTGTGCAGCGTCCAAGCGCGCACCTCGTCGGGGCCGCAAGTGAAGAAGCTAATCAGCCCGAGCACTCGATAAGCCTCCTCTATGAGGCGCTCGCGCCCCGGCTCCGTGATATTGAGTCCCTCGGTGAATTCCTTCGCCTCTTCGGGCTCGAGGTCCATTATGTCCATTTCGAGGCTTCCATAGAGCGTGCAGAGCTTCGCGCCGCGTTCATCTGCGCGCTTTTTGAGCTCGTCCCATTTCGGTATCTTCGTCTCTTCGTTCTGGCTCTCGTCAAGGTTAAGCAGGATTATCTGCGGTTTCGAGGTGACGAAGGCGAAGCCGCGCAGCTGGCGCGTCTCCTCGGGCTTCAGTTCGATGCTCGAAAGCGGCTTCTCTTCCATTAGGCAGTCGTAGCATTTTTCAAGCAGCGCCTTTTCCTTGTCTTCGTCGGGCGTCAGCTTCTTCTTCGCGCGCAGCTTTGAAAGGCGGTTATCTATGACGCCGAGGTCGCGGAAGATCAGCTCGTTGTCGACGATGTCCCAGTCGCGCACTGGGTCGATGCTCCCCTCCGGGTGCTCGACCGAGGCGTTCGCGAAACAGCGGATGACGTGTATCAGAGCATCGGCGTCCGCTACGAACGAAAGGAAGGCGTTGCCTAACCCCTCGCCCTTACCGGCCCCGCGCGAAAGCCCGGCGAGGTCGACGAATTCCACCTGAGCCGGCGTCTCCTTGCGCGGCGAGTGAATTTCAACGAGGGCGTCGAAACGCTTGTCCGGCACGGACACGACCGCCTTGTTCGGGTCTGTCTTGCCTCCCGCGTAGGGCTTGACCTCCGCGCCGGCCCTCGTGATGACGTTGAAGACAGTGCTCTTGCCGCTCAACGGCAGTCCGATAATTCCGCAATGCAGCATCTATATCAGCTCCAAAATATTTTGTATTTCCGACATGAGTTTACTACAGAGCCGTCGGCGCGGCAAATGCGCGCCGCGGCTTTAATGCGCCGTTATCCCGCTGTAGCTCTGCTCGTTGATGACGATGAGCCCATCTTTGATTTTTTCGGCTATCTCGTCAATATCTTCGCGAACGTCGATGGGGATGTTCATCTTCGCCTCGCGAGTCCATGTAGATATGTCCATGCAGCCCTCGGCGAGCCCCACAGAGAAGCTGTCCTCCGGCAGGCTGCCGTTCATATAGCTCTCAATAGCCTTCGTGACGACGAGCCCGCTCCTCTTCACGACGCTCGCGAACACTGCGTCAAGAAATTCTGTCTCAAGCTCGCTGTCCACGCCGATGCACCAGTAGCCTCCGCGCTCGGCGTTCCCGATCGCGCCGTTTGAGGCTGGACCAGCAGCGCAGAATATCACATCCGCGCCAATGCCGCTAAACTTCGCCGCAGCAGCTTCGGCCTTAGAGCAGTCGGTGAAGCTGCCTGTGTATTCGCATAACACCTCGACCTCCGGAGATATGTACCACGCACCGGCCTTGTAACCAAGGTAAAAGCGCTGCGTCGGCGGGACCTTTTCGCCGAGGATGATGCCTATGACCTTCTCGTCGTTTATCCTCTCAAAGCCGCTCTGCTGGGTCATAAGCGCGGCGAGCGCTCCGGCAAGGAAGCCGCCCTCTTCCTCGCGGAAAACGATATTGGTGACGCCCTCTATGTCGCGGCTGTCGAAAACTACGTAAGAGCAGTTGGGAAAGTCGTTCTTCATCTCTTTCAGCGCCGGAATATAGAGCGCCGATGTGATTATAACAAGGTCGGACTCTGACGAAGCGCTGCGCAGCAGAGGCGCGATGATATTGTCGTCGCCGTAAGAGTTGTAGACCTTAGTTTGTATCCTTTTGCCGTAGCGCTCGCGCGCCTGTTGGAGGCCGCTGTAGCAGAGCCCGTTGAAACTGTTGGGCAGAGCCTTCTGATCGGCCCCCTCGAGCATAAGCGCGATGCGCTCCTCAGCGCCGCAGCTGTCCGTGCATAAGACGGCGATAAACAGCAAAACAAAAACGCAGAAAATTCTCTTCATCCAATTCGCCCTCTCTTTCGCAAAATTGCGGCGCGCGCCGCCGCGCCGTCCGCCCGTCCGCTTAATGTTACAATTATATAATATTTCCGCTCGCGGCCTCAAATGCGCGCGGGAATGTATAACGCGCGGGTTTGACAGCGGCGCGCGCGCTCACTATCATTATCGGAAGTTCGTAGCGGAGGTGCTTGTCATGATAAAACTTATAAAACGCTGCGCGGCCGCGGCTGCGCTTATAACTCTGCTCGCGGGAGGCGCGCGCGCAGACGTAACGGTGAAGGTCGCCTCGGAGGTCAAGACCGGTCGGCCGTTCCTCGTGCGCGTCGAAGCGCGCGGTGAGAAGCTCTCGTCCGTAAAGGTTTCGTGGCTCGGCCGCGAAGCGCCGCTCGCCGCTGGCGCCGACGGCGTCTACTCGGCGATGCTCGGCAGCGACGTGCAGGGGACGGAGCCCGGAGAGGCTGAGCTCGCTGTAACCTTCCGCTCCAACGGCGGGGAGATGGAGCGCGTCGCGCACAGGGTGAAACTGTTGCCGCACAGCTACCCCGCCGAAAAATTGACCGTCGCACCGTCGAAGGCCGCGCCGCCGCAGAAGGAGGCCGAGCGCATAAAGCGCGAGGCGGAGCTGGGACGCGCCGCGCTCATGAGCACGCGTGCCGGACACGCGCCGTCGCTGCCGCTTACGCGCCCGGTGCCGGGCATATTCACGTCGCACTACGGCAAGAGCCGCTGGTTCAACGGCAAATTCAGCGGACGCCACGGCGGCGCGGACATGCGCGCGAAGACGGGCACGCCCGTCAAGGCCGCGGCGGACGGCGTCGTGACGCTCGCGGCGGATTTTTATTTCGCGGGCCGCTGCGTCTACATAGACCACGGCGCGGGTTTCACTACCTTCTACTGCCATCTTTCCGAAATCCGCGTCAAGGTCGGCGACGAGGTGAAGGCCGGAGAGACCATAGCGCTCTCCGGCAGCAGCGGCCGCGTGACCGGCCCGCACCTCCACTTCAGCACCGCATGGCGCGGCATATTCTTCGACCCCGAGCCGCTGCTGGCGAAGTAACGCAACAAATCTGCCGGCCTCAGCACGGGAGCAGAATCTTAGGCGTGAGCAGGTGCAGCAACATAATAGGGATGAGGTGTCTTATATCAGCGGGTAAACCTGAGAAGGCGGCCGAATGGCTTGCCTCACCTCTGGACGAATGGGCGTCTGAAGAAAGCGGCATGGACATTCCTTAATACTGTAGCGTTGCTGTTCTCATTGCGCAAAAAGGCCGCCCGTTATGGGGCGGCCTGAAATTTGCATAGCAATCGCAGAAAACAGCGTTCGGCTTAGTTCATCATGCGAAGGACGATTTCCGCGATTATCGCGGAGCCGATGAAGGTTCCGACGAAGACGAAAAGGCCGACGACGACTATCTTCCAGCCCTGAGACTTGAGCGCGTCGATGTCCTTGCCGACCGCGAGGCCCGCGTAGGCGAGTATCGGCGTGCAGAGGCCGATGAAGCTGATCTTCGAGACGTAGGCCGTGAATATCTCCGAGCCGGGGAATCCGGGGATTGTGACTATGCAGCCGAGCGTGACTATGTAGGCGACCGCGGGCAGGCCCTTCCACGGGATGAAGTGCGCGACCGCGACTCCGCCGACGATTATGCCGAGCAGCACGAGCAGCCCGGGGATGGACTCGACGAAAGCCGCCGCGGCAGCTCCGCTAGCGTAGCCCTTCGCTCCGACCCAGTTGCCGACGAGTATCTGGAGGCCGCAGATTATGAGGAATACTGCCATCTGACGGTAATTCATTAGTTTTTGCCTCCTTCCTTCGCTTCGACTTTAGTCGGGACGCTCGGCGCGTCCTTGACGCCCATCTTGCGCACGAGCCAGTTCGCGAGCGGGAGACTCATAAAGACGCACATGTAGACGCCGTCGAGGCCGGAGAACATGTTGCTCGCCGCGGCGAGGGCCGTCAGCTCGTCCTTGATGTCTGGATACATCTCGACAAGCGGCGCGAGCGCCGCTGTCATCATGCCGGCGCTGCCCGTGCCGGTCGCCATCGCGAGCGCCTGCGGGCTGAAGAAGGGCATCGTCGAAGCTACGAACGAGCTGAGCAGGCTGCAGAATATCGCGCCGAAGACCGTGCCCGTGACGTAGACGCCCATGACGCCGCGTCCCTCGGGAGTGTCGAGGCCGTATTTTTCGCCAATGATCGCGATGTTCGGCTCGCGCGCGTTCGAGAAGGCCGCGCCGACCGCCTCGCGCTTAAGGCCGAGGAGCACAGCTATCGGAACTCCGAAGAAGACCGTGCCGATGTTTCCGAACTCCTGAAGGATGAGAGCGGGGCCGGACTCGACGACTTTCCAGAAGCTCGGGCCGACGAGCGTGCCGTAGCGCGCCATAAGGAAGAAGAAGGTCACTCCGACGAGCGACGAGGCCTCAAACATATCGCTTCGCTTGAGGATCTTCAGCTTCGGTATGCCGCAGAGCGCGCCAAGCGCGAATGAATAAAGCAGCGGCACAAGTACGAGAAGGCCGGGACCGAGCTTGAAGCTCTTCGCCCCGATGAGTTCGGCGACGACTGTAAGCACCAGCGCGAGGACGTGGAGTTTCCAGTTGCGTATCGCCTTGTCGACAATATCCATGGCAGAAACGCCTCCTTAAAATGAATAAAGAATTTCTCTATTACTCAGAGAAGAACCTGCTGTCCATTGCAGCGAGATATTCTTCCTTCGTATAGACAGGTTTGAAATTCGCAAGTACCTCTTTAGCCTCTTTCGCGCCGTCGTAAAGCAGATCGACGAGCGTCATAAGCATGACCTTCGCGGGGTCGAGCACGGCGGCGTTGAAGTCCTCCGCGCAGAACTCCTTCGAATGCAGCGCGCCGACTGTGCCGCCGCCCGAGGGCTGAATCGCGGGCATCAGGTGCGCGATGTCGCCGAGGTCGGTCGAGGCCGCGAAATATGTGTGGCGTTCCACGTGCTCCGGCCCGACGAGCGCGTCAGCGTTGTCGGCGAAAATCCTGTTGAGGTCTTTGCTCGCGTTGAGCGGAAGATATCCGGCGATGCTGCGCACGTGGCACTTCGCGCCGAGCGCTTCGCCGCCAGCCTTGAAGGCGCGTATGACTTTCATGAAGGTCTCGTCTATCTTCTCAATATTGCCGGAGCGGACGTAGCCTTCAAGACGAACGTCGTCTGGCACGCTGTTGACCGAATCTCCGCCCTTCGTAATGATGTAGTGGACACGGATGTGGTCCTCGTCGCGGAATGTCTCGCGCAGCGCGTTGACCGCGTTGATGCCGGCGACCGCGGCGTAAAGCGCGTTGACGCCGAGGTGCGGGGCCGCCGCAGCGTGGGCCTGCTTGCCCTCGTAGCGCAGCATGAAGATGCGGAAGCCGTTGCCGCCGTCCGGGATGGTGAAGCCTGGCCCGTGCGCGTCGTCGCCGGCGTGGACCATCATGCTCATATCTATATCGTTGAATACTCCAAGGCGCACGAACTCCTGCTTGCCGCCGTAGTAGACCAGCTCGCCCTTCTCGCGCATCTCTGTGCGGCGTCCGACCTCGATAAACTCCTCAGCCGGCAGTCCGAGGAAGGCAACAGAACCGGCAAGCTCCTTCATCAGCCCAGTCTTGACGAGGGCCGCCGCCATTGCGTAGATGGCTGAAATCTGGAGGTTGTGGCCGCAGGCGTGCGAAGCGCCAGTATCCTCGACCGCAAGCGGGTGCTGGCGGCAGATTATGCCGTCGAGCTCGCCTATGACGGCGACCTTCGGCCCTTCCGCGCCGCCCGCCATATCGGCGCGAAGCCCCGTTCGCGCGAGGCCGCGCTTAACGTCGAGGCCGAGCCCCGAAAGCGCCTCCGCGAGCTTGTCCGAGGTGCGCGTCTCGAAAAATCCCAGCTCAGCGTGCGCCGCGATGTCGCCTGCGAAAGCCTCGGCCTGTTCCCTAACGAAATCGACCGCTTCGCACAGCGTCCGCTTCAGTTCGTTCTTATCCATGGTCATTACCCCTCGCAGAAGTTATTCAAAAAAAATACCTTTCGATTATACAATATCGTCATTCAATATGGTTTTAGCGGAAGTGTAAAAACTCAAAAAAAGGATAAAAATTTTGCGCGCAGTGCAAAAAAACGGCGCTTCGCCGTGAACATGGACGCGCCGCGCTGCGTATTTTTGCCGAAGGAAAACGAACCGTGAGACAAAATGCCGCGAAGCCGGAAAATTTTCGTTCCGCCGGAGGATTTGCCGCGCGTTTCCGCGAGCGTCGCGGGCATAAAAAACGGCGCCCTCCAGAAACGGAAGAGCGCCGGAGCAAATTTTCGTAAAGCTTAGCCGCCGAGGTAGGCTTCTATCACGCGCGGGTCGTCGAGCAGCTCGCGCCCCGTGCCTTCGAGCGTAATCTCGCCGACCTCGAGCACGTAGGCGTAGTCGGCTATGCGCAGCGCGGCGAAAGCGTTCTGCTCTACCAGCAGCACCGTCTTGCCCTCCGCGTTTATCTGAGAGATTATGTGGAAGACTTCTTCGACAAGTATCGGCGCGAGCCCCATCGAGGGCTCGTCGAGCATAATGAGCTGCGGATCGCTCATCAGCGCGCGCCCGACCGCGAGCATCTGCTGCTCGCCGCCCGAGAGCGTGCCGCCCTTTTGCCACGAACGCTCCTTCAAGCGCGGAAAGAGCGTGAAAGCGCGTTCTATCCCGGCGTCGAGCTCATCCTTCGTGCGGCAGCCGTAGCCGCCAAGCTGCAAATTCTCAAGCACGGTGAGGTGCGGGAATATGCGACGCCCCTCGGGGCAGAGCGCGACGCCGTGCGCGAGCACGTCCTCGGGCGGCAGACCGAGCATATGCTTCTCGTCCCACGTGACCGTGCCGCCGGAGGTTTTCACCAGCCCCGCTATCGCGCGCAGCGTGCTGCTCTTGCCCGCGCCGTTTGCGCCGATGAGCGTAACTATCTTCCCTTCCGGGACTTCGAGCGACACGCCGCGCAGTGCGCGGATGCCGCCGTAGCTGACCGAAAGATCCTTTACCTTCAGCATCTCGCGGCCTCCTTTCCGAGATAAGCTTCGATGACGCGCGGGTTTCTCTTTATTTCGTCCGGCGTCCCTTCCGCTATGAGCTGTCCGTAGTCGAGCACGCGAATCCACTCCGAGACTCCCATGACGACCTTCATGTCGTGCTCTATCATCAAAATCGTGACCTTGAAGCGGTCGCGTATGCTTCTTATGAAATCCATCAGCTCGAGGCTCTCCTGCGGGTTCATGCCCGCGGCGGGCTCGTCGAGCAGAAGAAGCTCCGGCCCCGTCGCGAGAGCGCGCGCTATCTCAAGCCTGCGCTGCGCGCCGTAAGGCAGCCCGGTCGCCACCTCTTCCGCGAGCCCGTCGAGGCCGACGGCGGCGAGCAGCTCCATAGAGCGCTCGCGTATCTCGCGTTCCTCGCGGCGGAAGATAGGCAGCTGGAGCGGAGCGCTCCACCACGGCGCGCGCTGGTGCACCCAGCATGCCGTCATGACGTTCTGGAGCACCGTGCCGCCAGTGAAGAGCCTTATGTTCTGGAAGGTGCGCGCTATGCCGATCTTGCATACGAGGTGCGGCGGCATACCGGTCACGTCATTGCCGTTGAATATGACGCGCCCCGTGGTCGGCTTGTAGAAGCCCGTGATGATGTTGAAGCAAGTGGTTTTGCCCGCGCCGTTAGGTCCTATGAGGCTCGTTATCGAGCCGCGCTCGGCCTCTATGCTGAAGCCGCTGACGGCAGTCAGCCCGCCGAACTTTATAACGACGTCTTCCGTCTTGAGTATAGCGTCAGCCATTCGCCGCGCCCCCCTTCCCTTTACGCAGCCTGCGCAGGAAGCGCGCCGCGCCCTCCCAGCTGAATTCGCTGCCGCCTATGATTCCCTCGCGCCTGTAAAGGATTATGAAAAGCAGCAGAAGCGAGAAAATCAGCATACGCATTCCCGGAATGCCCGCGATTTCCCACGAGCCGATCTGAATCGTGTCTTCGACGAAGCGCAGCCACTCGAGCAGCACCGTGACGACCGCCGCGCCGACGACGGAGCCCGTTATAGAGCCGAGGCCGCCGACTACGACGAACATCAGGATGTTAAACGTAAGTTGGAAGTTGAACATCTTCGGGTCTATCGTAGTGATGAGGCTGCCGGTCAGCGAGCCGCCGATTCCCGCGAAGAAAGCGCCGATGACGAAAGATATCGTCTTGGCTTTGAAGGTGTCGATGCCCATAGCTTTCGCAGCGACCTCGTCGTCGCGCACGGCGCGCAAAGTGTTTCCAAAGTTGCTCGAAAGCAGCTTGACTATCACGTATATCGTGAAGAGGCACCAGAAATAGTTCCAGCCCAAATTCGCGTAGGCCGGTATGCCTTTGAGGCCGAGCGCGCCGTTCGTGACCGGCGTGATGTTCGTGAAGATGACGCGGATAATCTCGCCGAAGCCGAGCGTCGCGATGCCAAGGTAGTCTCCGCCGAGCCGCAGGCACGGGGCCGCCATCAGCAGGCCGATGAAAGCCGCCGCGACTCCTCCCGCGACGACCGCGGCGAAGAAGGGCGCGTGCATCACGTTGAATGGCCACATCATAGGCTCGAGGATATACATCATCTCTTTCTGCGCCTGCGGCAGAATCAGTATCGCGGTGACGTAGGCCCCTATCGCCATGAAGCCCGCGTGCGCGAGCGAGAACATTCCCGTGAAGCCGTAAATCAGGTTCAGGCTGACTGCGAGAATAGCGTTTATCGCGATGAGGTTCAGCACCTGCACTTTGTAGCCGTCGAGGCTCGTCCCGGCCCACTTTAGGAAGAGCGCGAGCAGGACGATGCAGAGGACGTTGAGCAGATTTTTCGTGGATTTCTTCATATCTTATCCTCCATCTTCTCGCCCATGAGGCCCGTCGGCTTGTAGAAAAGTATAACGATAAGCAGGACGAAGGCGAATGCGTCGCGATAGCCCGAAAGCGCCGGGAAGAAGGCGACGAGCAGAATCTCCATGAATCCGAGCAGAAGTCCGCCGATCATCGCGCCCTGCACAGAGCCTATGCCCCCGAGCACCGCGGCGATGAAGGCCTTGAGCCCCGGGAAAACTCCCATAAACGGGTTAATCTGCGGATAGCGCAGAGCCCACATGATGCCCGCGCATGCCGCAAGCGCCGAGCCGACCGCGAAGGTAAGAGCGATAATCCTGTCCACCTTGACGCCCATGAGGCGCGTCGTCTCTATGTCGCGCGAAATGGCGCGCATCGCGAGCCCCGGCTTCGTGCGGTAAAGCACCCACAGAAGCGCGCCGACAAGTATGAACGAAATCACTGGGACGAAAATAACGAGCGGCAGAATCCTGACCTCGCCGAGGGCGATGACCTTGACGAGCGGCTCGAAGCGCGGCATCGGCTTCGGGACGCCAGTGAAAATTACGAGACAGAGGTTCTCGATGAAGAACGAGACGCCTATCGCCGAAATGAGCGCGGATATACGCGGCGCGGAACGCAGCGGGCGGTAGGCCACCCTGTCTATCATAAAGCCGAAAACGGCCGTCGCAGCAATCGAAAGAATAACCGCGGGAATCCACGGCATATTGAGCATGGCAATCGCGACGAAGACGAAATAGGTGCTTATCATAAAAATATCGCCGTGAGCGAAGTTGATGAGCCTCAGTATGCCGTAGACCATCGTGTAGCCTATGGCTATGAGGCCGTAAAGGCTTCCCAGCATCATGGCGTTGAAAAGATGCTGGATCATCATATTTGAAGTCATCGGCTCTCCCCTTTTAAGAGAGCGGGTCGGAAAGCGGCAAGGCCGCGCGGCCCGCAAAGAAATGAACGTCCGGCGCGGATTTCGCGCGCGGACGAAAATTCATGCGAAGCCCCGCGCGGCCTGAGCGCCGCGCGGGACTCTCCGTACCCAGGATGGTTATTTCGCGGGCGCGTCCACTATCGCGTGGAAGACCTGCTTGCCGTTCTCGACGCGGATGATGCCTATCGGCTTCTCTGCGTCGTGCGTCGCGTTGATCGTCGTCGTGCCGGTTACGCCGGGCATATCCTTCGTCGCGGCGATGGCGGCGGTGATTTTCTCGGGGTCGGCGCTCTTCGCGTTCTTAATCGCGTTATAGATGAGCAGGTAGGCGTCGTAGCCGCATCCCGTGAGAGCCGCGGGGTCCTTGTCGGGATAAGCCTCGCGCCACTGCTTCGTGAACTGCTTCTGAATGTTGCTCATGAGGCTCTCGGGCATGTTAGGCGAGTAGGCGAAGGAGGTGTAGCTGAAGCCCTCGACAGAGTCTCCGCCGATGGAGACCATCTCGGGGTTGTCCATAGCGTCGCCGCCGAGGATGCTGAAGGCCGCGCCGAGCTCGCGCGCCTGGCGCATGATGATCGCGCCCTCCGCGAAGTTCGCGGGGATGTAGAGGACGTCGGGGTTCTTGCTGATGATTTCAGTCAGCTGCGCAGTGAAGTCCTGGTCGCCCTTCTGGTAGTTCATAACGGAGACGATCTGTCCGCCAAGCTTCTCGAAATTCTGCTTGAAGAAGTTGCCGAGGCCGACGCTGTAATCTTCCGTAACTTCGATGAGCATCGCGGCGCTCTTCGCTTTCAGCTCCGTCACGGCGTAGTTCGCTGCGCCAGCGCCCTGGAACGGGTCGATGAAGCAGACGCGGAAGACGTACTTCTTGCCCTGCGTCACGAGCGGGTTCGTGCACGACGTGCCGACCATCGGGACGCCCGCCTTCTCCGCCACTTCTCCGCCGGCCATCGCGAGCGACGAGCCGTAGGTGCCGATTATCGCGCAGACCTTCTCTCGCTCGACGAGGCGCTTGACCGCGTTCGCGGCCTCGACCTTGTCGCTCTTGTTGTCCACGACGGCAAGCTCTATTTTCTTGCCGTCCACCTCTGGATACTGCTTGTGCGCGAGATTCACGCCGTCCAGCTCAAGCTGTCCGCCGACCGCGTTTCCGCCCGTGATAGGCAGATATACGCCTATCTTAACCGTCTCCGCCGCCGCGGCGATTCCCGCCGCTGCGAACACCGCCGCAAGAGCGAGTGCAAAACTTTTGGCTGCCTTCATACAAAATCCCCTCTTCTATAAAAATAAGAATATGTCGGAAATTATAACTTATCTTTATGTAAATTTCAGCCCCTTTCTATCTAATCCAAGCAACATTTTGCTTAATTTTTAGGAGAGCCGCAAACAAAAGAAAGCCGGGCGCAGAAGACCCAGCCCGTGCGCGCGGAGCGATGAGCGTTTATATTTATCCGCGCACTACCACGCCCGGCAGCAGCTTGCGCAGTTCTTCCGCTTTTGCGGCTTCGGTGGTCAGGAATTTTTCGTCGAGACAGTTGTTGGGGATGAAGCACTGGACTCGCCAGGGTTCGCCGCGCATGGTTTCGCGCAGCGCGAGGAGCTCTTCGCGCGAATGGAGCGCGGGGACGCAGGTTGTGCGGAATTCGTATGATGGGGCGCGGCTTTTGACGAGTTCCATAGAGCTGCGGATTTTTTCGATGTCGGCGCGCGTTCCGGTCAGCCGCTCGTAGGAGGCGGCGTCGAGCGGCGCTTTTACGTCCATCGCGACGTGTTCGACGAGCCCCTCGTTTAAGAGCGCCTCTATGACTTCGGGGCGCGAGCCGTTCGTGTCGAGCTTGACGTGAAGTTCCATCGCGCGGATTGCGCGCGTGAGATCCGGCAGCCCCGGCTGGAGCGTCGGCTCGCCGCCGCTTATTACTACGCCGTCGAGAAAGGCGGCGCGTCTTTTGACGTCGGCCAAAATTTGCGCAAGGTCGAGCGTTTCGCCGCGGCTGAGCGCGAGTTCGCCGTTGTGGCACCACGGGCAGCGGAAGTTGCAGCCTAGGCAGAATATCACGGCGCTGACACGCGATTCCCAGTCTAAAAAAGAGGCGGGGAGGTATCCCCCCGCCGCGAAGTCTATATTCTTTTCCATAATGCAGAGCGCGTTATTTCGCCGCGCCGACGGGCGTGCGCGCGCGGTCTTTCAGCTCGCCGCGCTTTCCGGCGTTCCACGAGGATATGCGTGTGAAATATCCAGTGACGCGCGTGATGCCGTCCACGTCCTCAGAGCCGCAGAGCTCGCAGTGGTCGTGCAGTCCGCGCTCCATGTGGCTGCATTCGCTGCATATCGTGAACTCGGGACTGAACGCGACCTGCGCGTTCTCGGAATGTTTGAATGTCTTTATCACGAACGAGGCGAGCGCCTTCGGGTCGGGCTTGTGCTCGCCCATCCAGACGTGCGTTATCGCGCCGGCCTTTATCATCGGGTGCAGCTCGCCTTCGCGCACGACTTTGTCTATCGGGTCCTGAACGAGCCTGTAGTTGAGGTGCGTGCTGTTCGTATAGTATATCTCGCCGCTTTCCATGTCCCCCTTGACGTATTTCTTCGCAACGTCGGGATAGGCGCGCAGGTCGAGCTTCGCAAAGCGCAGCGCGGTGCTCTCCGCGGGCGTCTGCTCAAGGACGATTTTAAGCCCAAGGCGCTCGGAAAGCTGCTGGCACTTGAGGTCCATGTACTGTATGACGGCGCGCCCGAGCGTCGCGGCTTCTTCGCTCTCGTGAAGCTGGCTGCCGGTCATCGCCTGCACCATCTCGTTGAGGCCGAGGATGCCTATTAGGTGGCTCGCCTTGCGCATACGGAGATAGGGCTCGTCGTCGTGCGAAACGCAGAGCGCCGCGAGCGGCCCCTTTTCGCCGAGGTCGAGTATGCTCTTTATGAAGGCGCGTTTCTGTAGGTGCGCCTTCGCCGCCAGCTCCATCTCCTCGTCGATTATGTCGAAGAGCAGCTCGTCGTCGCCCGCGGCCCGATAGGCGGCGCGCGGCAGGTTCAGCGTGACGTTCTGGAGCGCGCAGTAGCGCATTTTCCACGGGTGTTTCGCTTCGTCGAGATCCTCGGGCGTCAGCTCGAAGGAGAGGCGGCAGCACTCGGAGAGCTTCGCGACGCCGCCGCGGTCGAATACGAAATATGTGTTGCCCTTCTCGGACGAGAGCGTGCAGGCAAGGTTGAGGAACTCTTCCCAGCCCTCTTCCTTAAAGAAATAGTCGGTGATATGGAGCAGCGGCTTCGGGAAGAAGAAGGGCTGCCCGCGGCTGTCTCCGCTCATGTAGACGTCGAAGAGCGCGCGCAGGAACATCTTGGATTCGTGCGCGTAGTCGGCGTAAGTCTTGCCCGTGAATTTCCCGCCCGGCCCGATAGCAGGCACGTCGCGGAAGTGATTCGGAATTTCATAATATAGGTTGATGTCAGTGAAGGCGACCTGTCCGCCGCGGCCTCCCGCGAGCTGGTTGAACTCGAATATGAGTTGCTGCGCGAGCTGACGGTACCGCTCGTAACTCCATCCGACCGTGTAGGGCGCGAAGAACATATTGACGGCGTCCCAGCCTATCGCTCCCGCGAAGTGGTTCTGAAGCACCGATGTCATCTTGAGCATATGCGCGAGCAGTACGTCGGCGTGTTTCGCGGGGTTGGAGACGCTCGTTATCGAAGGGATGTCGAGGCCGTAGCGCGCGGGGTAGGCAACGCTCTGCCCGGAGCAGTACGGGCGGTTGACCATGCCGAGGTCGTGCAAGTGGATGTCGCCCTTAAGATGCGCGTCGGCTACGTCGCGCGAGAACACCTTCGTCAGCGCGTATTCCTTGAGCACCATCTCCGCTATCGAAAGGTTTATCGACTCGGGGTTGTGGCTCGTGTTGCTGTTTTCCTTGTTCTTATTGAACATCATAGTTTCGAGGTCGTGGACGGGAAGCCCTATGCGAGAGTGGTCGGCAAGCTTCGCGTCGAGGCCGCGCTGGAAGAGCTTGACGTTGACCATTTCGCGGATTATCGAGGTAGTAACGTTAGTACGACCGTATTTGAGCAGGTCTTCCTCGACTTCAAGCGCAATACTTTCAGCCGTCGCGGGATCCGTCCCGGCCTCGACCATCAGCGCGTCGCGGATGCGGCTCGCGTCCCACGGAGAGCGCTCTTCCTGGGCGAGCGCGTCGACCATCAGCGCGAGGTCCGTCGATTCCCCGCCGCCGCTGAAAAGCCGCTCCTGGCGGCCGAAAGTCTTTATCTCGTTATCCATTGCGGTGTACCTCCTTGTCTTCCAAAAGCCGCGCTATCTCGTGCGTGAAGTTCGATACGTCGGTGAATTCCCTGTAAACCGATGCGAACCGCACGTATGCTACCTTGTTTATCTTTTTCAGTTCGTCCGAGGCCATCTCGCCGAGCTGCGTCGTCGGCACCTCGCCCTGCCCCGTCGCGCGGATTTCCTCTTCTATGCGCGCCGCCGCCGCTTCGAGCGTTTCGAGCGTGACGGGGAGCTTTTCGCAGGCATGCTGAAAACCACGTATGAGCTTCTCCCTGTCGAACGCCTCGCGTCTCCCGTCCTTCTTCACGACCCAGAGGAAGCTTTTCTCTTCGAGCCGCTCGTATGTCGTGAAACGGTTCTGGCACTCGGGGCACTCGCGCCGCCTGCGGTTCACGCGCCCTTCGTCGGCGCTCCGCGTCTCAATCACTCTGGTCTCCGGCGCTCCGCACACGGGACATCTCATCCTCGAACCCTCCATACACTATATACAGCTTGCTAGGTGATTATAGCACTATATATGGTGTTGTAAATAGCCACGGTAAAATTCCGGCGTCCGCGCGCCGCCTCCGGCATTATAAGCCAGATGCGGCAAAACGCCGTCTGTATAAAATTGCGTACTTGCAATTATTCCGTCTCTGGTATTATAATCCGGTTCAAGAAAAAATAGACCGCGAGGTGCTCTCTTCGGAGAGGTAAATTAGGGAATGCGGTGAGATTCCGCAGCTGTCTCGCAACTGTGATGTTTCTTGAGTGAAGCTAAGCCAGAGCGCAGCCCCGCAGGTATGCAGTGTATTGTTTCCGCGAGTGACGGAAAATATGTGGCGCATCATTGCGAGGTGTCCCTTTCCGTGTTTTGCGGAAAGGGATTTTCATTTTATACGGAGATGATGCGTAGTGTCAAAAAAGCAGCTTTTGTACCGCTTCGGACAGATAGTCCTTGTCCTGCTCGGAATCAGCTTTATCACCTTCGCGCTCGTAATGCTCTCCCCCGGAGATCCTGTGCGCCAGATGATAGCGGGCAACGAGGATATTATAGTGAGCCAGCACGAGATAGACACGCTGCGCGCCGAGCTTGGCCTCGACAAGCCGTTCGTCTTTCAGTATCTCGACTGGCTCGGACGCGCGCTGCGCGGCAACCTTGGATTTTCATACATGGTGAAAAAGCCCGTCGCCGATGAGCTGATGCACAGTCTGCCTGCGACGGTGATACTTTCCCTCGCTTCCACGCTTTTCATGCTCGCCGTCGCTGTCCCGCTGGGTATTTACTCCGCCGTCAAACGAAACAGCATAGCCGACTACATCGTGCGCGCGCTGACGTTCGTCAGCATATCTGTGCCGAACTTCTGGATGGGGCTCGTGCTTCTGTGGATTTTCGGTCTCAAGCTGCGCTGGTTCCCGATAGTCGGCGGCTCCGTGAATCTTCGGAATCTTGTGCTTCCCGCTCTGACGCTAGGAATCGTCATGGCGGCGAAGTACGCGCGCCAGGTGCGGGCCGCAGTGTTAGAAGAGCTTAATCAGGACTACGTCGTCGGCGCGCGGACGCGAGGCATGAGCGAAAGCCACATACTCTGGAAGGAGGTGCTGCCGAACGCGATGCTGCCGCTTATCACGCTGCTCGGCCTCTCTTTCGGCAATCTGCTCGGCGGCGCGGCGGTCGTCGAAATTGTTTTCTCGTGGCCCGGCCTCGGCTATCTCGCCGTACAATCGATAATCTACCGCGACTTCCAGCTCGTACAGGGAATCGTGCTCTGGGTAGCTCTCATGTATATGATCATCAACCTTGTAATAGACGTTTCATATAACAGACTAGATCCGCGTCTCAGAAAGGCGGACATGTAGAAATGGAAACTCTTGTCAACGCCCTCAGAACGAACCGCGCCTTCGCCGCTGCAAGCGCATTTGTGCTTCTGCTCATACTTTTGGCGCTTGCAGCGCCTATAATTGCGCCATATGACCCGCTTGCGGCGGAGATGAAAAACGCCTATCTGCCTCCGTCGCCGGAGCATCTTTTCGGCACGGACAAACTCGGGCGCGATTGCTTCAGCCGCATACTCTACGGAGCCGGCTATTCGCTTTCAAGCGTCCTCACGCTCGTCGCTGTCATTTTCACATTCGGCACATCGCTCGGAGTAGCGGCAGGATATTTCGGCGGCAAGACGGACGCCGTAATTATGCGAATTTCCGACATGATGATTTCTTTCCCAGGCATGATACTCGCGATAGCGATTGCGGGCATCCTCGGCGGAAGCCTCGTCAACGCGATAATCGCGCTCACAATAGTCTCGTGGACGAAGTACGCGCGCCTCGCGCGCAGCATGGTGCTCAAGATAAAAGAGCGCGACTTCGTAGAGGCGGCCGTCGTGAGCGGAGGCAAACCGCTGCATATACTGTGGCGTCACATCGTGCCGAACATATTGCCGCTGATGGTCATAACCGCGGCATCCGACATCGGCGCGATGATGATGGAACTGGCAGGGCTTTCTTTCCTCGGCTTCGGGTCGCAGCCCCCAGCGCCCGAATGGGGGTTGATGCTCAACGAGGGACGCCAGCAGCTTCAAACGGCGCCGTGGCTCATGGTATTCCCCGGCCTCGCGATTTTCATTACGGTCGTCGCATTCAACCTCTGGGGAGACGCGCTGCGCGACGTTCTCGACCCGAGACAGGAAGATTAGCGGCGGCGCTTGCCCCATGGTCCAATAAATTTTCCAAAAACATAAAGGAGAGGTAAAAATGAGCAAAGCGGTAAAAATAATCATAGCGGTTATTGTAATAGCGGCGGCGGCCTTCGCCTTCATGAGCGGGCAGAAAGACGAAGACGCTGGAACGACTGCGGCATCCGGCGGCACGTTACGTTTCGGCGTGACGAACTTCGCGGACAGCCTGGAGACGACGGATAACTATTTCGGGTGGATCGTCATGCGTTACGGCCTCGGGGAATGCCTCGTAAAATTCGACAAAAAGATGAACGTCGTGCCGTGGCTCGCAAAGAGCTGGAAAATCAGCGACGACGGACTGACGTGGACATTCGAGATAGACGAGCGAGCAACGTTCTCAAACGGCAAGAAAATGACAGCGATGGACGCCAAGAAGACGATAGAGCGCACATTCGAGAAGGCCGCGCGCGCGAAGGCGATGTTCGAGTACGACGAAATACTCGCCGACGGACAGACGCTGTACGTCAAGACGAAGCGTCCCGTGCCGACTCTGCCCGGGATGCTCGGAGACCCGCTGTTCATAATCATTGACACCGACGTTAAGGACCGCGACTTTGCAAAGGAAGGACCTATATGCACCGGGCCGTATATGGTGAAGGAGTACAGCAAGGCCAAAGCCGTTATGGAGCGCAATCCGCACTACTGGGACGGCGAAGCGCCTTACGACATAGTGGAGATACCGTCGATAGACGACCCTAATACGCGCGCCATGGCGCTCCAGTCCGGAGAGATAGATATGGCGATAAACATCGCGCCCGGCGACCTTTCGCTTTTCTCCGACGAAAAGGCTTTCAACATCAGCACGATCGCGTCGCTGCGCAGCGTGCTTGCGCGCATCAACAGCGCGGAAGGCCGCCCGCTGCACGACAAGCGCGTGCGACAGGCCCTCCTTTCAGCGCTTGACCGCGAAACTTATTGTAAGGTGCTGCTGAAAGATACGTTCATTCCTGGAGGCCCGGCGCTGCCGCCATCGATGGACTACGGCTTCGACGCCTTCAAGGACCCCAACGGCTATGATCCGGAGCGCTCGAAGCGCCTGCTCGCGGAAGCCGGCTGGAAGGACACAGACGGCGACGGCTACGTCGACAAGGACGGCAAGCCGCTCGAACTCGAATTCATCTTTTACAGCGGGCGCGCGGAGCTGCCGCTCTTCGCCGAGGCTACCCAGTCCGACGCGAAAAACGTAGGAATAAAAATAGACCTTAAGAACGTAGACTACAACGTCCTAGACGGCATCGGAGTACGCGGGGAGTACGACTTGCTCATCTCCAATATCCTGACGGCGCAGGCCGGAGACCCCGAGGTGTACATCAACCAGTACTGGAAGACGAACGTCGACGGCAGCAACCCGCAAAACGGCAGCGGGTACAGCAACGCGGAATTCGATGCGCTTAGCGACAAACTTGCGGTTGAGTTCGACCGCGCGAAGCGCCGTGAGCTAGTCATCCAGATGCAGGAGATTCTTCTCGACGACGCTGCGACGGTAATCTTCGGATATCCAGAGACGAACATGGTAAGCACGACGGCCGTCGCGAACGCCGAGATCCTGCCGTGCGACTACTACTGGCTGACGAAAGAAATAAAACCGACCGCAGATAAATAAGCAAGAGGACGAAGCGGAAATGCTTCTTGATGTAACAAACCTTAACGTAAGCTACGGCTCGAAAGCGACGGTGAAAGGGGCGGATATTTCGCTTGAAGCCGGCGAGATACTTTCTATCGTCGGAGAGAGCGGAAGCGGCAAAACAACTGTAATACGCGCCGTCATGGGCTGTCTTCCGGGAAACGGGCGCGTTACGGACGGCTCCGTCGTGTTCGACGGGCGCGACATGCTCTCAAACACTGCGGACGAATGGCGGTCGCTTCGCGGGCGCGAAATATCGATGATTTTTCAAGACAGCGGCAATATGATAAACCCGATACGCCGCGTCGGAGAGCAGTTTGTCGACTACATACGCGCGCATGAACCGAAAAGTTCTACAGAAGCGGCCGCAAGAAGGGCTGAGGCGATGCTCGGGAGCGTCAACCTGCCCAGCCCTGATAATATAATGAAGCTCTATCCGTTTGAGCTTTCAGGAGGAATGCGCCAACGTGTCGGCATAGCGATGGCGATGACTTTCGGTCCCAAACTTCTGCTCGCGGACGAGCCGACAAGCGCGCTCGACGTTACGACACAAGCGCAGATAGTACGCCAGATAGTAGACGTCCGCAATAAATACAACGCCGCCGTCATAATAGTAACGCACAATCTCGGCGTCGCGTCGTACATGTCAAACAAAATAATGGTTATGAAAAACGGAGAAGTCGTCGAAAGCGGCACGCGCGAGCAGATAATATATTCTCCCAGCCACGAATATACCAAGCGGCTGCTCTCGGCAGTCCCCGTGATAGGAGGCAGGCAGTACGGCGATGAATAATCAGGCTGCTGCGCGCGCGCCGGAAAGGCGCGTCGTGATGGAAATCAGGAACCTTACGAAAAAATTCCCGCTGGACGGCGGCAAATACGTGACTGCCTGCGACAACATAAATCTGCGCGCATTCGACGGAGAGACGCTCGGCGTCATAGGCGAGAGCGGATGCGGCAAAAGTACGCTTGTCCGCACGATTTTGCAGATCCACCCAGCTACCTTCGGCGAAGTGCTTTTCGAGGGGAAGGACATACTCAAAGCAAAAGGCGAGGAACGCCGAGGGAACAGACGCAAAATACAGATGGTCTTTCAAGACCCGGCTGCGGCCTTCGACCCTAAAATGAAGGTCAAGGATATAATCTGCGAGCCGCTGCTGAACTTCGGATTGATAAAAAAGAGTGATGTCGGCGCTAAGGCTGCCGAGCTGCTGCGCATGGTCGAGCTGCCCGAGGATTTCGCGGAAAGATACCCGCACAGCATGAGCGGCGGGCAGCGCCAACGTCTCGGAATCGCTCGCGCCCTCTCGCTTGAACCGAAAATCGTCGTCTGCGACGAAGCTACGTCGGCGCTCGACGTTTCCGTACAAGAGAAGGTCTGCAGGCTGCTGGCGAGGCTTCAGCGGGAACGCGGCATAACCTACATATTTATATGCCACGATATAGGCCTTGTAGACCTGATGTGCAGCAGCATAGCCGTGATGTACCTCGGAAACATTATGGAAATAATCGAACATGGGCGCGTTTCGAAGAGCGCCGCGCACCCGTACACGAAGGCGCTGATGCGCGCGATATTCAAGGTCGATTTCCGCCCAGGAGAAAAGATTGAGCCGCTCGCGGGCGAGATACCAAGCCCGAGCGCACTCCCCTCAGGCTGCCCGTTTCACAGCCGCTGTCCTGAACGCAAAGAGATATGCGTAAAAGTGAAACCGGCTCTTAAAGAGAAGGCGTCGGGACACTGGACGGCGTGCCACTTCGTTTAACGGCAGGTACACAACATTAAAGAAAGCGAGATGAATTTTATGCGAAATGACGCAATGACGGTATGCGGCGTAACAGCTAGATGCGGCGAAACCGCGCGTGGATTCGCCTCCGTTCCGGGAAGCGCGACAAAAAAAATACCGCTCGTGCTCGTAAACGGAGTACGTCCAGGCCCATCTCTGCTACTTACGGCTGGAATACACGGCGCGGAATATCCTGGAATAGCGGCGCTTTCAGAACTCGGACGAGAGCTCGACGCCAGTAAACTCGCCGGCGCTGTTGTCATGCTTTATCCAGTCAACGTGCAGGGCTTTTGGAAGCGCTGTGATTTCGTCGTGCCGGATGACGAGAAGAATCTCAACCGCGTTTTCCCCGGCTCGCCGCGCGGCACGGTCGCCGAGCGGACTGCATACCTGCTCGTCAGCGAGCTCTTTCCCGCCGCCGACTTTTACGCCGACCTTCACAGCGGAGACTTAAATGAAAACCTATGCCCGCACGTCTACTATCCGGGACAGCCAGACGAAACGGTCGAGTCGCAGTCGAAACGCATGGCGCAGTCGCTTGACATGAAATACATGGTGCGCTCGCTCGCCTCGGGAGGAGCATATAACTACGCCGCATCGACGGGACTTCCGTCCATACTTATTGAACGTGGATGTTTAGGGCTATGCCCACGCGCCGACATCGACACATATAAGAAGGACATCATGCGCCTGATGCATATCCTCGGTATGACGGATGCCGTGCCGGAACCGCAGCGCTTCGTGCCGAAAGACATAAAAAATATGACGTACCTTGAAGCGCCACGATGCGGTTGCTGGTTTGAAGAAGCGAAATGCGGCGCCGCCATAAAGAAAGGCGAAACGCTCGGACGGATGCGCGGCTTCTTCTGCGAGGACGAAACGGTGTTCGCAGCGGAACATTCCGGAGTCCTTCTCTATTCATGCAGCGCTTTCGCCGCGCCGAAGGGCGTCGTGCTTGCCGCATACGGAGCGCTGGACGAAGACTAATCGCCTTGGACGTATGAAACGTAGGCAGAGTTACATAATGAAGAAATTTTTTGCAGCGACTGCCGCAGCGCTTGCGATTTTCGCGGCTTGCAGTGCGGAGGCATCGCTCCTGCGCGTAGAGACCGACGCCGACTTTCAGCCCTACGAGTATTATCAGGCGGAGAGCGCTGCGGAGGCGGTAGGAATGCTCTTCGAGGGCGAAGCCGGGCGCGCCGTCACGTCGAAGCTCTCAGCAGAATATCTCGCCGCCAACGTTTATGGCGAGCGGCTTGTGATCGCGTCGGAGGACGGCGCAGCGCAGCCGCTTGCTATAGCGGTACGCAAAGGGAACTCAGAACTGCTGGACAAACTCAACGAAGCGCTTGCCCGCGATAAAAACAGCGCAGCTTACGAACAGCTTTACATAACATATTTCGGCACGGGCGAATAACTATCGCCTGCCGTACCACACAAACGGCGGAGCGCTCCGGTTCAGGCGCTCCGCCACTTTATGTCTTTTCCCGCAGTTTTATGCGAGCTTTGTAGCTATATATTCCCGCCTTATTTCCTCCGGCACGAGGCGGCCTCCAGTCGCCCAGGCTATGTGCGCGGCGTTTCGCATTTTTCCAGAGAGGCCGTGCGCTTCAATGTATTCGCGCCATTGTGCGCTGCGTCCGAGAAGCGCGGGGCCTTCGAATGCGGCGCATGAGCTCGGCTCTATGAAGATATTTTCCGTTTCAAGCAGGTCGCGCATATATTCGTAGAGTTTCGCGTCGTACAGCGTGAAGTCGCCGGAGAGCAGGGGCTCCATTACGCGGCCGACGAAGCCCGAGGCGCGCCCGACCGCGAGGCCGTCCGCGTGCGTCAGCCCCGTGAGCCCTATGTCCTTAACCGCTATGCCGTTGTGCAGGCCGCTCGCTATGCCGAGAACCATGCAGGGGGCCTGCGTCGGCTCGACGAAGAAGCAGTGGACGGCGTCGCCGAATATCTGTTTTAGTCCGAATGTGACGCCGCCAGGCGCGCCGCCGACTCCGCAGGGCAGGTAGACAAAGAGCGGATGCTCCGCGTCCGCCGTCACGCCGAGAAATTTCAGCTGCGGGACGAGCCTCTTCGCCGCGACTGCGTAGCCGAGGAAGAGGTTCTTCGAGTTCTCGTCGTCGACGAAGTAGCTCTTCGGGTCCGCGTCGGACTGCGCGCGCCCATGCTTTACCGCATCGCTGTAATCCGTGTCGTATTCTATGACCTTGACGCCGTGGCTGCGCAGCAGCGCCTTCTTCCACGCGCGCGCATCGGCGGACATGTGGACGACGGCGTTGTAGCCTATAGCGGCGCTCATTATGCCGATGCTGAGGCCGAGATTGCCGGTCGAGCCGACCTGCATCGTGTACTGCGAGAAGAATTTCCGAGCCTCGTCCGACGCGAGCCTGTCGTATGAATCTCCCTCGCGCAGCAGGCCGTGCTCGAGGGCTAGCTCTTCAGTGTGCTTCAGCACTTCGTAGATGCCGCCGCGAGCTTTTATCGAGCCTGCTATCGGCAGGTCGCCGTCCATTTTGACGAAGAGGCGGCCTTCGATTTTCGCGCCGTACTTGCCGCTGAGACGTTCCTTCATCGCCGCGGCCTCGCGCAGCTCCGATTCGATTATTCCGCTGGACTCCGCAGTCTCGGGGAATTTCTTCACTATAAACGGCGCGAAGCGCCCGAGCCGCGCAGGACTTCGAGAGTTTTGGGTTGAGCCAGAGTATTTCGCGTTCCTCTGCGAGCGCCTTCACAGTCGGGTTTTCCTCCATAAGTTTACGCACCTGTTCCCTATTCATAGCCGCGCCTCCCGTTTTATGCCGTTTTGCTGATATTACGGCTTTATCTTACAACGGCGCGGCGTATGCGTCCACGTGCGAAAAGCGGGATTTTTCACGCGCCGCCGCGTGTGCGCGAAGAAGCGCTTTTTTCGCGGATTTTGCGCGCTTAGCGCGCCGCCATGCAGGTATGTGCGATATAATGAAGCGTATTACTCTTTCCGGCGTCGGAGACTATGCGCAAAAGTCGCGCCGGAGATATACAAAGTTATACGAACGGATATTTCGGCAGGGAGGAAAGGATTTTGCGGATAGCCGTACTTATAAAACAGGTGCCGGCAGTCGACACGGTCAAGATCGACGAAAAGACCGGCACGATGATACGCGACGGCGTCGAAGCGGAGCTTAACCCGCTCGACCTTCACGCCGTCGAGGCTGCGGTGCGCGTCAAAGAGTCGCGCCCCGCGGGCGAGGTTGAGATAACGGCGGTTACTATGGGGCCGTCGGCTGCTCTGAAGGCGGTGCGCTACGCAATAGCTATGGGATGCGACAATGGGCTGCTGCTTTCGGACAGGAAATTCGGCGGCGCGGACACGCTCGCGACGGCGCGTACTCTTTCGCGCGCGCTGCTCAACGCCGGGCCGTTCGACCTGCTCTTTGCAGGCGAGCGCGCGACCGACGGGGAGACGGGACAGGTCGGCCCTGCATGCGCCGAGCTTACGGGAGTCACGGTGCTCTCATACGTCAGCGCGATAGACGAGCTTACCGACGAGCGTATCCGCGTCACGCGCGCCGTCGAGGGCGGACACGAAACGGTCGAAGCGCCGCTGCCGACGCTAGTCATCCCAGTCAAGGAAATGAACATTCCGCGCCTATGCACGCTCGGCGGAAAGCTGCGCGCGAAGGCCGCAGTAATTCCTACTGAGACCGCTGACGAGCTGCACATGGACGGCTCGGAGACAGGGCTTGCCGGCTCTGCTACTCAGGTAGTCCGCGTGACATACCCGAAGGTGACGCGGCAGGGACGCAGGATAAACGCCGCGGAAGGGCTGGAATCCGCGATAGACGCGATGATGAAGGTCCTCGAAGATAAGAACTGTCTGGAGGCGGCAAGATGAAGAATGGTGAAGTCTGGACTCTCGCTGAGGTACGCGGGGGCGTAATCCATCCCGTTTCGCGCGAGCTGCTGGCCTGGGGACGCGAGCTCGCAGACGCGCTCGGCGCTCCGCTCGCGAGCGTCGTCATGGGGAGCGGCGTTCTCGAAGCCGCGCCGACGCTCGCTGCTTACGGCGCCGACAAGGTCTACGTGGCCGACGAGCCTGAATTCGAGCATTTCAAGGCCGACATAGCCTGCGCGGCGCTCGCGGAACTCATCGAGGAGCGCGGGCCGTCGATATTGATAGCATCGGCGACGACGCAGGGGCGCACCGTCATGCCGATGCTCAGCGCACGGCTCTGCTGCGGTCTGACGGCAGACTGCACTGAGCTGGCGATAGACCCAGAGAGCAAGCGGCTCGTGCAGACGCGCCCCGCGATAGGCGGCAACGTCATGGCGGACATCAAAACGAAGGGACGCGATCCGCAGATGTGTACGGTGCGGCCCAAGTCGAAGCGTCCGCTTTCTCCAGACGTTTCGCGCGCATGCGAAATCGTGCGTTTCGAGCCCGCGGACGACGTTATGCGCTCGCTTATAAAATTCATCGGCTTCGACGCTGAGAAGAGCGTCGGCCTGCCCCTACAGGAAGCAGAGATAATAGTCGCGGGCGGCAAAGGGATGAAAAACGCTAAAAACTTCGCGAAACTTTCGGAGCTTGCGGAGCTTCTCGGCGGCACCGTCGGAGCGTCGCGCATGGCGGTCGACCTCGGCTGGGCGCCCTATTCGGCGCAGGTCGGGCTTTCCGGAAAATCCGTGACACCGCGACTCTACCTCGCTTTCGGCATATCTGGCGCGGTGCAGCACATAGCCGGCATGTCCGGCGCAGAGACCGTCATAGCAGTCAACACCGATCCGGAAGCGCCGATATTTCGAGTCGCGGATCTTTCTGTGCAGGGAGACGCAATGGAAGTGCTGAACGCGCTCATAGCCGCCGTCAAAAAATACAAAGGACAGGAATGATGGCTCGCTATGGGAAAGTCACCAAAGCAATATACGACGAACTTCGCTCTGTCACGGGGCCGGGCGGCGTCGTAATAGACGACGAGGAGCAACTCGACAACTATGCCTGGGATCAGGCGGGGCGCGTCTGGGGGCATATGCCCGAGGCCGTAGTCAAGCCTTCGAACACGGAACAGGTCTCCGAGATAATGAAGATAGCGAGCCGCGAGCGCATCCCAGTAACGCCGCGCGGCGCAGGCAGCGGCCTCAACGGCGGGGCCGTACCGATAGCGGGCGGCATCGTTCTATCGCTCGAACGCATGAATAAAATCCTGGAAATCGATCCAGTCAACCGTGTCGCGGTCGTCGAGCCCGGCGTCGTCACGAACGACCTTTGCCGCGCAGCGGCGGAGCACGGCTTCCTATACGCCGGTTATCCGATGAGTACAGAAACAAGCTTCATCGGCGGCAACTTTGCGACTAACGCAGGCGGCGGCAAGGTCATCCGCTACGGCAACACGCGCCGCCACATCTTAGGCGCCGAGGTCGTGCTTCCCTCGGGCGATGTACTCGAGCTCGGAGGCCGCTACCGCAAAGACACCTGGGGATACAGTCTGCTAAACCTGCTCGTCGGCAGCGAGGGCACGCTTGCGATAGCTACGAAGCTGATAGTCAACCTTGAACCGAAGCCTGGCAAAACGGTCAACCTGCTCGCCTGCTACCCGACCGTCGAGCAGCTCGTCGACAGTGTGGCGAAGGTCATCGGCTCCGGCAAACGCATAATCTCGTGCGAATTTATGGACAGGAACCTCGTCAAATACACGACGGAATATCTTGGCTGCACGCTGCCGGAGCAGGAACAGAGCGAGGGATACCTTCTGGTACAGGTCGAGGGGGACACAGACGGGCAGCTTGAAGACGGCTACGAGACCGTCGGAAAGATATGCCTCGAGTGCGGGGCCTTCGAGGTATTCGTCGCCGAGAGCCGCACCGACTCCGCAGCTATGTGGAACGTGCGCCAAAACGGCCTCGAAGGAATGCGCGCGAAGGATCCGCACGCCTGCTCGTCCGGCGACCTAATGGTGCCGCTCTCGGCTGTGCCGGAGATGATACGCCGCATAAAGAAACTCAGCGAGGAATGGAACGTCGAGATAGGGATAATCTCGCACATCGGCGACGGCAACATCCATCCGATCCCGCTCAAGCCCAAGGGCATGAGTCCAGAACGCTGGGCGCACTACGCAGAGGAGTTCTTCAACGCACTCATCCGCGAGGCGATAGCGCTCGGAGGCATAGGCAGCGGCGAGCACGGCGTCGGGTACGTCAAGCAGAACATACTGCTGGAGAATAAATCGCCCGCGGAGCTCGAGGTGCTGCGCGGCGTCAAAAAAGCCTTCGACCCGCTAGGCATAATGAACCCCGGCAAGATGTTCTCCCCGCTCAGCGAGGAATAGAGCGCCGCATAAACGAACAAAACAGCATAAAAAATCCGCCGCCCTTTCAAACCGCAGAACGGCGGATTTTTTCGTTCAGCTTTTACAAAGCCTTGCAATTCTGCGCGGTGCTTTCTGCCGTTTTGTACCGCGATTTGCATGCATATCTCGCCGTTTCGTTTTACAAATGAACGCAGAGAAACGCCTTCATGGATGCCTAGCGGCGGAAAAAGCAGAGATTTACCCCTTTTTTCGCGTTTATTTTATTGACAAATTTAACCAAAGCAGCGTAAAATATAAACAAGTTTTAGAATATAAAAAAATTATTTTTCATATTTTATTATTTCATTCCGAGCGTTCGTCTATTATCAGGACGGCGTATTTATTTACAGGTTTCTGCACAAATCTCCACTTCAACTCTCCTTTTCAAAAGACAGCGGCGGGCCGCTGCGCTTTCGAAGAGGCCGTGCGCATCCTCAGCCTTATGCGCGCGGCCTCTTTACCTTTATTCCCAGAAGAAAAGAAGCGCCGCAAACGGCGCCAGCGCGACGGTCATAAGCCCCGCTGCCGCTATAGCGAGGCTGCTCATCGCGCCCTCGGCCTCGCCCATTTCGAAAGCCTTCATCGTGCCGAACGCGTGCGAGCTTGAACCTATGGCGACGCCCTTCGCCACTCTGTCGCCAACGCGGACAAGCTTCAGGATCGCGGGCGCTGCGATGTAGCCGAAAGCCCCTGTTATGACTGTCGCAAGCATCGTAATCGCGGGAATGCCGCCTAACTCCTCACAGACAGGCATCGCTATCGCCGCGGTGATGGATTTCGGCAGCAGCGTCACGTAGATCGTACGACTGAAACCGAAGAGCAGCGACATAAGAAGTATGCATAGAGAGTTGGCTAGGACGCCAGCCGCTATGCCGCAGCATATAGCTGCCGCGTGTTTTTTTAGCAGATGGAGCTGGCGGTAGAGCGGTATCGCGAGGCAGACCGTAGCTGGAGTCAAAAGGTCGCCTATATATTTCGCGCCGTTGAAGTATTCGTCGTACGACACGCCGGTGAGCGCGAGGAATGCTATGACGAGCACGTTCGTAAGGATCAGCGGGTTCAGCAGCGGGGTCTTCACGACTCTATGGACGGCGCAGCCTACGACGTACGCCCCGCATGTAAGCGCGAGGCCGAAATATACCGAGTCTGAGATCATCTCCGGTCTCCGCCCCTCTTCCGCATCATGCGCTGCGTAACGAAGCCAGTCGCTGCCATTACGGCGGCGGTCGATATTATCGCGGCGGCGGTGAACTGCGCCAGGACTGATAGCACTTCTTTATAATGGACTATAACGCCCACCGCCGGCGGAACGAACATCAGCGGCATCATCTCTATCATGAGAGCGCCGAAATTCTCGACGTCCGGCAGTTTCACGACACCGGCGCAAAGCGCGCCGAGCAGCAGCACGAGGCCATAGACCCCGGCTGGAACCGGCAGAGGCATATACTGATTAAGAAGTTCTCCGAGAAAACTGATAAAAAATATAATGAAAGCCTGTTTTATATATTTCATTGGATTTTCACAATTTCACGCACACAGCTGGATTTTAGGCGCGCGCCGTATTTCAACGTTTTTCGTACATCATCGCGAGCGAGGCGCAGAACGACGCGACGGCCGTGCTCGCGCGCATTATCCTCGCGCCAAGGCGCACAGGAGCGAAATTTTCGGATAGCAGCCGCGCGCTCTCATCGGGCGACCAGTCGCCCTCCGGTCCTATAGCTGCTGCGAGGCTCTCCGCTATACGCACCTCGCGCAGCGGGCGCGCCGCATCGGAAAGCAGCGCGGCAAGCCTCTGCTCAGGCAGTCCGTCAAAATCGAACTCCGCAAATGGCACAGGCACACAGAGAACCGGCGCCGTCGCCGCTCCTGCCTGTTTCGTCGCTTCGTCGAGGATTTTGCGCCAGCGCTTCATTTTATCGTCAAGCCGCGCGCCGTCGTAGCGCGGCACGCTGCGCTCGCAGACGAGCAGATGTATGCGGAACACGCCGGTCTCGGCGCAGAAGCGGAGCGCGTCGTCAAGCTGGTCGTTTTTTAGCAGGCCGAGCAGCAGTTCTACTCGCGGTTCGAGCGGCGGCTCCTCCGCGCGCGAGAGCTCGCGCGCCGTGACCGCAGCGCCGTCGCAGTGCAGCCGCAGCGTCACTTTCTCGCCGTTCAGCAGCCCCTCGACCAGCGAGCCGGTGTAACAATGACGGACGCGGACGAGGTGATGCGCCTCCTCCGCGTCTATCGTCCAGATTCCGTTATTGCAGGAGCAGCGCTCAAGCCTCAGCCTTGGCAGCGACACCCCACCATTCTCCTTTTACGAGTTCCTCGACAGGCTTCATACGAGCCTTTGAGAGCGCTTCGAGGAAGACCGGCTTTTCCTTCTCGAGCATGCCAGAGAAGATGGCCGTCCCGTCTTCGCCTATGACGGCGGGAACGTCCGCGACCATCGTTGTGAGCGGATCGAGCAAGATGTTCGCCGTAAGTATGTCAGCCTTGTGTCCGAAGTCCTCGAGCAGATCGCCGACCGCGAGATCTATCTTCTCGGACGGCAAGTCGTTGAGCTCGAAGTTCTTGCGCACTTCCTCGATGACCGCGGGGTCTATGTCGCGCGCATATGCGAACTCCGCGCCGAGCTTCAGCGCGCCTATCGTGAGGATTCCGGAGCCAGTGCCGATGTCTGCGGTCGTCATGCCGGGGCGCAGATATTTTTCGAGAAGTTCGAGCACAATCTGCGTGCTCTCATGGTAGCCGGTGCCGAAGGCGCTTCCCGGATTGATGTAAAGCGCGGTGCGCTCGGCGGGCTCAGTGCCGCGATGCCACGGCGCGAGTACGACGAGCCCCCTGCCGACCGGCAGCGGCGGAAAAGCCTCTTCGACGACGACGTTCCACGGCTGGTTTTCAATCTTGCCGGAGTCCTCTATCGTGACGTCGGGGAATTCCTTCATCGCCTCGGAAAGTTTATTCTTCCAGTATGAGATGTCCTCAGCGCTCTTGTAATACATACGCAGCCTCGAAACGCCGTCTGGCATTTCCTGAAGCTCCGTTCCTATGCTTCCGGATATATCGGCGAGCGAAAGGAGATTATCCTCGCAGCCCGCGCTCGTGTTTATCGTTATATACCACCAGTAGCCGTCAGCAGCGTTCATTGCGCCAGCCTCCTTCCGCAGATCAGCTCCCTGCCTTTGCGCTGGAGCTTACAGTTAACCGAGCTTTGCGCCGCAGTCGACGCAGAACTTCGCGCCCTCTTCGTTGACCGCGTCGCAGGCCGGGCACACGTTGAGCGCCGGGACTGGCTTCTCAAGCTGAGCGCCGCACTCCTGGCAGAACTTTGCCTGTCTGCCGTTCTTCGCGCCGCATGCCTGGCACTGAACGAAAGCGGGCTCCGCTGCCTCCTTCGTAGCGCGCTCGCGTTCCAGCTCCGCTTCGAGCTCGGATATCACCCTCATATGTTCGTCTATTTCTATGCAGTATTCGAGAATATCGTCGTCGACGGGGCCCATATCCCCGGCGCGCTTCGCGTAGTAGTACTCGCCTATTTTGCGGCACGCCTCATCGACGGTCCTCTTCTCCGAGCTTATGCGGCTCTTTATGCGCGTGGTCTCAACGGCGTCGTTCGCCGCGTCCTTCACGCTTTTCGCGAGATCGTTGAGCTTGTCAAAAAACGCCATTACGTTTCCCCCTCTTCGTTGAATGACACATGTATCAGTATAACACATGGCGCGCTTAGCCATGCGAAACGGCGCTGAACAGAGGGACAGGTGCGAACTGGGCGTGCCGCACGCACGTCTGCGCCGATTCGCCTGTACACACCGTGATTAGCAAAACATAGCCATATACCAAATCAACCTTATATAGAGAAGCGCTAGGCCCGTCATGCTTCCAGCGTCGTTAAATACTGTAATGCAGAGGAGCGTTATCGGATGCCGCGTCAGCAGGCAAAACGCCGCTGACGCATGAAGGAACGGCATGATGAAACCTTTCACATCCGCCTCGCTGCTGCGACGTACCGCCGAAGCGCAGAATGACAAAATAAGCTCCAATTTCGATTCCGAAGTTGAACGGCTATTACAATCCGACGCCGCGTCTCTGAAGGCGCAGGCGCGCGGCATTAAACCTCCGCAGATCATGTCTTCCGCCACAAATGCTATTGTCTTCCGCAAAAATGACGGCGCAGCCGCCGCATACAGAAAAGGGCGCGGATTATCTGTCCGCGCCTTGGTTTATACTATTCTGCCGTGTCCTGTCTTTACTTCTTGCCGCCGAGGTAGGCTTCCTCGATTTCAGGATTGTGGAGCAGGTCGTCGGATTTGCCCTCCATGATGATCGTGCCGGTCTGGATGACGTAGGCGCGATGTGAAAGCTGGAGTGCCTTCTTCGCGTTCTGCTCGACTATCAGTATCGCCATACCGAGTTTTCTGTTGATCTCGGTGAGTTCCTTGAATATTTCATTGATGATTATGGGCGCGAGTCCAAGCGACGGCTCATCGAGAAGCAGGACACGCGGACGCGCCATGAGCGCGCGCCCTATCGCAAGCATCTGCTGTTCGCCGCCGGAGAGCGTCCCAGCGTACTGGTCCTTACGTTCGAAAAGGCGTGGGAAGAGTTCGAAGACGCTCTTCTTGAGATGCTCTATCTCCGCCTTATCGTTGAGCGGGAACGCTCCCATGTCGAGGTTTTCAAGGACCGTGAGCGGAGCGAAGACCTTACGTCCTTCCGGCGAAAGGCTGACGCCGGCGGAAACGACTTGGAAACTCTTAGCCGGGAGCGCTACTCCGTCAAGCAGTATCTCGCCCGACACACGCGGCACGTCGCCCATGATGGCGTTCATCATTGTCGATTTGCCTGCGCCGTTGGCCCCGATGACCGCGACTATCTCTCCCGGATAAACGTCGAGTGAAGCCCCCTTGAGCGCCTGAATAGCTCCGTAACGGACGACGAGGTCCCTTACTGCGAGAATAGGATTGCGGTTTTCCGTCATGTCCCTATTCCTCCTCTCCGAGGTAGGCCTTGAGCACATCAGGGTGGCTCTGAATTTCCGCCGGAGTGCCCTCGGCTATCTTCGCGCCGAAGTTCATGCAGACAATGTGCGGGCATATCGCCATAACCATGTCCATGTGGTGCTCTATGAGCAGTATCGTGAGGTTGAAGTCGCGGTGAATGCCCGTTATCAGCTCATTGAGCTGAACAACTTCATCTGCGTTCATCCCGGCGGCAGGCTCGTCAAGAAGCAGGAGCTCAGGCTGGAGCGATATGGCGCGCGCGATTTCAAGGCGGCGCTGAAGCCCGTACGGCAGAGTCCCCGCAGCCTGGTTGGCGCGGTCTGCGAGTCCGACACGATCAAGCAGCTCCATGCTTTCCTTGCGCGTCGCGGCCTCCTGGCTCCGCCAGCGTCCGAGATGCGTGACGGCCTCAAAGAAATTATATTTGTAGTGTTGCTGTGCCGCCGTCATGACGTTTTCGAGCACCGACGAGGCCGCGAACAGGCGCAGGTTCTGGAAAGTACGCGCTATGCCGCGAGAGATGACCTGGAACGTCTTGAGTTTCGCTACGCTCTCGCCCTTGAATATGATGTCCCCGCTCGTAACGTCGTAGACGCCAGTCACGAGGTTGAATATCGTCGTCTTTCCTGCTCCGTTCGGCCCTATGAGGCCCGCGAGCTCGCCTTTGTTTATGACGAAGCTCATATCGCGGACGGCCTGGACGCCCCCGAACGATTTGTTTACTTCTTTAAGTTCAAGCAATGCACTCATCAGCGAGCTCCCTCCTCTGCCGTTCCAGTCTTTTTACGCGAAAAGAGCTTTTTCAAGTAAGCGGGCGTGAGCTCGTTCGTTCCCATGATACCTTCAGGACGAAGCACCATGACAAGAACCAAGACGAGGCCGTAGATAAGCATACGGTACTGGGAGATTGGGCGGAAGAGCTCCGTAACAAGAGTAAGTATCGTCGTTCCGAGCAGGCATCCGCTCATCGAGCCGAGACCGCCGAAGACGACTATCGAGACGAGCTCCGTCGATTTCGCCATGTCGAACATGATAGGCTGTATGAAGGACATATAACCTGCGATCAGAGCGCCCGATACGCCACAGTAGAAGCCTGATATCGCGAGGCTGAGGTTGCGGTAGTGCGCCGTGTTGAAGCCGAGAAGCGACGCAGCCACGTAGTCGTCGCGGCAGGCCTTGAAAGTGCGGCCGTAGCTGCTGTTAACTAGGAAGAACATCGCGACTGCCAGCACTAGGAAGAATCCTACCGCTACGGGCATCGACGTGAATCCGTCAATTCCCGGGTAGCCGCGCGCGCCGCGCGTTACGTCGTTCCAGTTTTCAATGATGAGGCGTATCGCTTCGCCGAGGCCGAGGGAGACGATTGCGTAGTAGTCTCCGACGAGCTTCAGCGTCGGGATGCCTATCAAGAACGCTAGTATCATTGCGAGAATTCCACCCGCGATTATGGCCGGGACGAAATGTACGCCGTATTCTACTGTGAGTATGGCCGCGGTGTACGCGCCTATCGCCATGTAACCGGCGTGGCCGAGAGTGAAGATGCCAGTGAATCCGGTGAAGAGCGAGACGCCCATAGCGGCGATACAGTTTATAGCGAGGAGGGTGATAACTCCAACGGCATAACCTTCCATAACAGACCGCCCTCCTTTACACTTTCTCGCCGACGGATTTTCCGAAGAGTCCCGTCGGGCGGACTATCAGCGTTATGATGAGTATTCCGAAAACTACAAGGTCACGGAACTGACTCGATATGAAGCCCGCCGTGAGCATTTCGGCGAGACCGAGTATGATGCTTCCAATGACTGCGCCAGGCAGAGAGCCGAGGCCGCCTATGACCGCTGCGACGAAGGCCTTCGTCGTGATCATGCTTCCGAGCTGCGGATAGAGCGTGTAGCGGACGGAGAGGAATATACCGCCGACACCAGCAAGAAGGCCGGCGACGAAGAAGACTATCGCAATGAGCCTATTGACATTGACGCCCATCAGCCCCGCCGTCTTAAGGTTATAGGAAGCGGCGCGGATTGCTAGCCCCCACTTCGTTTTGACGAGGAAGAGCTGAAGCCCAGCGAGGAATACGATCGCGGTGATAAGCGAAAGGATGTCGAAGGCGCTCGTCGTAGCGAGGCCGAGGAAATTTACCGGTTCAGTCGGGATGACCGGCGGAAGGGCGCGGAAACGTCCGCCGACGGTGACCACGAAGATGTTTTCAATTACTATGCTCATACCCATCGACGCGATGAGCATGTAGAGCGTTATTGGAGTACGTTCGCGTATCGGACGGTAGGCGAGGCGTTCGACGACGATGGCCGAGACTCCCGCTCCGATGAGAGCTGCAAAGGAGGCAACCCAGATGTTGGTTCCGCCTGAACGCAGCGCATAGTAGCATATGTAGCCGCCTATTACAAGGAATCCGCCGTGGGCGAAATTCGAGAACAGAAGCACAGAGTATACGAGGGAATAGCCGACCGCGATAAGAGCGTAAACCGACCCGAGCGACAGTCCGTTAATAAGCTGCTGGATGAAAGTCTCCAAGAGCAACACCTCAAACTTTCTTGCGTTGATAAACAGGTAAGCGGAGCTGGTTTAGAAAAGCGTCCAGGGCTTCCGCACAGTAAAGCCCTGGCCGCGTGAGTGGCTTAATTACTTATTTCGGTTCGACTTTCTTGTAGAAGTCGGTCTTGAGGTCGTCTCCGACTTTGAGGATGATACCGGCCTTGTTCACGGGGTTGTGGGTCGCCGGATCGATGGTCAGAGTAGCGTGGTGGAGCTTAAGTCCTTTCGTCTCTTCGAGAGCCTTCGCTATCGCTGGGCCTTCGGCCTTGCCAGCGCGCTTGATGGCGTCGATGAGCCAAGACATGGCGTCATAAGCCATTGTTCCGTTTACGAACTCTTTGCAGTCGTCCTTGTAAACTTCCTTATAGCGGGCGAATATCGGGGCCATCCCTGGGTCGTCAAGGTAGGTGTGATTGACCCAGTAGGTTCCCTTCATCGCGGGGCCGGCGATTTCGTTCATGAATTCAGCGTAACCGTCACCGCCGATGATGGTAAGGTCAAGTCCAAGCTCCTGAGCCTGCTTAATGGCAAGCGCCATATCCTTACCCATACCTGGGAGGAGCATTACGTCTGCGCCTGAGTTCTTGATCTTCGTAAGCTGGGCGCGGAAGTCGACGTCGGTCTCACGGAAACCTTCGTCAGCTACCATCTTTCCGCCGAGTTTTTCATAGCTGGCGATGAAGAACTCGCGAAGTCCCTGTGCATAGTCCGAACCGACGTTGTAAAGAATTGCTGCCTTGGTTTTCTTAAGGTCGTTGTAGGCGAGATCGGCTGCAAGAGCTCCCTGATATGGGTCGGTGAAGCAGATGCGGAAGGAGTAGGGACGTACTTTGCCTTTGTTGTCGACGGTAACCAAAGGGTTCGTACCGACTGTGGAAATCTGCGGAACCTGTCCCTTCGCCACGATAGGGGCCGTAGCGATGTTGATTCCGCTTGAGTTCGCCCCGACGATTGCGCATACGCCGTCACTTTCGATCATACGGCGGACGGCGTTGACCGCGTCTTCGTTGCGGGTCTTTGTATCATAAGGGATGAGTTCGATTGGGCGTCCGAGGACTCCGCCCTGCGCGTTGACGTCGTCAACTACGAGTTTCGCCATGTTCACTTCGGTGATTCCGTACTGAGCGTAGTCGCCGGTGAGCGCGGCGAGATAGCCGATCTTGATGGGTTCAGCCGCGAAAGCTGCTCCAGCTGCTAGGACAACGGCGATAAGAGACAGAATAGCTAGTACCTTTCTCAATATAGTGCACCTCCATATTGTATCGTGTAGCTTGTGTGACTCTGACTCTATTGTATAATTTGTGAAGCGATATGTAAAGAAAAATCGGCATAGTTAATTTAGTTAATTAAAATTTTTAAAATGAATGCATGGCCGAGTTCATTTTTACCTGCTGGTCATAAAAAACAGGCTCTTCCATAAATTGGAAGAGCCCATCAATTTATTAGCTTCAAAGCTAAGCTTTCACTTGCTGTCCAGTTTCCTTTGCCAGCTGTATCAGAAGCTCTCGTTCTTTTGCACCAAGCGATTTCGGAACTTTTACGCGGACGAGTATATTCATGTCGCCGTTCCCCTTACCTCTGAGCCTCGGCATTCCGCGCCCCTTGATGCGTAGTTTAGAGCCCGCCTGCGTGCCCGCTGGAATATCGAGATTCTCTACCCCGTCAAATGTGTCGACGCGGACTTCGCAGCCGAGCGCCGCTTGCGGGTAAGAAATTTCTATCGTGGTGTTGAGGTCGTCGCCCTTACGTGTGAACCTCACGTCCGGCATGACTTCAGTAAGGATGAAGAGGTCTCCCGCCGGTCCTCCCTTAATTCCGGCCTCGCCCTTGCTAGATACGCGCAGCCTCGTACCGTTGTCGACGCCGGCTGGGATTTTGACCTCGACGTTCTGCGTCTTCCTCACACGGCCCGCGCCGCGGCAGACTGTGCAGACGCGGTCGACGGTTTTGCCCTTTCCGCCGCATTTTGCGCAGGTCACGACTTGCTGCATCTGTCCAAACGGCGTGTTGACGACCTGACGCACCTGTCCGCTTCCGTGGCAGGCCGGGCATACCTCGACTTTGCTGCCCGGCTCTGCGCCGGTGCCTCCGCAGTGCGAGCAGGTATCCATACGCGGAATTTCGAGCTTACGCATGGTGCCCTTGTAGGCTTCCTCTAGCGTAATGCGGACGCTTGCTTCCAAGTCGTCGCCGCGCCTCGGTGCATTCGGGTTAGCGCTTTTACGGCGTGCGCCGCCAAAGCCCCCTCCGAAGAGGTCGCCGAACAGGTCTCCGATGTCCTCTTGCGTGAAAGTCTGTCCGCCGAAGCCACCAAAACCGCCGACACCGCCAAAACCTCCATCTGGAGGGACGTCTCCGACGTAGCCGAACTGGTCGTACTGGGCGCGCTTTTTCGGATCGCTCAGCACCTCGTTCGCTTCGTTTATCTCTTTATATTTGGCCTCCGCCTCTTTGTCGCCCGGGTTGGCATCGGGATGATACTTCCGAGTCAGGGTGCGGTAAGCCTTTTTTATCTCGTCAGCCGATGCTCCCCGGCTAACGCCCAATATTTCGTAATAGTCTTTTTTACCGGGAGCAGCCATCAGCAATCCACCTCTCAATAAATTTTATTTTATTTGTCTGGCCCCGCGCGAAGGATATTTTTAATTACCCGCACGTTTCGCGCGCACGAACCGCTTCAAGGATTATAACCGCCCACAGCTATTTGTCAAGATTAGTAAAAAAACGGCGCGCCCTCGCGCGGATGCGGGCGGCTGATAAAAAATTGCGGAGCCTTGCGGCTTGCCGCAATAACTCCGCAATTTGTTTGCTTACCTGCCGGACTTACTTGTTGTCCTCTTCGCGGAACTCCGCTTCGACAGTCTCGCCGTCGTTGTTGTCCTGCTGCGTGCCCGCGTCCGGGTTCTGCTGCTGCGCGACGCCGGCGCTCTGAGCCAGCGCGTTCAGCGCGTCGGTCAGCTCTCTCGTTCCAGCCTTAATGGCCTCGGCGTCCTCGCCGTTCATCTTCTCGCGGAGCGCGGAGATTTTGTCGTTGACGCGGCCCTTGACGGAGGCGTCTGCCGCCGCGGAATCCTTGACGAGCTTCTCGGCCTGGTAGATTACCGACTCGGCCTCATTGCGCGCCTCAATGAGTTCCCTACGTTTCTTATCGGCGCTTTCGTTGATCTCGGCGTCGCGGCGCATCTTCTCTATCTCTTCATCGCTCAGGCGCGAGGACTGTATCGTGATGTTCTGCGCCTTGCCGGTCGCCTTGTCCTTAGCTGTGACGTTGACTATGCCGTTCGCGTCGATGTCGAATGTTACCTCGATCTGCGGCACTCCACGCGGCGCCGGCTTGATTCCGTCAAGGAAGAATCGTCCAAGCGATACGTTGTCGCTTGCCATAGCGCGTTCGCCTTGGAGCACGTGAATCTCGACCTGCGGCTGGTTGTCAGCGGCTGTGGTGAATACCTGGCTCTTCGAGACCGGGATCGCGGTGTTCTTATCGATTATTTTTGTGAAGACGCCTCCGAGTGTCTCAAGGCCGAGCGAAAGCGGCGTTACGTCAACGAGGACTATCCCCTGCTGTTCTCCCGAGAGTATCGCGCCCTGGATGGCCGCGCCCATTGCGACGCATTCGTCCGGGTTGATGCCCTTCGTCGGTTCTTTGCCCATCAGCTCTTTGACGAGCGACTGCACCATCGGCATACGGGTCGAGCCGCCGACGAGAAGGATTTTATGTATCGCGGATGGTTCAAGTCCAGCATCCTTAAGCGCCGTCCTGACCGGCGTCTTGGTTCTTTCAAGCAGGTCGCGGGTCAGGTCTTCAAACTTGGCGCGCGTCAGCTTCTGTTCAAGATGCTTCGGGCCGTTTGCGTCAGCGGTGATGAACGGGAGCGAAATCGTCGTCTCCTGCATAGAGGAGAGCTCTATCTTCGCTTTCTCCGCAGCCTCGCGCAGACGCTGCGCAGCCATCTTATCCTTCATAAGGTCGATGCCGTCGCTCTTCTTGAACTCTGCGGCGAGCCACTCGACTATTCTGTTGTCCCAGTCGTCGCCGCCGAGCCGGTTGTCGCCCGCAGTCGAGAGGACTTCAAAGACTCCGTCGCCAACGTCAAGGATTGAAACGTCGAACGTTCCGCCTCCGAGGTCGTAGACCATTATCTTATTGTCGTTCTTCTCAAGGTTCACACCGTAGGCTAAGCAGGCCGCCGTAGGCTCGTTTATGATACGGAGCACGTTAAGGCCAGCGATAGTTCCAGCATCCTTCGTAGCCTGACGCTGAGCGTCGGTGAAGTAGGCCGGGCAGGTGATGACCGCTTCGGTTATCGAAGTGCCCAGGTACTCCTCTGCATCTTTTTTGAGCTTCTGAAGGATCATCGCTGAAATCTGCTGCGGCGTGTAGTTCTTGCCGTCGATGGCGACGGTCTTGTCGCTGCCCATCGAACGCTTGATCGATATGACCGTGCGGTCAGGGTTGACTATCGCCTGACGTTTCGCAAGCTGTCCTACGAGTATTTCTCCGTCTTTAGAGAAAGCCACGACGGAAGGCGTCGTGCGCTGTCCTTCAGGGTTCGGGATTACCGTTACGTTGTCTCCTTCTTTTACAGCTACACAGCTGTTAGTTGTTCCGAGGTCTATTCCTATTACTTTTCCCATGGTTGATTCCACCTTTTTTTAAATGTAAATGCGGCTTGCTTCGCCGCGCTGTTGTTTCCCTCTTGTTTCTGTTTTTATCCGTTGTACTTGCCTACGCGGACTTGAGGTGCTTTAAGCACCCTGCCCGCGAGCTTGTAGCCTCTGCTGACAGCCCCGATGATGTGCCCGTCTTTCGAAGCGTCGTCAACGGATTCCATCGAGATCGCTTCGTGAAGCGCTGGGTCAAATTGCCCTTCAGTCGGAATGAATTCCAGCCCGAGCTTACTGAGCCCGTCCGAAAACTGCCGTATGACCATCGCCATCCCCTTCGCCATTCCATCCTCTGGGTCGTTTATCGCCGCCGCTATGCGTTCGAGGTTCTCGAACACCGGTAGCATTTCCTTCACCGCCTGCTCTGAGGCGAGCTTCGCGTTGCTTTCACGGTCGCGTTCCATCCTCGTTCTGAGGTTGAAGTAATCGGCGCGGGCGCGCGCGACATCCTCCTTGAGCTTTTTTATCTCCTCCGCCTGTTTTTCAACATCGGCGGTAAGTTTCGCAACTTCGCAATCCTGCGCAGTTTCTGGAGCCGCAGCTGCGTTGACCTGGGCGTCCTTCGCCGCCGCTTCTGCGTTGTTCTCCGTGCCAGCGCTGGTTTCGTTTTCCTGGTCGGTCATTTATTTATCTCCTCTTTCTCGGCAGATTCGGAGTCAAGCTTGCGCAACACTCCGTCTATCGAAGCTATTGCTTTTTCGTAATCCATTCGTTCGGGGCCTATCACTCCGACGACGGCCTTCTGCCCGCCGGCTTCGCTCGTAGCCGCCACTATCGACGAGCCTTTCATCCCGGGAAGGTCATTCTCTTCGCCTATCAGGACGTTGAGCCCATCGACCGTGCAGCTTTTGACGAGCTCCGCCATGTTGCCCTCTTCCTCAAGGAATGAACAGAGCGCCTGCATACGGCCGAGATCCTGAAAGTCATGCAGGTTCATCATGTGGCTGAATGAGCCTGTGAATATCTTCGGTTCGTGCGTGCTGAGCATCGAATCTATCGTTGCGACGGCCTTCTCGCATTCGTCATGATAGCGGCCTATATCGGCGAGCAATTCTTTTTTGACCGTCTTCTTTATGTCGCTCCACGCCATGCCTGAGAAACGATTAAGCTTCGCTGCGAGGCTGTCAAGCTCATCCTGCGACATGTCGACCGCGATGTCGATAAATTTCTGATGGACGAGGCCGCCCTGAAGCACGACAAGCAACAACACCTGGCGCTCGCCCATGCGCACGAAGTTCACGTGGTGGAAACGCACTGTGTCAAGCGGCGTTATCGCGGCGATGCCGACATAATCCGAGACGCGGCTCAGCATCTCTGAAGCGGAAGCGAGCACTTTCTCAATTCCTTGCTTGTGCTCCATCATTTTTTTGAGAAGCTTCACGGACGGGCCTGCGTTGTCTACGCGCTGAAGCATCGAGTCGACATAGAGGCGATACCCCTGAGTCGTCGGAACTCTGCCGGACGATGCGTGCGTCTGCTTAAGGAAGCCGAGGTCTTCCAGGTCGGACATCTCGTTGCGTATGGTCGCGGAGCTGCGTCCTCTGAGGTAGCGGCGCGAGACCGTGCGAGAGCCGACCGTCTCGCCGTTCTTTATATATTCATAAACGACAGATAGCACTACCTCCAACTGTCTTTCCGTGATCATGCGCGCTCCACCGCCCTCATCCTTCAAGCTTATTAGCACTCATTCATCACGAGTGCTAAAACATCTTCAACGCGTTACATGATAATCGTCATATAAACATTTGTCAAGACAGGTCAAAAAATTTTTTTACTTTCCGCGCGTGGGCGGCAACAGAATAAAAGTATAGGATTATTGTATAATTACTAAATGTCCGGCGGTGCCGCGACGCGGCGATAAGTTTAAACCGGCGACTGGAGTTTTAAGAAGGAAATGGAAAAGGACAAGACGACTGTTTACCTGATCCGCCACGGAGAGTGCGCGGGCAACAAGGAGAACCGCATACGCGGATGCGTGGATTTCCCCCTTAACGAGAACGGCGTGCTTCAAGCGCACGCACTCGCCGAAGCTATGAAAGACAAGAAGATCGACTACATTTACACAAGCCCGCTGTCGCGCGCGACGTCGACAGCTGCGATACTCGGCGAGGCGCTCGGCCTGCCTTACGAGGCACGCGAGGGCTTCTGCAATATACATCTCGGCCCCTGGGAGAACCGCATCAAGGCCGAGCTCGCGGTGGAAGAGCCGGAAAAATGGCAGACGTGGCTGAACCAGCCCGAGGAGCTCGTAATAGACGGCGGCGAGACGCTCGACCAGGTGCGCGACCGCGCGCTTGCGGAGCTCAACAGAGTCATCGCAGAGCACAGAGGCGCGAACATAGCTCTCATTGCGCATCGCGGCGTGCTGAAGCCGCTGATGGCGGGCGCGCTCGGCGTTCAGCGCCCGAGCTACTGGCGGCTCCACGTCGACACGGCCTCGTACAGCGTACTGACTTTCGACAGCCTGCACGGCTTCTGCCTAATGGGGCTAAACTTCACAGAACACCTCAAGGGGCTGCGCATAATACAGGAATTCGATTAAAAATGAAGGCCCATCTGATAAAGTTTGAAAGCGAGAAGGAACTTGCACAGTCTGTGTTGCGTCTCGGCGCGAGCGAAGCCTCGCTGCGCTTTTTCGACGCCCGTCGTGAGACACTCCAAATATACGTCAGGAACGTGCCGTCGCCCGCGGCTTCGATAATAAAGCAAGAGACGCTCTCACGCGGCGGCGACGCCGCCGTTCACGCGCAGGTCATAAACTGCGGCGTAGAACACAGCGACGTGATAATCTTCGGCACAGCGAAACAGCTCGGCTATCTCGCGGACAAGCTTGATCAAATGCCGTGGTGGAAGCTCTCAAGCCTCGCCGCGGAGATTCGCAGGCTGACAGCACCGCGCGCGACGCGCACGGCGAAACTGCCGTGCGGCTCAGAACTCACCTTCGGAGAGCGGACTCTGCTGATGGGGATAATAAATCTTACGGACGACTCGTTCTTCGGAGGAAGCCGCTGCGGCGGCGACGCGGGCAAAGCCGTGGAGAGGGCCGTGAAGTTGGCGGAGGAGGGCGCGGATATGCTCGACCTCGGCGCAGAGTCGACGCGCCCCGGCGCGCCGCGCGTCCCGGAAGAGCAGGAGCGCGCGCGCCTGAGCGCAGCCGTCGCCGCGATCAGGCGAGAACTGCCGCGTATGCCGCTCTCGATAGACACGACCCGCAGCTCCGCAGCGCTGGCCGCGCTCGCAAACGGAGCCGACATCGTCAACGACGTATCCGGCCTTCAATTCGACAACGGAATAGCGGAAGCCGCTGCACGGTACGGAGCGATGCTCGTCCTCATGCACATGCGCGGCACGCCGGAGACGATGCGGTCGATGTGCGGGTACGGCAATCTGATCGCAGAAATATGCGATTTCCTCGACGAGGCCGCAGACAAAGCCGCGGCCATGGGGGTAGCGCGCGAAAGTATTATAATAGACCCAGGAATCGGCTTCGCCAAGAATTACGGGCAGAACCTTTTCCTACTGCGTCATTGCGAGAGCTTCAAGGCGCTCGGCTATCCGTTGCTCATAGGCGCGTCGCGCAAGGGCTGCATCGGCACGGCGACTGGGCATGCAGCGCCAGAGGAGCGGCTTTACGGCACTCTCGCCGTCACGGCGCTCTGCTGTCGGCAGGGCGCGGACATAATCAGAGTCCACGACGCGCGTGAAAACAAAGATGTGATAAAAATGATAGAAGCGATACAAGGAGCGGAATATGTCTGATAAGAGAATTTTCCTCGCGCTTGGCTCCAACCTCGGGAACAGGCTTGAACATCTGGAATCTGCGCTGAAATACCTAGAAGCTCACGGAGTGCATATCGAGGCGAAGAGCCGCGTCTGGGAGACAGCGCCGTGGGGCGTCACAGACCAACCGGCATTCCTCAATATGTGCGCCGCGGCGCGCACGACGCTCGATCCTTTCGGCCTGCTGCGGATGCTCAAGAACGCCGAAGCAGAACTCGGACGCGTCGAAAGCTGGCGTTGGGGGCCGCGCGAGATCGACATAGACATAATATTTTTCGGCTCGCTGGTAATGAACGACCAGAAGCTGACGATACCGCATCCATATATGCACGAGCGGGCTTTCGTGCTCAAGCCGCTATCCGAGATAGCGCCGGACGAGGAACATCCGGTCTCGCACAAAACCGTCGCCGAAATGCTCGCCGAGCTTCCGCCATCAGAGCTGGAAGAGATGGTATGGATATCGGAGATATAAAAAAGCCCGCGCGCAGCAAAGACAGGAAAAAGAATATCGGATTCTTCTTCCTGCCAGCCGTCGTCGTGATAATGGCGCTAGTTCTCTATTTTGCGCCGTCGCCGGAGAGTGAAGGCCGCGAAATAAACATAAGGACGCTTGAACTTCCGGCCTTTCCGATAACGCTCGTGCTCGAAGAGGACGGCGGAGAAATAACGTCGGCGTGGCTACGTACGCCAGCGGGCGCGCGCCGTATCGAAAACGTGGAAGGTCTCTCCTTCATATCGAGCGACCCTGTGGTATCGCGAGCCGACCAGGACGACAGCGATGACTTGCTCTGGCGCATATCATTCATGAACGTCAAGGGCGAGGGCATACATCTTTGGATAGGGCTCACGACGTGGGCGCCGCGAGTCTACGTAGCCGCTACGCCGTTCCAGTACACGCGCTGGCACGCGCTGCCTGCGAAGATAGAGGTGCCGAAGGGGACGAGCCTCTACATCTCGCCGGCTGCTCCGCTCTACAAGACGCTCGAAAAACAGTTCGGCGGCACGGACAGTTATACGTTTATCTATACGATGATGCTGACTCCGGAGGGACTGACCTTCGTTCCCGTGCCGTCGGTATACAGCCAGCTCGCCGTCCTGCTGCGCGCTGGAATGCATGGAGAAAGCTCGTCGCCGAAGCGCCTCGCCTACGTCCGTATGCTGACGGAGTTCAACCGCCTCGCAGAGGGCAAGGCGCCTCAAGCCGACACGCTGCTCAATTTGCAGATAGAGCGCATAGACACGCTGAGCTGGAAAAAATAACACTGAGCACTAAGATAGAAGCATAAGAAAAAGGGGCCTTGCGGCCCCCTTTTTATATCTTTGCGTTTGCGCACGTTCAGCGCGGTTAGTATTTCAGCCCGAAAATCGGATGGAAGATCCTTTCGTCGTGAAGAAACTGCGCCTGCTCGTCGAAAGACTTTTTCGCTTCGTCGCCCAGCGAGACAGCAAGCGACGAGGTGAGCACGTGCGTTAGGAATATCGGTCCGATGATGCTGCTGCCGAAGGTCGGGCTGTTGGCCGAGACGTTGATCTGGAGTTCGGCGAAGCGGCAGACAGGCGCGGCGGCGCTGTCAGTCATAGTGATGACCTTCGCGCCGTTGCGGTGCGCTATCTCAACGGACTCCGTGACCTCGACAGCGTAGCTAGGAAGTTCGCAGACTATCACGATGTCGCCCTCGCGGACGCTGCGCACCTGCTCCCAAAGCGAGAGGCCGCCGCGGCGGCAGAGCAGCGCGCGGCATCCCATAACGGTAAGGCGTATCTGCATAAGCTCCATAACGAGCGACGAGATGCCCCAGCCGATGCAGTAAATGTTGTTCGCGCCCTTGACCATATCGCAGAATTTATCGATGTCGGCCTGAACGAGCTGCGCCATCGTGTCGTCGAGATTCGCATGTTCGGCCTTGAATATGCTGTCGGGGAACGAATCATTCGAGCTGACGGCGCGTGCAAGCAGCGCGGCTGGATTTATCTGCTCGAGGATAGTCTTCTGAAGGCAGGCCTTGAGCTCCGCGTAGCCCGAGAAGCCGAGCATTTGCGCGACGCGCACGAGCTGCGCCTTCGAAACTTTGAGCTCGTCCGCTATGTCGCCTATCGAGCGGAAAGAAGCTTCTCTCATGTTGGCAAGGAGATATTCCGCGACGCGGCGCGCCTTGTTGGGCATTGTATGCGCTTTTTCCATTAAAAGGTTCTGTAACTGAGTACTGTCCATCTACCTACACCCCTTAAATTTTTCTCCGCTGTATGCGTTTCCTAAACTTATGTAGAATTTACTAAGATTAGTTTAATTTCTTTTTTTATAGTTGTCAACACCAGTCTAATTTAATTCGTGCAGGTTCATCAAATACGCTTAGGGAAACAGGCTCGGCGGCGCGAAAAACTGAGGCCGCGCCGAAGCGCGGACCTCCACCAGTCAAGTATTCGTTTGTGCGGCTACTTGAGCTAAAGCGGCGCCCACTCGCCTTCTTCACGGTCGCGCATGACCGGGCAGCCTACGTGGCCGCGAGAGGCCGTTTTGAGACATGCGTTGCATGATACGCAGGCCGACGGGCGCGCGTCGTCCTCGGCCCAGCGGTTGATCAGGTCCGGCTCGGCGATGAACGGGCGGCTGAGCCCGAACAGGTCGGCGCAGCCTTCGTCGAGCAGCCCCGCGATGACGGGGAGCGACCGAAGGCCGCCAGTCAGCACTACAAGCGAATCGTCCGGCGCGAGACGGCGCAGCTCGCGAGCATATGGGGCGAAAGGCGCTTCTGACTCACCAGCCGAGACGCCGACCATACTCGGCGCGTGGACGGCTCCCGAGTAGATTGTGCCGGATGATATTTCTACGGCGTCCGCGCCACTTTCGAGCGCGCAGAGAGCGGCGAGCCTTCCGGCGTCCCAGCCGTAGCCGTCCGCTACGCCCTCGGCCGCGCTTATTTTTATCCAGAGGCTGAAATCTTCTCCTACGGCGGCGCGCACAGCAGCGCATAACTCGCGGATGAAGGCACGGTTTTCATCGTTTCCGCCGTATTCGTCTGTGCGCTTGTTGTATATGGGCGACATGAACTGCGTAAGCAGGAATCCGTGGGCACCGTGTATCTCTACTCCGTCCGCGCCGCCTTCCTTCGCACGTAGAGCCGCGACGGCGAATTCGCGGCGCACTCGCGCGACGTCTTCGTCTGTCATCGCGCGGCTCTCCACGTCGCAGCCCGGCAGCGGAACGCCGCTGGGAGAAAGCCCCGCTGTTTCGGCAAAGGCGGAGTTCAGAGCACCGCCGGCATGGCATATCTGCACTATCAGCTTCGATCCGCGCGTGTGTACGGCCTCCGCGAGGCGGCGTACTTCACCGATACTTCTGTCGCAGTCGAGTCCCCACTGCCGCGTCGCGGCGCGTCCTTCGCGGCTTACATAGGCGAATTCTGATATGACAATCCCAGCGCCGCCCGCCGCGGCTTCGGCTGCGCGAGAGACGGCGGCGGGAGTCAGCTCGCCCGTTTCGTGGGCGCAGCAGCCGAGCCACGTTGCGGCGCGGACGAAGCGGTTGCGCGCCGAGAATTTCCCGCGGCTAAAACTTTTGAAAAGTCTATGGATTTTTTCTCTCTCCGATGTAGATGTAAAGGACATTTTGCCGTTCCTTTCGGCGCGCGACAAACATGAGAGCGCGCGTTTCGCTATTTCGCTATACACTATATATACTGCAAGAGCTTCGCAGCATCTTCCTCTGAGAGCCCGGAGTAGGCGGCGAGGCGCTTTACCCCGAAGCGTCCGTGTCCTGTGAAACGCGACATCTCGCGCCGCGCCGCGCGCCACGGCCCACGCGGGTTTTCGCGCGCAAGCCTGCGCGCCGAGGCATCCGCAAGTATCAGCTCGCCGAGCGCAGGATGGTGCGGTCCGGCCGCGACTTCGGCGGCGAGCGACTCAGTCTCCTGCAATCCTATCCTTATCGGGACGAAGCCGTACTCGAGCGCCGCGTCGATGAACTCGCCGCCCCAGAGCGCCGCCTCTTCGACTGTCAGCGGGCGGTACTCGCCACGTTCATAGAGGCGGCAGAGCTCGGTGCCCTCAATGACAAGGCATGGGTACAGGCGCAGCTCCCACGAGTCCGCGCTCTTGAGCTCGGCGAGCGCGCGCAGTCCGGAGAGGCTGCTTTCGCGATCCTGTCCCGGCAGCCCTATCATCATCTGGACGCCGATGGGCAGGCCGTCGGCTTTTAGCGTTTTTATGTCTTCGAATATTTTTTCTGGGTCGGCCTCGCGGCGGCATGCGGCGAGGACGGCGGGGTCGAGCGTCGGTATGCCGAGCTCGATTCTTGAAATCGGATATTTTTTGACGAGGCCGCGCAAAGCGTCGTCGCGCAGGTCGCCAGGGTAGGTCGAGAAGCGCGCCGTGCTTCCGGCCGGCGCGTACTCCGTCACGCAGTCGAGGTATTCTTTTATAAGAGGCGGCGCGAAGCGGCAGAAGGAGCCGCCGAAGTAACAAATCTCGCGCGGCTCGGTCAGCCCGCGCAGAGCCGCGCGCACGTCGGCCGGAGACGGCACAGCGCGCACGCCGGTTATCGCTCGCTGGTCGCAGTAGACGCACTGCCCGCGGCAGCCCGCCAGCGGAAGGAAGAACGGCAGTTTTTTCAGCATTACCACGACTCCGCCTCCGCCCAGTCCTGATACTGGGCTTCTTCCCACTCCGGCCACAGCGCGGCCCACGCGAATGTGTCGGCGCGGTTCTCGAAGCTTTCCATCGAGACGAAGCTGCGCTGCCAGAAGCGCGCGCCCTTTGTATGATACAGGAGATGATAAAGCTCGTGGAATAGCGCGAACCGCCGCCACAACAGAGGAAGCATCGAGTTTATGAAGATGCGTCCGCGTTCGCCGCGCACAAGATGGATACCCCACACTCCAGCCGGCAGAGATACACGCTTCAAGTCGAGCGAGAGTCCAGTGCGTTCCTCCGCCTTCGCGAGTATGTCGAACTCGTCAAGCCTGCGCCACTCCGCCGCTTCGTTCACGGCCCAGCCGGGCATGGCGTCGGGCGGCGCAGGATATGTTTCTTCAAATAGATCCGAGTATTCTTCCTCTCTACTTTCCTGCGGCATCCTCTTCGTCCCAGTCGTCGAGCGCCGCTTCAATCACGCGGTATACGCGGCGCAGCTCTTTTTCGGAAAGTTTTTTACTGCGGTACCAAATTTCAAGCTCGCCGTCGTCGAGCATGGATTCGAGCTGCACGCGCCCCGGCTTGTCGGGCGTAGAGAAATCCTGGAGAAGATCGGCGACTTCGACGTTTAGCGCCGGCGCGAGCCGCTGGAGCAGCTTCATGGACGGAAGCCTGCGGTTGCTCTCGAGCGCCTGTACGTATATACGGCTGACTTTGACCTTGTCCGCGAGCTTCTGCTGAGTTAAATGCTGCGCTTTACGGAGCGATTTGATCCTGTTGCCCAGACTCATACTCATAGTCTCCTTTTCATAAAATCTCACACAAAAGCGTTACCATCTAGCGACATGATACTATAGAGGCCGTCCGTTGACAACATACAGACTCTATCACGATGAAAAAATATGCAGAAAATATGTGCAGCTCAATAAATCCGCGGCGCCGCCGGGGCTCACGCGGCGCTCCATAAATTTGCGCTCAAGCTCGTAAAGCGGCGCGTGGTTCCACGACGGTTCATGGAAGCCGCGAAGCGCTTCAACTGTATACGTTTTATATTCGCCGCGCCAGTAATCAAAACCAGCACGGTGTATCACGTTGCTGTCCTCGCATACGAGCATTATCTCAAGCAGCGCCGCGATGCAGGCGTCGTTGACGCACGCTCCGCTTTTGAGCGCTCGGCGCAGCGCGGGGAGGCCCGCCCCCGTGACCGAAGGGAAGCCGCGCTCCGCCTCGCCGCGCACGCCCGTAACGCCGTAATCGACGTAGAGCCGCTCTCCGTTAGTAAGCGCGCGACGAGGCAATTCAACGAGAAGAGCGCAGAGTTCGCGTTCAACGATGCCGCGCGCGGCGCGCGCCGCGAAATTCGCAGCGGCATCCGCACTGTGCGGCATGCCTGAAAATACGGCGTAGCCCGCTCCGTACAGCAGCAGCGACATGAGGTAGACGAGCCCCTTGTGCGTGTTGACGCCGCCGGTCGCTTCCGCCATCGCGCGCTCCATCTCGACGCCTGCGGGGCGCAGCCGCGCCATAGCAAGTCCGGGCGGCGTTCCTTCAAGCCCGGCGCGCGCCTGGCGTCCCCAGAAGGGCGCTATCGCGCGCGCGCTTTTCAGAAACATCGCGCAGTCCATGTCGTCGTGGCAGCCGCTGCCCTCCGCGTCTACGAGGCCGGGCTTTGGCGTCGCCGTCACCTCGCGCACGGAAGCCTCGTACGCCGCGCGCGAGAGAAATTCCGCCTCGCTTGACTTCATTGTGCTTCTGTCGGATACTTTTCTATATTATGACGATAAGGAGCCGCCGCTCGATGCACTTTATCCCCTCCGTGGCGAAAAACGCCGCCACTAAAATAGCGCAAACGGCAAAAGCCGGCAAGACGAAATTTTTCATCCGCAGCTGCGCCGCGCTATGCGCGCTGTTGCTATGCGCCTGGGGATTCAGCGAGGCCGTCTATAAGGTCACGGCCGCCGGCTGGGAGGCGGGCCGCCGCGCTTGGAAGAGCGGCGACTACGAAGCTGCGCTTGCGGCGTGGTCGCGCAATGCGTGGGCGCAGACTTTCGCGATACGCCCCGCACGGCTTTATTACTGGAAAATACGCGCGCTCGAAAAGCTCGGGCGTGACAAGGAGGCGGGACGCGCCGCGGCGCTGCTCGCGCTGCGGAAACCGCTCGACTTTTATTCCTTCGTTCTCGCATACGAAGGAAAATATCCGGAGCTCACGCGCGCTGTGAACGCGGCGAAATCCCGCGCGGTTCCAGCGCGGCGCTGGGAGGCGGAGACCGCCGCGGCCTCGGCGCGCACTGGCGTGCGCGAAAACGTGCTCTTCGGCATTATGAAGCGCGAGAGCAAATTTGACGCGGAGGCCGTGAGCGCTCGCGGCGCGGTCGGACTTATGCAGCTGATGCCGCATACGGCGCGCGAAGCGGCGCGCCGCCTAGGTGAAGAAACGTTCTCACCGCTCGTGCCGGAACAGAACATCGTGCTCGGCGCTGCGCACTTCGCATACCTGCGCGCAAAATTCGGCCGCCGCCTGCCGCTCGCGGTTGCGGCATACAACGCCGGAGCGGCCGCAGTCTCAAGGTGGGGCGCGGACAAGGCCTCCGATTGGGTGGAATGGATAGAGGACATACCATATCCGCAGACGCGCGAATATGTGCGTTCTGTACTTGAAAACATAGAGATTTACGATTTCTGCGGCGCGGCCGCCGCGCACGGAAGGCGCTCCTTCTTCGCGTGGGCCGGGCTGCCTCCGTCGCTCGGCGGCGAGTTCGCAGAAAAACAGAAAAATTCAGCTCAGATGGAGTGATTGCAGATGTCACGCGCCGATGGAAACTTCGACCACACAGAGGCGGTGCGCGCCTTTCTTGTGGGAGCGCGCTGCGATTCGCAGATAAAACGCACCGAGGCGACGATATTCACAGTCTCCGACGCTTCGGCGGCCGTCGGCGCGCCAGAGGAAGCGATACTCAAGAGCATACTGCTGCGCGTCAACCGCTGGAAATCCTACGCGCTCGCTCTCATGTCGGGCGTCAACAAAGAGGGCGCTAAGAAAGTAAAGAAGGCGCTCGGCGCGTCGCTACGTAAAAAGAAGCCGCGCCGCTGAAACCACGACGAAAGCTGAGACGGCTATTCTTATGATATAAACTGCCGCCATCTGCCAGAGTTTCAGCGGAATGTTCGAATGCCATACGTGCAGGCCGACCTCGGTGAGGTTTATAAGCCCTATGACTGAAAGGCAGACGCACGATACGCGCCCCGCCTCGGCGAGAAGCAGAAGCGTCCCGAAAGTTATCATCAAAGGCACTGTACTGAAAATCAGCGAAAAGATTATACAGCGGCTCTAGCGCAGATATTTCTCGGCGTTCATGCGCCGGGCCTGCGCCCTGCCTCGGAACAGCGCCCAGCGCAGCGCTGACATGCCGCGCCTGCGCCCTTCTGCGCGCGCCGCATAGCGCGAGCGGACGGAGATATATTCGTCCGGTATCGAAGAAAGCGGAGCGATACGCGGCAGTAGAGCCGCGAGCAGAATCATCGACGAATAGGATATGATCAGGATCTGAGGCAGCGCGCAGCCGACGTTCATGAGATCGGCGACAGCGTAGATGTTATATATCCCCGCGAGAGAAAAGCCACAGACGACGGCCGCCGCCTCGCGCCCCATGTAATAACCAGAATCGTACATCTTTGCAGTGAAGACGACCGCCATCGAGCTGCTGCCGAGCCACGAGGCGACGCAGTCGACGGTGGAGCGTCCCGGCACGCGGAAAAGAGGACGCATTACAGGCCCTGCGAAGACGGCGATGAAATGCACCAGGCCGAAATCCATCACGAGCGGCGCAAACAGACCGAGGACGACCGCGAGCGCGACGAGCCGCGGCGTCATGCCGCACGCTATATTCTTCTATGAACGCGGCGGGGATTCCGCCGACTCCGGAGAGCCGTTCTGCGCCAAGCCAGACGCAGAGCGTTATAGGCACAGAGAGGATTCTTGCGGCAAACCACAATGGGCCTCCGGTCACATTCTCGTGCAGTATCTCGTCGCGCACTATCCATGCTGGGCGGCACTACTTCGCGGCGAGCGCGAGAGTCGCAGCCACCGTCGAAATCGCTGCGGCGAGTATGGGCTGACTTCCCGCGAAGAGCGCGAGCAGGGTTTCCCTGAAATGGCCGAGCAGAGTGTTAGGCTCTCCGTGCAGCGAAAATGGCACGAGAAAGACGGCGGTGCCGAAAAGCGAAGGCAGGGCGAACTTCAGCAGCGCGAATGCGGGAACGCGCCGTTTCACGAAAACTTTTCCGCCGTCACGACGAGGACTTCGCCGGCTCCGGCCTCCTCAAGCTCGCGCACGTCGGGTGCGGCGGGCGGCGTCCATCCGGTTTCAAAGCAGGCGGATGCGTATTCCCATAGCACGGACGGCGCGAGGCGCAGCACATCGTCCTTAGACGGCGACTCCAGCCAGCAGCCGTGGAGCCCAGGGAAGTTGCCGCGCCAGATTCTCTCTCCGTTTTCAAAATCCTCGTAGACAACGAGCGGATAGACGAACTTCTCCAAAGCCGATCACCTCATTACATTTTCAAAGACGCGCATAAAATTGCCGCCGAGTATCGCGGACGCCTGCACACGCGGATAGCGCGCGCGGACTGCTTCGACGAAGCGCGCCGCGTCCCTGTGGTCGCGGAAGACGTCTTTCGCAACCCCGCCAGGTTCGCGAAGCGACTCAATGCAGTCGCAGAGATCGAGGCCGATTCCAACATGCTCGTATCCGAAATTCTTCACAACATGGCTTAGATGCTCAAGCAGCGATTCCGGCGCGCGTCCGTGCGCCGCAGTCTCGCAGAACGGGCCGTATGCGTTCATCCCGGTCACGCCGCCCGAGGCGGAGAGCGCAGCGAGCTGTCCATCGGTCAGGTTGCGCGGCGAAGGCGTCAGAGCGCGGCAGTCGGAATGCGACGCTATGAACGGGCAGTCTAAAATCTGTGAGACCTCGTAAAAGCCTGCGTCGTTCAAATGGCTCACGTCTATCACCATCCCCATGCGGCGCGCGCGGCGCACGAGCGCCCGCCCGAAATCCGTCAGCCCGCCCTCGCGCGAATAGGGCGGCGCGTCCTCAAACGATATGCCGTCGCATGCGTAGTTGCGCCGCGACCAAGCGAGGCCCAGCGAACGGACGCCGAGCGAGTAGAAAATATCGAGCAGCAGAAGGTCGCGTCCTATTGGTTCAGCGCCCTCAAGCGATAGCAGAAGCGCTATCTTCCCCTCGGCTGCGGCTGCATAGCAACCGTCCGCGCTCCTACACAAACGGAACGACGGCGACTCCGCGAGATCCTCGCCGAGCGCGGCTATCTGGTCGAGCGCACATCGCAGCGCCGTCTCCGGCACATATTCGTCTGGTATGAAGAGCGAGCAGACGGCGGCGTTCATGCCGGCGGCGCGCAGCTGCGGAAGGAAGCGATCTTCGAGCACCGCAGATTTTCCGCGCCGCCGCAGCGCGAGCACGTCGAGCAGCATATCCGTGTGGGCGTCTAAAATTATCTCTGGTTTTGTAATTTCAATCATCTTAACTTTAGTCTCTGCATAGCGCAGCGTGCAAGGTCGAACCAGAGCATCGTCTTCTGCGGCGTCTCGCCGACACGCGCTAAAATTTTTATAGCCGCAGCGGCCTGCGCCGCGGCTATGAAAGGCGGGATGAACGACGTCGTGCCCTCCTCAGCCTCCGCGCCGCGGTCAGGTGCGCCGCAGAGTTCCCAAGGCGCGGCGTCGCCAGCGCGCAGCACTGCAGTCTCGCCGCAGAAACCAGAGACGGCGCCGTGGACGAACGGAATCCCGAGCGCGCGGCAGCAGTCAAGCGCAGTTTGCCGCGCTCCGTTATTGTCGAGTGCATCCATAACGACGTCCGCGCCCGCGAAAATTTCCGCGCAGTTCTCCACGTCGAGGAAGACTGCGCGCACATCAGTCTCGACTGCCGAGTTCACAGCCCTCACGCGCCGTGCGGCGGCTTCAGCCTTCGGCTCGCCGAGATTTTCCTCCGTTGCATAAAGCTGTCTGTTCAAGTTGTTTTCGCCGAATACGTCTCCATCGATGAGTATCAGCTTACCGACACCGGCGCGCGCAAGTATCTCTACAATCCAGCCGCCGAGTCCGCCGCAGCCGGCTACTGCGGCGCACGACTCGAGCAACATCGCCTGGCCTTCGAGGCCTATCGCCGCAACGCCGCGTTCGTAACGCGAAGGACAGAGCCCGGCGCGCAGCGCCGCAACCTCGGCCTCGCGCGCGGGAATTCCGCAGCACCGCGCGGCTTCGCGGCACGACGCAAACGTCACGACAGATAGACCGTTCCGGACAACGGCTGACGAACGCATAAATTCCGCGGCATTTTCACGGCACACGACGCCACCTCCAGCTCCAATAAAATAAAAAAGCATAATGTCGCTTTTTTTGCACCTTTCGCCTTCATTATACATTTTTTCAGTAAGGCAAGTCACTCCTTTATCTTTACATCTTAATTTTTTGTAAAATTCTGCTACAATAGTGGCAGGTTTTCTATTGACAAACTATATTTTTGCCCGCTTCGGAGGAGTTCAGATGTCTATTAAAGCAAAAATACAAATATTCCTTGCGTTCATCATGCTCTCTGCGCTGTTCCTTCTTGACCTGCTCTTCACCAACTTCCTCATTACGTCGGCGGGAGAGGCCGATCGGGAACGATTGTCGCGCGAGCTTTCGCGTACGCTTATGAGCGTCAAGGGCGAGGAGCGCATGCTCTCCGCCATCGCAGGCAACTGGGCATACTCGGATAAGACGTGGGCTTTCATGAACGGCGAATACCCGGACTATCCTAACGTCTACCTCAACAGGGACGTACTCACAGAGATAGGCATCTCGTCTATGATCTACCTCGACAAGAACCTCGGCGTCGCGCTCTTCCGCGACTTCAGCGCGCCTGACGACGCTTCTACGCCGCAGAGCGAATTCAACGCGATATTCGACACGGAAGAGAGCGAACGTATATTCAAAAGCCTTCCAAGCGACGGCTTCTGCGGTATCGTCATGAAGAACGGCGACAAACCGATAATCTTCTCTGCTATGCATATCAGGCGCTCTGACATGAGCGGCGAGGACGCCGGCTATCTCATAGCGACGATGGCGCTCTCGCCGAAGATGGTGCAGCGGCTGACGCACGGCATAAACTTCTCATTCGCGCTGGAACCGATCAAAGCTTCTGAAATTAGGGAGTACATGCCAGGCATCGTCATCGAGGGCGGACGAAGAGACACCTACATAGCAGGCCGCGTGCTCGTCAAGGACTTCCGCGGCGATCCGGCCTTCTGGATAACTGGCATCATGCCGAAGGCCGACATCACGGAGGCAGACCGCCAGCTTCAGCGTCTTTTCCTCTACCTCGCGGTCGCTGCGATCGCCATAGTGCTGCTTTCCGGGCTTTACCTCAACGAGCAGCTCACGTGGAGGCTCCGAAGGCTTCAGCAGGAAATCGCCGGGATACGCGACGAGTCGCGCGAGGTTCACCGTATCACGATAGACCACAAAAAGAAGGACGAAATAGCGAGCATTCAACGCACGCTCAACGACTTCATGGCCTTCTTCTCGTTCAAGGAGGGAGAGCGTGAGCGCATCGACGACATAACGATAGATGTCTACAAACGCTTCGCCGACTCCGGCAGCGACCTCTGCACGAAGACGCTTGAGGAGATAGCGTCCTCCTTTACGCCCGGCGACGCAAAGTTCCGCTCCGCGATACCGCGAGCTGCGAAGAAGGCGCGCGATTTTGCGAAGGAACTCGGAGTTCTGGACGAAGAGCTGCTCTACGTCTACCTCGGCTCCCTTTTCAGCCGCATCGGCATGCTCTCTCTGCCGTTCTCCATCCGGACGAAGACCTCTCCGCTGACGCCGACTGAGCGCCGTGAGTACGACCGCTATCCGATCAAGTCCAAGGACTACATGGAAACGATAGAACTTCTGCGCCCCGCCTCCAGCATTCCATATTCGTGGAACGAGAACTGGGACGGCTCCGGCTTTCCGCAGGGAATTTCCGCGACTGCAATCCCTTATCAGGCGAGAATCTATGCCGTCGTCGACGCATGGAATGAGATGACACGACCATGGCCGGGACGCCGCATCCCCAGCGACGCAGAGGTCACGGAGAGGCTTCGCTCTATGGCTGGGACTCGTCTCGAACCCCAGCTTGTCGAGAAATTCATAGAGTACCTTAAAAAGGAGAATCTGTAGGAAATGGTGGAAATCGACGCCAGAAAACTGGAATGTCCGAAACCGGTCCTTCTGACGAAGGCCGAGACAGACAAGGGAACGGAAGAACTGCGCGTTCAGGTCGACAACGAAGTCGCTGTCGGCAACGTGACGCGTTTCCTCGAAAACGCAGGCTATGAGGCGAAACGCGAGGACGCTTCGGACGGGAAGTCTTTCTTCATCAAGGGCAAAAAGACCGGAGATGCTGTGCACAAGGACGGCGGTAAGAAGACGACTGCGATACTCTTCGCCTCCAACACACTCGGCGCTGAGTCGGACGGCTTAGGCGAAGTCCTCATCAAGGCTTATCTCGGTACGATAGCTAAGTCCGACGAACCGCCCGCGTCGATCGCTCTGATGAACGCCGGGGTCAAGCTCGCGCTGCCGGAGTCGTCGACCTTCGACACGCTCAAGGAAATCGAGGCGCGCGGCACGAAGATACTTGTCTGCGGCACCTGCACGAACCACTTTGGAATCACTGATAAAATCAAGGTCGGCGTTGTCTCGAACATGTTTGAAATCGCCGGCTCGCTCATGAGCGCAGACAAAACAATCGTCCACGGCTAGGTAAGCCATGCGCAAGGTCTACATGAACAACGCGGCCACGACGTGGCCTAAGCCGCCTGAGGTTCCAGACGCAGTTTACGCCTTTATGACGCAGGACGGCGCGAACGCCTCGCGCGGCTCGGCTTCCGAGCGCGACATAAAGAGTCTCGATATACTCTTTACGGCGCGCATGAAGGCCGCGAAGCTATTCGGCGGATACGCGAAAGCGAACCCGAAATACGTGACGCTCACGTCGAACGTCACTCACTCGCTCAACATTGTGATAAAGGGTTTCGTCAAAAGCGGTATGCGCGTCGTAACGACCTCGATGGAGCACAACTCCGTCATCCGCCCGCTGCGCGAGGCGCAGCAGAACGGCGTAGCGGTTGAAGTCATCCAGGCGAGCCTGCGCGGATATGTCGCCCCGAAGAAATTTTCCGAAGCGGCGCTCGAGCATACCGACCTCGCGATAGTGTCGCATTGCAGCAACGTCTGCGGTTCAATCCAGCCGATTGAGGAAATCGCCGAAATTTGCGCCAAGCGCGGCATTCCGCTCGTCGTCGACTGCGCGCAGACGGGAGGCATACTTCCGATAAACGTATCGGCGCTCGGCCTGGCCGCCCTCTGCTTCACGGGGCACAAGGGGCTCTTCGGCCCCCAGGGTACGGGCGGCATCGTCTGGAAGCCTGAGTTCGCGGAAGTTTGCAGGCCCTTCATCGTCGGCGGCACAGGAAGCCTCTCACACAAGGAGACGCAGCCTGAGGTGATGCCAGACAAATTCGAAGCTGGTACGATGAACCTGCCCGGCTTCGCGGGACTCGACGCGGCGCTCGACTGGATAGAGGGAACGGGGCTTGCGGCGATACGCGGGCGTGAAGAAAAACTCGGCGCGCGGCTCGAAGAGGGGCTGCTCTCGATAAAGGGGCTGCGGCTGCTCGGCTCGGCGCGCGGCGAAGCTCCTCGCCTGCCGGTCTACGCCTTCAACGTCGACGGCAAGGACAACGGCGAGTTCGCGAACGACCTTAGCATGACGTACGGGATAGAGGGACGGCCTGGACTGCACTGCTCGCCGCTGGCGCACAGAACTCTCGGAACCTTCCCCGAAGGAGCGCTGAGGCTCTCGCCCGGCTACTACACGACCGAGGACGAGATCGATTACACCGTTGAATCGATAAGAGCCTTGGCTTCGAAGTGAGACAAAAGCCCCCGCGGCGCGGGGGCTTAAACTTTTTTACGGCTTTCCTAACTTTCAGCTATCTTCCCAAAACCTGCCCGACGTCAGTCACTTCGTCGTCTATCATTCCGCCGAGGTGGGCCTGCAACGCCGTCTTAGCGTAGATTCCGAGTATGCCGCGCGATTTCTTGAGCGGCGGCCGCCACTTCGCGAGCCTTTCCTTGATGACCTCGTCCGGCACGCAGAGATTTGCCGAGCGCGCGTCGATATCTATCTTTATCGTGTCGCCGTCCTCAACGACAGCGATTACGCCGCCTACTGCGGCTTCTGGCGAGATGTGGCCGATGGCCGCACCTTCCGTGAAGCCCGAGAACCGTCCGTCGGTAAGCACGAAGACCTCCTGCCCCATGCCGAGGCCGACGAGCGCGTCGGTCGTCATCATCATCTCGCGCATTCCGGGCGCGCCGCGCGGTCCTTCATAGCGTATGACTACGACGTCGCCTTTCTTAATCTTGCCGGATACGACTGCGGAGTGCGCCTCTTCATCGGAGTGGAAGACACGCGCCGGCCCCTCGAATTTGCGCGACTTTTCCGAAATCGTCGTCGTGCGGCAGATAGCGCCGTTCGGCGAAAGGTTGCCGCGGATTACGACTATTCCGCCGTTTTTGAAAACTGGCTCGTCGGCCGTCGTGAGCACCTCGCGGTCGAGCGATCTGCCTACCGCCGCGATTTCGCCTATCGTGCGGCCCGAGACCGTAACGCAGTCTTTATATAGAAAATCCTTCATCTCGCCGATTACGGCTGGGACTCCGCCCGCGTGGTAGAGGTCTACGACGCTGGCCTTGCCCGTCGGGATGACGCGGCTGATTACCGGCACAGCCTCCGAGAGGCGGTCGAAGTCGTCGAGCGTCAGCTCGACGCCCACCTCGCGCGCGAAGCTCAAAAGGTGCAGCACGGCGTTCGTCGAGCCGGCTATCGCGAGCGTGAGGATGACCCCGTTCAAGAGCGCCTCGCGCGTCAGAATGTCCTTCGGCTTGACGTTCTGTTTGACGAGCTCTACGATACGCCGCCCAGTCTGCGTCGCGTAGCGCTCCTTCTCTGCGTAGACGGCCGGCACGGTGGACGAACCGGGCAGAGCCATGCCGATGCCCTCCATAAGTATCTGCATTGTGTTCGCCGTGCCCATCAGCGAGCATGCGCCCGGGCCGGGGCAGACGTGGTCTTCAAGGTAGCGTATTTTTTCGCGGGCTTCCTCGCTTGCGTAGTCCGCGCCGAATACGAGCTGGTCGAGCTCGCTCATGACAGAGTTGCGCCCCTCTATCTTGCAGACCTCCTGCGAGCCGCCGGTGATTATTATCGCAGGTACGTCGGCCCGTATCGCGCCGATGAGCACGCCCGGGATGATGCTGTCGCACGATGCGAGCAGCACGAGGCCGTCGAGAAGCTGCACGCCGGTCATGATCTCGACGGAGCTCGCTATCACGTCGCGTACGACCAGCTCGAAGCGGAAGTGAGGCATCCCTATCGGCACCGCCCCGCAGGTCGCGATGGTGCCGAACTCAAACGGCGTGCCTCCGGCCTGCAAAATTCCGGCGCGCACGCGCTTCGCGAGGCGGTCCAGATGCGCGTGGCCGAGCCCTGCGTCGTTTGCCGTGTTCACGATTCCTATGAGCGGGCGGCTAAGATCGTCGTCGTCATAGCCGCATCCCTTGTATATGGCCCTTCGCGACGCAGTGCCCTTTCCTGAAAAAAGCCCAAGCTCCTTAGAGCGGTAAGTCATCGCGCTTCCTCCTCAAAAATTTTTATTTTTAGAGACGGAACCCGTTCGGAAGCGGGTCGTCTTCGTCGAGTACGAAATTGCTGAAGGCCGTTATGTACGCGCTGCCCGACACGCGCGGCACGATGGCGCGCCGCCCTGCGACCTCCGTCTCGCGCACCGCCTCGGCCTCGAATACGGTGTCGATTATGCTGTGGTGTTCAAGCTTCATATCCGGGCGGATTACGCCCTTCATGTAGAGCTGCGTCAGCCTCGCCGACGTTCCAGTGCCGCAGGGCGAGCGGTCTATCTCGCCGTTCGCGAATACACAGACGTTGCGTGAGCGCACCGTATCGCCGAAGATCTCCGGCGCCGTGGTCAGCAGCGTGCCGTAGATGCCGCGCAGCTTGGGCTCCGCGGGGTGGACGACCTCGTACTTTTCGAGCGCCTTATATTTGAGCTTCATCGCGCGGGCGGCGAGCTCGCGCGCGTTCTCCGGCACAAGCTCCAGGCCGAGCTGCGAAACGTCGGCGAAAACGTAGAAGTCGCCTCCGTAGACTATGTCGCCGCGCACCTCGCCTATTCCGTCGAGTTCGAGCGAAATGTCCTCCATATAGACGAAGGTCGGGACGTTCTCGAACGATACGCGCTTCACGCGGCCGTTCCGCACCTCCGCGTAAGCAGTGATGCGCCCCGCGGGCGTATCGAGTTTCAGCACGTTTTCGCCCTCGCGCGCTTCCATCATCCCCGTCTCGAAAACAACAGTCGCGACGGCGATGCAGCCGTGTCCGCACATCGTGCCCATCCCCTCGTTGTGCATGAAGAGCACGCCGAAGTCGCCGTCCTCCGTCACGGGCGGCAGCAGCAGGCCGCCATACATATCGGAGTGTCCGCGCGGCTCCATCATCAGCATCCGGCGTATGCCGTCGTAACGCTCCGCGAAGCAGGCACGCTTGTCGAGAATCGTCGCGCCCGCGAGCGAAGGCACGCCTGAGACTACGACGCGAAAAGGCTCGCCCATCGTGTGCGCGTCTATGCAGTTTATCATCCTGTGGAAGTTCATCATCGTTCTTCCCTCCATCGCTCGTTTGGCTTTTCTTACTTGAAAGTTTTGATGTTACGCGACGATTATATTACATACGGCAGTCTTGTCCAACAGACAAATTTGCGGAACAACTGGGAAAAATACAAAAAATCCCCCGCGCAGCAGCGCGCGAGGGATTTCCGCGTTTTTCCGTAAGTTTCAGTCGGCGATGTAGCCTTTGGCTACGAGCACCGCGCGCGAGTATTCGTCCTCAGGGCGGTACCCCTTGTTCAAGAGCTCGCGGACGTAGGTGCCGTTGTAGGTGAAGCTCAAGACGATCTGCGCGAGGAAGAGGGTGAAGATACTCGCGATGAACATGATGACGGCCCACTTCGCGTCGCCGCGGAATATCGGCACGAGGAAGCCGAAGAAAAATGTCGTCCAGCTGAAGCCGACCTTCGCCGTGCGGAGCTGTCCATCGGCATTGACGAGTTTTACTATCATAAAGATTTTCCCCCTAAGAAATTTCAACTTTTTCTGCGCGCCGGCCAGAGCGGCGCGCGCTGCATTTCCGCAATAAGCATAGCATAGCGGGAAGATTTAGCAAGCGCCGCGCAAATTTACCCGTTTTTTTACCCTTGACCGCGTTCCCTTTTACGTTGGATGGGCCGTCCGCGCCGTAAATTTGCTATAATCAATCTGTCGCGCCCTGTGCGCGGCGTCGGGAGGTTGCTGTTATGACGACTAAGATAATCGCCCTGCTCGCCGCTATTATGTTTTTGATGTCGGTACGCGCCGCGGATGCTGCGAGTCTTGGAATGAGCGTCCCGGTATTCATCGCACACATGGGAATAGCCTTCGAACGCGTCAAATGGGGCTTTTCACCCGAGCGCATCAAGCACAGCCTCATGCGGACTCCAGACGGCAATTACGCGGCCGAGTACAGTCCTGAAATCTTTCTTTATCTTTACGTGGAGCCGGGCGACGAAAACCTGAACTACATAGCGCTCTCTTTCAGCGTAGAAACAGAGGCGGGACTGAAGTCTACCAACGGCGAGTCTCAGTACGGAAGTCTCTGCCGCCAGCTCATCTTCGCTCTTGAGGACGGTGCCACGGACGAAACGGCCTCACGGCTGCTGACGGATCTTGGGCTTTTCGGCCTCGTCCTGGACGGTGTGCAGCGTGCCGAACGCAGCGGGAAGTTCACATACATGACGAGATACTGCCAATCCAATATAATGCTTCTTATAGTTCCGGCGCTCTGACGCGCGCCGTGATAAAACGAAAAATCCATACAGAGGGGATAATAGAATATGACGAAAGAAGAACTGCTCAGCCGCCTCGACGAGGCTGAGACGAACGAAGAAATAGCGGAAATAGGCAAAGAGCTGATCGCGCTCGACCCAGAAAGCCCGTACGGCAAGCTTGCGGTATGGGAGACGATGGATTACGAGGAGGCTATGGAGAACCTCGATATGCTGCGCGAGGCTCTCGACAAAATCCGCGCCGTCGTCGAGGCGCGAGAGATTCCGGCGCTCGTCGACGACGACCGCGACGCGATGGTCTACGCCACAGTGATGATGAACCTCGGCTTCTCTCTGCTCTCTGAGGGACGCACCGAAGAGGCATACGAGATAGCGAAGGAGTTCGCGAACTTCGACGACGAGGGCGCGTTCGAGAGCCGCACGCTGCTCTACCGCTGCATGCTTGACCTTGATCTTTACAAAGAGATACTCGACACGCTCGAAGCCGATCCTCTCGAGTCCGTCGTCGGCGAGCACGCGCGTGCGATAGCGCTTCTTGAGACAGGCGCGGAGCACGACGATGTGTTTGACGCGATCAACTACGCGATATCGCTTTCGCCCGATGTGCCATTCTTCGTTATAAACATTTGGGACATGCCTGAGAACGACGACGACGCGGACGAAGAAGAAATGGACGTGCTGAACGACGCGGCCTACCTCGCAGAGCCGTGGTGCGCGACAGACAAGCGCCTCGCAGCGTTAAGCGCGCAGACCTTCCTTTTCGGCTATCTCACGAACAGGCTCGCCGACGAAAAAGAGATGAAAGTGCTCAAGGAGGGCTACGAGAACGCGGGACTTTCCGAGCGCGTCGAAGCCGTCAAGAAGCATCTTGAACAGATGGAGCAGGCGGGACGCGACCCAGAGGAGATAGACGCGGAGGCTCTCAACGAAACTGCGAACATCCTCAGCGAACTCGGCGAGGAATAATAAATTACGAAAAAGAGCCGCCGTACAGTCGCAGTTCCTAACTTTAAGAGACGGCATAAAATGAACGCCCGCGCCTTGGATAAGGCGGCGGGCGCTCTTCTTTATTCCACAGCGTAAGCGTCCGGCGCGCCGCTTATTTTTCGCGCGAATCCGCCCGGCACCTAAAGCGGCATATATCCTGCGTAACCGTCCCCATCGGGCAAAAGGCGCACCACGTTCTCGGACGGTACAGCGCCATAGCTACGAGCCCTGTCAGCGCCGAGGTCAGCATCACGCTGTAAAGGCCGAAGCTGAATTGCGCCGCCCACTCCGGCGCGACGCCGGCAGTATAAGCCCAGTTCCACGGCAGACGCAGGCTCCAGAATAGCTGCACAGTCTCGCTGAGGCCGCACGCGCCGCCGACGACGAGCCATGTCTGAAAGAGCATATTTCCGAACATCGCGGCGAAGAACGCAAGGAAAATATAGCGGAATCTGCGCGACGCCATCCATGTCGGCGTCGGTCTGTTGCACGACAGTCCGACGCCGCGGCCCAGCAGGTCGAAAAGCTGGCCGCGCCCGCAAAGGTTGTTGCAGTAGAACTTGTTTCCGCCGAAAGCCGCTATCAAGAGCGGCAGCAAGAAATCTATCATGCCGAGCCAAGCGAACAGGATATTGAAGAAGCCGAGCGCGAAATAAAGAAGCGTCCAGAGCCATAGATAATCATACCAGCGTTTCGCCCTCATGCTTCGTTCCTCTCCTTAAGCGCAATGCAGCCCGCTGGGCAGACCGCGCTGCATCCGCCGCAGCCGACGCAACGCGAAACGTCGACCCGCGCGTAGCATCCCCTATAAATTTCTATAGCCTCTCTCGGGCAGACCTTGCGACACGCTCCGCAGGACGCGCAGCGCGAACTGTCGATTGACGCGATTCTTTTCGACGGCATTGTGTATGCTCCCCCTTCCCCCGCGCCTCTATTCGGCCCGGTCGAGCTACAGTCTAGCGCGCCGCATGCAAGAAAAATGTGACGCAGTCACGTAAAGGCAAAAAAATTCCGGCGGCGTGGCCGGAGCATTTTCACTTTCCTATACGCTATATCAGCTTACGCAGCCTTTCGGGAGATTTGATCGTCACAACGCCGCGCCGGAGCTCCACCAGCCCGTCATCGGAGAAGCGCTTCTGGCAGCGCGCGACGACCTCGCGTGCGGAGCTGGTGCTGCGCGCTATCTGCTCGTGCGTCATTCTAACTTCAGCGCCTCCGGCGGCGTATTCGCCCATGAGGAACGCAGCAAGGCGGCTTGGGAAACCTTTGAAGAGAATCCTGCTCACAGACTCCATGACGGCTGAGAAGCGCTCGGCGATAATCTCGTACATGAAGCAGCGGACGCAGACATTCCGCTCCGCCAGCTCCCAAAATATCCCTACCGGAATCACGAGCATCTCGCATTCATCCTCCGCGACGATCAGCGTATCGAAAGATCGGCGGCTGACGGCGCAGACCGCCGAGAATACACAGCAGTCGCCGCCGCGCAGACGGAAGAGCGTCACCTCGCGCCCCGCGTCTGAGAGCATGTAGGCGCGCATTCCGCCGCCGAGCAGCATCACCATACCGGGGCAGTCAGCCGCTCCGCCATGTATGAACCGCCCTTTCCCGGCACGCCGGATAAAAGCGCCGCGCCGCACAAATTCCTTCTCTTCCGGCGCGAGCTCGTTCCAGTATGGGAGCTGCGGAAGGTAAGGCGCCGCGCTCGTTTTTGCCTTTTCAGCCTCAGCCATTTCGGACATACAAAAAGAGGGCGGCGCGCCCCCTCCTTCATCTGTGTTTAGTCAATGTTATAGTCAACGTCGCTCGGGTCGTAGACCTTGTAGACGAAACCGTTAACGCGATCCCAGGCGTACTGGCCGTTCGACGCGGCCCTTGCAAAGCCGTCGAAGAACTGATAGCCCTCGGTGATCGCGCGCTCGCGGCGCACCCAGCCGTTGAAGACAGGAACGAAGGGCCACGGCCCCTCGATGCGCGTCGTCTTCCACGCTCCGGGCATGCCGGTCTCCGCTATGAGACGGTCAAGCGTCTCGCGGAATTGTGCGGGCATCGAGTCGATAAATATAAGCTTCGCGCGCGGGGTCGAGCCGAAGCGCGTCATAAGCCACGCGGCGGCGTACTTACCATCCGGCAGGTCGGTCAGCGCGGCGACTGCGTTGTAGAGCGCGTTGACTGCGACTATCTGGCGAGGCACGCAGCTGCCCGGCGATGTGAAGCCCTCTATCTGTTCCCAGTTAGCGGGGTCTCCGTCCGGGAACCATTTCTTCACGAGCGCAGCCCCAGCCGCGGCGCGCGTCTCGACGGACGGCGCATTCATCGAAAGCTTGAAAAGCTCTGCGTCGCTTCCCGCAGGGGCGAGCAGCGCGATGCGCGTGTAGGCGGCCTCGCCCTCCTCCTTGATCTTCATACGGCTCTCCATCTCAGCGACGAAAGCGTCCCATTCGGCGTCCGCGAATGCCGCGCCGCATGAAAATACGGCGACAAGTGCCGCGGCGAGCGCGGCTATAATCTTCTTCATTACGTTCAACTCCCTTCCGCCGCCGCGAAAGTCCGGCGGCGCATATCTTTATCTACAGAATTATTCTATAACCGCCGCGGCGCAAGTCAACGGCGCGGCATGGAGCCGTCGAAGGCGAATACGAGGACGGGCAGCCCCCCGAATATGAGGCAGATTGTCCCCCAGAGCCAGAAGCTCTTGCCGAGCCGCTCCGCGACGCTGCCCCACATGTAAACCCAACAGAACATGAAAAGCGCAGCGAGGGCGCGCCCCGCGTACAACTCAAGCGATGGCGCGCCGACGGCGCCGATCATCCAGAACAGCGGCGCTGGCATCGCCAGCCCGGCGGCGGTCCAGCGCGTAACTCCGGCGCAGTCGCATATCAGCATAAGGTTTCGAACCGGTACGACATAGTCACGATAACTCCCTATACGGAATTTCTCCCCGACGCGGAACATCACGTAAGCGGCGAAGAGGTAGCACGCAGCGCAGAGCGCGAGCGAAAGCAGCAACCCCAAAAACCCAAGCAGCGTAAGCACGCTATAGGCCGAGCTTCTTCATGCGTCCAAGCACTTCGCCGAGCTTACGTATATTCTCCCCGTAACCGGCCCAGTCTCCGCCGCGCTGCGCACTCTGCGAAGCGTCGTAAAGCCGCTGCGCCTCGTTTATGAGCGCCGTTATGTCAGAAGGCGGCGCAGCTGGCGCATGGCTCTGCGGCGCGGCTGACGCCGGCTCTTCGTCCTTAAGATTGATTTTACGGTTCATCAACCTGCTCAGAGCGCCGCTGAAATTCTCAGCCCATGCGACGCGCCCTCCAGTCGAGACTATAACGCGCTTGAGCTCCGGCAGCTCGCCGGTCTCCGCCTTGAGGTAGAGCGGCTGCACATAGAGCAGCGACTTTCCTATCGGGATGACGAGCAGGTCGCCGCGTATGACGTCGGAGCCGCGCTGACCCCAGAGCGAAAGCTGCGCGGAAATCTCGGGGTTCTGGTCGATGAGCGCCTCGACCTGCGCCGGGCCGTAAATCAGTTTCTGCTTCGGGAATTCATATACAAGCAGCTCGCCGTACCTGCCGGGGTCGCAACGTCCCGCCATCCATCCGATGAGGTTGTCGCGGCCAAGCGGCATGTACGGCACGATTACGGCGAACTCGGCCTCGTCTTCGCCCCAGAGGCGCATAGTGACGTAGTTCGGCTCGATGCGGCGCTCGCGGCCGTTAGGCGTGACCTCCCATACGTCCTCGCGGTTGTAATAGGTGTTCGTATCCGTCATGTGATAGGTACAGTAGACGTCGGTCTGCACCTCGAAGAAGTCTTCCGGGTAGCGCGCGTGCGCCCAAAGCTTCTCCGACATCGCGCCCTTCTCGCGGAAGAGCTCCGGGAATATCTGCATCCACGAGCGGATCACAGGGTCCTTGTCGTCGACGGCGTAGAACTCCATGCGCCCCGTGTAGGCGTCGGCGACGGCCTTCACGCTGTTGCGCAGATAGTTGACGCCAGCGAAGTGCGCGAGCGACCTATCGCCCGCCGCAAAGGGCTTTGAGTACGGGTAGCGGTCGGACCAGGTGAACGCGTCCTGCATCCACTTTACGCGCCCGTCGAGCATCACGGGATAGGTATCGAGGTCGTAAATGAGGAACGGCGCGACTTTATGGAAGGCCAGCAGCACGTTCCTGTTGTAGAGCACACGGCTTTCCGGCGTCAGCGCGCCCGTGAAGAGTATCTCAGTGTCGCGGAAGCGCAGCGTGAATAGCAGCCTGCGCCACAGCGATCCTATTGAGACTCCGCCGTCCTCCGAGTAGACGGAGCGGACGTTCGAGTCGCCCATCGGGTAGTCGAACTCCTTGACGTTCGTCTTGACGAGCACGTATGAGCCAGGCGCGTCGGACGGGCCGAAATAGATCTCCGGCCTTGTCAGCGGAATGCCTATCTCCGACTTCACCGGGATGTCTTTCATGAAAAAGTGCGGCAGGCCGCCCGCGGCTATCTCGTTGACGGGGTTCATGACTACGCCGTAGCCGTGAGTAAATTCGAGGTGGGTGTTGACCCACGTCGGGTTCTGCAAGCGCGAGAGGTCAAGGCCGCGCACGCCGAGCATTATCTGGCGGCTCACGCCGTTTATGTCGTAGCGGTCGACGTAGACGTCGTTGAAATTATAGTAAGTGCGTATCGCCTGGAGCTGACGGTAGGTGCGCAGCAGCGGCGAGTAGTCCCACATGCGTATGTTGCGCACCGTGTCCTCGTCGGCGGCGAGCTCCTGCGGCGTAACCTCGCTCTCCGGCGAGAAGGCGACGGACTTCACATCGTTCAGGCCGAAGCCGCGCCGCGTGTAGTCGAGGTGGTAGCCTAGGAAGGTTTTTTCGCGTTCATACTCGTTCGGCTTGACTATATACTGCTGCACTACGCCGGGGACGACTGTACGCGCCGCCCAGCCGACGACTATGAGCGCGCCGACGATGACGGCCGACAGCTTCCACATCGGCTTGAAGAAGTTAACGCAAAGCAGAACCGCCGCCGCAAACATAGCTAGGGCGAGAATAGAGAGCGCCGGAAGAACGACGCCCGCGTCGGTGTAGCCCGCGCCCCATACTACGCCTGTCGGCGAAAAGAGCAGCCCGTAGCGGTCAAGCCAGTAGCCAACGCCCCAGAGCGCGAGAATCAGCGAGCCGAGCATCGTCAGGTGCAGCCGCGCCGCGGGGGCCGCGTAGGGCCGCCCGTTCTGGAAAGAGATGACTCGCGTCATAATGTAGACGGCGCACGAGCCGACGAACGCCAGCATAAGCACGCCCTGCCCCCATGACTGGATGAATTTAACGAATGGCAGAGTAAAAACGTAAAAGCCTATGTCGATGCCGAAAAGCGGATCAGTCTCGCCGAACGGCGCGGGGTTGCGGAATTTCAGAAATTCACCCCACATCCCCATCGCAGCCAGCGCGTTCACGACGGCGACGACAAACGCCGCAGCGAAGACGAGCTTCCCCATTTTGCGGAACTGCGGATCCTCAACCGCTCCGCCGAGAAACGCCGCCCCGCGCCTCCATGCGACGCGCCAGTTGACGGCGTAAACCGCAAAGCCCAGGACAAGCGCCGCAGCGAAAAGCTCCCACTGCGCGAAAATGCGCCGCCAGAAGACGGAATCGTAGCCGTTAGCCTCGAACCAATAGAGATCGGTCAGAAAATTTGCGAGCCACGGCAGAATCATCGTGCAGAGTACGAAGAACCCGCCGAGCACCAACCATATCTTCTTGATTTTGGGCAGCCTTACATTAGGCGCGCGGCGCTCCCCTTCATCCCAGCCTTCGCCGTTGTCGCCGCTGCCCGCCGTCCACTCACGCCGTCCTCCATTCATCATTTCCCGGAAAAGGTCGTTTATGTCCAAAAACAGCACTCCTCGCGCAAAAATTTTTATTATATTTTTGACTAAAGAATCACGAATGTCCAGCGAAAAATAAAAAAAATACGGCTATAATGCTGAATAATTTCGCATAATAAGCAGGAGGGAACGAAATGCCGCTCACGAAAGAAGAAGTCCGCGCGAAGCTGACCGAGATGGGGATAAAGTTCGAGGTCATGGAGCACGGGCCGGTCTATACGATAGACGAGATGAAACAGATCGAAGGCATGAAGATAGAGGACGTATGCAAAAATCTCTTTCTTCGCGACGAAAAAGGCAAGCGCCACTTCCTCGTCGTCCTCGATGAAGCGAAGAGCGCCGACCTCAAAGCGATACGCGCGCAGATAGGAAGCAGCCGCCTCAGCTTCGCTTCCGAAGACCGCCTCATGGCCCGCCTCGGCCTGACCAAGGGCGCGGTAACGCCGCTCGGCGTCCTCAACGACTGCGCCGCCGACGTCGAAGTCCTCATGGACGAAGACCTGCGCGGCCGCCCGCGTCTCGGCGTCCACCCATGCGACAACACAGAGACGCTCTGGCTCTCCGCAGCAGACATAGAAAAAATCATAAAATCGTGCGGCAACAGCATGAAGTTCATAAAAATCTGAGCGCGCCTTAAATTCCTGAGAATTTCCGCGCCGTAAGAAACGGCGCAAAATACCGCGGCGCGCGCCCATGATTTGGACGCGCGCCGCAGTATTTGATTGTTTCCCTGAATTTAGAACAGTCCGGAGACTTTGCCGTTTTCGTCGACGTCGATGCTGCAGGCTGCGGGGCGTTTCGGCAGGCCGGGCATCGTCATTATCGAGCCGGTTATCGGGATGATGAAGCCCGCGCCAG
>CAVEUD010000005.1:0-102017 GCA_963618995.1 bacterium
CGATAGCGATGCAGGAAGGGCTCCGCTTCGCAGTCCGCGAAGGCGGCCGTACGGTCGGCGCCGGCGTCGTCACCGAGATCATCGACTAGTACCCCGGGAGGGGAATTATTTTGGCGAAGAAGATTCGTATTAAACTTAAAGCATTTGATCATCGCGTCCTTGACGCTTCCGCCTGTCAGATCGCCGACACGGCGCAGCGTACCGGCGCGAAAGTTTCCGGCCCTGTGCCTCTTCCGACCGCTGTGGAGCGCTTCTGCGTACTCACTTCCCCACATGTTGATAAAGATGCACGCGACCAGTATGAAATCAGGACGCACAAGCGTCTGATTGATATAATAGACCCGACACAGAAGACGATGGAAGCTCTCATGGAGCTAAATCTGCCCTCTGGTGTGGATATACAGATTAAGCTATAAGTTTGCCTTAGTCTGAAAAGGAGTGAAACGTTTATGAGTATGGGGATACTGGGCCGCAAGGTTGGGATGACCCAGGTCTTCGACGAAAACGGCAAAGCGGTTCCCGTTACAGTTATTGAGGCGGGGCCATGCACGATCGTTGAAATCCGGACACCTGAAAAGAACAGCTACAGCGCAGTGCAGCTAGGACTCGGAGAGGTAAAGCTCGTTAAGGTTACAAAGCCTATGAAGGGTTACTTCGAGAAACAAAATGTTGCGCCCAAGCGCTGGCTGAGGGAGTTCCGCGTGGACGACACGACGGGCTACCAGGTGGGACAGGAGATCACCGTTTCTCTGTTCCAGAATGGCGAGGTTGTTGATGTAATAGGCGTTAGCAAAGGTAAGGGCACAGCGGGCGTTATGAAGCGCCACGGCTTTGGCGGTACGCCTGCGAGCCACGGACATTCCGTAACGCACCGTCACCCTGGTTCTATCGGTTGCAGCAGCTTTCCGGGGCGCGTTATGAAGGGCCGCAGGATGGCTGGGCGTTTGGGAAACGAGCGGGTAACGACCAAGAATCTTAAGGTCTTCGCCGTAGACGAAGAGAATAACCTTATCTTGATAGCTGGACCTGTACCTGGCGCTCGCGACGGCCTCGTTATGATTCGTAAGACTGCTTAGGTAGGAGGCTGAAGACGATGCCTGTAGTAAAAGAAGTTAATTTCAAGGGCGAGGTTATCGGGGAAGTAACGCTTTCTGATGCCGTCTTCGGTGCCCCGATCCACGTGCCCGCGATGCACCAGGTCGTAGTCGCCCATCTGGCGAACTGCCGCCTCGGCACACACAATACGAAAAACCGCGGCGACGTCCGCGGCGGTGGCAAAAAGCCGTGGCGCCAGAAGCACACGGGACGCGCCCGCTCCGGAAGCTCGCGCTCTCCGCTGTGGGTAGGCGGCGGTGTAGCTCACGGCCCGCATCCGCGTGACTACCACCAGAAAGTCAATAAGAAAGTCTGCCGTCTCGCGATACGCAGCGCGCTGACGCTCAAGGCTCAGGCTGATAATATGGTCGTCGTCGACAAGTTCGACATGGACGCCCCGAAGACGAAGAGCATGATGGTTTTTCTCTCCGCAGTACAGAACGGGAAAAAGCCTCTGCTCGTCCTCCACGAGACGAACATGGTCGTAGTCAAGTCCGTAGCGAACATCCCAGGCGCTTGCGTTCAGCATGTCGACAGTGTGAACGTCTACGATTTGCTCAACCACGATCAGCTGATTGCAACTCCCGAAGCAATAAAAAAGCTCGAGGAGGTATTTGGTTAATGAACGCTACATCTTATGATATAATAGTCCGGCCCGTCATAACGGAGAAGACAAGCCGTCAGATGGAGCTCGGACAGTACACTTTTGAGGTACTTCCGAAAGCGAATAAAATAGAAATTCGCAAGGCAGTGGAGGAAGTATTTAAAGTGAAGGTTGTAAAGGTCAATACGATCCAGGTCCGTTCCAAACCGAAGCGGATGGGTGCTTTCTTGGGTCGTTCTCGTTCCTGGAAGAAAGCCGTTGTAACTCTCGCTAAGGGAGAGAAGATCGCTTTCTTTGAGGGCGCAAACGCCTAAGGAGAAGGGGGAAATATTTAATGGGTATAAAAAAATATCGTCCCACTACGCCTAGCCGCCGCCAGATGGCGACGCCAGACTTCGCCGAAATCACGAAGTCGAAGCCGGAACGCAGTCTGGTCGTTTCGCTTTCGCAGTCGGCGGGACGCAACAACAATGGGCGCGTCACGATGCGCCACCGCGGCGGACGCGGCAGAATTAAGTATCGTATAATCGACTTTAAGCGCGATAAGTTCGGCGTGCCGGGCAAGGTCGTTGCAATTGAGTACGATCCCAACCGTTCCGCGCGCATTGCTCTGATTTCCTATAAAGACGGAGAAAAGAGATATATTATTGCGCCGATTGGCCTTAACGTTGGAGATGTTGTCTTTGCTGGCGAAGGCTCAGATATCCGTCCCGGCAACGCTCTTAAGCTGAAAGACATACCGGTCGGTACAGTAATCCACAACGTTGAACTTGAGCCTGGTCGTGGGGGCGTCCTTGTACGCTCAGCCGGTTCATCGGCCCAGCTTATGGCGAAGGAAGGTAAGTATGCTTTTGTGCGTATGCCCTCCGGTGAACTGAGGCTGGTACTCCTTGAGTGCATGGCTACTGTCGGACAGGTTGGCAACGAAGAGCATGAGAACGTTATAGCCGGCAAAGCGGGAAGAACTCGTTGGCTAGGTATTCGTCCCCATATCCGCGGTATGATCCAGAACCCTGTCGACCATCCTATGGGCGGTGGAGAAGGAAAGAGTAAATCGCACAAGCATCCTGTCTCTCCGTGGGGTACACCGGCGAAGGGGTACCGTACTCGTAAGCGGAAGCCGTCGGACAAGTTTATTGTCCGTCGCCGTAAGAAGTAGCCCGTAGGTTGTAGGAGGGAAATTTAGATGGCTCGTTCACTTAAAAAAGGTCCGTATGTAGACGCTAAGCTGCTTCGCAGAATAGAGGATATGAACGAATCCGGCAAGAAGGCTGTAATCAAGAGCTGGGCCCGCGCCTGCGCCATAACGCCTGAAATGGTTGGCCACACGATAGCGGTACACAATGGCCGTATTCATGTCCCTGTATATATCAGCGACAATATGATAGGTCACAAGCTCGGTGAGTTTGCGCCGACCCGTAAGTTCGGCGGCCACGCTGGCCAGGAACGCACCACGAAAGTGAAGAAGTAGGAGGGCTGCGAAAATGGAAGTAAAAGCATCAGCAAAGCAGCTTCGTGTTTCTGCTAACAAGGTGCGCAGGGTACTGGCGCTGATTCGCGGAAAGAACGCTTCAGAAGCGCTTATGATTCTTAAGTACACGCCCAACAAGCCCGCCCGCTATGCGGAGAAGGTTCTCAAGAGCGCCGTCGCGAATGCGGAGCATAATCATGGCCTGGACATGGACAAACTAATAGTCAAGTCAGCCACGGCCGATCAGGGAACTTATATGAAGCGCTTCCGCCCCGTTTCAATGGGTCGCGCTCATGCGTTTAGACATCACACGTGCCACATCACAGTGGTCGTGTGCGAGAAGTAAGGAGGGGTGAAACAGTGGGTCAGAAGGTTCACCCGGTAGGATATAGACTCGGCGTCATCTACGATTGGGAGTCCCGTTGGTACGCTGACGGCAAGAAATATGCCAAGTTCCTTCACAAAGATCTCGAGCTCAGAGAGTGGATAAAGAAGCGCTGGGCTCAGGCCGGCATCAGCCGTGTGGAGATTGAGCGTATCGGAGACGTTATGCGTTTCACAGTTTGGACCGCCCGGCCTGGTGTTGTAATTGGCAAGCAAGGTGCTGAAATACAGGCAGTTCGTGAAGAACTTCAGGCTATGACCGGTAACCGGGTAATGATTAACATTCAGGAAATGAAAAATCCTGATGTAGAAGCGCAGGTAGTCGCGGAAGGCGTCGCTTCCTCGCTGGAACGCAGAATCAGCTTCCGCCGCGCCATGAAGCAATCAATTTTCCGCGCGATGAAGTCCGGAGCCAAAGGGATTAAGATTCAGTGCGGCGGGCGCCTCGGAGGAGCAGAAATCGCCCGCACGGAATGGTATCTGGAAGGCCAGCTTCCGCTTTCAACGCTCCGCGCCGACATAGACTACGGCTTTGCCGAAGCCCACACCATTTACGGTGTCATCGGCATTAAGGTCTGGATCTACAAAGGTGAAGTTATGGAGCGCAAGCCGATTCCAGAAGCCGAGCCTACGACGAAGGAGAGGGGGTAACGCACGATGCTTTCTCCCAAAAGAGTAAAATATCGTAAACCCCATCTGACTGCACTCCGTGGGTACAGCAAGGGGGCTACTAAGGTCGATTTCGGCGAGTATGGTCTTCAAGCCTGCGAAAACGGATGGATCACCGCTCGTCAGATTGAAGCCGTCCGCGTTGCCATCAGCCGTAAGATGAAAAAAGGCGGAAAGATTTGGATTAGGATATTCCCGGATCGCCCCGTTACAGAGAAACCTCTTGAAACCCGTATGGGTAAGGGAAAAGGTAACGTAGAATACTGGACTGCAGCGGTAAAACGTGGACGCGTGATGTTCGAGATAGCGGGTGTTCCTCGCGAGCTTGCAGAGCAGGCATTCCGTACGGCGTCATTCAAGCTGCCCATCAAGGTCAAAATGTTAACCCGAGAGGGAGCAGGTGAATAATTATGGATCCTAAGGAACTCAGAGATCTCAGTATTGCTGAGCTCAAAGATAAACACAAGCAGTACAAGGAAGAATTGTTCAACCTCCGCTTTCAGAATGCGATTGGACAGCTGAATAATTCAGGCCGCATTAAAGAAGTAAAGAAGACTATCGCCCGTATCCTTACGGTCATCACCGAGAAAGAAATGGGCGTAGATTATTCTGGAGCAAGGAGGTAACCGGAGATGGAAGAACGCACTGCTCATCGCAAGGTTCGCACCGGTACTGTGGTTAGCGATAAAATGGACAAGACCATAGTCGTTCGCGTCGATCGCATGGCAAAACATTCACTCTACGGTAAGCCCGTTCTTAGTTCCAAGAAGTTTATGGCCCACGACGAGACCAACGACTGCCGCGTAGGCGATACAGTCATGATCGGCGAGACTCGCCCGCTCAGCGCGAAGAAGCGCTGGGAGGTTCTCGAGATCGTCGAGAGAGCGCCTATCCTCGGCGACGCCGCAGAAGAGGAGGCTGAATAATTATGATTCAGCTGCGTACAGTGCTCAACGTCGCAGATAATTCCGGCGCGCGTAAGATCCTCTGCGTTCAGGTAAAGGGAGGCAGCTTCCGCAAGGTCGGAACAGTCGGCGACGTTATAGTCGGAGCGGTCCGTGAAGCCGCGCCGAACGGCAACATAAAGAAGGGCGACGTTGTCAAGGCCGTAATCGTCAGAACGAAAAAGGAAATCCGCCGCAGAGACGGTTCCTACGTCCGTTTCGACGATAATGCAGCAGTCGTCATCGACAACAACGGCGACCCCAAAGGAACACGTATTTTTGGACCTGTAGCAAGGGAACTGAGAGAAAAGAAATATATGCGCATAGTCTCTCTGGCTCCCGAAGTAGTTTAGGGGGAAACCGCTCATGTCTAAGATGAGAATTAAAAAGGGAGACCGAGTCCGCGTGATTTCCGGCAAGGACGCAGGTAAAGAAGGAAAGATTCTCAGCCGTAACATCCAGAAAGATATGGTTATAGTTGAGAACGTGAACTTCGTTACGAAAAGCGTCCGCCCGACTCAGAAGGATCCGCGCGGAGGTCTCGTAAAGAAAGAAGCGCCACTTGCGGCGTCAAAGGTAATGCTTGTCTGCCCGAAATGCGGCAAGGCAACCCGTGTCGGACGCGCTTTCCTTGACGACGGCAAGAAGGTTCGCGTCTGCAAGAAGTGCAGCGAGATAATCGACAAGGCATAGAAGGAGGGGACATTATGACACCGCGTCTTTTAACAAAATATACGGAAGAAGTCCGTCCTCACCTCAACGAGCAGTTCCACTACAAGAACGTAATGGAGATTCCTCACCTTGCCAAGGTCGTAATCAACATCGGTGTGAACGAAGCGAAGCTTGACCAGAAATACATGGACGCCTCCATCAACGAGCTGACCGTTATTTCCGGACAGAAGCCGGTTCTGAAGCGCGCCAAAAAGTCCATCGCAGGATTCAAAGTCCGCGAGGGTATGCCGGTCGCCTGCGCCGTTACGCTGAGAAGCACCAGAATGTGGGAGTTTGTCGACAGACTCTTCAGCATCGCTCTTCCGCGTATCAAAGACTTCCAGGGAATTTCGAAGAAAGGCTTCGACGGCAGGGGTAACTTCAACCTTGGCCTCAAAGAGCAGCTTCTCTTCCCTGAGATCGACTACGACAAGGTCATCCGCCAGCGCGGAATGAACATTACCTTCGTTACGACGGCCAAGACGGATGAGGAAGCTATGGCTCTCTTGAAAGAGCTCGGCATGCCTTTCGCCCGCTAGGAAGGAGAAGGAAATGGCTCGTAAATGCATGGAGAACAAGGCCGCTCTTGAGCCGAAGTTCAAAGTTAGAAAATACAACCGCTGCCCTATCTGTGGGCGTCCCCACGGATATATGCGCAAATTTGATATGTGCCGCTGCTGTTTCCGCAGGCTTGCGCGCGAGGGAAAAATTCCCGGCGTTGTAAAGGCCAGCTGGTAACAATAGGGCATAGAAGGGAGGATCCTTTAATATGCATATTACCGATCCTGTCGCGGATATGCTCACTCGCATCAGAAATGCGAATGTTGTTTACCATGAAATGGTAGATATGCCTCTTTCTAAGATGCGTCTGGAAATGGCTCGCATATTAAAAGAAGAAGGATATATCCGCAATTACAAGACGATCACCGACGCGAAGCAGCCGATGCCGATCCTGCGTCTTACGATGAACTACGGACCGCAGAAAGAAAGAGTCATCCAGGGTCTTCGCAGAATCAGTAAACCCGGTCGCCGCATCTACGTCGGCAAGGATGAGCTGCCCAAGGTAATGGGCGGCCTTGGCATCGCGCTGATTTCGACCTCGGCCGGTCTTATGACTGACGCTTCGGCCCGCAAGCTCGGCCTTGGCGGCGAAGTCATCTGCTACGTCTGGTAGGGAGGCCTGCGAAATGTCTAGAATAGGACGCAAAGCCATTACTCTTCCCAAAGACGTAGACGTGACGGTGAACGGGCAGCACGTGACCGTCAAAGGCGCGAAGGGCACACTGGAGATGGACGTGATGCATAACATCGCCGTCTCAGTAGCTGATGGAACTGTCTCCGTCACGCGCGATAACGACGACAAGGCCGTCCGCGCCGCACACGGTATGACGAGAGCTCTCATCCATAACATGGTCGTCGGAGTCACCGAAGGTTTCCAGAAGGTCCTTGAAATTGTCGGCGTCGGCTACAGAGCTCAGCTGCAGGGCAAGAACCTTGTGCTCAGCCTCGGTTTCTCACATCCCGTCGAAGTCGTTCCCCCTGCGGGAATCGAATTTGCTTGCGAGAGCCCCATTAAGATCATAGTGCGCGGCATAGATAAGCAGCTTGTCGGCCAGGTCGCGTCGAACGTTCGCGGCTATCGCCCGCCAGAGCCCTATAAGGGCAAAGGTATCAGATATGCCGGCGAATATGTAATCCGCAAAGCCGGTAAGGCCGGCGCCAAGAAATAAGGCGAGGTGAAGGACGTTGATTAGTAGTCGCAGTCGTAACGAAATGCGGGAGCTCCGCCACCGTCGCCTCAGGAGACATCTCTCCGGCACCGCTGAGCGTCCGCGTCTTGCGGTCTTCGCAAGCTTGAAGCATATCAGCGCACAGGTCATTGACGACGTAAAGGGACATACGCTCGTTTCTGCTTCAACGGTTCAGGATAAGTTTGACGAAGTGAAGGGCACCGGCAATCAGGAAGCGGCAAAGGCTGTCGGCAAACTCATCGCCGAACGCGCTCTCGCTCAGGGAATCACGGAAGTAGTTTTCGACAGGGGCGGCCATGTCTACCACGGCAGAATTAAAGCCCTTGCGGAAGCGGCACGCGAAGCCGGACTGAAGTTCTAAGGGAGGCGCAATATAGTGGCGAAAGAGACACAGCAGAATACAAAATCCTACAGCAACAGGGGCCTTGAGCTTTCTGAGCGCATAGTTTCCATCAACCGCGTCAGCAAAGTCGTCAAAGGCGGTAAGCGCTTCCGCTTCAGCGTACTTGTCGTAGTCGGCGACGGAGTCAGTCAAGTTGGGCTTGGCACCGGTAAGGCGAAAGAAATTTCCGTCGCTATGAAGAAGGGGATCGAGCACGCGAAAAAGAACATGATCGACCTTAAGAAGACGGGACATACTCTCCCCCATCCGATTATCGGGAAGTTCGGCGCTGCAGAGGTTCTTCTCCGCCCAGCTGCACCAGGTACTGGAGTTCTTGCCGGTTCTTCGGTTCGTCCGATAATGGAACTCGGCGGAGTGAAGGACGTTATCGCGAAGGTAACTGGCAGAACGTCGAACCCGATCAACATCGCCTACGCGACGCTCGACGCTGTAAAGCGCCTGCGCACGCCGGAAGAGATCTACCGGTTGCGCGGCAAAGAACGCAAGGAAGCCTAGGAGGTAACTTACCATGGCTAAACTTCGCATCACCTGGAAAAGAAGTACGATTGGCCGTCCTCCGCATCAGGAGCGAGTCATCAAGGCTCTTGGCTTTCACAGGCTCTACGAGACTGTGTATCATGAGGATACCCCGCAGATTCGCGGCATGATCGGCAAGATCAACCATCTGCTGGAATACTCGGTCGAGGAATAAGGAGGTACTGGCATGAAACTTCACGAACTGAGTCCCGTGCTGGGATCGCACAAAAAACCGAAACGCCTTGGACAAGGTCTTGGCAGCGGCAACGGTAAGACAGCCGGCAAAGGCCATAAAGGACAGAAAGCCAGAAAGAGCCCAGATATCAAGGCAAATTTCGAAGGCGGACAGATGCCGCTTGCACGCCGTATCCCTAAGCGCGGTTTCAGCAATTTCCGCTTCACGGTCAAATACGAGATAGTCAATATTGCAGATTTAGAGGGACGTTTTGAAGCCGGCAGCGAAGTTACCGCACAGGAGCTGAGCGAGCTTCGCCTCATCTCAGCCCCAGACCGTCCGGTCAAAGTGCTAGGAGTCGGCGAACTCAGCAAAAGCCTCAACGTCAAAGCGAACGCTTACAGCGCTTCTGCAGCGAAGAAGATTGAGTCGGCCGGCGGCAAAGCTGAGGTGATATAACATGCTGGATTCATTCCGGGACACTTTTCGGCTGCCTGATCTGAAACGCCGCATTCTTTTTACGCTTGCAGCGCTGTTCGTGTACCGTCTTGGAGCCCACGTGCCCACTCCCGGAGTGGATGCAGCAGCCCTTGGAAGGCTGTTTGATCAGGGATCCATTCTTGGATTCCTTGATCTTTTTGCTGGCGGAGCACTCAGCCGTTTTAGTATATTTGCGCTGGGTGTTACGCCCTACATCAACTCCAGCATCGTAATGCAGCTTCTCGCTGTTGTTGTTCCCAGCATTGAAAAGCTGCAGAAAGAGGGAGAGGAAGGCAGAAAGAAGATCGTTCAGTGGACTCGCTGTGGCACGATTATCTTTGCTTTCATACAGGCCATTGGCATGACTGGCTGGTTGCGTGGTTTGGGGATCTATACCGGAAGCTTTATGGATGTTATTCTGGTATCGCTGACCCTTACCAGCGGAGCAGTAGCTGTCATGTGGCTCGGTGAAATTATGTCGGACCACGGAATTGGCAACGGAATTTCTCTACTGATTTTTGCAGGTATCGTAGTTAGAATTCCCGAGGCCGTCGTGCGTACCTTCTCTCTCGTGCGTCTCGGAGAGATGAACGTTTTGGTTTTGCTCCTTGCGTTAGGCGTCATGCTCGCCGTAGTGGCGGGTTGTGTCATGCTTCAGGAAGGTCAGCGCCGCCTGCCGGTGCAGTATGCCAAGCGTATGGTTGGAAACAAAATGTACGGAGGGCAGAGCAGCTTTATCCCACTCAGGGTTAACACTGCGGGAGTTATCCCGATTATCTTTGCCTCCTCCGTCCTTCTCTTCCCTTACACCATAGCCGGTATCTTCCAGAATAGCTTTGCTAGGGCAGTGCAGCAGGCCATGAGCCCGAACAGCCCGATCTACATGGTGCTCTATGTGATAATGATAGTGTTCTTCTCATATTTCTATACCGCGGTTGTCTTCAAACCGGAGGATATATCGAATAATATGAAGAAGAATGGGGGGTTCATCCTTGGCATTCGTCCTGGCAAGCCCACCACGGACTACATTGAGAATGTAATGGGGCGCATAACGCTAGGCGGTGCGGTCGCACTTGCTATAATTGCGGTCGTTCCAACGCTGATGACGGGGATTATGAACATAAACACCTTCTATTTTGGCGGAACAGCGGTTATAATCGTTGTCGGTGTAGCCCTCGACACGGTACATCAGATTGAAGGGCAATTGCTTATGCGTCATTACGAAGGTATTTTGAAACGTCGCGGCGGCAGAGGCGGCGGGCTTTTGAAACTGTAAGCCAAAAGAGGCGAATCAAAATGAGGATCATTCTTCTGGGAGCGCCTGGCGCTGGCAAAGGCACACAGGCGGACAGTATAAAAGCAAAATATCCGGTCGCTCATATTTCGACCGGTGACATGCTTCGTTTCCATGTGAAACAAGGAACTGAGCTCGGAAAGAATGCCAAAGCCTACATGGATGCAGGCAAGCTTGTGCCTGACGATGTTATTATCGCCATGATGGAGCATCGTCTCCAGGAGGACGACGCAGGAGATGGGTTCGTGCTCGACGGCTTCCCGCGTACAATTGCGCAGGCTAAAGCTCTTGATGCAATACTCGCAAAGTTGCGGCTGACGCTTGATGCCGTAGTAGATCTTGTGATCGACGATGACACCGTCGTCGGACGCTTGACTTCGAGAAGAGTATGCCGTAGGTGCGGAGAGATATACAATACCATCCTGAAGCCGCCTGTCAAGGAAGGCGTATGTGATAAGTGCGGAGGCGAGGTTGTGCAGCGCGACGACGATAAAGAAGAAGTGATTCGCAAGCGCCTTGCCATCTTCCACGAACAGACCGCGCCCATCCTTGATTACTATACTGGACAGGGGCTTCTTGTTGCGATAGATGCTACAGGAGGCACGGATGCCGTTCTTAGGATGCTGGAGCAGAAGAAGGCTAACGCCTAATGATTACTTTTAAAACGGATCGAGACATAGCTAAGATGCGCAGAGCTGGTCAGGTCGTAGCAGATATCCTTAAGCTTATGAGGGATCTTGTCAAACCGGGGATTGACACACTGTCGCTTGATGCAGCGGCTGAGGAGCTAATTTTGAAAGCTGGCGGTAAGCCTGCTTTCAAAGGATACAAAGTTCCGTGGGTGCCGGTTCCGTTTCCAAGTACGATCTGTGCATCAATCAACAACGAAGTCGTGCATGGTATTCCTTCTAAGAACAGATTGCTCGAAGAAGGAGATATAATCAGTATCGACACCGGTGCCTCAATCGAGGGATTTTTCGGTGACGCGGCATGCACCTATGCTGTAGGGAAAATAAGCGTGGAGCGACAGCGGCTGCTCGATCTTACGCTTGAATCCTTGCATCATGGCGTTGCTGCTGTAAAGCCGGGAGCTACGCTCGGAGACATCGGTCATGCGGTAGAAAGCGTCGTGATTCCTGCCGGCTACGGGCTCGTGAGAGACTACGCCGGTCACGGTATCGGCCATAAGATGCATGAAGCGCCGCAGGTTCCGAATTTCGGGGTTCCTGGCAGCGGTCTTACCGTCAAACCGCGAATGACGTTTTGTGTAGAGCCAATGGTGATGACCGGGGGAGAAGGCGTGGAATCTCTGGCGGACGGGTGGACCGTCGTCACGAAGGACGGGAGCGACGCAGCTCATTTCGAGTTCAGCCTTCTCGTCACGGAGGACGGCGTAGAGATCCTTACGCCATGGGAGTAAAATCCTCCAAAAACGTTGGGGCTTTCCGCACTGGCGACATTGTGATAGTCCGCCGCGGAAAATTCTCTGGTAGACCCTTCGCTGTGGTAGGTGCGCACGACGGGAGGATTTTGGTCGCCAACGGGTCGGAGTACACAGCCTCCAAACCCAAGAAAAAAAATGTTATTCATCTGCAGCAGACGCACTACAATCTCGAAGATGTGGCCGGGCGTGTCGCTAGCGGGAAACCTCTGGACAACGGCTGGTTGATGCAGGAGATTTCAGTTGTGATGAACAGAGACTGCACATCTTGCAAACAGGAGGATGGATCAGCCGAATGGCCAAAGAAGAGGTAATCGAAGTAAAGGGCAAAGTTGTTGAGCCGCTTCCCAACGCTATGTTCCGTGTGGAGTTGGAAAACGGTCATAAAATTTTGGCTCATGTTTCGGGTAAAATGCGTATGCATTTCATCAGAATACTTCCGGGCGATAGGGTGCTCTTGCAGCTTTCGCCCTATGATCTGACCCGCGGACGGATAACATACAGATATAAGTAGACGATAAAATCGTCGTCGGGGAACAAGTTTACTCAAGGAGGTCTGCATTTAATGAAAGTAAGACCGTCGGTCAAGCCGATATGTGAATACTGCAGAGTTATCAAGCGCCACGGCGTCGTGCGCGTAATATGCAGCAGAAACCCGCGCCACAAACAGCGCCAGGGTGCAAGGAGGTAGCAGGGAATGGCTCGTCTAGCCGGTGTCGACCTGCCGCGTGAGAAAAGAATTGAAATAGCCCTTACCTATATTTTCGGTATTGGGCCGGCAGTAGCTAACGACATTATAAAAGTCACTGGGATCAACCCGAATACCCGCGTCAAGGACCTTACCGAGGAAGAAGAGCAGAAGCTCCGCGCGGAAATTGAAAACAACCGCCACGTCGAAGGCGATCTTCGCCGCGACATCGCGATGAACATCAAGCGTCTGATGGATATCGGATGCTACCGCGGCATTCGTCACCGCCTCGGCCTTCCAGTAAGAGGACAGAGGACGAAGACGAACGCCCGCACGCGCAAAGGTCCGAAGAGGACAGTCGCCGGCAAGAAGAAAGCTACGAAGTAAGGTTTAGGGAGGGAATAACAGTTGGCCAAACGCGTACAGCGCAGCCGCAAGCGCAAGGAAAGAAAGAACGTAAGCTACGGCGTAGCTCATATATATTCGACATTCAACAACACGATAGTGACGCTTACCGACAAACAGGGCAACGCGCTCTCCTGGGCCTCAGGGGGCAACGTCGGCTTCAAGGGAACCCGTAAGTCGACGCCCTACGCCGCTCAGATGTCGGCCGCACAGGCCGCCAAGGTGGCGCAGGATCACGGAGTCGTCGAGATAGACGTCGTCGTCAAGGGCCCCGGACCGGGACGCGAGTCGGCTATCCGCTCGCTTCAGGCGGCCGGACTCCAGGTCAATGTGATCCGCGACGCAACGCCGATTCCGCACAACGGATGCCGTCCTCCGAAACGGCGCCGCGTGTAGTCCCAGAAGGAGGTACTTGTACACATGAGCAGATATACAGGACCCGTATGCAGGCTTTGCCGCGCAGAGGGCGCCAAGCTCTTTTTAAAGGGAGACCGCTGCTACACTGAGAAGTGCGGCCTCACCAAACGCAACTCGAAGCCCGGCCAGCACGGCACGCGCCGCGGCAAGCAGAGCGAATACGGTATCCGTCTCCGCGAGAAGCAGAAGCTCCGCCGCTTCTACGGCATCAACGAGACGCAGTTCAGCACGATATACGAGAAGGCGACCGGTATGGCTGGCCAGACGGGTCATAACTTCCTTCAGCTTCTTGAGCGCCGTCTCGACAACGTCGTCTACCGCCTCGGCTTCGGCGTGAGCCGCGCGCAGGCGCGCCAGCTCGTCAGCCATGGCCACTTCACGGTCAACGGACGCAAGCTCAATATCCCCAGCGCTGTACTCAAGCCAGGCGACGTTGTCGCCGTAGCGGAAGGCAGCCGCGATATTCAGACGCTCAAGGACAACGCCGAGGCTTCCGCAGCGCGCAGCATCCCGGCATGGCTTGAATTTAATCAGGAAACAATGTCGGGCACGTTACTTACAGTACCGGTTCGTGAACAGATAGACGTACCTGTTAACGAACAGCTTGTTGTTGAATTCTATGCACGTTAACGTAACGAAAGGTGGGGGAGAATATGGAGCATGATCGCCATGAGATCATAGTACAAGAATCCACCCCGTCGTATGGTAAAATCACCATCGAGCCCCTTGAAAGAGGCTACGGCGTAACGCTTGGCAACTCCCTGCGCCGCGTCCTGCTCTCTTCTATAAGCGGCGCGGCCGTGGTAGCGGTGCGCATCGAAGGCGTAATGCATGAATTCAGCACGATTCCGGGAGTCAAGGAAGATGTTATCGAGCTTCTCGTCAATATGAAGCACGTCCCAGTCCGTTGCCATTCGACGACAGTTCGTACTCTCCACCTCGAAGTCAAGGGGCCGAAGGTCGTCACGGTTTCAGACATCGACCCTGACAGCGAAATAGAGTTCCCGGATCCAGAGGCCTATATATGCACCATCGAGGAGGGATACTCCGTTTCGATGGATATATATGTAGCCACCGGCACGGGATACGCGCCGATCGACCGTCCAAGGGCCTCGTACCTTCCGGTCGACGCGCTCCAGACAGACGCGCTCTTCTCTCCCGTGCAGCGTGTCAAATATGACATCCAGGACAAGCGCATGGGGCAGAGGACGGACTACGACAGCCTCACGCTGGAGATTTGGACTAACGAAGTCGTTTCGCCCGAGTCCGCTGTTATCCAGGCGAGCCGCATCCTGAAGGGGTACTATGCCTCCATAGTCGACGCGCTCGCAGGCCCAGGAACAAGCGCGCTCGACGAAATAATCAAAAACGACGACGCCGCGCGCGCGGCGCTCGGCGTCGCCAAGGGATTCGGCCCTGGAATGGCCGGCTTCCCAATGGGTGAAAACTCCATCTATACGCGGCCCGTCAGAGATCTTGAGCTTTCTGTGCGCAGTGAGAATTGTCTCCTTCGCGGCGGAGTGCATATGATTGGCGAGCTCGTATCGCGGACGAGGGACGACCTTCTGAAAATCCGCAACCTCGGTAAAATCTCTCTCAAGGAGATTGAGGAGAAACTTGCCAAATTCGACCTGCATCTTAGCGGCGACATAAGCACGCCGATCGACGATGACGACGAGGATTTGGAGAACAACGAACAGAATCCGAAGGAGGAGTAAGCAATGAGACACCGCATGAGTACAAGGCGGTTGGGCCGCTGCAGCGCCCACAGGTGGGCCATGCTTGGCAACATGGCGGCCAGTCTCTTCGTAGAGGGGAGCATCGTTACAACGGAGACGAGGGCCAAAGAGCTTCGCCGCGTGGCAGAAAAGCTCATCACGAAGGCGAAGTCCGGAACGCTCAACGACCGTCGTCTCGTTATTGCCAGAATCCCTCACAAAGAGGCGGTCAATAAGCTCTTCAACGAGCTGGGGGCGAAATATGCCGAGCGTAACGGCGGCTACACCAGAATAGTTAAAATCGGGACTCGCGTAGGCGACTCCTCGCCGATGGCGGTAATTCAGCTCGTAGACTAAAACCTTAGATGCAGCAAGAAACACAATTCATTCTCCAAGGCGCGGAGTTCGCCTATGCGAATACGACCGAAAAGATACTCCGCGGTATAGATTTGGAAATTCGCGTCGGCGAGTGGGTTGCGCTTCTTGGTTCTAACGGTTCAGGAAAGTCCACACTTTTAAAGATTTTAAGCGCCCTGCTGACTCCCACGCAGGGCTTTTGTTTTGTGTGTGGAGTTGATACGCGCGATGCGAAACCGGAGCAGCTCCGCGGAATTTCGAGCATCGTTTTTCAGAACCCCGAGGATCAGATAGTCGCCGCCGTAGTCGAAGAAGAGGCCGCTTTCGGCCCCGAAAACCTCGGCTGCCCTACTGACGAAATATGCCGTCGCGTTGAGGAGTCGCTCAAAGCGACGGGGCTTTGGGAAAGGCGCGGCGACCTTGTTTCGTCGCTTTCCGGCGGGCAGAAACAGCGCCTGGCGCTCGCCGGCGCCCTCGCGATGCACCCGCAGGCTATATTGCTCGACGAGGCGCTTTCGATGCTCGATCCGCGTTCGCGTATTGAATTTACGGAGATAATTGAACGCGAGCACGCTAAGGGCGTCACGATAGTCGAGGTCACACACCGCCTTGAAGAGATACGCCGCGCGGATCGCGCTGTTGTACTTGAAAACGGGAAAATTTCATGCGACATGTCGGCGCGCGAGTTCCTCAACAAAAGCGCGGCAGAGCTCGCATCAATGCATCTTATGAAACCGGCTGCGGAGCGCCTTGCAGAAATGCTGCGCTCCGGGGGCTTTATACCGGACGATTGTCCGGCGGACGCAGAGTCGTTAAAAACAGAACTATGCCGCTTATTGTAGAAAATCTCGGCTACACATACAACGCCGGCCTGCCTTCGGCGCGCGCCGCTCTTTCGAACGTGTCGTTCGAATGTAAGGAAGGCCGGATAGTTTCCGTCCTAGGACACACGGGGAGCGGAAAGTCCACGCTGGCGCAGCATCTGAACGGCCTTATAGCGCCGCAGAGCGGGCGCGTCGTTGCGGACGGCGACGAAACTGGCAGGAGCGCGGCGGAGACCCGGCGCGTGCGCCGCAAGGTAGGCCTTGTCTTCCAGTACCCGGAAGAGCAGATATTTTCTGACAGCGTTTTTGACGAGATAGCCTTCGCGCCGCGCAACTGGGGCGTGCCGGAGGGGGAGATTCCGGAGCGCGTCAGATATGCCGCGCGCGAAGCCGGCCTCGACGAAGCGTTGCTCGACCTGTCGCCATACGGACTTTCAGGCGGGCAGAAACGCAGCGTCGCGATAGCCTCGGCAGTTGCGGCGCGTCCGTCGTACCTTGTGCTCGACGAGCCCGCGGCGGGGCTTGACTGCGACGCGGCGGCGGCGCTCATCGCCATGATAAAAAATTTCGCAGCCTCTGGCGCAGGCGTCGTCCTCATTACGCACGATATAGAGCTCGCCCTGGACCTCAGCGACATGATACTTCTGCTCGAAGAGGGACGCGCCGTTTCGTTCGGCTCACCGGAGGGGACGGCGGAGCTCATCGTCTCGCGCAAGGCGGAGGGGCTCGCTGTGCCGGAAATTCTCTGCATCTCCGCCGCCCTGCGCGCCGCGGGAAAAATCGAAACGCTCGCCTGGAGCGTTGAAGGCCTAATGGCTCAGATAAGAAAGAGGAAAAATGGCCTCGCTTGATAAAATTCCGCTTGGGCAGTACATTCCGGCGGATTCCTTCGTCCATTCGCTTGACCCGCGCGCGAAGATAATCGTCACAATCTTCGCGATGGCGGTTATTTTTATGCTGCACACGATGCCGTCCTTTGCACTGTGCGGAGTTAGCATTTTTCTGCTTGCGAAGCTGGCGCGTCTGCCGTTCCGGCTCGTCGCAGCGTCGTCGCGCCCCGTCATGATTCTAGTGATATTTACGGCATTATTTCATCTTTTCCTGACGCCGGGGAAAACCCTTTTCTCGTTCTTCAGCATAGAGGCGACGGCTGAGGGCGCTATTCTCGGCGCCGAAATGGCGCTTCGGCTCGTCTATCTCGTCATGTTCGCTTCGCTTCTCACCTTCACGACGACGCCCGCGAAAATTTCAGACGGCCTTGAAGGGCTTCTCTCGCCGCTTAAACGGCTTGGGCTTCCTGCGCACGACATTGCCATGATGATAACCATCGCGCTGCGCTTTATCCCGACTCTTTTTGAAGAGACCTCGCGCATCATCAAAGCGCAGAAGTCGCGCGGCGCTGACTTCGATACCGGCGGCCTCATTCGCCGCGCACGTGCATACATACCAGTACTGATCCCGCTCTTCGTAATAGTATTCAAGCGCGCGGAGAACTTAGCCGTTGCGATGGAGGCGCGCGGCTACTCGGGCGGCGATGGGCGCACTCGTATGCGCCCGCTCGTGTGGCGGCGCTCGGACGGCGCGGCTCTCGCGGGATTCGTATTTTTGTCGGCTTTGCTCGTAGTTTTCGACAGGGCTGCGGGGAGGCTGCTGTGAGATACGCGGCTGAGATCAGCTATGACGGAGGCCGCTTCTTCGGCTGGCAGATCCAGCCGGGGCTTCCTACGGTGCAGCAAGCGCTCGAAGAGGCGGTTTCGACGCTGAACGGCTGCCATACGCAAGTCGCCGGAGCGGGACGCACCGACACAGGCGTGCACGCGCGCGCGCAGATATGCAGTTTCGACATGAAGCGCGAATGGGAGCCGCGCAGCCTGACGCTGGCGATGAACGCGCACCTCCCGCCAGGCGTCTGCGTCATGCGCGCGGAGTGCGTCGCGGGCGACTTCCACGCGCGTTTCAGCGCCCGCTCGCGCGAGTACCGCTATTTCATATGGAATGCGAGCTCGATATATCCGCACATCAAGCCATACGCAGCGTGGCTCAAGCACGCCGGGTACAATTGGCGCGCCGCGGCGGAGGCGGCAAAATATATCGAAGGCGAACACGACTTCCGCAACTTCTGCCGCCTCGAAGGTTATGAGCATACGACAGTGCGCCATATCGAGCGCGCGCGACTTATCAGAAAGGGGCGTCTCATCTTATTTCAGATACGCGGCGACGGGTTCCTTCACAACATGGTGCGCATCATACTCGGCAACATCGAACTTGCTGCGCTGGGTAAAATCCAGCCGGAGGAGATAAAGGAGCTGCTCGACACGAAAACGCACACCCGTTCAGACGGCGGGCGGACATTTCCAGCCTGCGGCCTCTGGTTCTGGAAGGTCACCTACAAGGCCCCGATATGGTAAAATTAATATTTGAACGGAATAGATTATGCAGACAAGACCTCTGTATAAAAACGGGAGGCTGACGGATTTTGTGGAATAAAGACATAGGCATAGACCTCGGGACGGCGACCGTCTTGGTTTTTGTAAAGGGCAAGGGGATCGTGCTGCGCGAGCCATCCGTCGTCGCGATGGATCAGTCGACTGGAAAGATACTCTCCGTCGGGGAGGACGCGAAGGTCATGATAGGCAAGACGCCGGGCAACGTTGTGGCGATACGTCCGCTGCGCGACGGGGTCATTGCAGATTACACTATGACGGAAGTCATGCTTCGCGAATTCATGAAAAAGGTGACGAAGGGGATTGAACGCCTCGTGCGCCACCGCCTTATGATAGGCGTCCCAGCAGGGGCGACCGACGTAGAGCGCCGCGCGGTGCTTGAAGCTGCGCTCGAAGTCGGCGCGAAGGAAGCGTACCTTATAGAAGAGCCGATGGCGGCGGCGATAGGGGCCAACATGCCCGTCGGCGAGCCGGTCGGCAACATGGTAGTCGATATAGGCGGCGGTACAACCGACATCGCAATAGTCTCGCTCGGCGGCCTCGTCGTCTACGAGTCGCTGCGTGTAGGCGGCGATAAATTCGACGAATCGATAGTGCGCTACATGCGTAAACAGTACAACCTCGCAATAGGCGAGCAGACCGCCGAGGACATAAAAAAACAGATCGGCGCCTGCGACCCGAAGACTGCCTCGCCGGAGAAAACGATGGACATCCGCGGGCGCGACCTCGTGCAAGGGCTGCCGCGCCAGGCCACGGTCTCCAGCGCGGACATCGCACGGGCGATAGAAGAGCCCGTCAATGCGATAGTCGCCGGTATCAAGCGCGTGCTTGAAAAAACGCCGCCGGAGCTCTCCGCCGACGTAATGGACCGCGGCATGATCCTCACGGGCGGAGGCGCGTATCTGCGCGGCATCGCCGAGCTCATAATGGAGGAAACCGAGATAAACGCGATGGTCGCGGAGTCTGCGGGCGAGTGCGTTGCTCTCGGCACAGGCATCGCTCTCGAATCGCTCGACAAGCTTAAAGAGACCGGCGCCGTCTATCTCGCGACGAAAAAAGGGATAGTCAACAAATAATGCGTCTCTGGTGGGAGGACGAGGGCGTCCGCTTCGAGTGCCGCGGATGCGGGCGTTGCTGCGGCGGCGAACCCGGCGAAATCTGGGTGACGTCGGCCGAGCGCGCGAAAATAGCCGCGGAACTCGGCATGGATGAGATTGCGCTCGGAAAGGAGTGCCTGCGCCGCGTAGACGGACGGCTGGGCATCAAGGAGAAAGCAAACTACGACTGCTATTTTCTTGACGGAGATACCAAACGCTGCAAAATTTACAAGGTCCGCCCGCTCCAGTGCCGCATGTTCCCATTCTGGCCTTCGATGCTCTCGAACAAGCGCGTATGGGGCTACTACGCCGCATTCTGCCCCGGCATGGGGACTGGAAAACTATATCCGCCTGAGCTTGTCAGGAAATTCTTCGAGCTTCCTGCTGCAAAAGAGTTGTAAGCGTTGTAATGTGTGAAGAAACCGACTCCGATCCAATAAGGGGTCGGTTTCTTTTTATTTTCTGGCCGGCGTCCGAGTCGTGTCGAGCGACCATAATAACCACGCTTATGCAAGAATCTGCAAATCGATACCAATAGGGGAGACTTCAACCGCGCAGCAAGACAAGAAAAAATTCAAAAATATTTTTTATAAATTACGTTAAATTTTATCTATCGAGCAATTTTATACAATAAAGTTCTGGAAAAAAGAGCTTGATTTTATAGAATTTTGAATGTAAACTAAAAGTGGAGCTAAGTTTGAAATAAACCTGTTTCTGCTTTAAGTACAAAAATTAAATCTGGGAGGTTGCATGAAATGCCAACAAATCATCTTGTAGCGCCGAAAGACGTATTCTCGACCATAGAGAAGCTGCTTCTCCGCGACGGATTCGACATCGTAATCGACATGGAGAAGTCTAAAGGCAGCCACGTCATAGACTCTGTAACTGGCGCTGACTGGCTAGACTTCTACACATTCTTCGCTTCCGCCCCATTCGGCATGAACCATCCGAAGCTCGACAACGAGGAATTCAAAGAGAAAATTTTCCGCGCCGCCATCAACAAGGTCGCGAACTCCGACATCTACACGCAGGAGATGGCGGACTTCGTAAAGACCTTCGGCGAGGTTGCAGTACCCGAGGGCTACAACCACGTATTCTTCATCGACTACGGTACGCTTGCCGTTGAAAACACCTTCAAAATAGCCATGGACTGGAAGGTCCAGAAGCTTCTCCAGAAGGGCAGGATAACCCCTGGCGAGGCCTACGACGGACGCAAGGGCACGAAGATAATGCATTTTAACGAGGCCTTCCACGGGCGCAGCGGCTACACCCTCTCCGTCACGAACACCAACGACCCGAACAAGCACCAGCGCTACGCGAAGTTTACGGAGTGGCCGCGCGTCATCAACCCGAAGATCACCTTCCCGCTCGAGGAGCATATCGGCGAGGTCGAGTGGCTCGAAGCGCAGGCGATAAAGCAGATCAAGCACGCATTGATGAACGACCCCGACGGAATAGCCGCCGTCATCATCGAGACGATACAGGGCGAAGGCGGGGACAACCACTTCCGCACGGAGTTCTTTAAACAGCTGCGCCAGATTTGCGACGAAAACGAAATGCTCCTCATCTTCGACGAAGTGCAGAGCGGGATGGGCATCACCGGTAAAATGTGGGCCTGGGAGCACCACGCGCCTGTCAAGCCGGATCTCTTCTCCTTCGGTAAAAAAGCGCAGATATGCGGCGTCATCGCCGGTTCGCGCATCGACGAGGTAGAAGACAACTGCTTTAAGGTGTCGAGCCGCCTGAACTCGACCTGGGGCGGCACCGTCGTCGACATGGTGCGCTCGCAGAGATACCTCGAAATCTACCGCGACGAAAATATCCTCGACTATGTGTCGAACGTCGCCGGTCCCGCGCTCTACAACGGCCTTAAAGAACTCGAGGCGGAATTCCCGAAATACATCCGCAACGTCCGCGGCAGGGGGCTCATGTGCGCATACGACATCTGCTCTGAGGAACTGCGCAACAAGTTCCTCAAAGCATGCCAGGCCAATCACATGCTCATCCTGGGCTGCGGAGCGAACACAGTCCGCTTCCGCCCCGCGCTCAACGTCCCAGTCGAGGACATCAAGCACGGCATTGAAATATCGCGCAAGGCGGCGAGGGAAGTATTCGGCAAATAACCGAAAAACAGGAAAATATCAAAACGCGCAGAGCAACGCCGGAGCACGCCTCCGGCGTTTTCGCTTTGCGCGCACGAACGCGTCGTTTTCGTCGGCGTCCCGCGCGGCGGGCGCGTCTGCGGACTCTCGCGCGAAGCAAAGCGCAAAGCGGCTTTTAGTAAAATCTCCGCCGCGGCGCAGTTCTTGCCGCGCCTCCTCGCGGCTATAATAATCGCAGAAATATGGAAATCCTGAAACTGCGAAAGGAGAAAGATAAAAAATGCTTTCATGCGACACATTTGTGCTCCCGGCGGAGACGACGCTGTCCGGCAGCGTCGTAATGGCGAAAAACAGCGACCGCCCGCTCGGCGAGGCTCAGGCTCCTGCATGGACTCCGGGCGCGCGGCACGAGCGCGGCGAAACGGTGCAATGCACCTGCATATCCGTCCCGCAGGCGGAAACGACCTACGGCGTCCTCGGCTCCCGCCCATACTGGATGTGGGGATACGAAATGGGCGTCAACGAAAAAGGCGTAATGATTGGCAACGAAGCGCAGGGCAGCCGCGCTGCGGAGAGCGGCGGTGAAAATGCGCTCCTCGGCATGGATCTGCTGCGCCTCGGACTTGAACGCGGCGCAACGGCGCATGAGGCGATGGAGGTTATCGCGTCGCTGCTTGAAAAATACGGGCAGAACGCGAACGCGAGCCGCCTCGCGGACAAACGTTACGAAAACTCCTACATCATAGCCGACAGGCGCGAAATCTGGCTGCTCGAGACAGCGGGGCGAATGTGGGCCGCGAAACAAATCGAAGAACCTTTCGCGATAAGCAACTGCTACACGATAGGAAAGCCCGACGAATGCAGCGAGGCGCTAGAAAAATACGCCCGCGGCAGAGGCTGGCTCGCCGCGGACGAAAGATTCAATTTCGCGAAAGCCTACACCGCGCCTGCCGCGCGGCAGACCGGCGCCGTGCCGCGGATGCGCCGCCTGCGCTTCCTGCTCGAAGCCGAAAGCGACCCCTTCGACGCCGTGACGGTGAAATCCATCCTGCGCGACCACTTCGAAGGTACGTTGCTCGAGCCGCGCTTCGGCGCAGCCGCCGGCACATTCCCGTCAATCTGCATGCACGCGATGACCCCCGACGCGAGCCAGACCGCCGCCTCCATGATCTGCCGCTGGGCCGAAAACGTCGGCCTCGTCGCGCGCTATGCCTACTCGCTGCCCTGCACCTCCGTCTACATACCGGCCTACTGCGCGGGCGCTCTGCCGCCGCTCATGAGCGCGAGCGGCGAAAAATTCGACGAAAATTCCCTATGGTGGCTCTTCGAGCGCCTCGCGACGGCAGTATCCGCCGACTATGAACGATACGCCCCCTTCGCCCGCATAGGCGCTGCCAACCTCGACGAAGAAATAGAAACGCAGGCCGCAAAAGCCGAACGCGCCGCCGCGCGGGCCAGCCGCGAAGGCCGCCCCGAAGAAGCGCGCGCCCTCCTGACCGAAGCGATGGAACAATCCGCCCAAAAAGCCGCCGCCTTCGCGCAGAAGCACTTCGAACAAATTCGCGCCGCCGTCCGAAAACGCGGCGGAATAAGCGGCGCGCGGAAGGAGTTTATAGAGGAGTACTGCGAGAGGGCGGGGATGGAGATTTTATAACGCCGCGGTAAATATGAAAAACGAGGAAAGCCGGAGCGCAAGCCCCGGCTTTTCCCGTGTGGAAGGCGCGCTTTAGGTTTAGAAGCGCACGAGCGAAGTTATGATTCAGCTTTTTTAGAAAACGCCTGTTATACTCTTTTAACTGTTTAAAAGAACAGCCGTTAATCGTCACTCAGCACTTGACGCAGAGTCCAGCATCTTCGAATATCGTAACGTGTGGGGATTGAGAGATACTAGATGCCTGTGGCACCGAGAAACGCACTAGACGGAGTCCTCCCCGTTTCATCGGGCGCTAGGGGGTGCTGAGGAATTTTATTATGTCCGCAGAGCGGACAGCACACCGCGCCGAAGCCTGGCATGACGAGATGGCTGTTTGCTATAAAGGCTAAGCGACTATAATGTCTCCAAGGTGTATTCTAATTAATTTTGTTTACGAAACATATTGCATGACATACAAAGTTTTTCAATAATATACGAAATATTTCAGAAATGTTTTGCTCGATTTCCGGAGCGATTCTACTGTCGATTTTAAGTGAAATGATAACTTATCAAAGATAATAAGCTTACAATAGCATTTTGCCTAATTAATAGCGGAGTTTTAAGAAAAAACTCTAACTCTATTGAATTTGCTCTATGAGTTTGGTATGATTTTAACAGTTAAGAAATACAATAATTTAAGAAAACGATTTTATATATTGTAGCAATGGAGTGGTTCTATTGAGTACAAAAGTAACTTTGTCACAGGTAGAAAGCGTCGCCTTTATAACCTTCTACGAGGAGTCTGAGCGCAAGCCATGCACTTTGGACTGGGATGTGCTTCGGAGCTTGGACGAGTGCATCGACAAAATCGAGTCCTCAATCGACAGCATCCGCGCCGTGGTGGTCGAGAGCGCGTCTCCGAAATCTTTTATTGTGGGGGCGAACATTGCGGCTCTGGAAAAGCTTACCACTGTCAACATTATGGAATGGGTGCGGCTCGGACACAGAATATTCTCCCGTTTCTCACATCTTCCCGTCCCTGTAATCGCCAAGGTTAAGTATATGGCGCTTGGCGGCGGTCTTGAATTGGCTATGTCATGCGACTTTATCGTTGCAGGTGAAAGCGCGAAGCTGGGGCAGCCTGAGGCGTCGCTGGGCGTAATGCCTGGGTGGGGTGGAAGTTACCGCCTCGCGGCGTTAGTCGGCCCAGCAAGGGCGAAGGAGCTGTTTATGACTGGACAGCCGCTGACGGCCCCGCAGGCCTACGAGTGGGGTATAGTAAACCACGTCTGCCCGACCGATGAAATTGACGATTTCGTGCTTTCCCTTACTGAACACATCGCGAATAACGACCGCCAGGTGCTGGCTTTCATGAAGGAGCGCCTGAATAATATGTTCTACAGAGGGATTTCCGACGACACGGCTTTTGAAGCGATTTCCTCCAGCGTCTGCCTCGGCTCAGCCGGGACTCAGAAGCGTCTGTCGGACTTCTTTCTTAAAAGAAAAAAATAATGGTTTCCCCAAAGCTGCCATTATTATAAAAAGAAAGGTGAGGTTACTATGAAGAAGATTTCTGGTCGTGCATTATTGGTATTGGCGTTGATATTGGCGACATTGTTCGGAGCTCAGAGCGCAATCGCCGCAGATAAGATTGTAATTAAGGCTGGACATCACAATCCTGCGGATAGTGTTTTTGATTATGGATTTCAAATATTTAAGGGGAAACTAAATGAACTTTCGAACGGTACTATGGAGGTCAGAATTTTCCCAGCCGGTCAGTTAGGAGACCAAAGCGAGTTGATCCAGCAGTTACAGTCGGGGACTGTGCAAATGGCACTTACTAGTTGCGCCGATCTGGCCAATTTTGCAAAAAATGTGGGATTGTTGGATGTCCCGTATCTCTTTGCTACTAAAGAACAAGCCTGGAATGCACTGGACGGAGAAGCCGGACAATACTATTCAAAATATATTTTTGACGAGGTCGGTGTTCGAGTTTGCGGATATTGGAACGGCGGTACAAGGTCTGTCTTCAGTAATAAAGGTCCGATAAAAACTGTAGAAGATATGAAAGGCCTTCGTATCCGTACTCAGCCAGCAGACGTACATGTTAATTCTTTTACAGCACTTGGCGCAACTGTAACACCTATATCTTTTACTGAATTATATAGCGCGCTGCAGCAGGGTGTCGTAGATGCAGCTGAAAATGACCCATCGAGTTTTTATACTATGAAGTTCTACGAAGTCTGCAAATATTACTCCCTTACGGAACACATCCAGCAGGTTGCTACCAGTATCGTGATGGTAAGCCCCAAGTTCTACGATTCGCTTTCCGAACAGCATCGTGGGTGGTTTGACGAAGCTTGTGCTTATGCGCAGGCTCAGCAGCGCAAATATGTTGAAGAAAGCAGTGCAAAGTATATGGAGTTACTAGAAAAGGAAGGAGTCAAAATAAATACCGTTGATAAAGAATCGTTCACTAAAGCTATTGAGCCGTTTTATGAATCATTTGTAATTCCTACATATGGTGCAGAGCTTGTCGGCATGATTCAAAACACACCTACAAAATAGGAATTTTTAATATAAGTTCAGCTGGCTGAGAACCAAAAGCCGGCTGAACCCTTAACATAACGAAAGGGTAAAATAATGAAAATAATATGTGATGGATTAGAAAAAATCCTTTGGTTTGGTGCAACAGTCTGTTTAGCGGTATTTTCGTTTCTTACATTTGCTCAAGTCGTCTCAAGGGGTATAGGTCATCCGGTTGTTTGGGCGGAAGAAATCGCGCGTTTCTGTTTCATCTATATGGTGTTTTTAGGAAGTACGGTAGGAATACGAAGAAGCAGTCACTATTCATTCAACGTATTTGCTAAGTGTAAATCGCATATAGTTATACTTGTTACTCAATTTACAGTTTTAATTTTAGAATTCATGTTTTTAGCTTTTTTGTTCTATACAAGCATGCAGTTTGTTCCGCAAATGCTTAGACGCGCTTCGTCGACTCTTCGTATACCGATTGCAATTCCATATTCATCGATTGTGATTTTTGCTGGTATAGGCTGCATTTTTATGCTGGAAATTATTTTTCTTTACATACGTAATACCTTGCAAGAGAGGGAAACGACATTATGATTTGGATGTTGATTGTATTCTTCTTGTTCATAGCGCTTGGTGTCCCAATTGCGTTCTCGCTTGGCGGAATAAGTGTTCTATGGTCTATAGTGACAGGTGGGGATATTTTCCTGCTGGCGCGCAGAATGTACTATGGCGTAGATTCATTTACTTTGTTGGCAGTCCCTCTGTTTATGCTGTCGGGTTCTCTGATGAACAACGGAGACCTGTCGTCCAAGATTATCGGCTTCTGTCGTATCTTTTTCGGCCGCGTACGCGGAGGGCTTGCTCATATGAACGTTTTGGACAGTATGCTTTTTGCTGGAATGTCCGGCTCTTCGCAGGCTGACACTGCCAGTATCGGCAGTATCATGATAAACGAGATGGAAAAAGAAGGATATCCTACTCCGGTAACTCTCGGTATTACATGTGCGTCCTCTACAATAGGCGTAATAATTCCACCAAGTATTCCAATGCTGATTCTGGGCTCTGTCGCGTCCGTATCAGTCGCAGATATGTTTATGGGGGGAGTAATCCCCGGAATAGTCGTTGGAATCATGCAGATGCTCCAGGTCGTTTACATGACATATAAATATAATTTCCCAAAAACAGCGCGCCTCTCTTTCAAAGAGTCGATAGACGTATCTGTAGACGCTTTGCCGGCTCTGATGATTCCGATTATTATTATGGTTGGAACGGGAAGCGGTGTCTTTACATCTACGGAAGCTGGAGTGATTTGTGTATTTTATGCCGCCATAGTTTGCCTGCTTCGTAAAAAATTAACCTTAAAAATGATCTGGAACTGCATTCACGAAACAGCTTTGCTATCTGCGATTCCTCTGATATTCTGTTCTATCGGAGCGCCATTGGGTTGGATCATCGCGTTTGAAGGCATTCCTGTCGCGTTGAGCGAGGCCATAGTCTCATATACCAGCAGCCCGTTTGTAGTCCTCTTGATTACTGCAATCATCGTGTTGATTCTAGGTATGTTCATGGACAATATCGTCATAATAACGATAATGGTCCCAGTTCTCCTTCCTGTCTCCAATTTAGTTGGAATAGATCCGACACAGTTTGCAATAGTCGTCATTGTCGCTTCCGCAATAGGGTTGATTACCCCCCCAGTCGGTCAGGTGTTATTTGTGTGCTCTTCAATTTCGAAACAACCGTTGTCTGTTATTGTAAAAGGAACATTGCCATTTCTCTGGGGAGAGCTCGTTGTTTTGTTGCTGCTCTGTATTTTCCCGGAATTTTCTACATGGCTGCCCAATTACCTTGCATCTTTGCGGTAGTACTTCGGCTATGAATTTTGTTTGACATTAATTAGATTTTAATTAGATAGTTAAAGGAGCAAATATAATGAAAGTCATTACGGAACATGAAGCTGCGTCGCTTGTTTTTGACGGTGCTACTCTTGCGCTTAGCGGTTCTGGTGCGTCCAATCTTATACCTGAAAAGATTCTGGGCGCGATAGAAGAACGCTTTTTGAAGACGGGGGCCCCGCGGAAACTTACTGCGATACATCCTCAGGGGATGGGGAATAAAAACGACCAAGGAGTTGCGCATTTAGCGCATGAAGGACTTGTTTCTAGAGTAATAGGCGGTCATTGGGGCATGGCTCCGATAATGGGAGAGCTGGCGCTTGCTGAGAAAATAGAGGCTTACAATTTTCCTCAGGGCGTCATGGCCCAACAAATGCGTGACCTTGCGGCGAAAAGGCCGGGCGTGATAACCAAGATAGGGCTTGGAACATACATCGACCCACGTCAGAGCGGCGGTAAAATGAACAAGCGTACGAAAGAGGACTTAGTTGAAATTATTCACTTAGACGGTGAGGAATGGCTGCGCTACAAGCCTACTCCAATAGATATCGCAATCATCCGAGGTACGAGCGCTGACGAGGACGGATATATCAGTGTAGAGGAAGAAGCTCATTACGACGAACTGCTTGCTATGGCGGGCGCCGCTAAAAACAATGGCGGAATTGTCATTGTTCAGGTAAAGTATTTGGTTCAAAAGGGAAGTCTATCAGTTGCGCAGACGAAAGTCCCGGGATATCTAGTCGATTATGTCGTTGTGGACCCGGAGCAGAAACAGACTTACGACGACTTCTATAAACCATACTATTGTGGAGCGAGCCGCTGCCCTGTAGACTTAAAATGGGCGCACGAAGGTATCGACGAGCGTAAAGTAATCGCACGTCGTCAGGCTATGGAGCTCAGGCCGCATATGCTTGTCAACATTGGTGTCGGTGTGTCGAACGGGGTGCCGATAGTATTGTCGGAGGCGGGAGTAAGCGACATGGTCACTCTTTCATTGGAGCAAGGACAGTCTGGTGGTCTTCCTGTGCTTGGCCTCGACGCAGGCACCATGGTGAACCCTCGCTTGATTTTAGAGCAGCCTTCGCAGCATGATTTATATCACGGCGGTGTGCTTGACGCGACTTGTTTGTCTGCAGCAGAAATAGATCCCGAGGGCAATGTCAACGTAAGCTCTCTAGGCAACAGTCTGACGGGCTGCGGCGGATTTATAGATATCAGCCAGGAAACGAAGACGATTATTTTCGGAGGAACGCTTTGCGCGAAGAGCAAAGTGCGTTATGAAAACGGCAAGGCTGTTGTTGAAGAGCAAGGCAAAATACGCAAGTTTGTGAATAATGTCCGCCAGGTTACCTTTAGCGGGGATTATGCCATCAAGAATGGGAAAAAGGTAGTGTTTATCACAGAGCGGTGCGTGTTCCGCCTTACCCCGGATGGTTTGTGCCTAGAAGAAATCGCCCCTGGGCTTGATCTAGAACGCGACATCTTAGCGAACATGGAGTTCCGTCCAATAATTTCAAACAATCTGAAACTTATGCCCGAGGAATGCTTCCAGGATGTGCCGATAAAATTAAAGCATATATGGGGAATTAAGGACTAAAATCGCCCTTTGTATCGTAGGTCAAAAAGAAGTGAAGGGATAATATCGTGAAGTTATTTAACAATAAGGTCGTTTTTATTACTGGCGTAAGCTCCGGGATTGGGAAACGCGCTGCAGAATGTTTTCTGGAACAGGGGGCTATTGTGGTTGGTACAATAAGAAAAGATTGGGAATCTTTTACGGAGAAAGCCTCTGCGTATCCGGGAATGTGTTTCACTGAAAAGCTTGACGTAACTGACAGTGCCAAAATCAATGATGTAATAAAAAAGATAGAAGCGCAGTTCGGACAGATCGACATCCTTATCAATAACGCAGGGGGTCATATGAACGCGACGGTGCTGGATACAACTGAAAAACAGTGGGACGATATGTTCGCCACAAACGTCAAAAGCGTATTTCTGACCAGCCGGGCTGTTTTGCCTGGAATGCTGAAGCGGGGGAGCGGTGTCATCATTAACGTTGCCTCGCGCGTTGGTATGACTGGTAGCCCGAACAGCGCAGCATATTGCGCTTCTAAAGCAGCTGTTGTAAATCTCACACGCGAGATGGCACTGGATTTTTCTCACAAAGGGATACGTATCTTAGCAGTTGCTCCAGGAATGGTCGAAACCCCAATGGTAGACCGCCAATTCCCTGACGGAGAAGAAAGGAAAAATTTTGTGCGCAGTCAGTATCCGCAGCGCAGATTCTCCACGGCACAGGAAGTAGCCGATGTGATACTATTCCTTGCTTCTGATTACGCTTCCAATCTTACAGGAGCGATTATCCCTGTAGACGGTGGACGCAGTGCGCAGTAGATAAGGGATATAAGCGGCTTCTCGTGCAGTGTTTGAGCCTATTGCTTAATGGTAAAATAGTCAGACAATGGATGAATATGATGCGCAAGGAGACGTTAAGATGGTTGTCACGATAAAGCAGGTTGCAGCACATGCGGGGGTAGCTCCAAGCACCGTGTCAAGAATACTAAATGACAGTAAAACCTATGCATCTGCAAAGACCAGAGAAAAGGTCCTGCAGGCGGCTAGGGAGCTGAATTACGTCCCCAACGCTAACGCACAGCGGTTACGCAGTAACCGTATGCACAGCATTGCCCTGATTATCGCTGATATTTCCAACACCGCTTATCCTCCCATTATTCAAGGGATTGAGGAATGCTCTCGAAAACAAGGCTATAACGTTATCCTTTGTATAACAAACGATGATCTGGAAATTGAAAAATATTATATCGATAAATTAAAAAACGATTGCGTAGACGGATTTATCGTTTGCTCTTCGATACCGCAAAGCAGAGGAATTTACCAGCTCAAAGCAGAGGGGATTCCTCTGGTATTGGTGGCGCGCAGCGTTGACGACGAGTTTAACGCTGTAATTGTCGATAATTACAACGGCGCTTACAATGCCGTGAAATACCTGATTAACACTGGGAAGCGGCGCATTGCCATAATCTCAGGCGATATAAGGATAACACTGTACAAAGAACGTCTGAAAGGCTATAAGGACGCACTGCAAAATGCCGGGCTTGAAGTCCGCGATGAGATGATATTATTCGACCGCGGCAACAGCAACGCTTTATATCGAACCTTGAGGACGATGCTTGAAGAGCATGAGACAGACGCCATATTTGCCACTACCGATGTTAGAGCCATTATTGCCTCTAAAGTTATATCTGATTTAGGATTAAAGATACCTGGAGATATTTCCATTATCGGATTTGACAACATCGAAATAAGCAAAATGGTCACGCCTTCTCTTTCCACTGTGTCGCAGCCTTTCTATGAGATGGGGATTCTCGCGGCACAGAGGCTTATTGAAAAGATAGAGAACGGAAACACACAGAACTCAGCTATTGAAGTAGACGTTATGAAAACAGAATTAATTCTTAGGGAATCTACAGACTGATAGCTTTACCTCTTAATTAGGAGCTGATATTTAATATGAAAACTGCCATAGTTACCGGCGCAAGCCGCGGGATTGGGTTCGCCATAGCCCATCGCCTTGGCCGTGACGGTATGCAAATGGTGCTTGTCGCTGCGAGCCCGCAGGAAAAGCACATGGAAAACCTCGAGCTTCTCACAAAAGAAAATATACAGTGGATATATGTGCAGGCCGATATCAGCAATCGTCAGGACAGAGCAAAAATTGTCGAAACAGCGGTTGATGTCTATGGCTCGATCGATGTTTTAGTCAACAACGCTGGCGTAGCTCCGCTCGAACGCAGAGACTTGCTTGAAATGACTGAAGAGAGTTTTGACAGGGTCATAGGCATCAACACAAAGGGCAATATGTTTCTAACGCAGCTGGCAGCAAAGCAAATGTTGAAACAGCCGATTGCAAACGGACTTAGGGGGATGATTATCAACATCTCTTCATGCTCAGCAGAAGTGTCGTCCGTAAGCCGCGGCGAATATTGCATATCTAAAGCCGGGGTCTCCATGTTGACATCCCTGTACGCGGACCGTCTGGCGAAAGAAGGTATTTTGGTGAACGAACTGCGGCCTGGGGTGATAGCGACAGACATGACGAGTACGGTAAAGGAGAAATATGATCGTCTGATTGCAGATGGCTTGTTCCCGATACAGCGATGGGGAACACCGGAAGACGTCGCGGCCGCGGTCAGCGCTTTTGCTGGAGGAGCCTTCCCATATACTACAGGAAGCTATATCGACATCGACGGTGGGTTCCACATCAAGCGTTTATAGGAGGCGACCTCATTGTTCACAAGCAGATTATCAGTCGGACGGTTTTCTGTTTTAAGCTATACGGTCAACACGGCTGTAGTCGGCAGCGGAGCCGCAGGACTGAACGCCGCTGTGAGGCTTGCGGATTATGGGCAGAAGGACATCGCTCTTGTGACGGAAGGCATGGGGCTAGGTACCTCCAGGAACACAGGCTCTGACAAACAGACATATTTTCGTCTGATGCAGGCGGGGAATACTCCTGACAGCGTAGGGCAGATGACAAAAGCCTTGATGGACGGAGGCTCTATGGACGGGGACATCGCCCTTTGTGAGGCCGCTTTATCTACTCAGTGTTTTTATCATCTTGTGGAACTTGGAGTCAAATTTCCACATTCGCGTTACGGAGAATTTGTAAGCTATAAAACTGACCATGACGTGTGCAGCCGCGGGACATCATGTGGGCCGTACACTTCGCGCGATATGACGCTCGCGTTGGAGAAGGCAGTAAAAGAGCGTAAAATTCCGATACTTGACAATCTACAATGCATCAGAGTACTGCGCTGCGACAATGTCTGCCGCGGCATACTATGTATTAAAAAAGGGCGTGTAATGCCTGATGACCGTTACGTCGTAATACGTTGTAAAAATGTTATTTTTGCAACAGGCGGGCCAGCTGGAATGTACAGCGACTCGGTATATCCTCTGGGACATTTCGGTGCAACGGGGCTAGCGTTTGAAGCTGGAGTCAAGGGCAAAAATCTGACAGAGTGGCAGTTTGGCCTCTCGTCTGTAAGGCCGCGTTGGAATGTATCCGGCACATATATGCAGGCTGTGCCTAAGTTTGTCTCGACGAAACAGGACGGGACGGACGAGAGAGAATTCTTGTGGGATTATCTCGACGAATATCAGATCTGGGAAAATGTGTTCCTCAAGGGCTACCAATGGCCGTTCGATGTCAGAAAAATTGCGGACGGCTCGTCCATCATAGACATTCTTGTGTATATCGAGACTAAGGAAAAGGGACGGCGCGTATTCCTGGATTATCGCGAAAACCCGCACAACCATATGCCGCAGTATGAGGATATTCCATCATGTTGCCGCAGCTATCTGGAAAGTGCGCGCGCGCTCCTGTCCTCACCGGTAGAGAGGCTGAAATGTATAAACCAGCCGGCCTTTGACTTCTATCTCCAACATGATATAGACCTGACGAGGGAAATGCTTGAAATTGCTCTCTGCGTACAGCACAACAATGGCGGGCTATCTACCGATATGTGGTGGAAGACCAATTTGCAGGGATTCTTCGCCGTGGGCGAGGTAAGCGGGACGCACGGCGTATATAGACCCGGTGGTTCAGCTCTCAACGCTGGGCAGGTTGGCTCCATGCGCGCGGCGCAGTATATTGCACACTGTGGGCGCGGTGATGCCATTGATGAAGCGTCATTTATAGAAGAATGCGGGGGGCAGATTATCGAAAGAATTCAGATGGGCGAAGCTGGGATGGGAACTGAGGATACTGTATACCGTTTATTGCAGACTGCTGCGGATCGTATGAGCAAATCTGCCTCGATTATCAGAGATTGTGATTCTTTGACTGAATGCTGGAACGAGGTTGTAAGCGACCTAGCATGTTTCCGTTCCATCGCACAGGTCTCCTCCGCGGAGAAGCTGCCGGTCTTATACCGTCTGCACGAGATTTTGCTCTGTCAGTATGTTTATTTGTCCGCGATGATAGACTATGCGCGGAACGCAGGCTGTAGCCGCGGCTCGGCCATCTATCACAATCCATCTGGCTACGTTGGGCGTCCGTTCTTGTCTGGAAAGTTCCGACACATATTGGATAACGGGAGATTAAACAGACAAATCCAAGAAATTCAGTATAAGCCGCCTCTTTTCTGTGAGACAGAGTGGCGTCCAGTGCGTCCGATACCTGCGCAAAGTGAAGCGTTTGAAACAGTTTGGAAACATTATAGAAAGGACGATAATGTGTTTTAGTTATGTTATATAACAAAAGGCTATAACTTATTACAACACGAATACATTAACTAAGCGGCACGTACGATTTTACGCACAGTGCCGCCTTTTATTTTTTACTGTATGTTATAATGGCTGTCCCAGCGCCTCCATCCACATCTCTTCCCGCTCCCTGTCCCTTCCCGCGCAGGCCGGGCTGGTGGAGAGGACTTTTCTGTAGTCTACCGGCGGTTCGCCGAAGTATTTTTTGTATTTTGCGTAGGCGAAGCCGCCGTTGAAGATTATGCGGCGGATGTTGGGGCGGGCGGCTAGGAGCGCTGGGATGTCGTTCTGGGTTTCGTTGCGGATGTTTCCGTCTGCGCTGCCTTCTCGGTTGGCGCATTTGACGACGTCCCAGAGCGCGAGGCTGTGGGCCAGGATGAAGCGATAACGCGCGTCGAAGTCCGCGGCTGGCGTTTCTCCCCATGCGCCGTAGATTATTTTCCAAAATTTGTTCTGCGGGTGCGCGTAGTAGCGCGCTGCGGATAGCGAACGGACGCCGGGCAGCGAGCCGAGTATCAGTATTTTCGAGTTTTCGTTTATGAGCGGGCCGAAGCTGTATTCCATCGCGCATCCTCCGTCGTGTCGTTGTTCTACGTTATTATAAACGCCGTTTCGGCGAATGAGGCAAGCGCGCGCCGTCTTTAGATTGTCAGTGCCGTTATATGCGTTTCGCGCCAACGGACGGCGGCGCGGGGCGAGTTATGCCCAATAAAGCGTGGCGGTTCGTCGATATCTACATGATAAATGCTAGGGCTGCAAAGCGGCTACATATACGCTCCGTTTTTGTCTATGACGATGTGGGCGGAGGTCTTCCGTACAGACGCATCGCGGGACAGGCTCTGTCAGAGGCGTTCCACGTGGGACATAAATTCTTGTTATTAAGGTAAAAATACCAGATATTATCTTCTCGCCGCCGCGTGTCGTCTGAACGCCAGCCGCTTCCGCGTTTACGGCGGCCGCGGCGGAGATGCGAAGATTTTCGCGCGTTTCTCCAATTTTACTAATACCTCGCGCGGTTTGCCTCGCATTTCTCCGTGCGCCGCGTCGTCTCGTATCATACGGCACACTGAGATTCGCGCTCTATATCCGCAATTTTTGTGCAATCGGTTGAATATGCATTGTGGGCGAAAATTTTTATATGTTGAGGGCTTGACGTTTTTCTCTTTACGGGTATAATACTCTGGAAATTGAACGCTGGGTGAAATTGGTGTTTTAACAAAATATAAGTTTCAGTTTATTTTTTCACCACGGCGCGAAGGAGCACGGAGTGTATGGAGGATTTTGTTTATCTTACGCTGAGCGACGGTTCCGTCTGGCGCGGGCGCGGAAGGCTCGACGGCCCGGTGGAGGGCGAAGTGGTCTTCACGACGGCGTCGTGCGGCTATCCGCAGACTTTGACCGACCCGTCGTACAACGGGCAGATTATAGTTTTCGCTTTTCCGCCGATAGGAATTTACGGTATAGACAAGGATAATCTCGAAAGCCGCCGCGTCTGGGCGCGCGCCGCGCTGATGACGCGCCTCGACGAAACGGAATGCGGGCGCTTCGAGAGTTTACACGACTGGATGGCTGAGAACGGCCGCCCGATTGTCCACGATATAGATACGCGCGGCCTGATTCTTAAAATCCGCGAGGTCGGCTCGATGATGGGCCGCCTCGACTCCGCGCCGACGCCGCCGGAACTTTCTGAGCTGCCGCATACTCTCGTTCACGAGGTTTCGTGCGTCGAGCCCGTCGTAAGCGGCGGCGGCGACCTGACCGTCGCGGTGATGGATTACGGCGTCAAGGAGAATATCATACGCAGCATGGAGCGGCGCGGCTGCCGCGTCATCCGCTTCCCGCACGACACGGCGGCGGAGGTTGTGCTGAACAGCGGCGCTGACGGCGTGCTGCTGAGCAACGGCCCTGGCGACCCCGCCGCGCTCGGGCGCGAGGCCGCGGAGGCGGCGAAGTTTATCGGCCGTCTGCCGCTGCTCGGCGTCTGCCTCGGAAATCAGCTTCTCGCGATGGCCTGCGGCGGAAAGACGAAGAAATTATCCTTCGGCCATCGCGGCGCGAACCAGCCGGTGCTCGACCTATCGACGGGGCGCGGCCTGCTGACGAGCCAGAACCACCAGTACGCAGTCGACGCGGCGAGCCTTGCGGGCACGGAGCTCGAGGTCGCCTATAAGCACCTCGGCGACGGCACTGTCGAGGGGCTTCGCCACAGGCGTTACGACGCGCTTTCGGTGCAGTTCCATCCCGAGGCTTCGCCTGGGCCGGAGGACGCCTCGTATATTTTCGACAATTTCATCGACCGCATGAAGGCCGCGCGGCAGGGGAGAAATTAGGATGAGAGACGCAACTATAAGAAAAGTTCTTGTGCTGGGCTCCGGCCCGATAAAGATAGGGCAGGCCGCGGAGTTCGACTACGCGGGCACGCAGGCCTGCCGCGCGCTGAAGGAAGAGGAATGCAGCGTCATCCTGCTCAACAGTAACCCCGCGACGATACAGACGGACAGCTCTGTAGCGGACGTCGTCTATATCCGCCCGCTTCGGCCCGACGTCGTTGAAGAAATCCTGAAGGAGCACAACCCCGACGGCGTAGTCGCGACGCTCGGCGGGCAGACAGGGTTGAACCTCTGCATGGAGTGCGAAAAGCTCGGAATATGGAAGCGCCACAAGTGCCGCGTACTCGGCACGCAGCCGGAGGCGGTGGAGCGCGCCGAGGCGCGCGAGCCCTTCCGCCGCGCTATGATAGAGGCGGGGCAGCCGATAATCGCAAGCCGCGGCATATCGTCCGTCGCCGAGGCGCAGGAGTTCGCGCTGCACACGCCGCTGCCGCTGATTCTGCGCCCCGACTTCACTCTCGGCGGCTCCGGAAACTCCGTCGTGCGCGACGTTGCGAATTTCGTCGTCCAGACGGAGGACGCCCTCGCCGCCTCGCCGGTCGGCCACGCGCTGATAGAGCGCTATCTCGAAGGCTGGCACGAAATGGAGATAGAGGTCGTCCGCGACTGCGCCGGCAACTCGCTCGCCGTCTGCGGAATGGAGAACATCGACCCGATGGGCGTCCACACGGGGGACTCCGTCGTCGTCTCGCCGCCGCTGACGCTCACTGACAAGGAATGGCAGATGCTGCGCACCGCGGCGCTTAAAATAGTCGACGCTCTTGACATCCGCGGAGCCTGCAACGTGCAGTTCGCGCTCGCGCCCGACGGCAGCGAGTATTACGTAATAGAGGTAAACCCACGCGCGAGCCGCTCCAGCGCCCTCGCGAGCAAGGCGACCGGCTATCCCATAGCGCGTATGGCGGCGAAGATAGCGCTCGGCCTCGAACTGACCGAGATGGCGAACCCCGTCACGGGCGCGGGGAGCGCGCTCTCCGAGCCCGCGCTCGACTACGTCGCCGTCAAGGTTCCCTCGTGGCCCTTCGACAGCTTCCCGCAGGCAGACTTCACGCTCGGCCCGCGCATGAAGGCGACGGGCGAAGTGCTCGCGATAGGCACGAACTTCGCGCAGGCGCTCACCAAGGCGTGGCGCTCCGTCGCGCGCGGCAGAAGCCTGCCTGACAGAAAGCTTCGTACGTGGGAGACGCGCAAGCTTTGGGAGCAGGTCAACCGCCCGACACATCTGCGCCTCGACGCGATTACGGAGCTTCTGCGCCGCAGCTCGACCACCGTCGACGAAGTCGCGCGCAGGACGCACATACGCCGCTATTTCATAGAACAGCTTAACGCGATACAGCTTGCTGAAAAATATCTCGAAGAGGACGGCGCCGTCAACGGCAACATAGCGAGCGCCGCGATGAAGGGCTTCGCCGCCTCGCAGATAGCGAGCGCAGCCGGCCTCTCGGAAGATGAAGCGCGAAAAATTATAAAAGAAGAGGGCTGCATATCCGGCTACCGCGAGGTAGACGGCTGCGCGGGCGAGTTTCCCTCCGGCTCCGGCTACTACTACGGCGCGCCTGGCGCTGGCGACGACCCGCACGGCGATCACGAGGGCGGCGTCGTAGTCCTCGGCTCCGGCCCGATACGCATAGCTCAGGGCGTCGAGTTCGACTACTGCTGCGTCAAAGCCGTCGAAGCGCTGCGCCGCCGCGGCGTCCGCGCGATAATGATGAACGTCAACCCCGAGACGGTCAGCACCGACCACGACATTTCCGACGCGCTCTATCTCGAGCCGCTTACTGTCGATGACGCTATGCCGATACTTGAACGCGAAAAGGCGGCTGGCGTATTTGCCTGCTTCGGCGGACAGACCTCGCTGCGCCTCGGCCTCGACCTTGCAGAGCGCGGGGTGAAGCTCTTCGGCCCGGACTCCAAGGTCATAGAGGCCGCCGAGGACCGCGGCCAGTTCTCGCGCCTCCTCTCGCGCATAGGCGTGCCGGAGCCGAAAGGCGTCGACGTCGCCTCTGTCGAAGAGGCGCTCGAAGCAGCCGGTAAACTCGGTTACCCGCTTATGGTGCGCCCGAGCTTCGTCATCGGAGGAGTCGCGATGCGCGCCGTCTACGACGAAAAGGCGCTCGTCGCGGTCCTCAAAGAAGCCTTCGACGCCGTGCCGGGGCAGAAAGTCATGGTAGACCAGTTCCTCGCGGGCCGTGAGTTTGAATGCGATGCGCTCTGCGACGGCGGCGACGTGCTCATCCCAGGCATCTTCGAACACATAGACCCAGCCGGCATCCACTCAGGCGACTCGATAGCCGTGTTCCCGAGCTTCTCGCTCACGAAGGAGCAGCAGGACGAAGTTCTGAATTTCGTTTCGACGATATCGCGCGAGCTCAACGTCCACGGCCTGCTCAACATCCAGTTCGTCCTCCGCGGCGGCGCCTTCTGGATAATCGAGGCGAACCCGCGCGCCAGCCGCACAGTCCCGATCGCGAGCAAGATATCCGGCCTGCCGCTAGTCGACATCGCAGTCGGCTTAGCGCTCGGCGAAAAGCTGCGCGACATGCCCTACGGCGTCGGCCTCTACCCGGAAAGCGGCCTCTGGGGCGTCAAGGTTCCCGTCTTCTCCAACGATAAGCTCCCCGGCCTCGACCCGAAGCTCGGGCCGAGAATGATGTCCACCGGCGAAAGCCTCGGCATGGCCGACAACCTCTCCGACGCAATAATGGAGGGGCTGAGCGGCACGGGCTGGACGCCGCCTCAGTCCGGGCGCATCCTCATGAGCATAGCTGACAGCGAAAAGTCTGAGGCTATGCCGGTAGCTGCGCTCTTCAAACAGCTCGGCTGGGAGGTCGAGGCGACCGCAGGAACGGCGGCATACCTCAAAAAGTGGGGTATAGAGGCCGGATGCGTCGAGCGCGAAGACCTTGTGAAGCGTCTGCGCTCAGGCGGCTGGGACTTGGTACTCAACATCCCCGGTGGAAACGAGCGCCACATCGCCGACGGCACGCTGATACGCCGCCACGCCTGCTCGGCCGGGATCCCGTGCCTGCACTCAATATCGGCTGCGTGGGCCGTCGCAGCCGGACTCGGTAAAAGGTAAACGGAAAATCGCAATTTTTACGCGGAGGAGGACGCGCAGCGCGCCCTCCTTTCTTTTGGAGAAACTCAGCAGAGAACGCTGATACGCCGCCTAACACCATAAAAAGCAGAAACGTCATTTTCTTGTAAAAATTCTTTATCTGCTATTCCTTTTTCTGCAAAAATGCTTTAATATTAACAGTAGGATGATTTAAAAAATTTATTTTATTATGAGAAGGGCGGGTCTCACAGATGCTCAGCAATAAACTTCTTGACGACATTGGCAGACAGATACTCCGGATTCTCCAGGAGGACGGCAGGATATCCTTCAACGAGCTGGGCCGCAAAGTCGGGCTCTCGTCACCGGCCGTCGCCGAGCGCGTCCGCCGCATGGAGGAGGCTGGGATAATACTCGGCTATCGCGCTATAGTCGATCAGTCACGCGTCGGCTATCCGATAATGGCTTTCGTCCGCCTCTCGATACCAGTGTCCTTCTTGGCGCAGGCGGATGAGCTTGCGAAATCCATTCCTGAAGTCCTCGAATGTCATCACCTGACGGGAAGCGACGGCGTCATCCTCAAGGTCATCGTCTCATCAGTCGGACACTTAGAAGAAGTAATCAGCAAAATGGGAAGCTGCGGCATGACGACCACGGCGATAGTCCTCTCGTCCCCCGTAGTCTCGCGCCCGATAGATCCTGTAAAACAACCCGCCGGGAATCCACAGCAGTAAAAAACAGCGCCGTACCGCTAAATCTTGTTTATGGAACAAAAAGCCGCTGCGGCGCGGCAAAAGGCCGCAGCGGCTTTAGTTTTGTCCTCTCACGGTTGCCCCGCTTCCTTCTCTACAAAGAGCATTATCCTGATCGCCGCGTCAGCCGGTGCGCCGAAACTGGCGCGGGAGATAGTGTGGCATACGAATTTCTCCCGTTTTGACGCCTGCCGAAAGCCCGGCAAGGCGGGATAACGAAACGAAAACTCTGCAAAAAAAAAGAGCGAAGAAACGTCAAAGCTTTGCCCCGCTTAGCGGCGGCATGAGGAGCGATCCGCAGTCCTGCAAAAAAATCTTAAAATAGTTGAAAATAAATCGTTGACAAATCCTCGCTTCCATAATAGAATATTCCGCGTTGGTGAGGTGGCCGAGCTAGGCTGAAGGCGCTCGCCTGCTAAGCGGGTAGGGGGCCATAAAGCTCCCTCCAGGGTTCAAATCCCTGCCTCACCGCCATAAAAACGCTATACGCGCCGGTAGCTCAACTGGATAGAGCATTGGACTACGGATCCAAAGGTTACGGGTTCAAATCCTGTCCGGCGCGCCATTTTTTAACATCAATAAGGATCTAAGATTTCGTCTTAGGTTCTTTTTTTATTTTTACCGATAAGCCAAAGAGTACGGTCATCGCTGTGCCGCGGCTGGTTTTTACAGCCATGGAGGCGTCGTGTCGGCGCCTTTCTTCGCAATCCTTTCGTTTATCTTTAATTTTTAGATTCGCCTGATATGCGCCGTCAGGTGCGGCGTATATATGCCGTCTCGCGTAAAAAAGGAATTGCATATCGCCGTTATACGGCATAAATAAATTATTTGACATTGGTAAATGTAGAATATATAGTAGTATTATAAAGCGCTTGGACGTTCTTTGTACGTCCGTCGAGATGTAATATCGTATGAATTCAATCAGTTGTTTATTTTTTAGAACGGGAGGTACAAAAATATGCCCAACGAAGGAAGCACTTCCCCAAAAGAACGTGTCAATATAGTCTACAGGCCCGCGACGGGGGACGTGCAGGAAAATGTAGAGCTGCCTCTTAAGCTGATGGTCCTCGGGGACTTCACGCTTCGCAAGGACGACACGATGTTGGAGGACCGCAAGCCTATCAGCGTCGATAAGGACAATTTTGACAAGGTTATGCAGAGCCAGGGGCTTTCGCTCCAGCTTCAGGTGCCGAACAAGCTTTCAGACGCCCCAGACGCGACGCTCAGCGCGGATTTGAAGTTCGAGACGCTGAAGGATTTCGGCCCGGACGCCCTGGTCGAAATGGTGCCAGAGCTTGCTAAGCTGATGCAGCTGCGCGAGGCGCTCAAGGCGCTCAAAGGCCCGCTTTCCAACGTCCCGAATTTCCGTAAAAAGCTCCAGGATCTCGTGAACGACGAGAAGACCCGCGACGCCCTGCTTCAGGAGCTGGGCATAGACGCAGAGGAGGATAAGTAGGGATGGCCGAGGAACAGAGAGAAGTTATGGAACAGCAGGCCGCGGCTCCTGCTTCGAGCCTGCTGGACGAAATTATAGAAGCGTCTAAGATCAAGCCTACCGACGAAGGCTACGACGTTACGCGCGCCGGGCTTCAGGAGTTCATCCGAGAGATAGCCGCGAGCGGCACGACGCCGAAAGTCAGCGGCGCGCTCGTGGACGCGATGATCGTCGAACTGGACAAGAAGCTTTCGAACCAAGTCAATGAGATTATGCACAACAGCCAGTTCCGCGAACTTGAGTCCTCGTGGCGCTCGCTGAAGTTCCTTGTCGACAACGTAGACTTCCGTCAGAACACGAAGGTTGAGATTCTCAACGTCTCAAAGCAGGATCTTATAGATGATTTCGAGGATGCGCCCGAGGTCATCAAGTCCGGCCTTTATAAGCATATCTACACTGCCGAGTTCGGCCAGTTCGGCGGACAGCCTGTCGGCGCCGTCGTCTCGAACTACACATTCGGCCCCGGCCCGCAGGATATGGAGCTGCTGCGCAACATCGCGAGCGTTTCTGCGATGTCGCACGCCCCGTTCCTCGGCGCGGCCGACAAGGAATTTTTCGGTATCGACTCGTGGAACGAACTGCCGAATCTTAAGGACCTTCATTCCATATTCGAGATGCCGCAGTACGCGAAGTGGCGTTCTCTTCGTGAAAACGAAGACAGCCGTTATCTCGGACTTACGCTTCCGCGTTTCCTGCTTCGCCTGCCCTACGGCGAGAACACTACGCCAGCGAAGAATTTCAACTTTAAGGAGACGGTCGGAGACAACGAAGATTTCTGCTGGGGCAACACCTCGTTCGCGCTCGCCTCGCGCATGGCGGACAGCTTTGCTAAATACCGCTGGTGCAGCAACATAATCGGGCCGCAGAGCGGCGGCGCGGTCGAAAATCTGCCGCTTTACCAGTTCGAGCAGAGCGGCGAGATACAGACGAAGATACCGACGGAAGTCCTTATCTCAGAGCGCCGCGAATATGAGCTCGCGGAGGAAGGCTTCATAGCCCTGACGATGCGCAAAGGGTCGGACAACGCAGCTTTCTTCTCCGCTAATTCCGTGCTTCGTCCCAAAGCGTTCCCGAACACCCCGGAGGGCAAGGACGCGGAGATGAATTACAAACTCTCTACGCAGCTGCCGTACATGATGATAATGAACCGCCTGGCGCATTACATAAAAGTGATCCAGCGCGAGAACATCGGCGGCTGGAAGGAGCGAGCGGACATCGAGCGCGAGCTCAACGTATGGATAAGCCAGTACGTCACCGAAATGGACAACCCGGACGCGATCACCCGCAGCAAGCGGCCGCTTCGCATGGCGAAGGTCATGGTCAGCGACGTGCCCGGAGATCCAGGCTGGTACTCCGTCAACCTGCTGGTTCGCCCGCACTTCAAATATATGGGCGCGAACTTCACGCTGTCTCTCGTAGGCAAGCTGGACAAGCAGTAACCACGATCAAGCGTAATTACAGCAATTAAAGTTACCACTCTAAAAGTAAAGGAGAAGATACAATGGCACTTACCGCGTACATGAAACTGAAGGGCAAGAGTCAGGGCGACATCAAAGGCGACTGCGAGCAGGGCGGCGACAAGAAAGATTCGATCCTCGTCTACGCGACCGAGCACAAGGTAGAGATACCGAAGGACACCCACACCGGACTCCCGACGGGGCAGAGGATTCACCACCCCTACAGGATTACGATGGCCAAGAGCCAGGCTTCGCCGAAACTCTATAAGGCCTGCTGCACCGGCGAGCAGCTTGACGTTACGCTCGACTACTACCGCATCAAGTCGGACGGGACGGAAGAGAAGTACTTTACCGTCAAAATGGAGAACGCCATTGTCGTCGAGATGGATCAGCTCACGCCGCTGACATTCCTGCCGGAGAGCAAGCCCTATCACGATATGGAGGACGTGCAGTTCACCTATTCGAAGATAACCTGGACCTACAACGACGGCAACATCGAGTACACAGACGACTGGAAAGCGTAAGCTTAGAACGTCTGGCGAAATGTAATCAAGCGGGACAGAGCGGGGCAGTATAGAGACTGTCTCGCTCTGTCCTGTCGTTTATTCTGGGAAGAAAGCGCCGCGGCGCGCGGCGAAAGGAGGAACAAATGTCCACAGGCGTAGATATAGCCTCTCTTTTTGAAAAATGCAACGACTTTCTCACGGTGGCGCTGAACAACGCCGCCGGCAACGCGGTACGGCGCGGACACTACGAGGTGACTATAGAGCACCTGCTGCTTGCTTGCATGGCGGAGCCGCAGAGCGACATACCGATAGCGCTCGAAACCTTCGGCGCGGACATCGCGAAGGCGCAGCGCGCGCTCAACTCCGTCGTCGACGGTTTCAGAAACGGCAACGGCGGACGTCCAGTCTTCTCGCCGCTGCTCGTCGAACTGATGGAGGCCTCGTGGCTCGTCGCCTCGGTAGACCTCGGACTGAGCCAGATACGCTCTGGCGCTATGCTGCTCGCCTTCCTGCGCAAGCCCGCCGTCTACGCGCAGGGCGACTACGCGCAGTCCTTCTCGGCGATAAACCGCGAAAATCTGCTTAGGGACTTCGCTAAGATAGCGCGGGAATCGAAGGAGACTTCGATAGTCCTGCCGGACGCGCCTGCGTCGAAAGTCGGCGCCGCAGCAGGCGACGGAGAGAGTTTCATAGCGAAATTCTGCGAGGACTTCACGGCCAAGGCGAAGACTGGGAAGATTGACCCTGTCTTCGGACGCGACGCGGAAATCCGCCAGATGGTAGACATACTGGCGCGCCGCCGCAAAAACAACCCTATACTCGTCGGCGAGCCTGGCGTGGGAAAGACCGCTGTACTTGAAGGGCTCGCGCTGCGCATCGCGCAGGGCGACGTGCCGGACACGATAAAAGGTTCCACGCTGCTCTCGCTCGACATGGGGCTGCTCGAAGCCGGCGCGAGCGTCAAGGGCGAGTTTGAGCGCCGCCTCAAAGGCGTGCTCGACGAAATCAAGGCGAGCGAAAAGCCAATCATACTCTTCATCGACGAGGCGCACATGCTCGTAGGAGCCGGCGGACAGGCCGGAGGCTCCGACGCCGCGAACCTCATGAAGCCCGCTCTGGCGCGCGGCGAGATAAAGACCTGCGCCGCTACGACGTGGAAGGAATACAAAAAATACTTTGAAAAAGACGCCGCTCTCGCGCGCCGCTTCCAGCTCGTCACGCTCGACGAACCTTCGACGCGCACCGCGGCGCTCATCCTGCGCGGAATCCGCGCGAGTTACGAGAAGGCGCACGGCGTCCTGATACGCGACGACGCGATAGAGGCCGCCGCCAACCTATCCGCGCGCTACATCGGCGGACGCTTCCTGCCGGACAAAGCGATAGACCTGCTCGACACGGCCTGCGCGCGCGTCAAGGTCAGCCTGTCGTCGAAGCCAGCGCCGCTCGAGGACGCAGAGCGCGCGCGCCAGGCCGCGGAACGCGAGCTTGACGGGCTGCGCCGCGACAAGCTCAACGGAACAGAAATAGACGAGAAACGGCTCGCCGAACTTGAAGCCGAGATAGCGGAACACGCGGCCGAGGAGGCGCGCCTGAAAATCCAGTGGCAGGACGAAAAGAGCGCCGCCGAAGAGCTTATCGCGCGCCGAGGCGCGATGCTCGAAGCCGCGAAGATCATGAAAGCGGACGAAACCGCGGAAACTCCGGCGGATGACGAAAAGGGCGAAGCCGCGCCTGAGGCGGAAGCCGCCGAGGACGAAGAAAAGCTGCGCAGCAAATTTGAAGATGCAAAGGCGAAGTACGAGGCGCTCCACGAAGAAAGCCGCCTCGTCGCCGTCGAAGTAACGTCCGAAGTTGTCGCGCAGGTCGTATCCGACTGGACCGGCATCCCGACTGGCCGTATGGCCAGCCGCCAGGCCGCAGTCGCGCAGGAGCTGGATAAGCTCCTCGGCGAGCGCATCAAGGGACAGGACTCCGCTCTGCGCGCCATCGCGCGCACGATACAGGCATCGACGGCGGGGCTCATGTCGCCAGACCGCCCGCTAGGCGTATTCCTGCTCGCCGGCCCCTCAGGCGTTGGAAAGACGGAGACCGGCCTCGCTCTAGCGGAACTGCTCTTCGGCGACAGCCGCAGCGTAATAACGATAAACATGAGCGAATTCCAGGAAAAGCACACAGTCTCGCGCCTCATCGGCTCGCCGCCCGGCTACGTCGGCTACGGCGAAGGCGGGATGCTCACCGAGGCCGTCCGCCGCAAGCCCTATTCCGTCGTCCTGCTTGACGAATGCGAGAAGGCCCACCTCGACGTCATGAACCTTTTCTATCAGGTATTCGACAAGGGCACGCTCACCGACGGCGAAGGCAAGGAGGTCAGCTTCAAGAACACGATAATAATGCTCACCTCGAACCTCGCATCAGAGACGATACAGCGCTGCGCTTCTGGAACGGTGGAAATCGACGAAGAAAACCTGGTGCAGGCCATACGTCCCGAGCTCTCGAACCACTTCCGCCCCGCGTTGCTCGCGCGCATGACGATAGTGCCATATCGCAGCCTTAACGAAGAGGCTATGAAGCTGATAGCGGACGCGAAGCTCGCATCCGTCGTCAAACGTCTCAGGGCTAACAATAACGTTGAGCTAGAAATAGCGCCCGAGGTCTCGGACCTGATAGTCGAGCGCTGCACGGAAACAGAGACCGGAGCGCGCAATATAGAGACGATACTGGCCGGCTCAGTCCTGCCCAAGCTCGCGCACCGGATGCTCGAACGCATGTCCGGCGGAGAAATGCCTCCGCGCGCCGAGCTTTACGTAGGCGAGGACAAATCCTTCGCTCTGCGCTTCTTCGACGAGCCCGCCGAAGAAGCGGCGGAAGCGCAGTCAGAGCGTGAAACGGCGCAGGATGCGGAAACTGAAGAAAAAGAATAACCGTTGCGCAGACTCAGCGGCGCAGTGAAAAAGCAGAAAGCGGCCCCGCGCGAAAATCGCGGGGCCGTTTTGTATGCGTTCAATATCCAGGATATCCAAGATTCAGAATTGGATTTTTTATGCGACCATCCGGCACACGTTTTCGCACCGCCGCTTAGCGCCGTCGAAGGTTGAAGCGGCGGCTTGGCTCTTTGCGCCCGTTACCTGGAAATATGAACAACCAACGCCGTCCACCGAAATGCCCGCGGGCGGCGTGAAATTTTTTTAAGTATAAGGTCGGTCCCGCAAGGTGTTCTCAGCTCCAGCCGAGCATGGCGGAGGGCTTTATCCCCGCAGTTTTCTCGCGTAGGGCTTCCGCACCCTCAGTGTCGCCAGCGAGGTCGAGCGCTTGGCACGCCGCTGTCATGGCTTCTGCGGCGAGGTCCGGTTCGAGCTTCGCAAGGCCGCTTTGCTCTATCTCGCGCGCGGTTGCTCGCGCGAGCGCTGCCGCGGTCTTCGTCTCGCGCTGCGAGCAGAGCATATGGAGTTCCTCGGCGCGGAGGCGTATGTTGCCGACGGCGGAAAGGCCCTGCGAATTTTCTAGCTTTTTGAGAGCGCCCGCCGCGTCGCCGCCCGCGAGTATTTCGCGCGCCTCGGCGATGGCCGCGTCGATTTTGCCGCCGCACGGACCGCCGTCGGCGCCGCCGCTTTGACCGTCGTGCTCGAGCTCGTCCAGCCACGCGCGCGTCGCGGGAGATACGAATGGGAGGCCGCCGTCGCAGCTGAGCGACGTCAGTCCCGGCAGCCGTCCGGCGAAGGCCGCCGTCTCCGCGCGCAGCCGCGCCCGCGCCGCCGCGAAGGCTGGGCCGAGGTTCGCGAGCGCCTCGTCCGCTATGCGCTGAAGGTCTATGCAGAGCGGATAGGACTGGAAAAGGTCGTCGGCCGCAATAGCCGCCTTGAGCCAGTTTTTCCCGGAGAGCAGCCGCTCCACCGCTTCAACCCTGTTCATGTCGGGCGGCGGCACCATAGTCTGTCCAGTGCCGTCGTCGGGAGGGAGCGCCGTTATCTTTCCCCAGAGCGCGACGCGCGGAAGCTGCCACGCTAAGTAGTTTGCCGGATTTTCTGCGCGCAGTGCGAAGGCGTAATTGCGAGCCGCGTCGACGAAAGCAGCGAGCGCCGCCGCCGTGTCTCCCGCCTGCGGGGCCGGAGCGGGCGCTGCCGCCGTCTGGCGCGGAGGCTCCGAGGCCGGCCTCTGGGGCTGTGCGCGCGGCGGCTCCTGCGTCTGGGGCTGCGGCTGCGGTTCTGGCGTCGGGGCTGCGGGGGGCTCCGGTCCCTTCGGCTTCTCCTCCGGCAGCAACGGGAGCGCGCGTATCGCCTCTTTTATGTCGCGCAGCGGCTGGGCGTCTTCCATAAGCGTCCCTACGAGGCTGTCAAGTCCGTTTATCGCCTCGGTCATTTCCGCGGAAAGCTCCGCGGGGATGGGCTGTTGGTTCTCTTTCCTGAGCTGTTCAAGCGCGCGTTCATGCCACCATTCGTATGCGTTGAGGCGGCGGCGCATTTTCGCCCTCGGCGGGAATGCGTCTTCCCAGAAATTTTCACATATTCCGCGCAGGAGTTTCACTCCGTCGAGGAATCCCTGCGCGCCGCCGATGTGCGCGAGCGCGACCGCAGTATAGGCCGCGACGGAGATGTCCTTCGACTTCCGCGAGAGTATGGCGGCCCCGTTGTCGGCGACATCCTGCCACGAAATCGGCGCGCTCTGGCTCACTGACGAAAGCTTCGCTATCTCCGCCGTCAGAGCTTCGTATTCAGGTTCGTACTTTGCGTCCGTGCCCGCCGGCTGGCTTTCGCTGATCGGGGACGCTGCCAGTGCTGTTATGTCCATTTTATGTTTTCCTCTTGAATAGCCGTCTCCGCCGCGTTTCGCGGACGGAGGGATAAAATCAAGTTTATATTACGTAAAACATAATTATTTTGCAAGCGCTCCTCCGTCCGATGATTTTGCGCAACTGTTTAAACGGCACGGCCATCCGCGTAATTTACCTTTGCGCCCGGTCGTTTGCAATTTGCAACGGAATAAATCTTGTGTATAATTTTAAAATGAAAAAGATGGTCTCTGCGTGGCCTTACGATAGTTATGACATGATAGCTCAGCGATATATCGGGAAGAGAGGCGGACGTGAATAGATACTTTCAGGAACAGTTGAGAATGCTCCACGAAGGAGCGCGGGAGTTTGCGCGCAAATATCCATCGGCGGCGCCGATGCTGCTCGAACAGGGCGGCGACCCGGACGCCGAGCGGATACTCGAAGGAACGGCCTATCTGTGCGCCAAGATACACGAACGGCTCGATCAGACCGCGCCGGAGCTTATACAGACGCTGCTGCGCGAGGTCTTCCCGGAGTCGGTGATGTCCGTCCCGTCGATGGCAGTTATGCGTTTCGCGCTGAGTCCGGGCTTCACGGAGCCTTTGCTCGTCGAGCGCGGCGCGCAGCTCGCTTCCAAGCCGATCGGCGGCGTTTCATGCATTTACAGTACGATGCGTGACGTTACGGTGCTGCCGCTTTCCGCCGCGTCGGTGGAGAGTGAGACGCGCAGCGATATGTCCGGCAGCGTGACGCTGACTCTGCGCGCATCAGCTCCGCTTGAAAAATTCCTTCCCGACAGGCTTGACTTTCATCTCACCGGCGGCTACTCGCTCGCGTCGCAGAGGCTTCTCGCGCTTCTAACTCGGCTCGAGTCGATTGACGTCTCGGCTGGCGCGTCGTCCATTGAGCTGCCAGCCGCGGCGCTGTCGCTGATGCGCTCGCCGCTCGAAGACCATAGGCTCCCGTCAGGACAGGCGAAGAACCGCGCTTACGCGGCGCTCGTCCGCTATTTCTGCTGTCCCGAACAGCTTACGGCCTTTAGCGTCTCGGGGCTTAAGCGTCTTGCGCTCACCGAGTCGGCGCGTGAGCTGAGGCTGACCTTCCGCTTCGGCAGGGGCGTGACTCCTCCGCCGTTCACGGAAGGAGCCTTCGCCGTCAACACCGTCGCCGCCTGCAATGTCTTTCTGCTTCATTCAGAGCCGATACAGGAGGACTTCACTCAGGAAGAATATAGGATTTATCCTCACGTCAAGGAAAAACAATACGTCGATATACTCGGCGTGACGGGCGTCACCGCGATAAGGCGCGGGGGACGCGCAGAGCGTTGCCGCCCTTACGGACTCTACAACGAGTCGCGTAAGGGACTGATATACAACATCCGGTATACGATGCCGGAAGAGGGCGCGCTGCCGGAGCACTACATCTCGATGCCGCGCCGTCCAGATTCCGAGGGCGATTTCGACGGCTGCGTCATATCCATGGACTTGATATGCTGCAACCGTGGACTCCCGAACAGGCTGCTGCAGGGCGATATATGCATACCCACCGATACGACTCCTTCTAAAGTAACCTTTGAAAATATCACTGCGCCGTCGCCGATGCTCGCGCCGCCTGCTGACGAAAGGCTGCAGTGGCGCTTCCTCGCCCACATGAATGCGAACCTGCTGCCGCTAGCCTCGGCTACGGCTCTTCAGCAGACGCTTTCGCTTTACGTGCCGCGCGGCGGCGACGCGCCTGAACTTTCCGTGGTCTGCGCAAAAAAATGCCAGTCGGTGCGCGCCTTCTCGTCCTGCGACGAGGAGAGGCTTTTTCACGGGCGCGTCTTCCGTGGACGGCGGCTCTCGCTTGAGCTTGAACCGTCAGGCTTCGTCTCGCACGGCGACCTCTGGCTCTTCGCGGACTCGCTGGATCAGTTTCTCGCTGAGTTCGCTCCGATAAATACATACACGAGGCTCGTTCTTACGGTCTCCGGAACTGACGAAAAATGGGAATGGGCTCCGAGGCTCGGAAACAGGCAGCTGATTTAGAGCGGAGGCTGCTTACTGAACCGCAGCGCTTCACGATGATGCAGGCGCTGTGGCTGCTCGGCATTATGAACGCCGGAAGCGCTGAGGATATAGACCGCTTCTTTAGCCGTAACGTCCGTATTGTGCCGTGGCTCTCGCTCGCGTTTCCCCCCGCCGAGGTCGTCTCGGTACAGAAACGCGATGAAAACGGGCGGATCCTCTATCGCGTCACAGTGCCTTACTACGGCCTGTATAGCACGATGGGCGCTCTGCCGACCTTCTACACCGAGGAGCTGCTCGACGAGGCTCGCGAGGACGAGAGTATTTCGCGCGATTTTCTCGATATACTGAACAATCATCTTTATCATATGTTTTACGCCGCGAACCGCCACGGCGACATCGCGCGGCGCACCGTCGAAAGCGCGAACAGATCTGCGGAATTTATACAATACTGCCTGATCGGTCAGGCGGAAGAGGAGCTCCGCGACCCGTCTCTACATGCGTTGGCCGTGGCCGATCTGCTGGCTCAGCGCTCACGCTCCGCGATACGGCTTGAACGCTACCTCGCTTTCGTACTCAGGCGTGACGGCGTCGAAGTAGAGCAGTGCGTCGAACGGAGTGCGCCTGTACCGCCATCGCAGCGCTGCGCCGTCGGCGTGGGAAGCTGCCGCATCGGCGAGGACGCCGTCGTGGGCGAGAGCGTCGCTGACAGCACGGGAAAATTCCGCATCCATCTGCACGGCGTAAAACCGTCCGATGCGGCGGAATTCCTGCCCGGGCGCGATGTCCACAGTTCGTTCCGCGACCGCGTGGACCGTTACCTCGATTCGCCGCACGAGTTCGACCTTGTGCTGCATCCAGACGGTTCTGAGCCGCAGCCAGCGGCGCTCGGCGATGGCGTGAAACTGGGCTTCTATCTGGGCGCGAAGGCAGAACAGCCAGTCCGCGTCTCATGGAGCAGAATCTGAACTTATAGACGTTTCGGGAGTTGGTGCCGGTTATGAAAACAGAAAACTCCGAATTGCTGAGCCTTACCTTTCAGCCGCTCCACATGGAGCGGAAGCTTTTCATGAGCTTTACGGCGGGCTTCGCCTTCGACCTTGCCTCGGGACGCCCGCTCGAACCTGGCGTTGCCTACGCTGCGGCGATGGGCGCGCTTTTGCCCGGAGACTGCCTCGACCTCGGCGTGCCTAAGAAGGAGGCCGAGTGGCTGCTCGCAGGCTCCGCCTTCGTTTCAGGCGGAGCGTACGCGAAGGGAGCCGTCGTGAGCGCGCAGGTCGGCGAGGGCGTCAGGCGGCTGCTGGTCGAATCGCGAGAGCCCTTCGCTTCTATGCCGCTGTCATGGAAAAACACATGGGGAAGCGACGCGGAGAACCCAGACGGCCCGCGCGCCGGAAAGGGCGAAAAAGCGTCCGTAAGCGACGAAGCCATGCCGCACGGCGCGCCGGCGTGCATGGGACCGCGCGGTACGTGGCCCTGCCGCATGGGGCGCACCGCGACGTACGATTCGAAGTGGCTGCGCGAGAACTGGCCCGGCGTCCCCGACGACTTCGACTGGGGATATTACAATCTCTCGCAGCCGCAGCAAAGGCTTCCGAAGGGGCTGAACGGCGGCGAGAAAATAACGTTGATAAACCTCAACGATAAACTTCCGAAAATAGAGACGAAGCTTCCGAAGGCAGCCGCCGTATTCAAATTCGAGGCGGGAGGCAGAAGCTTCGAGAAAAGGCCGAAGCCGGACACGCTCTGGCTCTTCCCGGGCGAACTCGTCGGGCTTCTGCTCTGGCACGCCGTCGCCGAATGCGAAGACGAGGCCGGAGCTGGAATAGACAAAGCGTCGCTCTTCCTCGAACTCGACGGCGAAACCGTGACGGAAGAGGCCGCCGCTACATTCGCAGCTTCGCCTGAAATCCAGGCGGCGGAGGCCGCGCAGCGCGCGGCGCGCGAAACAGTCGGGGCTGCCGGGGCCGCAGCCGCAGCCGCTGGAATCGGCGTCGCAGGCGCGGCGGAGGCCTCTGCGGATAAATCAGGAGCGGAGGCGAAAGGCGCGCCGCAAGCCGAAAACGCGGAGGAAGACGCTGCGCCTCAGCCGCAGGCGTCCGTGCCCCAGGCCGAAATTGCGGAAGATTCCGCGCCGTCGGCCGCGGAGGTGCGCGAGAACGCCTATAAAGAGCTTGACGAGTCTCTGCCGGAGATAAACGCCGTTCTTGCCGAAAACGGCCTGCCGACGCTGACGCCTGATCAGGTTGCCGAGACGAAGGCGCACATAGACAGATTGTCCGGCAAAATGGCGGAGATGCAGGCGCAGGCCGCGGCTGCGAAGCAGCCGACTCTTGAAGAATCGCTGAAACGTGCCGGAGCCTCCAAGACGGAGATAGCTTCCATCAAAAAGGCGCTCGATATTCCGGTGCCGAGCCTGGCAGATTTTCCTGACCAGTCGGCGTGGAACAAGGCAGCGGAGGTCTACGCTTCAGAGTTCGGAGCCGCCATAGGCGCTGACGATAAAACCGTCGCGAGCATGAAAAACATCCTCACATCCCTGCATGCGGGCGGAACGGCGAAAAAGAGCGCGCCGCGCTCCTCCGCGGACTGCGCCGCGCAGCTTGTAAAGGCTGGCATGGAGCCCGCCGCTGCGGCGCGCCTCGTCGCGGTGCTTGACGAAGACGTGCCGGATGACCCGAAGGATCTGCTGAACTACGCGACCCGCATCGAAAAGGCGGCGGGCTTCCCCGAGGGCTCGGTGCGTGGGCGGATCGAAAACATACAGAAAAAGACGGACGAGCTCGGAGTGACGAACGATATATGGCCGGGCGGCGCGGCGCGGGCGAAAGCCGCGGCGCCGGAGCCGCCAGCCGCAAGAGCGGACGAAACGATAATAAAAGAAGTTGCGGAAGAAATTGCGAAAAAGCCCGAAAATTTGCCGCTGACGCCGAAAAACCTGCCGGAGATACTCGCGGCGGGCGGAAGCGTCGCTGGCGCGAAGCTCGACGGCTTCGACCTTGCGGGCTTCGATTTCTCGGGGCTCGACATGAAAGGCGCTTCGTTTGTAAAGGCGAAGCTCGACGGCGCTCGCTTCGACGGAGCGTCGCTCGCCGGTGCGGCCTTCGCCGCGGCCAGTTTGTCGGGAGCGTCGTTCGTTGGCGCTGATTTGAGCGGGGCGGACTTGTCGTCGGCCGCCGCCGCGGACGCGGATTTCTCCGAGACGGTTATGACCGGGGCGGACATATCGGGCGCGTCGCTCGTCGGCGCAACCTTGTCGAAGGTCAGCGCTGGCGGGCTGAAAGCCTCCGGCGCGGACTTGAGCGAGGCCCGTATAAGCTTCAGCGACATGAGCGGGGCGGACTTTTTCGGCGCGAAACTGCAAAAGACGGATTTCCATGAATCATGCGCCGACGGCGCTAAATTCGCGAAAGCCGGGCTCGGCGGCTCGACCTTCTGCTGGGGCAGCTCCGCGCGCAAAGCCGATTTCACCGGCGCGCGGCTCGACGGCGCTAACTGGATGAACGCAGACGCGGGCGGCGCCGACTTCACCGGCGTATCGGCGCGCGGCGCTTCGTTCACCGACTGCGAACTCTCGTCGTCGCGTTGGAACGGCGCGGACGCGGCGGGCGGGGACTTCTCTCGCAGCCGCCTCGAAGGCGCTTCCATGCGAGGCGCGAACATCTTCGGCGGTTCTATGCGCGAGGCGTGCGCCTCAGGAGCAGACCTTTCGAAGAGCAATCTGTTCGGCGCGGATCTTTGCCGCATGTTTACTAACGAGGCGACGGACCTGCGCGGAGCAGACGTCGGGCAGACCGTCATAGAGGCGAGAAAGGGGCGCTGAACTGTGGGAGAAGAGACAAATCGCGGCGTGAGCATAGAAGAGCTGTTCGACTCGGAAAAGATAGAAAACGTCGACTTCTCGCGGTGCTGCGGGCTTAGCGGCCTGCCGTTCGCGGGACGCGCGTTCGCGGGCTGCCTCTTCGACGGCGCTGACGCTTCCGGCGCGGATTTCACCGGCTGCCGCATGGAGCGCTGTTCGTTCCGCGGCGCAAAACTGTCAGACGCGGCGTTCGAGGATGCGGCGCTGGCGGACTGCGACCTTACCGGCGCGAACCTTGCAAACGCGCAGTTCGTGCGCTCGAAGCTCGCGCGCGTAAAGCTTGACGGCGCGGATACGACGCGCGCGTTTTTCCACAAAATCGAATTTTCCGAGTGCGCGTGGAACGGCGCGAATCTCAGCGAAGCGACCTTCATGGAAACGGCTTCGAAGCTGCCGGATTTTACGGAAAACAACATGGAAAAGACGCTCTTCGTCGGCTGCGCGTTCGACGGCGCGAAACTGACTAAGGTACGAGCGCCGATGCTCGTGATGCAGAAATGCTCCTGCCGTAAAATTACGGCGGAGGATTGCGACCTGACGCAGATAGTCGCGATGGGGACGGATTTCACAGAGTCGGGCTTCACCCGCTGCAAGCTCAGCCTCGGCGGCTTCATAGGAAGCAATATGACTAAATGTTCCTTCGCCGGCTCCGACCTTACGGCGGCGCACTTTGCGCGCGCGGTGCTCGCGCTTGCGGATTTGTCAGGCGCGCCGCTTGAAAAGGCGAATTTTGCCGAAGCCGACCTTTCCTACGCGAATCTGTCGCGCGCAAATCTGAAGATGGCCGACCTGTCGCACGCGAGGGTCGCGTGCGCGCGCTTCGACGGCGCGGATTTGACGCTGGCGAACGGACACGCCGTGAATTTCCGCGAGGCGTCCATGTCCGACGCCGTGACGGAAGGGCTGCGCCCGACCGACGAAAGGCTGATGAAAGCGGAAAATTTTATGAAGAAAGATTAAAGGCTTTATCATAGATTTTGGATTTTGAACGGACTGAGGATTGTAGCTAAGGGGGACGAAAAAAATGGGATACGCGCTTCCGATAGAAGAGCCCGAGGGCTCGCTCGTTAAAGGAACCGTCGCGGGAGTCGGGACGGACGACGGCGCGATGCTCGTGCGGACGCCGCGCGGAATGGTGCGCGCAGAGCGCGCCGCTGGTTGCCTGCTGAAACCGCGCTGCGGCGACGCGGTGCTCACGGCTTTCCTGCCGGACGGCGAGGCGTGGGTTACATGCGTGCTGACGCGCGCCGAAGCAGACGGCGAGGCGGAGCTCGCGCTTCCAGACAGGACGGCGCTGCGCGCGCGAGAGCTTTCTGTGGAGAGCGAAAAAACAAGTTTCGTCTCGCGCGCGATTTCGACGGAAAGCGCGATTCTGTCGCTCGGCGGCGGCCTGCTGCTTCAGGGCTTCGCGGCGGTGCAGACCGCGGCGCGGCGCGTCGGCGAGCGGATCGCGCGCAAGGAGGGGCGCTACGGCGAGCTCTCCGAACGCACGGAGGGGCTCGACGAGCGCAGTGCCGGGCGTATGCGCGTGAAGAGCGAGACGAGCTACCGCCTGCGCGCCGAAAACGCCGATGTGCGCGCCGAAGCGATGCTCGACCTCGACGCCGAGCGCATCAAGGTGGGCTAGATGTTCGCGCTTACGCTCCAGGGTGGAACCTGCATGAGCAGCTCGCCCGACGTCTGCAAGACGCCGTCGCCCGGCGGGCCGGTTCCGGTCCCGTACCCGAACATCTTCATGTGCAACATGGTGCTGCCGAACACGGCCTGCACGAAGGTATTCATCTCCGGTTCGCCTGCGCTCAACGTCAAATCGCAGACCGCCATATCTAACGGCGACGAGGCCGGCAACGCGGGGGGCGGCGTCGTCTCGAACAAATTTATCGGCAAGGGCGAATTTATCAAAGGCTCGGCGAAGGTGACGCTTGAAGGCAAGGCGGCGGTATCGCAGGGCGCGACGACGAAGCACAACGGCGGCAACACCGTCGGCCTCTGTTCAGTAGCGGCGCAGGCGAAGGTGGATGTCGCGTAGAAACGCGGGGCTTTTCGCGGCCCTGCTGATTTTCATATCGTCCGTCTGTCTGCTGTCCGCGCCCGCCGGATGTGAGGCGGCGAAGAAAGTCACTCCTCCGCCCGACGGCGCGCTGAAGCCGTCGGAGGTGGTGTGGGGTCAGCAGAAGGAGGGGCTCACCGTGACGGTCACTGCCGCGGACGACCTCAACTTCGCCTACGGCTCGCCGCTCGGAATTACTATTTGCCTTTATCAGCTGTCGGATCTGGCGAAGTTCACGGCTCTGGCCTCGACTTTCGACGGCGTCCGAAAGCTGCTGGCCGGCGATATAGAAGTGCTCGGAGGCTCGGCTCTTATGAGCCGCGTCGAGTACGTGCAGCCCGGCGAGAAAATAACGCGGAGCTTCGACCGCATGGAAGGGGCGAAATATTTCGCCGTCGCCGCGGGCTACGCTCACTGCGACCCGATGCGCTGCTCCGCGTACGCGCCGTTTCCGATAGACGAAACGGTGATAAAGGTTAAACGACGCAAGAAAGTCACCTATTACACTGCCGGAACCCTCGCAGCCGGGGTTCTCCTAAATTCCGAGGCTGTAACCGTCACTGGAGGTGAAGGTGGATATGAACGATAATCCAGTTTTTTGGGAACACGGCGTGTTCCTGCAACCGCAGCATTTTCAGCTAGAATACATCCAGCACGTCCGGCGCGCGGCGGCGGCGATGGCGCTGCTCAACCCGTATCTGTGGGGCGTGCGCCGCCTCGAAGTCAACGAGAACTCGATAGCGAACGGCGTCTTCGAGGTCGTCTCTATGGAACTTCTTCTGCCATCCGGCGAATGGGTATCCTGCCCGGGCAACGCGTGGCTTCCGCCGCGCTCTTTCGCTCAGGCGTGGACGAACCCAGAAGAGCCGCTGACTGTATACGCTGGCATCGCTGAATTCCGCGAAAGCGGCGGAAACGCCGTCAAGGCCGCGTCTCCCGACGAAGCGCCCGAGAACTTCCGCTACGCCGCGCCGCTCGAACCGGACGCCGTGCCGGACTACTACTGTGGCGGGCCCGACATGGACGTCTCGACCCTGCGCTACAATATGCGCCTCTGCTTCGGCGGCGAGGGCGGAGCCCTCTGGAAAATGCCGCTCGCGCGGCTTGTCCGCGATGGCGAGCGCGTCCGCATCGACGAGCGCATGGCTCCGCCCTGCGTCGATATCGCCGCCGTTCCCGCGCTGCACAGGATAGTCTGCGACGTTTCCGACACACTGCTCTCCCGCAACCGCCATCTCGACGAGTACAAGATAGACACAAACGAGGGAAGCTGGCAGGGCGCCCAGAGCAACGGAGCGGTGCTGCTGGCGATCCTGGGCCTTCTCGGGCGCAGCATACCGGAGCTGAGCCGCTGGCTCAATGCGACGGGCGCGCATCCGTGGAACGTCTACGGCAGCCTCTGCCGCATAGCGGGCGAGCTCTCGGTCTTCGCGCCCGACATGTCGCCGCTCGGCGAGACGCGGCAGGGCGTGCGCGTCATCCCGCCATACGATCATATGGATTTATACGGCTGCTTCAGCGCCGTCTCTCGCGTTATCATGCGTCTCGTCGACACGCTGGTGATGGGTCCGCAGTACATCTTCGACCTCGAACCGTCAAGGACTCCTGGCGTATTCACGGCGGTCATGCCGCGCGGAGCGCTCTCGGCGGGCAGCTATGACTACTGGCTGCTGCTGCGCTCGCAGCATGGAAAGGAACTCGCCTCCGCCGCTGCGCTCGGCAAGCTGGCGCCCGCATCCGAGATGTCGGACGTCGTTACGCAGGCGCTTCCTGGAGTCAGGCTGCGCCGCAGCGAACAACCGCCGATGGGGCTGCCGAGGCGCGGCGACACGCTTTATTTCAGAATAGACTCGAACGACCCGCTTTGGCGCAGGCTGGAACGGGACGGCGAAATTTCGTACAGCCTGCCGGGCGCGCCGGACGATATGCGCGTGCAGGTGACAGTCGTGGAGCGGTGAGGCCATGAAAAACCTCTGTGAAAGATTTGCGCCGATTATGGCGGAGACGCTGCACTACGCGGGCGCGCCCGATGGGCTGGCGGCGCCGCTCTCCGAGGCTTCATTACGGCTGGTCGAGCTTGCCGAACGCGAGCGCGCGCTGCCGGTCTGCGCGCCGGTGCAGCCCTTGACGCCGCGCCGCGATTTGGAGCAGGCGCGCTTTGCGGTGCTCGCCTGGGCCGACGAGCAGATGATGGGTTCCACTCGGGCCGACGCCTCCTCGTGGGCGGCGATGAGCCTGCAATACCGTTACTTCGGAACGGCAGAGGCCGGGAGGCTTTTTTATCAGGAGCTTGAAAAATGCCTCGATTCGTGCGGAGTGCCGCGCCGCGCAAGGCTGCAAAAGAGCGATGACGCCGCAGAACCGCGCGGGGACGGCGACGGCATCGACCTGGGCGTCTGTGCGGAGCCGGAAGGTAACGAATGGCGCGAGCTTGACCTCGCGGAACGATTCGAAGCCGCCGCGTCGCGGCACAGGGGCGGGGACGATGAAGGCGCGCTTGGGGTATTCGCGCTCTGCCTGCTCTGCGGATTCCGCGGCGCTCTCTACAGCGACGCCGCACAGCTGGCGCGTATACGAAGGGCCTGCCGCGGCCTCTTCGACCGCGCGCCGGAGCTTAGGACGCCGCCCTCGCGCCGCCGGGCGTCGGCGTTGGCCGTCTGGGGAGAGCGCGTCGCATACGTCGCGTTGCCGCTTCTGGTCTGCATCTTGTTCGCGCTCTACTGCGGCGGCGTGCTTGCAAACGCGCCGTTCCACGGCAAATTCTGAGGACGGCGTGAAGAGGTGATATCCGGATGAAGTTTTTATCTAAGGCTTTGAAATTTATAGTGATAGCGATACTTCTGCTCGTCCTGCTCGCAATTCTGACGGCGTTCTCGTGGTATGAGGGGTGGCCGCTCTTCACCGGCGCGGCCGTGCTGCTCGGCATAGCCGCGCTCTTCCTCGCCGCCCGCGGCGTGATGCTGTTATGGCGCTGGCGCAGCAAACGCAGCTTCGTCTCTAAGATAATGAGCGAACATCAGGCTGTGACCCCAGAAACGGCGGGAGACTCCGCCGTATCTGTTGCGTGGCGTCATGGCATGTCCTGCGTGCTGCGCTCGCCGTCCCGCTTCAGCCGCACTTTGAACGCGAGTCAGCCGTGGTTCGTCGTTATTGAGGACGAGGCGCGCGAAAGCTCGCCGTTCGACCCGTTCGGGCGCAAGGTTCCCGATGGGGCGTCACCGCTCTACTGGCACTTCACTGAGTCCTGCGTAGTGCTGAGGCTCAGCTGTTCCGACGACGGCGGCAGCGTATGGGAGACGGAGCTTGAAGAGCTTCTCGCTGCGCGCCGCCGCCACGCCCCACTTCGCGGCGTCGTGCTTTCGCTGCGCCTTTCAGACATGCTCGGCAAGAACGACGCTGAACTCGATATGCTGGGGCAGAGGCTCCGTACGCGCGTGCAGCAGATAATGTTGACAGCGAACGCGCTCTACCCGGTCTACGTACTAGTTGAGGAAATAGAAGATATGCCGGGCATGAGACAGCTTCTGATGCAGTACATGCCCGACGACGGCTCCGAGGGGGCGCTCGGCGGTTGGAGCGGCGGCCCGTCGATAGGCGCGCTGGTCGCGGCGAACGCGGCGGACAGGCTTGAAGAGCTCGTGCTCGACGGAGCTGCTGAAGGGACGCCGCCGCATGGCGACGTGCTATCTGCGTTGAACGGTATACGGGCGCTCGCGCCTAAGCTCGATATAATTACGGAAAATCTCTCGCGCGAGCTCGCGCACCAGGTCAATCCGGAAATAGCTGGCGTCTTCTTCTGCGCCTCGCGGCCGCTTGGACGTAACGGGCGGCGGACTCCGCCCTTCGTCGGCTCGCTTGTCTCGCGCGTTCTGCCCGCCGCGCCGCTTCCGCGTCCCTTCAGCGGGATACCGGTAAGCGCAGGCGGCAGGATAGCGCTAATGGCCGGCTGGCTGCTTATGACGCTCTCAGTCTGCGGCCTGCTCGCTGCCAACACTATATACCAGTACAGGATACTTGCGGAAGATCCGCACGTAGCGACGGGGAAGTACGCCAACGGCGGGCTCATGGTGCTCGACCATGCGCAGGGGCCGCTGGCGGAGTCATACTCCCGGCTTTACTCCGAGATGAACTACATATTGAATCTTGAAAAATCATATGGAGCGTGGTATCTGCCGAAGATGGGCGAAGATATGCTCGGTCGCGCGCTGAACGGCGCCAAGCGCGAGTATGTGCGAGGCGTTAACAGGATAATTCTGCGCCCGATGATAGATCGGTTCCGCGACATCCTCTCCGCGCCGGCGACGACCACGACGCGCGTGCGGGACATGGAGCTTACGACCGAGCTGACGTGGCTCACGACGGCGCTTTCCGACCGTCTCGATGCCTCTGCCGCTTCTATGAACGGGGCTGCCGGGACATATCCGCTGACCGGTCTAAACGAGGCCGAGTGGACTCCCGTTACAGGGCAGCTTATAGTAAACGCGCTTCGATGGATAGACGACGAGGAACAGCTCGAAGCGCTCTCTATGGAGATGCGTTCGCTGCTCGTCCAGAGCTTTACCCGCCGCGGCAGCAACCTAATGAACGACCTCACGGCGCAGCTCAACAGTTCGCGCGCCTCCGAAAGCGTCCGCCTTTCGCAGTTCTGGCCGCACATCCCGATACAGAGCGAAGCCGACGCAAGCGTCGACTTCTGCTACACGGCCGCAGGGCGCAAGGCGGTCAGCGACACGATAGAGGACATTGAGAATATCGCCGGAGGCTCTGAAATCCTCGGAGTCTACATTGATAAATTCAGGAACGACTACCTGCTCGAGTACGCGCGCGCTTGGGAAAACTTTGCGGAGAGCTTCACCGCCGCCGGGCCGTCGCTGCGGCACGAAAATTTCGAGCGCTACCCAGTCTACGAGGAGATAAAGAAGGTTAACGATCTCCCGCACGTTAAGGCATACCGCTGCATAATGGCAGAGACCGCGCCTCTGCGCGAGAGCAAGCTGCGCCCCGCGTGGGTCGACAGGATGGATGTCGTCGACGCTGTGGTGTCGCTCGCGCTTGCGAACAGCGAGGACAAGAAACGCGACAAGTTGTGGAACGCCTTTACGGCGGTAGAGAGGAACCCAGACCTCATGGAACGTCTCCGCACAGGCGACAAAAGCGATGCGAAGATGAGCGACATTGTGAAGGCCGAGACGGCTATGCGCGACTTCTTCGAAAACTGCGCGACGCTGCTCGGCGTGATCTCGAGTCCGTCGTCCGCCTTCTCGCTCTGCTCCGCCAAGTACGGAGAGGAAAAGGGCGCGGAACAGCCAGAGGGGCAGCCCTACGACTCGGCCCGGCAGGCTTTCGACGAAGCCTTCTCGCTCATCGGCGGCGAATGGTCGCCTGCGCAGGAGGTGCTTGACGGCATACTCGACTTCATCGCAGCCGAGGCGACGATAAAGACGGCTCAGGTACTCCAGCGCCGCTGGGAGGACGAGGTGCTGAACAGCCCGACCGTGCTATTCGGGCGCGGCGGCGGAGAGGCTATATACGGAGAGACCGGCGTCGTTCCGGTATTCGTGAAGAAGAACCTTGACACGCTGCTCTCGCACCGCGGCGGCGTCCCGGTGCCGTCTCTCTGGGAGGGAACTCCGTTCCCGTTCGACGAAGGATCCCTCGCGGCGCTCATGAAGGGCGCTGAGGCGGCGTCGCAGCCTCTTCCCCCAGAGCGCAAAGAGCCCTACCGCGTGAGCGTCATGTCGCGTCCGCTGATCGTCAACCAGGGCGCAAAACTGCGCCCGAGCGTCATGACCATGACCCTCGAGGGCGAGGACGGGCCGCAACAGCTTGTGAACCAGAACTTCCCGCAGGAAGCCGTGTTTACCTACAGCCCAGGCAGGTCCGGCCGCGTGACGCTCGTGATAAGCTTCCCGGGTTTCGACCTGCGGCGAGAATACGCAGGATTCAAGGAATTCGTCACGGAGTTCCGCTCCGGCGAAAAGACCTTCTTCTGTATGGACTTCCCAGGAGCGTTTGAAAAGATGGAGGCAGCCGGCTTACAGACTATCAAGGTGCCCATTGCCGTCTCGAATACGGCGGGTATCTTCACTGACCCGAGGACGGAGGCGGAGCGCAAATTCCCCGAGCTTCCGTCGAACATAACAAGGCTGGTGACGCGCTGATGAACTCTCTGCAAACAATATTCCGCTGGATGCTGCTCGTATGGCTCGTGCTTGTCGCTGCGCTCGGTTTCGCCGTGTCGCGCAGCACGCACACAACCTACGCAGGAAACACGATGGCCTTCCTCTTCTCGTCCGCCGGGCGCGAAAAGATCGAGCTCCCCCCCGCCGTACAGCGCGCTGCTCAGCCTGTAGCGGAAGAGCCGCCCGCCGAACCTAAAGCGCCGGAATGGACGCCGCTCGCTAAAGGCAAGACGGCCGGCAGCGGCATGCTGGGCGCGCCGGAGATACAGACGCTGGACGGAGACGCTGTCGCCGTCGTGATGCCCCTGAACGGGACGATAGGCGACGTTTCGTTTTACGACCCGAAGAACGTCAACGGCGCTACTGTAGACTTCATAGGCGAGTGGAGCAAGCCGCCCTATATGAAAAAGTCACTTAGCGGCGGCTGCCTTTCGCTAGCGCAGGCCGCGGGCCACAATGGCTATCTGCGCGTATCGGGCGTCGCAGCGGGCGGCGTCGCGAAGCTCGAAGCGCGCGCCGAATACTCCGCCGCAAAAAACGCGGTGCGGGTCGTATTCTCGCCCGCGGGCGCTGAAAAAGGAAAATAGAACCGTGTCGTCGATACGCTTTCTTGAAAGGCTGCGCGCGATGCAGCATGGCTCCGAACGCGCGAATTTCGAGGATGTGAACGAGGTGCTGCGCTCCGTCATAGCCTACGTGAGCAGGCTGCTCAACACGCGGCGGGGCAGCAGCGTTCTCGACGAGGAGTTCGGAATACCGGACTTCACAGGCTTCGGCGTTAGTTACAACCGCGACGACATCCCGCGCATCGAGAAGGAAATCGCGCGCTTCATAGAACGCTGCGAGCCGCGGCTGCGCGACGTGAAAATCGCATACGCGCCCGACCCTAACGAACCTTTCAGCATCAACTTCGTCCTCGACGCGAAGCTCGTGCTGAGCGGCACGGGCTCTCTGCCCGTCAAGCTTATGACGAGGATAAATTCGTCGGGCAAGGTGAGCGTCACAGACTAACGGCGCGCGTGAATTTTTCAAAACGATAAAGCCGGGACTGACGGCCCGCAAAGCCGATGGAGAGCAAATCCGGCATCTTCCGGCAGAAAGGAAGGATGAAAAATGACAGAAGACAAAGACGCCGAACTTTTCCGCTTCGAAGTAGATCGAGGCTTGAAACTGCGGCGGACGAGACTTGACAAAGACACCGAACTTTTCCGCTTCGAAGTAGATGGAATGGACAGGGATACCTTCCACGTCCTCAGCTTCCGGGGGGCGGAGGCGTTGTCGAGCCTGTTCTCTTTCGACATAGAACTTGTAAGTAAAGATATCTCGCTAGACCTGGAAGATCTGCTCGCCTCCGACGCGAAGCTAACTATAAAACGCGGCGGAGATCTCCCCGACGCTGTGTTCGCCGGCCGTCCTGCGGCGGCGCGTCAGACGGGGAACTTCGGGGAGTACGCCTACTACTCTGTCACGCTGCGCCCGGCTTTCTGGAAATTTACGCAGCTCGTACAGAGCGCGATATTTCTCAACAAAACTGCGCCTGAGACCGCGGACGAGCTCATTTCCGAAGAACGCGGCTTCCCGCTCAATTTTGAAATGCGGCTCACCGCGGAATACCCGAAACAGGAATTCGCGATGCAGCACGAAGAAAGCGTCTATGACTACATCGCATGGCGCATGGAGCAGCAGGGCGCGTACTTCTACTTTGCGCCCGACGGCGACAAAGTGATATTCTCCGACTCGCCTCAGTCGCACGACGGCTCGGCCGGGACGATATATTACTCGCCCGCGACCGGCCTCGAAGGCGACAAAACCAGTGAAGTGGCGACCGCCTTCTCGCTCTGTCAGACGCCGCTGCCCGCGCGCGTCGTCGTGCGCAGCTACAGCTGGAAAAATCCGAACGTCCCGATCGTCGCTGAGGCAGAAGTCTCGCCGCGCGGCTTCGGCGACGTCTACCTGGCTCATGAGCCTGCTGAGACGTATGCCGACGCGCAAAGAATAGCGGAAATTCGCGCCGAAGAGCTGAAACGCCGCAGCAAAATTTACAGCGGCGTAAGCGCCTCGCCGCTCGTGCGCCCCGGCGCGGTCTTCACGCTCGACCGCCACTATAACGAAAAATTCAACCGCGACTACATGGTCACGGAGGTCACGCACGAGGGCGCGCAGGAAGCGTTCATATCGATGGGGCTAGGCATACCGATACGCGGCGCGGTCGAGCACCTCTTCTACCGCAACGAATTTCGCTGCATAGAATCCGATACTCCGTACCGCCCTGAGCGAAAAGCGCCGCGCGCGAAGATAACTGGAGTCATGCGCGCCTTCGTCGACGGAGCGGGCAGCGGCGCGCGCGCCGAGACCGACGAGTACGGACGCTACAAGCTTATATTCCCTTTCGATATATCGGGCAGAAAAGGCGGAAACGGTTCCTGTTGGATACGTATGTCGCAGCAGCAGGCGGGGCCCGACAGCGGCCTCGCGCTGCCGGTGCAGCCAGGCGTCGAGGCGCTCGTCTCGTTCGAGGAGGGCGACCCAGACCGCCCGTACATCTCGGGAGTTCTCGCAAGCGGCGAGACCGGATCAATCTACGGCTCCGGCAACCAGAATATATCGGGGCTGCGCACGGCGGGCGGCAACCAGATAACGATAAACGACGAGGATAACAAACAGGGAATTGCTATGATGATGCCTACCGGCAGCGGCATCATGATGTCCGCCGGATCGTCAGACCTTACAGTAAACGCAACAGATACGGCCCTCGCCGCCAGTTCGACGTGCAGCACCGATCTTGCAGGAGTGATGAAGACCAACCTTTGCGGCTTCCGCTCGCTGACATGTTCGACGTCAGACCCGAAATCACTCATGACATGGGCCTCGACCTGCTCTTCCGTAGGCACTATGTTATACGATCTTCTCAGCACGCTTAGCAAAAAATATTCCGGCGACACGTCGAACAGGCTTTCGTGGAGTGCTGGCGGAGTCAAGGACGCCATGCTTGTGCTCGACCTTCTGCTCCAGACCATAAGTATGAGGGGGGCTCAAAGTTCATATAATATGTCGATGACGGTCAAGGACGACAGTACCGCGACCTCGCTTGTGCAGGCCAAGGCCGGTATCCCTGAGATGGTCGGGCTGGTGGCGAGCTTGCTGCTTCGTCTGTGCAGCACCGGAATAGACACGGCGAACGCATTCGTGATGGAACCTGCCGGGAAAGACGATGAGGGCAACGATCTGTATTACGACAAGGATCTCAACAAGGTAAGCAAGGCGGCGGCGCAGCGCAGCTACACGACATCGTCTGCGGCCGCGCTTCTGCCTGAACTGACGTCAATCATAGTTACGATGATCGCCGCCTGTAAACAGGAACAAAAGCTTGGCGGTATCTCGCTGAACGCAGTGAAGGAAAACATCAACCTGAACGCTGGAACGAGCGTCACTGCGCATGCGGACGGAAGCATCCTGCTGCACGCGGGAGCGCTGCCCGCGGTGGGCGCGCCGCTGCAAAACGCGCCAGCGCTCGTCGGGACGGACGGAGTTCATGCGGCGCTCAAACACGCGGACATTAAAGGAGCGGCTCACTGGGGAGTCGGACGTGACGCCGCTCACGAAATCGCGGAAGACATTATCAATACAGATTATAATTTCCTGCGTAGCGCCCAGAAAATCGATCTAAACGCGCAGCACCTGAAAAGCATAGCGTCCATGTCGGAGCTGATTTACGACAGATCTACGGATTCCGTATCTATCTCAAAGCGAGACAAGGTGGACTACGCCGACAACCGCGTTATAGCGCGCGGAGGTTCCGAAGGTGCGACTATGAGCCTGAAGCAGAAACAGTGGCTCGGCTACACGCCCTCAGACGGCGAGATAAAAATCGGGACGGTTACCGGGAACTATCCGCCGCAGGCCGACACGGTGACGGATAACGAGCTCTCCGGCGTGATTGCGAAAAATAATATCGCTAAGCTGCAGTTTAAGGATATCAGCACCGTCGACCTTGAGAATAATTCCGCCGTCATACAGATAAAGGACGGCTCCCAGCTGGAAATGAACAGGGGCGAAGCCTGCCTTTGGGCGGAAACGGTCCAAATCGGCAACACTACCGGCACCAGGCACAGAATAACCGTCAGCCAGTCCGGCATACTCCTCAGCGGATTGAAAGTAGACGGCTCAAAGCTGTCAAGCGGTCAGTCGCTCCAAATAGACGGGAACCTTATCAGAATCGGCTAGCGCCGCGCCCTCGCCGCGCCGGTAAAAATTCCGCCGTTCCGCGCTTCATGCGGAACGGCGGAATTTTTCTGCGCCCGCGCGCCGCCGCCCTTGCGCCGCGGCGCGCTGAGGCTTGACCTATCCGCCCGCTCGCGGTAACTTAGTCTATATTTTTGTAAGGACGTGTTTGAATGGGCGGCATTATGGATAATCTGAATCCGAGACAACGCGAAGCGGTGGAGTACTGCGAGGGGCCGCAGGTCGTGCTCGCGGGCGCGGGCAGCGGCAAGACGAAGGTGCTGACGACGAAGATAGCCTATCTGGTCCGCGAGATGGGCGTGCGCCCGCGGCGCATTCTCGCGCTGACCTTTACGAACAAGGCGGCGCGCGAGATGAAGAGCCGCGCAGAGGCGATCTTCGACGGCGAGCTCGGCGGCCTCGAAATCTCCACCTTCCACGCCTACGGTCTGCGCTTCCTGCACCGTTATCATGAGGCGCTCGAGAAGCTCGGCTATCCGTATCCGTTCGTCATTTTCGACAGGAACGACACGCGCTCGGTCGTCAAGCGCGCGATGAACGATTTGAACATCGACCCGAAGAAGCTCGACGTTTCCGGCGCTTTCGACATGATTTCCAACGCGAAGACCAAGGCGAACCCGGTGACGCGCGAGCCGAAGGTACCTGAACGCTGGCGCGCGCTCTACGAAGCGTACCAGAACGCGCTCAAGTCGCAAGGGGCGCTCGATTTCGACGACCTGATGGTGCTGCCGCTCCACATACTCGCGACCGACAAAGACGTGCTCGAACGCGAGCGCGCGCGGCTCGACTGGGTGCTCGTAGACGAGTATCAGGACGTGAATATGCCGCAGTATCTTCTTCTGCGCTGTCTCGTCGAGGGCGGGCGTAAAATAATGGTAGTCGGCGACCCCGACCAGTCCATATACGGCTGGCGCGGCGCGGAGATGGCGATGATTCTCAATTTCGAGCGCGACTTCAAAGGCTCGAAAGTGACTGTGCTCGACCAGAACTACCGCTCGACAGGCAACATCCTCGACGGCGCGAACGGCGTGATACGCAACAACGACGGCCGCCGTCCGAAGGACCTCTGGACGGCATCGGAGCGCGGGCGCAAAATTCAGGTGAAGCGCTTCCTCAAGGACTCCGACGAGGCCGAGTGGATAGCGAAGAGCGTCGAGGCTTTACACGACGAGGGCTACAACTACGGCGAGATCGCGATACTCTACCGCATGAACGTCCTGAGCCGCGGCATGGAGCAGGCGCTTCTCGAAAAATCCATTCCGTATAACATTATCCGCGGCGTCGCCTTCTACGAGCGCGCCGAGGTAAAGGACGCGCTTTCGATGCTGCGCCTCGCCGTCAACCCGCTCGACACGGTCTCGCTCGCGCGCGCCGCGAACATCCCCGCGCGCGGCATAGGAAAGACTACCGTCGAGCGGCTCGGCGAAGCTCTGTCGAAGATAGTCCACGAAAACGCCGAAGAGCTTTGGCGCGAGGTTGAGAAGAGCGGCGCGGGGCTCAAAGGCAAACAGGCCGCCGGAGCGAAGGCGCTCGCCGCCGACATGCTGGCGATACTCGCGAACAAGGACGACGCTGGCGCGGCGCTGCGCGCGATACTATACACGAACGGCTATGAAAATTACCTGCGCGACGAATATCACGACGACTGGGAAGAGCGCGTCGGCAACGTCATGGAAATTCTATCCATAATCACGCCAGGCAGCGGCATCGTCGAAGCTCTGACGGAGATTCCGCTGATGACCGACCAGGACTCGGCGGAGACGCTTCCAGACGCCGTGAATATGCTGACGCTGCACGCGGCGAAGGGACTCGAGTTCCCCGTCGTCTTCCTCATCGGGCTCGAGGAGGGAATTTTCCCGAGCGCGCGCGCCGTCGAGGGGGAGGGCGATTTATCCGAGGAGCGCCGCCTCTGCTACGTCGGCATGACGCGCGCGCGGGAGCGGCTATACATGAGCTGCGCCGCGAGCCGCCTGCTCTTCGGCGGAATACAGAGAAACCCGCGGTCGCGCTTCATCAACGAAATTCCAGCGGAAGTGAAAGATTTCAGCGACGAGGCTGGGGAGGGATACCATGTCGATCATAGGGCTGACAGGCGACGTTGGCGCTGGTAAGAGCACGCTCTGCTCCGTCTGGCGCGAAATGGGCGCGCGCGTCATTGACGCGGACACCGTCGCGCGCTCGATGTGGGACAGGCCGGACGTGCAGACTGAGGCGGAAAAGCGATGGGGCGCGGGATTCTTCGACGAACCCGGCCACAAAACGCTTTGGGCTAAAATCGCGGGGAAGATATTCAACGACACGGAGGAATATAAATTCGCCTCCGCCCTGATACACCGCCGCACAGGCGAAGAGCTGAAAAAACTGGCGCGCGAGTCCGAAGGCTGGACGATCGTCGAGATACCGCTGCTCTATGAGGCTGGACACGACAAATGGCTGGACTACGTGGTCTACGCCGCCGCGCCGTTCGAGAAGCGAGTCAAGCGCAACGCGAAACGAAACTGGAACGCAGATGAGGTGGCGCGCCGCGAGGCGAAGCTGCTGCCGGGCGAGGAAAAAATCGCGAAGGCCGACTTTGTGCTGACGAACGACGGCACGGAGGAGGAATGGAAGCAGAAGGCGCGCGAGCTAGGCGAAAGACTGAAACTGCTGTGAGTCCAGAGAACGGCGCTGGCGCGCGAAAATTACCGGAAGCGCTTGCAATCGCCGCCGAGAGCGTCGGCTTTCTGCTCGTGCAGTACCTTATCGCCTGCTTCATGCTCTCGATGCGCGAAGTGTCGTTTCTGTAATCGCCTTCGCGGTGAACGCATTCGTCTTCGTCCAGTACGGCGAGACGCTTGCGCGGCTGACGGACGGCCGCGCGAGGCGCGCCGCGATTATTGCGGTTTATCTCGCCGCGCTCGCAGCCTGCGTATATTTTTTCGGATATTTTCCCGTATCGCCCGAGAAGGCCGCATTGCGGCTTTAATTAAAACGAAGCCTGCATAATAGCGACAGAGCCGCCCGTTCAGCAGCGAACGGGCGGCTCTGTCGTCGTTACGCTGCCTGCCACGCTGGAGCTGGATATCCGCAATTTTCGCTCTACAGCCTGCTTTTCACGCCTTTACATTACCGTTACATTGCGTACACACATTGTTAACCGCGCCGGGATATACTTCAGTCACAACATTTTAGGAGGAGTAGAAATGAAAAAAGTATTAACGGCAATGGCAGCGGCTCTGGTTCTCGCCGCGTCTTCGGCGGCGACGGCGGCGCCTATCGTTATGGATGGTTCTACGACGGTTCTTCCGTTCGGTCAGGCGGCGGTCGAGCAGTATATGAAAGAACATAAGGAAGTCCGGTTCTCAGTCTCCGGCACCGGAACAGGCAACGGTTTCAAATCCCTCGCCGACGGCGCCGCGCAGATAGCGAACGCTTCGCGCTTCATCAAAGATTCCGAAATTCAGAACTGCATATCTAAGAAGGTCTATCCCGTCCCCTTCGTGGTGGCGCTTGACTGTATCGTCCCGATCGTCCACAAGGACAACAAAGTAAGCGGACTCACGAAGGCCCAGCTGAAGGACCTCTTCGCCGGTAAAATCACCAACTGGAAAGAAGTCGGCGGCGCGGACGCCCCGATAGTCGTAGTCGGACGCGACACCAGCTCCGGCACCTACGGCACGTGGCAGGAAATGATCATGGACGCGGGCGAGAAGACGCGCGTGACCGCTAAGGCGCAGGTGACGGCTTCCAGCGGCGCTATGCTCGCAACCGTCAGCAAGAACCCCAACGCGATAGGCTACGAAGGCATGGGCTACGTCAACAACACAGTCAAGGGCCTCAAGGTTGAAGGTGTGGCGGCGAGCGCGGCGACGGCGCGCAACGGACAGTACCCGCTCTCGCGCTTCCTTTACATGTTCACCAACGGATGGCCGAAGGGCGAGGTCCTTAACTTCCTCATGTACATGCAGAGCGACGCGGGACAGAAGATAGTCAACAGCACCGGCTACGTCTCGCTCCGCGAAGTAAAGTAGTCAGGCCGGGAAGGAAGAAGGCGGACAGCCCTTATGAACACGTGCGGAAATAAAACGGCGTCCAGAGCCGGCCGGGCTTTCGGAGGCGCCGGAGACAAGATAATGTCGCGCGCAGTCTTCTGCGTGGCGGTGACGGGAATAGTCGTCCTTGTCTTCATCCTCGGATTCCTGGTCGCGAACGGGCTGCCCGTCCTTGAATCGGCGTCGCTGGGGGAGATGTTCTTCTCGAAGGACTGGTACCCGACGGAAGAGCCCCCGGCGCTCGGGATGGCGGCGCTGATAGCCGGCACGCTGGCGGTCGCCGCCCTTTCAAGCGTGATGGCGATCCCGGTCTCTATCGCGCTTGCGATTTTCTCCGCCGAGATTGCGCCGCGTAAGGTGCGCCAGTGCTTCAAAGTCCTCTTTGAAATGCTCGGCTTCCTGCCGTCGATAGTCCTCGGCTTCATAGGAATGATGATAATAGCCCCGTGGATGCAGGTTACGATAGGCATACCGAGCGGTCTGAACCTTCTCAACTCTTCGATCTTGCTGGGGTTCCTGATAATCCCGTCGGTCGCCTCGCTTTCGGACGAGGCTCTGGCAGCGGTGCCGGGCGAGCTGCGCGACGCGTCCTACGCGCTTGGCGCGACGCGGCTTGAAACGATCTTCAAGGTGGTATTCCCGAGCGCCCTTCCCGGAATCATCGCCGCTACGCTGCTCGGCGTAATGAGGGCTCTGGGCGAGACTATGGTCGTCCTTATGGCGGCGGGCGGAGCGGCGATACTGCCCACGATGTTCACCGACCCGATACGACCGCTAACTTCGACTATTGCGGCGGAGATGGGCGAAACGCCGGTGGGAAGCACGCACTATCACGCGCTCTTCTTCGCCGGGCTGATACTTCTGATTATGACTTTGGCAATAAACTTAGCTTCTCTATATGTAGAAAAAAGAGGTGGAAAGAGATGAACCGTACATACGGACGCAGGTTTCTCGACAGGCTTTCGACGGCTCTTTTCTGCCTTGCGGCGCTTGCGCTCGTCGCGGTTATAGGAGCGGTCGCGCTCTATCTGCTGAAGAAAGGGGCTGGGACTCTCTCGATTGAGTTCCTCACCCAGCCGCCTCGCGACGGAATGATGGCCGGCGGCATACTGACGCCGCTCATCGGTACTATGCAGCTTGTGCTCGTCTCGATGGGGGTGGCTCTCCCCGTCGGGATAATCACGGGGCTCTACTTCGCCGAGTACGCGAAGGATACGTGGTTCGTGAGGCTGATGCGGATTTCGATACGCTCGCTAGCGGGCGTCCCGTCGGTAATATTCGGGCTTTTCGGTCTCTCGCTTTTCGTAGTGTTCCTTCAGTTCGGATCGTGCCTTCTCTCGGCTGGGCTGACGCTCGCCTGCCTGTCGCTGCCTCTGGTCGTCACTGTTGCCGAGCAGGCGTTCCTTGCGGTGCCGCAGGATTACCACGACGCCTCCTACGCGCTCGGCGCGACGAAGGCGCAGACGATTTTCAAAGTCGTCCTGCCCTCCGCGGCTTCTACGATAATAACAGGCGCGATACTCGCGATAGGCCGCGTGGCCGGCGAAACCGCGCCGATAATGTTCACGGGCGCGGCGTACTTCGCCCCGAATATAGCGAAGAGCCTTTTCAGCCAGGTCATGGCTCTTCCGTACCACATATACGTACTTGCGACTTCCGCGACCGATCCGGCCGCGGCGGAGCCGATAGAGTACGGTGCGATACTGGTGCTTATAGGGCTGGTCATGGGAACTAGCGCGGCGGGAGTAATAGCGCGCGCGCGGCTTGCTGAAAGGAACGGCAGATAAATGGAAGGCAGAGAGAACATCCGCGTCACGGTCAGGGGCCGCGGCGCGCGGCAGGGAGAGGAAAAGGCATCCTTCGTTACGAAGATAAAGACGGAGCACGTCGACCTCTATTACGGCGAACGCCAGGTGCTGAAGGATATAACCTTCGACATGGGCGAGAACAAAGTGACGGCGTTCATAGGCCCATCTGGCTGCGGGAAGAGCAGCTATCTGAGGTGTCTCAACAGGATGAACGACTTCATATCGTCGGCGCGCGTCGAAGGGACGATAAACATCGACGGCGAGAACATCCTCGCTCCGAGCACCGACGTTATAGGGCTGAGGCGCAAAGTCGGGATGGTCTTCCAGAAGCCTAACCCTTTCCCAATGTCGATATACGACAATATCGCCTACGGCCCGCGTCTCAACGGTATAAAGGATAAAGACAAGCTGGACGAGATTGTCGAAAAAAGCCTCGAAGGCGCGGCGCTCTGGGACGAGGTCAAGGATAAGCTAAAGACTCCCGGCACGGGGCTCTCTGGCGGGCAGCAGCAGCGCCTATGCATCGCGCGCGCAGCGGCGACGCAGCCTGACATCCTGCTCATGGACGAGCCGACTTCCGCGCTAGACCCAATGTCCACGCTGAGGATAGAGGAACTCGTCAACGAACTCAAGAAGGACTACACGGTCGTCATAGTCACGCACAACATGCAGCAGGCGGCGCGCATCTCGGACTATACAGCCTTCTTTCTGCTTGGCGATTTGATAGAATATGACGTAACCGCGAAGATGTTCACCTCCCCGCGCGACAAGCGTACGGAAGACTACATCTCGGGCAGATTCGGCTAAACAAAACATCGGAGCTTACCTAAGATTGGAGCGGGGCGTAAAAATGACTACGATAAACACGAGAAAAAGGCTGGAGGAGGACCTCTCGGCCCTGAAAAATATGATTTACCGCATGGGCGGCATGGCGGCGGAGTCAGTCGAGCAGGCCGTCTGGGCGCTCAAGAACAACGACGCCGAGCTTGCTCAGAAGGTCATCGGCGACGGCGACCTGATAGACGAGCTCGAAGAAAAAGTCGACGCGGGCTGTATGGAGTTCTCGGCGCGCTACCAGCCGCTCGGCGAGGATCTCCGCGTCGTCGTCAGCCTCATGCACATAGCGGTCGACCTTGAACGCATCGGCGACTATGGCGAGAACATCGCGAAAGCCGCGCTCGACCTTTCCGGGAAACCGCAGCTTAAGCCGCTGATAGACATACCGCGTATGGTCGAGATATTGAAGACGATGCTCTCGGCTGCGATGGAGGCGCTTGACAAACACGACGGCGCGGCTGCGCTGAAGGTATTCACATACGACGACGACATGGACGATCTCGACAAGCAGATAATCCGAGAGCTCCTGCTGCTCATCATGGAGAAGCCTGAGCGCATAGAGCAGTCGCTGAGCCTTATGAGCGTCTCGCGTATCCTCGAACGCGCCGGCGACCACGCGACGAACGTCGCCGAGAGGATAGCCTATATGTACACGGGCCGCCAGGTGAAAGCGTCCGACTACCGCCGCAAGAAGCAGCTGTAGCGCTATGGCACAGAAAATACTCGTCGTCGACGACGAAGAAAGTCTCGCGCAGTTCGTCTGCCGCGCGCTGCGCCGGCAGGGCTACAAGACCGTCTGCGCATACGACGGAGACAACGCGCTCTCGTTGATCTACGAGGAGATTCCAGATCTCGTCATACTGGACCTCATGCTTCCGCTTATGGACGGCTGGGAGATCTGCCGCCGCGTGAAGTCCGACGACGAGACGCGCCACATACCGATACTGATGCTGACTGCGCGCAGCTCCGCCGAGGATGTCGTTCAGGGGCTCGACCTTGGGGCCGACGACTATATGAGAAAACCTTTCCCGCTCGACGAGCTGCTCGCGCGCGTGCGCGTCCTTCTGCGCCGTTCGCAGGATCCTGCGGAGACGAAGAAGGTCATCGAGGACAGGGATTTCAAACTTGACACGGCCGAGAAGGAAGCCTGGCTGCGCGGCAGCATGATAGACCTGAGCCCGACAGAATATTCCATACTCGAGGTGCTCGCGCGCCGCATGGGACACACAGTTTCGCGCGACGAGCTGCTCAGGAAGATATGGGGGCTGGGAAGCTGCGACACGCGCACTGTGGACGTGCACATGTCGAGGCTGCGCAGGAAACTCGACGATGGGAAGAAGCCTACGCTGTCGGCGCAGACGCTGCGCGGGCGCGGCTACAGGCTGACCTGGGAGGAAAGCGAATAAAATGTCCGCGGTGCGTTCGCTCGCAATGAAGAAAAAAATAGCGCTCCTGATAACTTTCGCCGTCTGCGTCATCGGCGCGGCGGCTTGGTTTATAGTTTACAACGCGCAGCGTACCAGCGCCGTCGCGGACGCGCGCGATACGCTTAACCGCTATCTGGCCGTCGCGGTCTCGTCCGCGCAGCGCGAGGGGCTGGCTGGGCTCGCCGCCGAAGAAGAGGACTGGCAGGAGATGTATCCCGACGGGCGCATGACGGTCGTCGCATCAGACGGGCGTGTGCTGATAGACAGCAAAGCAGATGCAGGGGAGCTTGAAAACCATTACACGCGCGGCGAGGTCATAAGCGCCTTCGAGACGGGCGAGGGCTTCGAACTGCGCTACAGCAAGACGCTGGAAGCGTGGCAGGTCTACTCCGCGCGCAAGGCTGTCCTGCCAGGCGGCGCGGAGTGCGCAGTGCGCCTTTCGTACCCAGTGGGGGCGCTCTCGTCGATAGCGCAGAACATCGCGGCTCCGTTTCTTAAATATTTTCTCGCGGCGCTCGTCATTATATGGCTCTGCACCTATCTGGTGCTTCGCTCGATCATGACGCCGCTTCACGATCTCAGCGAGGCGGCGGCGCAGATAGCGCGCGGCGAAAAGGCGCGTTTCCCAATAACGGCGGACAACGAGATACAGACGTTGGCGAACACCCTGAACAATATGCAGGACTCGCTTGCGAGTACGATACATGAGGCGCAGGAACGCAAAGAGGAGCTTGCGCAGATAGTCGGCGCGCTTCCCGTCGGCGTAATACTTATAGACGACGACAAACGCATCCGATACATCAACCAAGAGGCTGCGCGTATCTGCCGTGGCAGCGCCGTGGTGGAGCTTCCCGCGCGCGGCTCGTCTGTAGAAGTCATACTGCCCTCCGGAGAACTCTATCAAATGCTGGACGAGCCGGACGGGCAGAGGACTATTTCCATTATGCACGGCGGCATGGTGGAGGTCGAGGCTACGACGCTCGTTCTCCCGCGCGGGCGCATGATAGTGCTCCAGGACCTCACTGAAAAGCTGCGTCTTGAAGAGGCGCGCCGCGACTTCTTTATCGACGCGGGCCATGAGTTCCAAACGCCGCTGACGATAATGCGCACCGGTCTTGAGCTCATGAAGAGCGCGCCGCAGACGCATGACCCTGAACGCGCCGAGGACGTTGAAACGATCAACAGCCTGCTGCGCCAGCAGGAGCGCATGAGCAAGCTCGTCGACGACATGCTTCTGCTCGTACGCCTCGACGCCGACGCAGCGCCGGAGCTTCCGACGCTGGGCGAAGTAAACATTGGCGAGCTCATAGCCGACGTGAGCGACGAGATAGAAGCCCTTCCGCACAAGAAAGACATGGCCATAGCGGTCAGCGTGCCGGACGGCGCGGCTGTAAAGGGAGTCTACAGCGATCTGCGCCGCGCGCTTCTTAATCTCATGGAAAACGCGCACAAGTACATAGAGCAGGGCGGCGGAAGCACGGGGCGGATAAAGGTCTCGGTCGAGGACGTGGACGGCTCATGGAAAATAACGGTCGACGACGACGGCCCCGGAATACACGATATGGACAAGGAGATAATTTTTGAGCGGTTCCGCCGCGGCGACGGACACCGTGCGCGCGGAAAGGAAAAGAAAAACGGCGGCTACGGCCTCGGACTCTCCATATCGCGCAGAATAGCCGAACGCCACGGCGGAAAGCTCGAGCTGGGCGAGAGTCGGCTCGGCGGCGCGGCGTTCGTGATGACGCTGCCGAAAGAACAGATTAGATAAGGAATTCTATCAACGAAGCGGCTCCGATGCTCTCGCCGGAAAAGGCGTCTATGAGCAGGGGGCCGCGTATTATATAGAGACGCAGCGCGAGAACGTCGCGCCCAGAGCCTTTAAAGAAAAGTTCCGAGCGGCTTATGCCGCGCCGCCATCCGCGCGGCGACGCTGCGGAGACTGCAGCCAGCACGGCTTCCTCCGCTGCGGCGCGCGAGAGCTTGGCAGGAAGCAGCTTGATTTCGGACGGGGCGGAAAAATCCTCCGATGATGCGAGCTCTTCATCGATTATCTCCGCCTCGCTGGTCGTCGCGTTTACGAGCGCCGTCACCGGCTTCGCAGTCAGCCGTGTGAAAAGTCCGCGCTGCACCATATTCGCCGTCAGTACCCAGCACGGCGCGGCGACGAGCTGGTCGCCAGGTTCAGGCTTGACTTTGACTGGCAGAAACTTTCGTGATGCTTCTTCCATAAAGATTACCGTCCTTGAGGGGAGCGTATAAAATGAAGCGCCCTTTGCAGGAGTTCCAGCGCTCCCATGGCACCCGCAAGATTCCGCTTATCGCTGCTTCCTTCCGGACCTGACGAGGTTCACGGGCTTGCGCCGCATGGGACTGGAACCCCTGTAAAAGGCGCTCGACGGCGCGAGAACACGCCGTAACGTTAAAATTATAGCGAATTTCTTACGGATGTCAAAATGCCGTGCCGCGCCGGCAATTAAAAATAAAATCGCAAATGAGGCCTTGTTGTGATATGCTGTTCGAGCAGGCGGCGCTGAGCCGCCGCGCGACGAAAGGATGGTACGATGGACGGACTTGCATCGCTTATACTTTTAAACCCAGTCGTTTTCTGGCTGATAGTCGCGATAGCGGCCGGCGTCATAGAGGCGTCGACGGCGGGGCTGTTCTCCGTATGGTTTGCGATCGGGGCGCTCGTCGCGATGATCCCCGCGTGGCTCGGAGCTTCTTTCAACGCGCAGATAGCTGTGTTCATCGCCGCCAGCGCGCTTGCGCTTGCCTTGACGCGCCCTTTCTTTAAGCGGGTGCTCCGCGTGAAAAAGACGCCGACTAACGCCGATATGATGATTGGCGCAGACGGAGTCGTATCCTCGCCGGTAGACAATATCATCGGACAGGGGCGCGTGCGCGCTGGGGGGCTTGAATGGGAAGCACGCAGCGCCGACGGCGCGACAATAGAAAAAGGCGCCGTCGTGAAGGTCGTGGAGCTTCGCGGAGTGACGCTTATAGTAGAAAAGACGACGAAGACGACGAAAGAGGAGGAAGGGTAAATGCTCTCGACGATATTTCTTGTGTTCATAGTGTTCCTGCTTGTGATGGTGGTCGCGGCCAACGTCAGGATAGTTCCGCAGGCTAGCGTCTACGTAATAGAGAGGCTAGGCACTTATCTCTGCACGTGGGGCGCGGGGCTCCACATCAAGGTGCCGTTTATCGACAGGGTCGCCAACAAAGTATCTATAAAAGAGCAGGTGGTTGACTTTGCGCCGCAGTCCGTCATCACTAAGGACAACGTCACTATGCAGATAGACACGGTCGTGTTCTTCCAGGTCACCGACGCGAAAATGCTTACATACGGCGTAGAATATCCCCTCGCCGCTATAGAAAACCTTACGGCGACGACGCTGCGCAACATCATCGGCTCGATGGAACTCGACCACACGCTGACCTCGCGCGACCATATCAATTCCTGCATAACGGAGACGCTCGACAAGGCGACGGACAAATGGGGAATCAAGGTGAACCGCGTCGAGGTCAAGAACATCGAGCCGCCGAAGGAGATAATGGCGGCGATGGAGCGCCAAATGAAGGCGGAACGCGAAAAGCGCGAATCTATCCTGCTCGCCGAAGGCGAAAAGCAGAGCAAGATATTGATAGCCGAAGGAGAGAAGGAGTCCGCGATACTCCGCGCCGACGCAGTGCGCGAACAGAAAATACGCGAAGCGGCGGGCGAAGCCGAGGCTATCCGCGCCGTCCAGCAGGCCGTGGCCGACGGCATAAGGATGCTCAACGAAGCTGCGCCGACGCGAGAGGTTATAGCGCTGAGAAGCCTGGAATCGTTTGAGAAGGCCGCCGACGGAAAGGCGACGAAGATAATCATCCCATCCGAGATACAGGGTGTCGCGGGGCTTGCCGCGTCGCTGCGCGAGCTTGTGCTGCCCGACGGCGGCGAGACGCCGGAAAAGGCGCAAACTGCGCATAAAGCTAAGGCTGCGGCCGCACAGCCCAAGCGCTCCGGCGAAGACGTAGCTTAAAACAACGCGGCTTGTGCCGCGCGCCTTTTGCAGATGAAATACCATATCGGGCTTATATCGAAGCTGCTCGGCCTTTCTGCGGCTGGAATACGCCTTTATGAGCGCGGCGGCATAGTGCGTTCCCGCCGCGAAGGCGAAGGCGCGTACCGCTTTTATGAAAGGCCGGATATAGTTTCGCTGATGCTCGCTATGTCCTACCGCGGGTGTGGCTTTACGCTCGGCGAGGCGGAGAGCCTAGTCAACACAGACGATCCCGGTTTCGTCGTTGAAAGCCTGCGCCGCCGTGAGAAAGGGCTTGAAGCAGAGATACGGCGCAAAGAAATGATACTTGAGCGGCTCCGCGAGAACCGCGCGAGGATAGAGAAGGCGCCAGCCGAGTTCGGCCGCGTTGATCTGCGCGAACGCCCCGCTTTCTACCGTCTAGAATTTATGCGCGGCGGTGATCTCATACTGCAACCGGAAGATTATTCTCTTTTCCGTAAATGGCGCGAGCTTGCCCCGTTCGTTTTTCCGTCGCTGCGCGGAAACTGGGAGAAGTTCCTCCGTGAAGGGAAGGATGAAAACGCGGCGGGGCTCGGCATTATGGAGAGCGACGCGAAGTTGCTCGGAGCGGAAAAACTCGCGGCCCGCGGCGAATATTTCCCAGCCTGCCTATGTCTGCGCGCCGTTATGCGTATAGAAGGGCGATACCCCGTTATATCGGCCTCGTACCTCGAACCGTTCAAGGAGTGCGCTGAGCGTGAAGGTTTGTCCGTGACCGGCGACCCAGTGTCGCATACTTTCCTGTCGATAAACAGGAACGGAGGCGGAATGAGATACCGCCTCATATGGCTGCCCGTCAAAAAAAGCGCTTGACTTTACACAAGGTGTAAGCGTTACTCTTTCCCGGTTGGGAGGAGTGCGTTGTGAAAAACGGCGGAAAAGCGTTGAAGCTTTTTATTCAATTTCTAAAATTCGGTTGTTTCACCTTCGGCGGCGGCTTAAACATAGTCGCTCAGATGCAGCGCCTTTACGTCGACGAAGAAAAGAGTATATCCAACGTTGAGCTGCTTGACCTCACAAGCGTCGCGCGCAGCATGCCCGGACTCTTCGTAGGCAACGTCGCCTTCCTCTATGGTTACCGCGACGCAGGATATCCCGGCGCGTTCGCCGCGCTGATAGGCATGGTCATCCCTCCGATGACGGTTCTCAGCCTGATAACTTACTTCTACAAGGAATTTCACAGCCAGGATACTGTAATGTCCGCCATGCGCGGCGTACGGGCAGCCGTCGTCCCGATAATGGCGAGCGCTGTGCTGGGGTTGCTGCGCGGCGCTTTCCCTGTGCGCGCCTGCTGCGTGGTTGCTGCTGCGGCGCTATGCCTCTATCTCTTCTTTCACGTCAACTGCGTCTGGCTCGTCGTCGGCGGAGCTGCGGCGGGCCTTATAATCAGCCGTTTCAAGAAAGGAGGCGGCTCTGATGGTGCTGCTTAAACTCTTCTGGAGTTTTGTGAAAATAGGCTTCACCAGCTTCGGCGGCCTCTCCATGATACCGCTGATAACGAACGAAATGCTTTCGCACGGCTGGATGACGGCTAGCCAGGTGACAGACATAATAGCCATAGCGGAAATGACGCCGGGGCCGCTCGGCATAAACTGCGCGACCTTCGCGGGGATACACGCCGCCGGCATCCCTGGAGCCGTCGCGGCCAGCCTCGGCGTTCTGAGCCCGACATTCACGCTGACGGCGCTCGCCGCCTTTTTCTACGGAGTTGTCAAGGAGAGCGACTGGACGTCGCGCGTCATGGTAGGTGTGCGCCCCGCATGCATCGGTATGGTGATAGGCGTTACGCTCCAGCTTGCAATGGCGAATTACGGCTCCGCTGGAGACGCACTCGTCCCTTCCCTTTGCGTTGCGCTCCTTGACGCTTTTCTGTTGATCAAACTAAAGGTTGGCGTGCCTAAAGTCATCTGCCTAAGCGCCGCGCTCGGCGTATTACTATTCTGAGCGCAACAGCTCATGAACGCAGGCGCTGCCGACGTCATCGGTGCGGCGGCAACGGCGCTTGCAATGCGAAAATACAGGCGTCACAAATATGCGGACAGACGTAATGCTCAGCCGCGCTCATATTAGAATTTTCTTGCTTATTGAGATAAACCTTATTTAGTTTACAAAATACAGGTATGCGCGTATAATGTCCGCATCGTTATCTATAGTTATGGTATCCTGACGGATAATTGTGGAGCACCACAGTGGAACCGTAACTTATATTAGCCGACCGTCTGGGCAGCATCCTTCCGAATGCCGTCCATTTTTTTTGCTCTTGAAATGGGCGCGGCGGAGATGTTTTTCAAACAACAGGAGGAACGCTGTGATGATATGCAATGAGTGGGAAGGCTTCAACGGCGGAGCGTGGCAGGATACGATAGACGTCAGGGATTTCATTCAGAAGAACTACGTCCCTTACGTCGGCGGAGGCGAATTCCTGTGCGGCCCGACTGAAAGGACCAGGAAACTTCTCTCGAAGCTGGAGCGGCTTCTGGAGCTTGAACAGAGTTTCGGAGGCGTGCTCGACATCGACACCCAGACCGTGACTTCGCCGATGAATTATAAGGCGGGATATCTGGACAAAGAAAACGAAATAATCGTCGGACTCCAGACCGACAGACCGCTGAAACGCGGCGTCAATCCATTCGGAGGTATCGCCATGACGCGCAAGGCCTGCGAAGCCTACGGCTATTCGCTCTCCGAAAAAGTAGAAAAGGAATTCCAGTACAGGACGACCCACAACGACGGCGTCTTCCGCGTGTATTCCGACGAAATAAAGACTGCGCGCCACTGCGGGATAATAACTGGCCTTCCGGACTCGTACGGGCGCGGCAGGATAATAGGCGACTACAGGAGGGCCGCCCTCTACGGGATAGACAGGCTGATAGAAGAGAAGGAAAAGGACAAGACGCGGGTGGCGGCGTCGGAGCCGATGCTCCAGGACGCGATACGTTTGCTTGAAGAGCTTTACCAGCAGATAAATTTCCTCGGCAAACTTAAGGATATGGCGGCGCTCTACGGCTTTGACATGTCGCGTCCAGCCTCATGTGCGCGTGAAGCGGTGCAGTGGCTCTATTTCGCATATCTCGCCTCGATAAAGGAGCAGAACGGCGCGGCGATGTCCCTGGGCCGCGTCTCGACGTTCATAGACATATACGTCGAACGCGACATTAGGCTGGGCCGCCTGGATGAGAGCGGCGCGCAGGAGATAATAGACGACTTTGTAATGAAACTCAGGATGGCCCGCCACCTGCGCACTCCCGAGTACAACGAGCTATTCGCCGGCGACCCGATGTGGATAACGGAGGCGCTTGGCGGTATGGGCGAGGATGGGCGGACTTTGGTCACGAAAAACACTTTCAGGATGCTGAATACGCTTCGCACGCTTGGACCGTCTGCCGAGCCTAATCTCACCGTCCTCTGGTCTGAATCTCTTCCGGAGCCGTTCAAAGAGTTCGCCGCGCAGCTGTCGTGCGACACCGACGCGATCCAGTATGAGAACGACGACCTAATGCGCCCGGCTTTCGGCGACGACTACGGCGTCGCCTGCTGCGTCTCGGCGATGCGCATCGGAAAGGAGATGCAGTTCTTTGGGGCGCGCGCCAATCTGGCGAAGCTGCTTCTTATGAGCCTGAACGGAGGACGCGACGAGAAGAGCGGCGTTCAAGTCGGCCCTGCAAGGCCTTCTTACGACGGCGAAGTCCTGGAATACGACAAGGTAATGGAAGCGATGGATTTCTATCGCGCCTGGCTTGCGAAGACCTATGTTTCGGCGATGAACATGATACATTACATGCACGACAAATACGCCTACGAAAAAACGCAGATGGCGCTGCACGACACCGACGTGCGCCGCTTCATGGCCTTCGGGGCTGCCGGGCTCTCCGTCCTTGCCGATTCGCTTTCGGCGATAAAATACGCTGAGGTGAGTCCCGTCAGAGACGAACGCGGGCTTATAACCGGCTTTGAAACGAAGGGCGAATATCCGGCCTACGGAAACGACGACGACCGAGTTGACGGCATCGCTGCGGAGCAGCTTGAGCTGTTTCTCAACGAACTCAAAAAACATCCTGCCTACAGGGGCGCGGAACACACTCTGTCTGTGCTGACGATAACCTCCAATGTTGTTTACGGGAAAAAGACCGGCTCGACGCCCGACGGGCGCAGGGCCGGGGAACCATTCGCGCCTGGCGCGAACCCGATGCACAACCGCGATAAAAACGGCGCTCTCGCTTCGCTGAACTCCGTCGCTAAGATACCTTATGCATGCTGCCGCGACGGCATTTCTAACACCTTCTCGATAACGCCGGAGGCGCTCGGCCACTCCGAAGAAGAGCGGCGTTACAATCTCATTTCTGTGCTCGACGGATATTTCTCGCTCGGCGCGCACCACCTCAACGTGAACGTACTCGACCGCAGGATGCTGATCGACGCAATGGAACATCCGGAGAAATACCCGAACTTGACCATAAGGGTGTCGGGCTACGCCGTGAACTTCCACAAGCTTTCTCGTGAACAGCAAAAAGAAGTGGTCTCACGTACATTCCACACCTCGCTGTAGTATGAAAGGGCGAGTAAGCAGCTTTCAGAGCATGGGGGCCGTCGACGGGCCGGGGCTGCGCAGCGTGCTCTTCATGCAGGGATGCCCGCTCAGATGCGCTTACTGCCACAATCCGGAAACATGGGAGGCCGGCGGCGGCGCGGAAATCAGCGTGGACGAAGCCGTTGAAAAAATAAAAAGGATGTTCCCCTATATAAAGAAAAAGGGCGGCGTAACGCTGTCCGGCGGCGAGCCGCTTATGCAGCCGGCTTTCGCCGCCGGGCTCTTCCGTCGGCTCCACGAACTCGGCTGCCACACGGCGCTGGACACATCGGGCGCCTGTCTGAGCGGCGCGGAAGAGGCGCTCCGCTATACCGGCCTCGTGATATGCGACATAAAATTCACAAACGAAGAAGATTTTGAAAGGTACTGCGGAGGCAGGTTGGATACGACGCTCGGCTTTCTGGACATTACCGCGCGCATGAACGTCCCGCTGTGGGTGCGCCAGGTAATAGCGCCGGGGATCAACGATACTGAAGAAGATGTAATGAAGCTGAAAGAGATGGCGCGGAAATACCGCAACCTTGAAAAAATCGAGCTTTTGCCGTTCCGCAAGCTCTGTTTGGCTAAATACGACGCGCTTGGAATAAAATTCCCGCTGCGCGAAACGCCGGAGTGCGGAGAAGAGCGGCTGCAAAAACTTCAAAAACTCATCTCCGCACGATGACGGCAAAACGCGGCCGCCGTTTGCCCAAACCCCAAAAGAATCATCCGTTCCGGCAGCATACTCGACCCGCGCCGCGCATCGCTTTGCAAACCGCCGGCAGGCGCGGAGACGTTCGCCCTCACTTCGCGCATCCGAGGCGCGGCGTCGTTTGACTAATTTTGTTCAAACGGGTATAATGCGCGCACGAGGTGAGAACAGTGGCTGAGGACAAGACGGTCGCGCAGAACCGGAAGGCGAGACATGAATATTTCATCATCGACTCCTTCGAGACTGGCATAGTCTTGTCAGGCACGGAGATAAAGTCTGTGCGCGACGGACGCGTCAACCTCAAAGACGGATTCGCCTCCGTCGAAGGCGGGGAACTGTGGCTCTACAACGTCCACATATCGCCATATGAGAAGGGGACTATCTACAACAAAGACCCTCTCCGCCCGCGCAAGCTGCTCGTCCACAAAACCGACATTCGCCGTCTTGTAGAAAAGACGCGCGAAAAGGGCTTTACCCTCGTGCCGCTCAAAATGTACCTCAAAGAGGGCAGATGGGCGAAAATTGAGCTTGCTGTGGCGAAAGGCAAGCAGCTCCATGACAAGCGCAACAGCGCCGCCGAGCGCGACGCGGCTCGCGAAATAGACAGAGCGGTCCGCCGCAAGGTTCGCGGCGATTATTAGCGCGCGGGCTTACGGCCCGCGCAGCGCAACACCGCTCCAATCCTCCGGGGACGACAGGTTTCGACAGCAGGCGGAGGGTCGGGGGGAGCGTGCCGAGGATGGGGAAGCCTCGTTAATCCGGCTCCGAAAAAATAATTGTCGAAGACAATTACGCACTCGCTGCTTAGTTAAGTAGCGCGCTCTTCGGGACTTCCGCCGTCGGGTTCCGAAAGGGCGTCACAAAGACGGCTGGGATTACGGCAGAGCCTTTCGGCCGGCGTCCGAGATCCAGGAAAAGCTAGGGAACGAGTATCCTGTCTACGGGAGCCTCCGCCCCGAACCCTAAAGCATAGACTACGCACGTAGCGCCTTCCAGATTGTCCTCTGTTGGACCGGGGTTCGATTCCCCGCGTCTCCACCAGAAGTTTTCCCGAGCATACCGCTCGTTAGCAAAAGCCCCCGTTTGGGGGCTTTTTTGTTGGAAATATGTTTGCTTTTCTGTCTCCTCTGTCGCGTGCGTCGCCTGCCAGCAAACTAGACGCCGTATCATAGACCGTATTACAATGAAATCGTGAAATTCGTTATACGGTTATACGGAGGTGCGACACAAATGCCCAGTATCACTGATTCGGCTGCGCGTAATGCGAAGCCAATGGGAAAAGCGTATCGGCTGAAAGACGAGCACGGGCTCTACTTGGAAATCCGTCCTTCGGGCATGAAGTCATGGCGGCTGAGATATTACAGCAATGGTAAAGAAGGCATTATGACGCTCGGCGAGTATCCGCTGTTGAGCTGTAAAGAGGCGCGCTTAAAACGCGACGAGATACGCAGAAAGCTTATGGACGGCGCGTCTCCGTCAGAGATTGCTGCACCGAAACAGTCTGCCGTCCCTACCTTTGAGGAAGTCGCGCGCGAATGGCTCAAAGAGCAGGTCAAAAACGGCAACCACGAGAAAAAGTATATCGACGTTATCAACGGGCGGCTGAAGAATTATATTTTGCCGGAGTTTGGGGACAAGCCGATAAACGAGATTGCGCCGCTCGACCTGTTGCGTCTGGCACAAAAGATACGCGACTTCGGACGCTCTGATACTTCGCGCCGCGTGCATTCTATCTGCGGGCAAGTGTTCCGCTATGCCATACTTCTCGGCGTGATGGATAATGACCCGACGTATGCGCTGCGCGGTTCTCTGCCTCCGGTCAAAGGTGGGCATTTCGCGAGCATACAAGACACGCTGACGCTGGGGCGTTTCTACATCGCGATAGATTCCTATACGGGCTCCGCGACTATCCGCGCGGCTCTGCGGTTCCTCGTGCTCACGTTCCCGCGTCCGGGCGAGCTGCGCCATCTTGAATGGGAAGAAATCGACTGGAAGGAACGCCTTATCCGTTTGCCCGCAGAGAAAATGAAGGTGAAGCGTCCGCACCTTGTGCCAATTTCGGAGCAGGTGCTCGCCGTTTTGGAGAAGCAGAAAGAGTTCACCGGAGACGGTAAGTATGTATTCCCTTCGCCGCGTAACTATACAGGCACGAAGCCGATGAGCGACGCCGCGCTAGTTGTCGCCATGCGCGCGATGGGCTACGAACAGAACGAAGTCAGCGCTCACGGCTTCCGTCACACCGCAAGTACGATGCTCAACGAGTCGGGGCTATGGAGCGCCGACGCGATCGAGCGTCAGCTTGCCCATGTCGAAGCCAATAAAATCCGCGGTACATACAACATGGCGCAGTATCTCGACGAGCGTCGCCGCATGATGCAGTGGTGGGCGGATAAGGTGGATAGTCTTGCGGCGGCGGCGCGGGGAGAGATTGACACCACTAAAACGCAGTATTGACTTTTTGTCTGCGAATTTTATAATCCAAGCAGAAAAGGATGATGTTGTGTGTTTGGTAAACAAGTCAATGCTGCGCAAGGGAGGGACTGCTTATGATAGCCGTGGAAGACGTAGCTAAATATTTGCTCTCTCTATTCAAGGAAGACGCGGAAAAGAGAGTTGTCGGGGGCGATGAAGTAGCCGATATCTCGAATTTAAAATTGCAGAAGTTGCTGTACTATTGTCAGGCATATTCTTATGCTCTGATGGGCAAGCCAATGTTTGCTGAGGATATGGAGGCTTGGGATTACGGCCCTGTTGTCCCCTCAATCTATCAAGAATATAAAAAATACGGACGCAGGAATAGGAGGTGCGGATATAAACTTGTGCTAAAAGCTACCCTCGGAGAGGGGAAGTCAGAGTATGTATTCATCAAAACAACGCCGTAGGGCTCTTGCGCTTTATATGAAGACGAAGTCGCCGGCCATCGTGCGTAACGTCCTCGGGTATCCTTCCGTGCCGACACTGTATATATGGATTCATGAGCAAGAGCAGAAACAACTTGCCGGGAAAAATTCATCCTCACAAGGCTGCAGCAGCCGTGTCTCTTTGGAGGTAAAGCTGAAAGCTGTCCGGCGCTGCTTCACTTTTGGTGAAAGCGCAGTTACTGTCTCGCAAGAGATAGGCTGCTGCGCAGCAAGCATATATAATTGGAGGAAGAAATATATGCCGGAAGGGGCGGTAGCGTTCATGGCGCGAAGCAAACACACAAAGGGCAAGAGCGGAGCTTCGTCTGCTTCAAAGGAGATTAAGGAGCTGAAAGCCCGTAATCTCGATTTGCAGATGGAAGTAGATATTCTCAAGGAGATTATTAACGTACTAAAAAAAGACCAAGACGTCAACAAAATCCTTTTGACAAACAAGGAGAAGGCAGCGATTGTTGACGTCTTGAAAAGCAAATACAAGCTGCCGAAGCTGTACGCTATGCTTGATATACACAAGAATACATATTACTACCGGCGCAACAAGCGCCTTACCTTCCGGGAGCGTCACAAGGAGGATTTTAGGCTGATAGCTGAAATCTTCAACGACAACTACTGCTGTTACGGTTATCGCCGCATCAAGGCTGAGCTGGACAGCAGAGGGCATATTATCTCCGAGAAGGTAATACGCCGGCTAATGAAGGTAGGCGGGCTTGTCGCAATTCCGAAGAAAGCCAAGAAGTACAACTCATACCTTGGCGAAATCAGCCCTGCCGTGCCGGATTTAATACGACATGACTTCCACGCTTCGAAGCCTAACGAGAAGTGGCTGACCGACATAACGGAGTTCTCTATCCCAGCCGGGAAGGTGTATCTGTCTCCAATTATAGACTGCTTCGACGGTATGCCTGTGTCTTGGAGAATCAGCACCAGCCCAAATGCCCGGCTGGTCAATGAAATGCTCGACGAAGCAATCAGTAAGCTGCCGCAGGAAGCACATCCAATCGTACATTCGGATCGCGGCTGTCACTATCGTTGGCCCGACTGGATTAAGAGAATGGACGAAGCGGGGCTTGTGCGTTCGATGTCCCGCAAGGGCTGTTCGCCGGACAATGCGGCCTGTGAAGGTTTCTTCGGAAGGCTCAAGAACGAGTTCTTCCATGGGAATGACTGGGATGGCATATCAATTCAGGAATTTATTGTGATGCTTGATAAATATCTAGTGTGGTATCGTGACAAGCGGATTAAAATATCCCTGGGTAGTCTTAGCCCTAGGGATTACAGACAATACATGGGGGTAGCGGCCTAGTACAAATAAATGTCCGCACCCCCAAACTTTTGTCTTATTTACTTCATCTTCGTAAGATGCCGTTAAATGAGCTGCATTTCCATCAGAGGCGATTTGTGCAGCATTGCTTGCCATGGCGTGCAAACCATTATCCAGGCGCTGCTGAAAATCTTCGCCGCTTAGCTGTTTTTTCTGCATATCAATGTACACTTCTGCCGCTTTGGTTTTGAGCGCGGCGGCCTGCTCGTCAGTTACGCCGTACATCTCCGCTATGGCGCGGCCTTGAGGGTTGGTAATCACGCGTGTCGGGTCAAATAATTGTTGGGGCTGCTCAGTGTTTTGTGTTTGGGGAAGCCGATCTTCTGGCATTGCCGTTCCTCCTGTAGACAAAGAATTCGAATCTGTAGAACTCCCTCTAATTTGTAAATGGTCGCAAAATTCATAAAATGTTTTTGCATAATGTGAAACAGTGTCCGCCTTTTTTAACCTGTTCAATACAAAAATTACCATTTTTCTCGGTGCTCAATATAGTTTGCAAAGTGTTTTTTTAAAAACTGCTCAATGCTTATATATTGTCCGCCATACTTAAATTGTAATGTTTCTATCGCCTCAAGCGCAGATATAATTTCATAATTATTAAACGCCTTGTGGGCCTTTTCTAGTTTGTTGAATTTTGCCTTTTCGTTTTCATTACGCTGGGATATGGGTATGTTTTTAATGCGATAAAATTCTTGTGTTATATATCTTTGTAACTCATACAAGAAAACAATAAATTCGTCATTTTTAAATTTAGATAATGATGATTCCCTTATTTCACTACAAACATCACACCACCACATATTAGCTCGTGCTATATAGCTCCTGCTTTCGCTATGCCACGAGCCTTGTTTTACGTAATAGCAAATGCCTGATGCCCATGCACAAATGAACGTGTTTAACATTACTTGGCTAGTATTCATTTCAAATGGAAATAGATTCCAAACAAACATAAATCCCACTGTTCTGTCCCCATCAGGAAATTTCCACGGACAAAATACAAGCTGTGTTATGACTCCACTTATAAACATAATCAGTGCGTGGTAACGCTGTTTAGAAATTATATTTTTGCACAGATACATAAATACTATTGGTAGTCCTATAGAGGAAAAGAGCGACCAGAAATAAATAGTATCCTGAGACCAAACATCATATGGAGAAAACATAATATATTCTCATATCACGGTTTAGGCTTTTGCGTGGTACTCATAGCCATCTTTCTCTGCTGTGTGCAGTTCGGGGACGTAGTTGTCCATGAATTCAAAAGCACTGTTCAACCAGCCAGTTAAAATTTCCCCTTTATCAACGCCAATTTGCTCTAACTCTCCTAAATAGTCACATTGAGCCTTGTACGCTGGAAGTGGATATTTACTAAGACGCTCAGCTTTCTGATTCAAGTTATAAAGTATGGCCCCAAATGTTTGCAGACGCTCTATAAGTATTTGCTGGTATTCTTCGATGCTTGACAATAATTCGTTAGATTGAACAAACCCCAATTGCCTTAAAGTGGCAATGTCTTCTTTGAAATCTAATGCTTTTACTTTATTAAGACACATCATTATTTTATTCCATTGAGAGGCGTAGTCATACTTCTTAAAAATACTCAAAATGCTCCGAGAGAAGACTTCTTTTTGAATATCGCAATGTGTCCCATTGATATTGCTTAATGTTTGTAGTTTCTCATTTATGTTTGCAAACACTTCTTTGTAATTCTGTGGCATGGAATTCTCTCCAATCACTATAGCCCTTTGGACAAAAAATATTGTTATATCACCGGCTTCGGCTTCCTTGTCGTGTCTATCTTGAGCACGCGGCCATAAACAAGGAAGAAGTCGTCCTCTTTGATTTTGATGTCTGGGTATTCTTTGTTAGTAGAGCGCAGAATCGGCGGCTTGTCGAAGCCGTCGCTTATCAAGCCTTTGACTAAGAGCAAACCGTTATGACAGACGACGTATATGTTGCCGCTCACCCAGTCAGGGTCGTGGTTGAAGATTACAACATCGCCGTCGTGTATCTGCGGCTCCATGCTGTCGCCCTCGACCGTGATGCAGGTCAGGTCGTCGTCGCCGTAGAGAGCGGAGAGCGGGCCGTCAAATACGGGATAGCGGTCAATTACGTTCCACTCTATATCTTCGTAGGCGTTGCCCGTGCCCGCCGAGACCTTAACTTCGGGCGAGATGTGCGGAATCATGAGCAGCTTGTCGCTGTGGATCACCTTGCCGCCGTTGGCGGGGATTTTGATGGCGCTGTCGCCTGTAAGTTCTTGGGAGGCGGGGACATCGGGCTCATCTATTTCACCCATCAGATAGGCAACGGATGTGTGTAAAATTTGAGCGATTTTAGCTATCGTCTCAAGGCCTGGTTCACGTGTACCGCTTTCCCAACGGGACACAGTATTACTGCCAACCGCAAGCTGTCGTGCAAGCTCCACGGTGGTCAAACCATTGTGTGTGCGTACTTCCTTTAAGCGCTCAGCAAAAATCTTCATATACTCATTATCCCACAACGGGACAAAAAGCAAAAGGAACAAATCGGGAAAGTAAATCCCATTTCGGTATATAAGACTATAGGCCTATTGATAAAATCCCAAATAGGGAATATATTTATCCCAGAGGGGAGGCGAAGAAGTGTTTTTAAGAGAAATTCGAGAAAGATGTGGGCTTTGTATGGGAGATGTGGCTGTCGAAATGGGAGTCGTTGAACATACAATCTCACGATGGGAAACCGGCGCACGAATGCCAGATATTAACGCGCTGAAACGTCTTTCTGAAATATACAACTGCTCTATTGATGAATTAGTTAACGGCCCAGTAAACCCTCTTCTGTCCCGGAAGGTGGCGAAGCGGAAGAGCCCGCGGGAGTCCGGGAGGAAGAGATTGGAAGCGCAGCCCGCGCTATAAGGCTCGAACTTGTTATCAGACATTCAGCAGAGGGAAAGGAGGTTGTTCAGATGGCATCATCACGCTCATGCAATGAAATCACGGTCAAGGCCGTCATAGCCGACGGCGACGTTACGGATTTTGAGTTTACGCCGAGGGTCCGCAAGGACGTCACCGCTGAGGAGCTGACCGCTCTTTTCGACGAGGCGAAGGCTCGTGTCTGGGGATTTTTGCAGCCGGTAAATTGATAAACCTCACACAGAACTTTATCGGGATTTAGTACGTCTTGGGGTGCAGGCTTTAGAAGAACAGATGTCATCAAAAGCATAACAACCAACGGAGGTGAACCATATGATTCGTGAAATCAGACTTTACATCGATGCGGAAGACGAGGACAACAAAATAGCGCAGCATTTTTCATTCTGCGTAACGCCGCTTGGAGACCCAACAGCGGCGAAAGCTGACGCTGCAATGTATATGGTGCCGTAGATAGCGCGGCTTCGCTTGGTAAGTCATTTATCGTAAGCAATAGTATCAATGAATCGCCGGTAAAGGGGTAGCCGCTTCATAGCGCACACCTTACCTACCGGCTTTTGTTTGGCAACACCGAAACATCGCACCTTGAAAAAGAAATAGAGGATAAACGGATGATATGTATTACTAGCGATGGCGAAGTAAAAGATATAAAGCGGCTGTTCGGAGGAGAAACAGTAATCGCCGTCATTCTTGGCAGAGAAGACGGCGACCCTGACAGGCGTGAAGAAATGCTTGACGAGCTTCAATACCTGGCTTTTATCCAAATGTGTCGAGAACCTCTTTTAACACAACTACCCTCGATTGAGGCTGCTTTACAAAAACATCGCATCCTCTCTGAGTGTGGATTACTTGAACGACTTGACGGCAAATAGGCATAGTGTCTTCGTCGATTTCAACATATTCGCCGACGTGAGGCTGCGTCTCAAAATCAAATGTTCCTATTGATTTGCCTTGTTTGCCGGTCACGTCGATAAGTTTGTATTTCATTGCTTCACCTCCTTTGAAGGAAGCTGGTGAGAATTATGAGGAACAAAGACTATATCCAATTTACCGCGCGCCTGCCGCAGGAACTTCATGCGCGGCTGCGTTACATAGCCGCCGACAAGAATGAATCGCTTAATGAGACGCTTATTCAGCTCCTTCAGGAGGCAACGGAAGGTTACCGTATTGCTGTTCCCAACGGGCTACTTTCTCACGAACAGCCTCAGTAATGAGGTCATTTTGAGAGACGTTCTTAAAGGCCGCTAGAACACGCAGCTTTGTATGAATATCGTCGGGAAGCCTAAGTGTAATCTGTGCCAATAGTATCACCTCTAGCAATCAATGAATTATTGACACTGTAAAACCAGATGAATATAATATCTAGTGTCAAAGAATCTTTGATATTATGAGGTGAGAGCTTTATGGAAAGAATAATCAGCCAAATGCGATGGCCGGCAGATGTTTATAAAGCAATTAAAGAGCAGGCGTGGCTAGAACGTAAAAGTTTTAACGCTATGGTGATTGAACTTGCAGTTAGAACATTGAGAGACAACAAGGAGGCAAACAATGAGCCGAAAGAAGAGTAAGCACATTCCCGGCGCGCCGGAGTCGGGCTGGGCAATCACCATCTCCGGCGTGGATTTTGTTTTCGAGTGTACGAATAAGGGCTGCAACTGCACGCATTATCTGTTCCGCAGCAGGCGCGGCGGGTATCTGGTGAGTTTAACCGACATCGACATGAAGCTCAAGGATTACGAGAAGAAGAATATGCCGGTCTCGTGGACGCCCGGGCGGGAAGCGATGGAACGCGCGCGGGTTGTTGCGGACGACGTCGCAGCCGCGGAGGTCAAGCCGAAGCGCAGCCCGAGGCTGAATACACGAGGCAAACGCGGCAGCACGGTGTTGGATTTGTTCGAGTGATAAGGAGGTAGGAAATATGTCAAAAGTAACGCTGTTTTTCTGCGACTGCTGCGGGAAGGAGCTACGCGAGCACGAGGGAGCCGAGGTGATTGTGCGGCATCTGCCGACATTAAGAACGTGCGGTCACGGCACGCTCGCAGAAGCACGTGACATTGTTGCTGACGATATGGGGCGATTTCAGCTCTGCAACGAGTGCGCTCTCGTTTGGGATATGTGCCTGAAACGGGTGCAGGGCGATGTCGAGAGCCTTATGGCAGACACTCGCAAGCTCGTGGGGGTAAAGGCGCATGAATGAGCTGATGCAGTCCATCGCGCAGAGCGATTTCTTTTATTACTGGGTCGCGCCGCATATCGAGGGCGTGAAAATCGCGTTTTTCGTGATGTTGTTTCTGATGATAGGCGCGCTCGCGGATTTCGCGCGCGAGGCTGACCGCAACGAATGGTGGAAGGAGGTGCAGCGGAGTGAGCGAGAAAAAAGAGGTCAAGCATAACCTCACTATCCGGTTTTCCGATGAGGAAATCGAATGGCTGAAATGCGAGGCAAAAAAGCAAGTGCGCCCAGTCGCTCAGCTAGTCCGTTGGATTGTAGCGGAGTACAGAGCGGAAGCGGCTAAAAAGGGACGGAAGAGTCAAGAGGCTTGAAGCATCCTTCCTGCGGATCGTAATAAAGGCCGTTCGAGTTTTTATAGTCCTCAACGCACCCGGTCAGGTAGTAGATGATTTGGTTCGCCAGTGGGCGCATTTCTTTATCGGCGATGAGCTGAAGCTGCTCGCGGAGTTCGTCGTCTATACGGACGGTCAAGTTTTTCTTGGGCATGATATTGCCTCCTTAAATGCGATTATATAGATAGTATAGCAAATATCTTGTAAAGCAATTAAAAGCAATTAAAACAAGGCTTTACGCAATGCGATTGAAGTAATATAATAAACGCAGTTAAACGCATTGCAAATGAATCAAATAATTCGGAGGTGACAGAGGATGACGAAGATGAACGACGTTGAGCGTTTGAAAGTGAAGCTATTGACGCTCTGCATGGTGTCCGCGTTCCTGCTCGGGGGTGGCACGGCGGTATATAGGCACAATGCAGAGGCTAACGCCGCAAGCGGGAAGCTGTTCAGGCCCGTAACCGTGACGGACGTGGTATCCCGTGGCTAGGGCGAAGAAAAGCCTCTCAGCTGCAGCTGAGAGGCCCGTACAGAGAAAGAAGCGCTAACACTGTACTTGCATTATATCACGCAGAGAAAGAGAGGCAAAACGATGTCAGTAAGGACGGAAGCGGAGTTCGATTTTGAGATATGCAATCACAAGATTCTGCCTATCGCAGAGGCGCTGGTAAAGAAATATGACGAACTGCACCACGTAGACCCGGAGAAGATTCTTTTTGTCACCAATCGTGTGTCTGCCGACGGCAAGAAGCAGATGAGCCTGGCGAAAACGTCGAAACTTCCGCCGAAATGGACGGAGATTCTTTATCAGCTCGGCGGCGACTCGTACTTCTACATGATTGAGTTCTACGTGAAGACGACGGCAGCGATGGACGAGGCGCAGATGGTGGCGCTCGTCTACCGCGAGCTGCGCCGCATCGGGCCGGAAGGCGAGCTGCTTACGCCGGACATTCACGACTGGTGGCAGATGCTTATGGGGCTTGGGCGTAAGTGGTTTTACCCAGACCGCAGTTGTCCGAATCTGCTGGACGAGGGCGTGGACTGGAAGAAGCTCATGGGAGCGCATTACGAAGAACCGGAAGATTAATGAGGAGACAAGACAATGAAGAATAAGTTGTTGGAGGCAGAACTGTCAAGATTTTTCAGAGGTGAACTGGCGTTCGTAAATTCGTCAACGGGCGCGCCAGGCGGCATTGGCCAAATCAGCGCGGCCCTACGCATACTGGACCTTTTACAGCGGCGTTGCTCAGTTTACGAGTTGCTCCCCGAGGGTTGCCTTAACGAACCTGAAGTAGTCAAGGCAGCCGCTGAGAAGTTGTACGACGGCATCAAGCGCGCGAAGGAACTGCTTGCAATACTCGAAAAGCATTACGGCGAAGTCAAGGAAAAGCCGCGCGGCGGGGGCCTCACCTGCGGCCCGTGTGTTTGCGAGAGCGCAGCGCCTTGCTCTCCCGGAGATCACGCCGATGCAAGAGACTAGCACAGCCGAGGTGCGCGAAGAAGCGCGTGTGGTTCTTTTCAAGGACGGAGACATCGACAAGGCGGTGCCCATTATCTGCGAAGGAGACGCGGCGAAGTTCGTTCAGGACGTTTCGGACATGGTAATAGACGAGGCGGAGTCGGGCTGCTCGGGAGATTTTCTCGCCGGAGTCTACTACTCCATGACTGCTGCGCCGGACGGCGAGAAGCAGATTCGCGGCGTTGCTCACGGGGCGCACGCGGGGACGCTGACTGCTCTGCTCGCTTCGATGATTGCCGACTGCGCTGTGCGGCACTCCGGCGATCCAAAACGTTTCTGCGGCGTTGTCTGCGACACGGCGCTCGCGGCGGTCAGATGCCGTCTGATGGAAGAACGCAAGTCTCCGGGCGGCGTGCTGTTCCCCGACACGGAGCTTCGCAAGGGCGGCAGTATATAAAAGGAGGCGGGCCGCATGGTTGACGCTTCGATACGGGATTCGCTGAAGGCTTTCATCTCGCGCGTCTCGAACGGCAGGGGGACGGACGGCGAGGTTGCAATCCTGCCGCAGGTGCTCGACTTTTACGGGCTGCATTTCAGCGCGCCGACTTCCGCACCCGCCGCCGCAGCGGACGAGGCCGCGACGGACGACGGCTTCCCGCAGGGCGAGGAGCTTGTGAACGCGGCGATGGCGGCTGAGTTCCTGGGACTCAATTCAACGCACAAGTTCCCGAACAAGGCCGTTCTGCGGCTCGCGAACGAGGGCAGGCTCCACGCGCCCGTCCGGGTAGGCGATAAGTCGCCGCGCTGGCAGGCGCAGTGGATAAGGGAATACAAGACGCGGCTGATGGAAGAATCGGAATAGATGGAGGTAAGAACGTGAAAAACAGTGACTACATGAAAGCTCAGGAAGATTTTCTCAGTTCTTTGTGTGGGTCAGGTGAGGCGTCGTATATCTTCCTCTGTAGAAGATATAGGGAGCAATAGGCATGAACGAAAAGAATTTTTCTGACGCATTCAACGAGTGCAAGCAAAAACTGGAAGAGAGCGGCGCGCATTTTCTGCTGCTCGCCGGGAAGGACGACGACCTTGCCGGACGGACGATTTTCCGAGCGGTCGGTGCAGAAAGGAACGACTTGACGGTTCTCATTATCACGCTGGTCAACGCCGTCCCCGAGATAAGAGAGTTCTTTCTGCCTAGCTTTCTCGAAATTTGCAGTCACGCGCCGGAAGGTGCAGGTGGAGACGGAGATGTGGAAAAGATGGCAACGGCGCTCGCGTTGCGGTTGAAAGAGATGCTTATGGTTAAGGATATGCGCGATGAGTTTAATCGCAAGAGTGCGAAGTGACGGCATGTACTGCCGCACGGGGCGCTTCTCCGCCGTCTTTCTGCGGCACGCCGGGGCTTTTTGCTTCGAGCTGCGGCGCGGCATTCGCGCGGAGTGAGAGCGCTGTCGCTCGAAGAGTGGCGGGCGCAGCAGCTTAACAACTAGAAGGAGTGAATCGCATGGAGAGAGTGAGCACGCTCGGAATGTCGCGCGAGGATTGGCTTATCGCGCGAAGGGGAGGAATCGGCGGCTCGGACGCCGCGGCTGTTATGGGGCTGAACCCGTATAAAAGCCCGGTCGAGCTTTTCTTTGAGAAGGTTTCGGACGAACCGCCTGCGGAAGAGCAGAGCGAGGCGGCCTATTGGGGAACGGTGCTTGAAGAGCCTGTCGCTCGCCGCTACGCGGAGCTGCACCCAGAGGTGCGCGTGAGGCGGAACAACCATATTCTTGTGCACCCGGAGCATAAGTTTATGTTCGCGAACCTCGACCGCGAGGTGCATACGGACGACGGCGAGACATACGGCCTTGAAATCAAGACGGCCTCGCTGAACAGCGCGAAGAAGTGGGAAGAGGGCGACGTGCCTATATGGTACGCATTGCAGTGTCAACATTATATGAACGTCACGGGGTGGAACAAATTCGTAATCGCGGCTCTGATTGGCGGCCAAACCTATGTGGAGCGCGAAATCCCCCGTGACGACGACATTATAGCAAATCTGACGGCGGCGGAGACGGACTTCTGGCGTGGAGTCGTTGACGGCCAGCCGCCGCAGTGGGACGGAAGTAAAAGCGCATGGGACATTCTGCGCGAGCTTTATCCGAACAGCGCGCCGGGGAAGGCGATAGAGCTTCCACCGTCGCTCGGCGCGGATATTGCGATGTATCAGGCGCTGAACGATTCGATAAAGGCGGCGCGCGAAGCGCAGAAGGATACAGAGAAGCAGCTCGACGCGGTGAAGCAGAAGATTGCCGCCGCGATGGGCGACGCGGAGACCGGCGTGCTCGGCGAGTATAAGGTCTCATATAAGAGTGTTTCTGTGCCGGAGAAGGTGGTGCGCGCTTACTCATACCGCCGCATGACTGTTAAGGAGTTCGCCGTGTGATGCTTAAAGGCGGCGTGACGTGCAGGAAGTGCGGCGTGAAGAAGAGCGTCGTCAGATACTTCTCCGTCTGCGGCGCGATGGCGGTCGTCTGCGACGACTGCTGGCGCAGGATGAACAAGAACGAGCGGCGCGCGTTTCTGCGGTCGTTCAGAAAAGCAACAGAGCAGGAGAACAAGGAGGAACTGTAAATGCCGACTGTAAATGAAAAAACAAAGGCCGCTATGGAAAGAGCCGCGGTTATGCGCAAGCAGGCGACGCCCGCAGACATCATGTACATGAAGTTGAACAACCCCGATACATTGCAGAGCATTGAGAACGCATTGCCCACGGCCATCAAGAAGGACGCAAAAAGGTTCTCGCGCATACTCATGACGCTTGTGCGCCAGACGCGCGGGCTTGCGGAGTGCGAGCTTTCCACGGTGCTCGGCGGCGCTCTCACCGGCGCGGCGCTCGGCCTCGACCCGACGCCGGGGCTAGACGAGTTTTATCTCGTGCCGTTTAAGGACAACCGCAAAGGCAAGACGCTCGCGACGTTCGTCCTGGGCTACAAGGGCATGATGCGGCTTGCCTACCAGGGCGGCTGTAAGAAGATAATCGCGCGCGAGGTCTGTAAAAACGACGAGTTTGAAATCGTCTATGGCGACAGCGAAAGGCTCATACACAAGCCGCCTGTCACAGGCGAGCGCGGCGAAGAGGTCGGCTACTACGTCATGGTGACGCTCCCGGACGGAGAAAAAACCTTCTACTACATCACAAAAGCCGACGCAAAATTACACGCTGAAAAGAAGAGCCGCGCCCATTCGTCCGGTCCGTGGCAGACGGACTTCGCGAGCATGGCCGAGAAGACATGTATGAGAAAAATTTTCAAGTGGCTGCCGAAATCCACGGAGGCCGCCGTCGCGATGCAGAAGGACGACGGCGTTGTGTCCATCACACCGGAAGAGGCGAAGTCGAGCGACAGCGTGCTCGAAGCGCAGGTCGCGCATGTCATAGACATTGACGCGGACATTGACGATGTGCCGGCTGATGCGGCTCCTGCGGAACCGGAAGCCGCAGACATGGCGGAGCAGATGCCGGAAACGGGTAAAAAGTCCTCGACCAAAGACGACCTTACCACACTCGAGGAGCGTATGGACGAGATACTTGGCGGCGCTGGGCTTGACTTTACGGCGCGCGAGCGTGAACAGTTTATCGCTGAATCGCTGGGCGTCGGAGAGTTGTCAGCCGGATGGCGCACGGCGGCGAACTTCAAGCGCGTAATAGCAGCCGCGGAAGCGCAGCTGCGGGCGCGCGGGGAAGCATAACCGCACACACCTGCATGAAGGATGGGGCTTTCTCATCCTTCATGGGCTCGGGGAGGTGAACCAATGAATTGGCTGAGATGGTACAACGAAACAAGCAAAGATGGAAAATTTGCCCTAATCGCCCGCAAAACGAAGCTGCCTATCCCGTTCGTTCTCGGCGTATGGGCATCTTTCCTTGAATATGCGTCTCAGCACGAAGACCGGGGCTCTCTGCGCGGTTTTGACTTTGAGATGCAGGACGCGACGTTTTTCATAGACGACGGCACGACCGAGCAAGTATATCGCGCTATGGAAGCCATAGGCATGATAACAGACGACCGTATCGCCGCGTGGGATAAACGCCAATACCAGATAAAGAGAGACGACAATAGCACAGAGCGCGTGCGTCAGCACCGCGAGAGAAAGAAAAAAGCGATGTTACATAGCGATGATAAAGCGTTTCAAACGCAAGAAAACTGCGATGAAACGCAAGAAATGCAGCCCGAAACGCACGATGAAACGCAATGTAACGCGGCGTGTAACGCAGGTGTAACGCATGAAACGCGACCAGATATACAGATATACAGAGAAACAGATTTAACAGAATATACAGATTTACAGAGTGGGAAGAAAAGAACAAATACTTCACGTCCCCGGCCTGAGCCGGTGACTGCCGCTGGCGCGGCGTCCGCTTCGCCGCCCGACTGTCCCCACGAGGCCATAATCGGGCTGTATCACGAGATATTGCCGATGCTGCCAAAGGTGCAGCTCTGGACTGACGCAAGGCGTTCGCTGCTTCGCACTCGATGGCGCGAGGATAAGGCGCGGCAAAATCTCGACTGGTGGCGGCACTATTTCGAGCTTGTGGCAGACAGTGATTTTCTCTGTGGGCGATGTCCGCCGGGCAAGACAGGGCGGCCCTTTATGGCCGACCTTGAGTGGCTTATTCGACCGACGAATATGCCGAAGGTGCTGGAGGGGAAATATGCCAACGGGGACGCTGCTGACTCGCTCGAAGAGGCCAAGCGCCTCGGCTACGACGAGATAAGGCGGCGCGCGTTTGGAGATTTCGGTTCCCTTCGGGGGGAATACGTCGACATCGACGAGGCGGTGCGGGGCACATGAACAAAGCTACAGACTGGGGCGCGTTCTGCGACATGATAATCGCCGCGGCGAAAGTAACGCGCACAAGGCCGCCGGACAACGCAGGGCTGACGCTGTTTTTCGACCTGCTCGCAGGATACACGCTCGAACAGGTGCAAGCGGCGATGGCGGCGCATCTTGTCGGGGCCGAGGGTAAGTATTTTCCCACACCGGCCCATATCGTCCAGCAAATTCAGGGGACGGAGGCGGAACGGGCTGAGCTGGCGTGGCGCAGAGTCGTCGCCGCTGTGTCGCGGTGGGGTAGCTACGAGAGCGTGCGATTCCCAACGCCCGCGTACCATTTCGCCATCCGTGAGATTGGCGGCTGGGAGCGGCTTGTCGCGATGGTCAGCGAGATGACCGACAAGGAACTGGAATTTTTCGGACAGAAGTTCGCAAAGCTCTACTCGATGGGCGAGCGCTGCGCGTCGTGGAAGGCGGAGCCGGGGCGCGTAGCCGTGCCGCCGTACTTTCCAGGCAGCTTTGAGTGCGAGAACAGAGCGCGCGGATTCTTAGACCATATCCCCGCGCCGGTGGACGCGCTCACCGGGCAAAAGCTCGACCGCGCGGCGCTCGGAAGCGGAAATGAACGCGGCGGAATAAAACAGGGCGGCGCGCTCGCGTCGTCCGTAGCTATGAAAAAGAGGGTGAAATAAATGGCTAAGGGAGTAAATAAAATCACGCTTATGGGCAACCTGGTTCGCGACCCCGAAGTGCGCTTCACGCCGGGCAAGCAGAAGGTCGCGACATTCACGCTCGCCGTCAGCGACGACTACAAGGACAAGAGCGGCGAGTACGTCAAGGTGACGGAGTTTATCAACTGCGTAGCGTGGGGCAACCAGGCCGGAGTAGTCGAAAAATACCTGCAAAAAGGCGCGCCCGTGCTCATCTTCGGCAAGCTCAAAATCGAGAGCTACGACAAGGACGGTCAAAAGCGCTATGCCGCAAAGGTTCACGTCAACGAGATATGCCTGCTCTCCTACACGAAGAAAAACGAGGATGAAGGCGGCAGCGAGGAATACGGCTGCCAAAGTGGCTATGACCCGACGCAGGATGCGGATGTGCCGTTCTGATGCGCGCGGCGGCGGAAGATGGGCAGAGCAGAGCATGCCGCCTGCCGGAGCGGCGGACGTTCTTCGGCGGATTCGCAGCGACGGCCTATTCAGCGAACCGCTGGAAGCGCGGGACGCATTGAACAAATACTTGGAGGGATTAGAGAAATGAAGTCAATGAGAAAGATTTTCGCGGAGAAGGCGCTCGCGCTCGTATTTGACGCGGACGCACAGAACTACTCGCTGCTTGCGCGGGCGGCCAGACGCTTGCCGTGGCGCGTTATCCAGCGGCTTGCGGTCGTTGCGGAGGGCTAGTCGCAACGCGGACGCCATCAAATTTTAACACATGGAGGAAAAACTCATGGAATATTTTAT